>NZ_FOPI01000014.1:0-11871 GCF_900113455.1 Ligilactobacillus ruminis DSM 20403 = NBRC 102161 | reverse complement strand
CTTTTACGGGCAAATCCCAAGAATCGACGTTTTGCCCGTAACCGAAGACTGCATTTTACGGGCAAATCCCAAGAATCGACATTTTGCCCGTAACCGAGAGCCGCCTTTTACGGGCACATCTCAAGAATCGACGTTTTGTCCGCAACCCCGACCCGGAATACTGATTGAACGTGCATTGCACGACACTGCATTTTTAAACAAAAAAAGGATTTTCCCGGCACAACCGTCGGAAAAATCCTCTTCTCAATCTAAAATCATCAACATTATTTATTCACTTCAACATCGGCAATCTTTTTGCCATGGACGATTTCGCCTGAAGAAACGCTTGGAATCTCTTTGATTCTGCCAGGCTGTGTAAAGAAACAGACAATAATGTCGTCATATCCGTTTTGGACAATCAGATCGCGGTCAAAATCCATCAAAAGTTCTCCTGCCTTAACTTTTTGTCCATCAACGTAATGCGATATGAACCCTTGACCGCGCATATTGACCGTGCCGATGCCGATATGAACAATCATTTCCAAACCGTTTTCGGAAACGAGCCCGATCACGTGTCTGGTCGTAAAAGTGAACCGAACCACACCGTCAAAAGGAGCGTAGATTTTTCCTTCCTGCGGTCGAATCGCAAAACCTCTGCCGTGAAATTCACTCAAAACATTCGTCATTTCTTCAACGTCCATGATCTTCCCGCTTGCTGGCGCAACCAATCTTGTCATGCCAGTGTTTTTGGCACATTCTTTATCCGAATCGTTTTGACCCTCAGAAAGCTTTCGCTGCAGCTCTTCGACGATCTCGGCGTGTTTTTTCTCAGTCAGTTTGACTTTTGACACAAACACGACCAGGGCCAAAATTGCCAAAACCAAAGGAACATAGAACGCAAAACTTTTAAAGGTATGCACGTTTCCTGCCGTCATGTCGGCTGCCGTTGCCGCCCCTGTCATGCCGCAGGTGATGGCAATGAAGCTGACAAGTCCGTTTGAAAAGGCTCCCGTCAGCTTATCGATCATCGGACGAATCGACAGCGTCACGGCTTCATTTCTTTCTCCGTTCTTAAGCTGTCCGTATTCGATCGCGTCAGTCAAAGTTAAAACGGTTACAAGTTGTGCAAAAGTAAAATTATACAAAGCAAGACCAATGACGATAAGAGTCATGTTTGATCCAAAGAAGATAAAAATCAGATATGAAACGATCATGCAAGCCTGACCAAGGCAAAACAAAACCTTGCGCGGAATGAACTTGTTCAAAATCGGGTAAAGCGGCGACGTGCAAAAGCCGACAATTGTTGCCACGACACCGACGATGGCATATTCTGCCGAACGATCGAGAATAAACTTGAAATAGTAGAACAAAACGCCGTTCGTCACAACGTTGGCCAATGAGTACAGGAAGTACGCAAGACTTGCCCAAAGAATCTGGTCATTTTTTACAATGGCGGTAAAGACCCCTTTCAAGGTCGTCTTTTCTTTCTGAGAGGCACGTCTGATGACGTTATCTTTTTCTTGCGTGCCAAATGCAGTGATGGTCATGCAGATAATGGTCAAAGCTGCAATGATGACCGAAAATGCAACCCATCCTTGCGGACCCTCAGTATGCTTGCCCGTTGCGGCAAACGTAAACCAGGTTACGATCGGAACGACGATAATCGTCAAACCGTTCCAACCGATCGATCCGGTAAAGTTTCCCAAAGCCGTATAAACGCCGCGTTCATCGCTGTCTTCACTCAAAGCGGGAACCATGCCCCAATAGGATACGTCAGAAAATGAGTAGAACACGTCCAGAATCACGAACAAAATAACGAATAAAACGGCAAACAAGATCCAATTTTTCTCCGCCAGTCCAAAAATTCCCGTAAACAATACGACCAAAAGCACTGAACTGACGATTGTCCCTGACAAAATCCAAGGCTTGAATTTGCCCCATTTTGTTCGCGTGTTATCAACGATGTTTCCCAAAACGGGATCAATCATGATTTCAACGACCCTGATTACGACAATCAGAGTCGTGATCAAAACGATAAGCTTATTGGCAATGTTTTTTGGCAATCCAACAAACAAGCCACTAGTAACGAAAATGATGAAATAATTGCTGAGCGCTGCATAAAAAGCAGCATGCCCCATGTTGCCCATGGCAAAAGCGAATTTTGAGAAAAGACCGCCCTGCTTCTCAGGCTTTGAAGAAGTATTTTCCATTGTCTGTGCCTCCAAATCAATTCATGAAATCGTTTACGAAAATTATTGTAAAATATTTTCCTGTTTAAGTAAAGAATTTACTTAAAAATTTTTCAATTAATTTTTTGAATATCCTCATCAGTTAGGCAAAAGCTCAATCAAATAGGCTTTTAAACCAATATTCAAGGAACATAACAATTAATAAAAATATTACCAAATATTTCTTGCACCATTCTCAGAAATCACTTATAATAACCATGTAAACGCAAACAATTAGTAAAAAATTACTGGAAGGTGGCTATGTTATGCAAGACTTGGTATACACGACGGACTGGCTTTCGGATTCGACCGTTTTTAAAGTCAATACGATCGATCCTCACTCCGATCATCATTATTACAGAAATGAAGCTGAACTCAAACAACGTGCTTCGTCCTTTGTTCAATCTTTGAACGGCAACTGGAAGGTTTCTTACGTGAAAGATTCGAATTTGCGTGTCAAAGACTTCTATAAGCAAGGTTTCAACGAAAACGGTTTCGATTCCGTCAAAGTCCCTGGACACCTTGAGCTTCAAGGATTTGGCAAACCGCAATACGTTAATACGCAATATCCGTGGGACGGAAGCGAATTTCTTCGGCCCGATTCCATCCCACAAAATCATAATGCCGTTGCCTCTTATATCAGGCATTTTACCGTTAATGAAGGCTTGAAAAACAAGCGCACCTTCATTTCATTCAAAGGTGCCTCAACGGCGATTTACGTTTGGCTCAACGGGCATTTCATCGGCTATAGCGAAGACTCTTTCACGCCTGACGAATTTGAAATCACCGATTTCCTGCAGGACGGCGACAATAAGCTTGCGGTCGAATTATGGAAGTTTTCTTCTGCCAACTGGATCGAAGATCAGGATTTCTGGCGTCTTTCCGGCCTGTTCCGCGATGTTGAGCTCTTTGCGATTCCAAGCACCCACATCAAAGACATCAATGCCACGGCAACTTTGACCGACGATTATGACAAGGGAAAATTAGAAATCAAATTGGATGTCGTCGGTGACGATTTATCGAAAAAAACGGCCAGGCTCACCGTTTACGACTTAGACGAAAAGCCTCTTTTGACGCAGGAAATTGCCCTTGGTGATTCCTGCTCTGCATTTTCCGCAGAAAATCTCGACGTCAAATTCTGGAGCGCTGAACATCCGAACCTTTACTCTGCAAAAATCCAGGTCTTCGATGGCAACGACCTGCTTGAAGTCATCCCGCTTGACCTCGGTTTCCGCAAATTTGAGCTCAAAAACGGACTGATGCTTTTAAATGGCAAACGCATCATCTTCAAAGGCGTCAACCGCCACGAATTCGACTGCAGAACCGGTCGGAGCGTGACCGAAGAAGACATGCTTTGGGACATCATGTTTCTGAAACGACATAACATCAATGCCGTTCGCACGTCGCATTACCCGAATCAGAGCCGCTGGTATGAGCTTTGCGACCAATACGGAATCTATCTGATCGACGAAACGAATCTCGAAAGCCACGGCAGCTGGCAAAAGCTCGGTGAATGCGAACCTTCGTGGAATATCCCCGAAAATAAGGAAGAATGGCTCGACAACTGCCTGTTCCGTGCCGACAATATGTTCCAACGCGATAAAAACCATGCTTCAATTCTTATCTGGTCATGCGGGAACGAATCTTATGCCGGAACAGACATCGAAGCAATGGCTGATTTCTTCAGAAAACATGACCAAAACAGAATCGTTCACTATGAGGGCGTAACTTGGAACAGAGAGTTCGACCGGATCACGGATATTGAAAGCAGAATGTACGCTAAGCCTGACGACATTGAAACATACCTTAAGAGCAATCCTGAAAAGCCGTACATTTCATGCGAATACATGCATGCGATGGGAAACTCCATCGGCGGAATGCAGCTTTACACCGCTCTTGAAAAATATCCGCAATATCAGGGCGGCTTCATTTGGGATTATATCGATCAAGGCATTTTGACCTCAACTGAGGATGGTGAAGAATATCTCGCATACGGCGGCGATTTCGACGACCGACCGACCGATTACGAATTTTGCGGCAACGGTATCGTTTTGGCAGATCGAACGGTTTCTCCAAAAGCCGGCACCGTCAAAGACCTTTATTCAAACATCAAGCTCAGACTTGAGAACGGAAAATTGACGCTCAGAAATGACAACTTGTTTGCTGAAACCGACGAATACTCATTCATTCTCAAAATTCTCGCTGATGGCAGAAAAGTTTGGGAAAGCAAACCGCTTGAGTTTGCGGTCGCTCCGGGAGAAGAAAAAATGTTTGCGCCTAACTGGGGCAAAGTTTCAGAAGAAGGCGAACTCGTTTATGAAGTTTCCTGCATGACCAAGAAAGATCTGCCTTGGGCAAAAGCCGGTTTTGAAATCTGCAAGGCTCAAGAAGTCGTCAAATCAGCCGATTTGTCCCTTAAAATTTCGCAAAAGAAACTGACTGCGGTTGAGGGCGACTTCAACATCGGCGTTGTCGGTGACGATTTCTCCATTCTTTTGTCAAAAGACAAAGCAAGTCTCGTTTCATATCAAAAAAACGGCAAGGAACTCATCAAACGTGCACCGCAGCTCAACTTCTGGCGTGCTTTGACGGATAACGACCGCGGTGCAGGCTCTGATTTCAAGTTCTCTCAGTGGGAAGTTGCCGGCAAGTATGCCAAAAAACAAGATATTGACGTCAAACGTGAAGAAAACAGCATCACCGTTACGTATACGTTCCGCCTGGCACTTTCGTCAGATGTCAAATGCAGCGTTTCGTACACGATTGATGCCAACGGAAAAATCATCGTTTGTGCTAAATATCCGGGCACAAACGGGCTTGCTCCTCTTCCGGAGTTCGGGTTGGAATTTGCTTTGCCAAAATCCATGAATCAATTTGCATGGTATGGTCTCGGTCCTGACGAAAGCTATCTCGATCGAACTGACGGTGCCTGTCTTGGACTTTTTGAAAGCAACGCAGAAAAAAACAAGGCTCCTTATCTGATGCCGCAAGAAACCGGCAATCACATGGGGACAAGGAACCTCAGAATTTACTCTGAACAAGGTTCCGGCATTTTGCTGAAATCAATCGACAAACCGTTCGAATTCAGCGTCCTTCCGGTAAACACCATGGAACTTGATGCTGCCAAGCATCACTATGAACTTCCGCAAACTCATTTTACCTGGGTCAAAATCCTGGCAGCACAAATGGGCGTTGGCGGTGATGATTCCTGGGGCGCACCCGTCCATGACGAATTTTTGCTTCCGTCTGAAAATGAATATGAAGTCAAATTCAGCATTGAGGCATTGTAAATCAAATCTCTGCTTAAAAAGGCAAAAACTATTTCTTACCCTATATGGCTGGGTAAAAAGTCCTTTTTCCCGCTTTAATTAAACGAAATGCCGAACGAAGGCGGTCGATTTGCGACTGACTTCGTTCGGCATTTTTAAATACAGTGCTGCTCAACTGATTTTGACAAGATCTCACTCAAATTTACGGACAAAGCATCCTTTTTTGATAATTTGTCCGTAAACGGCAATGATTATTTTGCCAAATGCAGCACCTGTTAAATCAATCTCATTCAAATCAGAAGCTAGTTGACGGAACTTTCACGCAAGATCAGTTTTGTTCCCAGCATGATCATATACGGGATGCGGTCGGGGGAGTCGAGACGGTCGATCAAAAGGTCAACGGCCCTTCTGCCCATTTCGTTTGATTCGATTCGAATGCTGCTCAATGGCGGATTGGCATATTGGGCCGAAATCGTATCATTGAACGAAATGATGCTGACATCTTTTGGAACGTCAATCTTAGCTTCTTTAAATGCCTTCAGCGCTCCGATAGCCATTGCATCGTTTGAAATCAGGAGCGCATCCGGGAAATCGTTTCGGCTGACTGAGTTCAAAGCTTGACGAATTGCAGCATATCCCGAATCAGGATCATATGCGCCGATAAAGACTCTTTTGTCGTCATACAGTCCGCGGTCTTTCATGCAGCGCTTGAAGTCCCCAAGTCTGAAGTCATGCGGAGTTCCGGAAACGTTCGGAAGTTCTCCGGCGAGCATTCCGATGCGCTTGCTGCCATGGGCGATGAAATGGCTGATGATGCTGTCGACGACTGATGAAAAATCGGAGTAGACGCATGAAAAGTTTTCCTTCAGCATGTTCGAATCAACGAAAACAACGGGAATCGAGAGCTTTTTCAGTTTGGAAATTTCATCTTTGGCATATTGATCTCCGCCAAGGACGAGGACGCCGATGCAGTCTTCGATGCCGTTCCATTCGCTGTGGCCATAGTACAGGACCGCATTGATTTTTTGTTCGCTGAGCTTTTCTTCGATGCCGTCTCTGATTGAATAGTAATATGAATCGTTGATTTCCTGAATCTGGTTTCCAAAAAAGATAACGGCAACGTTTTTTCCTGAATAATGGCGGCTGTTTTTTTGTTTGTGTTTTGTATAATTGAGAGCCTCCGCAGCTGCAAAGACGCGTTTTCTTGTTTCGTCATTGACGGAAAGAGTCGGATCATAGTTGAGGATGCGCGAAACGGTTGCTTGCGAAACATTGGCCTTTTTTGCAATGTCTTTGATGGTTGCCATTTTTGTTTCCTTTCGATAAAAGTTTTACTATTTAATTTTAGCACATATTTTTTTGTAAAATGCAGTCCTTGAAAAAACCATGCATCAAATTGAAAGAGGCCGGAAAAAAAACTTCCTCAAATTAAGAACCGGATGATTTGCAATCAATTGCAAATCTGATCCGGTTTTTGCGTGCATGACAATTCTCATACCATGATGTAAATGAGCAATGCTGCTCAGCACTCTGCATTTTCCAACAAAAAAAGAATCTTCTTTGCAGCATCTCGCCACAAAAAAGATTCATCCTTTTCCTTTCAATTCGCGTCTTGCCCCAACACATATTTCACAACTTCTTCCGTGCTTTCCGCAATTTGCGTTGCGCCGGCCTGCCTGAGTTCCTCATACATTCCAAAACCGTAGAGAACACCGATCGAATCAAGCCTGGAATCATTGGCTCCGCTGATATCATATTCACGATCGCCAATCATTATGACTTGTTGATGATCCTTGATTTTCAAATCTTTGAGTGCTTTTTTGATAATGTCTGATTTGCGCCCCAAATTTCCGTCAAGCGTTGCCCCGACGACGTGTTCAAAATACTTGTCCAACTCAAAATGCTCGAGAATCTGACGCGCAAACTTCTCTGGCTTTGACGTCGCCAAAACAAGTTCCACCCCTGCTCGTTTCAACTTTGCAAGCATTGATTCCGCACCGTCATAAACGCGGTTTTCGAATAATCCCTTAACCGCAAAATATTCCCGATACGTGTCAACCATGTCCTGGACCTGATCTTTTGGAAGGTTGAGATAACCTGCAAAGGAATCTGCCAATGGGGGTCCGATAAATTTCAACAGTTCCGTTTCATCCGGAACCGGATATCCGTTTTTTTCAAGCGCATATTTAATGGAGTTGATGATTCCTTCTGAAGAATCGGTCAGCGTGCCGTCAAGATCAAAAAATGCGTAACGATACATGGAAAAGCCTCCTGAATTTATTTACTTATCCATTATACCCTAAAATTCAGGCCCTGCGATTCTTATAGACGCCGACCGTCAGGAACGGAACGACGACGATTGCGATTGCCAAATAGCCGCAGTAGCCATAGCCATATTTGATGATGTTCGTCAAACCGACCAAAGAAATCGTCATTGACAGGATGATGATAAATGCAGAGATTGCCATGCGACGCTTGACCGTATTTTCAACTTTGCTGAAGATCTTGGAATTTTCAAAGCGTGAAACAAATGCAAACGTCGTCGTAACGCCGGTTGACGTTAAGCAAAGAATCAACGTGATGCCGTAAACTGCCATCATCCAGCCCATATGCATCGATTTCAATGTCGTCAGAGTCGGCAAAACCATGCCTGCTTCGCTTGAACCGTATGTTGATTGCCAACACATCAGCATGATTACGGCCAGCCCCAACGCAATCGTATTCATGACAAATGAAACGTTCATTGACTTTGCTTCAGCATGATTCTTGTTGCCGGAGAAAATAGCACCGCAAGCAAGCATCGTCGGGAGCGTTACGCATTGAAAACCGGCATAAGTAAAGGCATTGCCGATTGCGTGCGGAACCTGCGAAAACCCTTGCCTGGCAAATGAAGCAGACATCACGGCGCCGAAGTTGCCAGCCTTTCTGATACCGACAATATAGATGATCAAAACACAAAACATGATTGCAATTCCCATATAAGTACTTGCCTTACGCACGACACCGGCTCCAAAAATCGTCAAACACAAAATAATGGCACCTACGATGACGATGTTGACGTAATAATTCCAGCCAAGGTATTGCTGCAATGCGCTGGCCGCGCCTGAAACGGCTGCGGCAACTGCCATTACGACCATGATGTCAAAAAAGACCTCAAATAAAATTTCGAGCTTGTCAAACGGATGGTAAAGTTTTTCAAACAGCTCCTTATGGGATTTAAGGTTGAATTTGTTGTACATGATCATCGCTTCTCGCATCGTCATCGTCAAAAGAAACATGGCCAAAACAAGACTGATGATGCCGGACCATCCAAGCGAGACAAAGTAGGTATTTTCCTGATTGCCCGTTGCGAATCCGCCGCCGGCATGGGCCGAAAAAAGTACGGATGCGACTGAAAAAATTGCCATTGCTGATTTCGGAATTCCAAATTCCTTTTTGTTTTCTGCTTGTATATCCATTATGATACCTCCAAATTTCCCGCCAAACCATCATGTGACAGAAAAGACCCTTCGCCTCTTCTGTCCAACTACTACGACAGAAGAGACGAAAGGCCTTAAGCTAGCATGGGCATTCCGCGGTACCACTCTTCTTCACTGTGATAAATACAGTGCTCTCATTCGGTCCAACAACCTATGCCACGATAACGGAGGCAACCCCGTCGATTCCTACTTGATTTCAGAATCACCGTTTAGCGGCGAGTTCAACGATTTCGCATGTCCGCTTTACACCACCCAACGGCTCTCTTGATACGCGTCTTCATCTAATACTCCGCTTCATTACGTTTGCTTGTTTATGATATTATCATACGTATCTTTTTGTTTCAACACTTTTTTGTTATTTTTTTCAAATCTTTTTGTAATTTAGCTTCGAACCTTGCTGTTAAACTGCTTTGATTCCCGTTTATCTGAGGATGGAGCGCGACATTTTTGAAACCGTATGCCTTAATCCTCTGATTGCTTTGCTGAGTTCAAAAATATTTTCGACCGGAGCGACTCCGCTGTAACCCGCATCTCCGATATGCTGAATGTCGACGCCTGCAATCTTGTTTTGAAGCGCCATCCATCTGATCGTTTCAATTCCTGAACCTTCCTGACTCGTACCGATTGCGCTCATTGCCAAAACATCATGAAGATGACAAAGCTCAACCGCATCATGAGCCATTTCAAGCGTGATTCCCGGAACGGTTCCGATTGAAGGAATCAAAATCACGTCAGCCCCGGCTTCAATCAGTCTCTTTACGAAATCAAGATTGATTACAGGTTCTGAAACGCCTGCGCTATGCATTTTCCCGGCAAAGATCAATCCGTCAAAATTGCGCTTGGCTCTGCCGACGCTTTCGATGATTGCTTCATTCGTAACGCCAGTCCCTGGATTTCCCGTCAGACAAACAAAATCAATTCCCGATTCATTGATTTTTTCAAGCGTCGTTTCAGTCGCGGTTCTTCCGACCTCAATCTCGCATCTTTCTTCCATCATGTCAGCCGAAGCATCAACCGGTTCCAAATTGACCCCAATGGGACGGCCGCACAATTTTCTCAACGTTTCAAAAGGATTTTCACCCTTGCTTTGATCCGGCAGTCCCGCAATTTCAGGGTTCAGTACGTCAATACCGTTCAACAGTATCAGATCGGCACCAAACGAGGCCGCAATCTCTGCATTTGTAATCTCGCCGACCCATGATTCTCGCGGAGCAAAATTTTCCGAAAGAACGACTCTTCCATCCGATGCCTTGATGCTTTGTTTAAGTTCTTTTGAGTTCATTTTCAATATTTCCGATACGTCGGCACTGATCAATCTTTTCATATGTTTCACACCTCTTTGCTTTCATCGTTTAAGAACTGCTTTTCAACCGCAAGATAGAACATCCTGCAGATCAAAATTATCTGCAGGATTGAAGCCCGGATGCTGCCCGTTGTCAAAAAGCCTTCAAAAAAGCAACCGGATTATCGCCGACCGAATGGAGCAAACGAAATCACTGAAGTCTGCTTTTAAGTCTTTGCAACCCAAGCACAAGCGCCAATCCCATCAAGCAAAAAACAATGCTGAAACTTTCAAAACGCAGCGGATCAAGCGGAACGGAAAGGGTTGTCGGTCCCATGACGATTGCATAAAACGAACCAAGCATCATTCCGATGATAAAATGCAGCGTCTGTGAACGGTAACGTTTCAGGCAGGTTCTGATGACTTTGACAACCGTTGCCGCACCAAACAGGATTCCTGCGGCAAAGCACAACAAGCTTGGCAAAGCTTGAAAATTCAGCGTAATGACGCTCTTGATCGCAGAAATAACGGGGATATATGCTCCAAAAATCAGCAGCATCGTCGAACCGGAAACTCCTGGCAAAAACATTGCGGAAACAGCCAAAGCACCGATCAAAAACAGCTTGACGGAAGCAAACGCACTGAATCTTTCAAGATTCAGCACCGCAGAAGGAGCATTGCCGTTGACCACTCCGATCATGATTACCAGCAGCATGCCGGCCACAAGAAACAAAATCCTGCCTGGCCCCTTCTTGAAGTGATTTTTTTCTTCAATGACAATCAGCGGAATCGCACCGGCAATGAATCCGATGAACAACGAGCTCACCTTGTAGATGTGGTTCTCAAAAAGAGACGACAATATCAGCACCGCCAGCACCATGCCGATTGCCCAGCCGATTCCGAGCTTTGCCAAATACTTTGCGGCTGCCTTTTTTTGGACACGATTCCCTCGCATCAGGTCATCAATCGCACCGATGAAATTATCGTAAAATCCCATGATAAAAGCAACCGTCCCGCCGGAAACTCCCGGAACGCTATCGGCAAGAGCCATCAAAAACCCGTTCAGTCCTTGTCTGATCATTTAAATTCCTCCAGTTTATGATTGGTTTATCGTACCATAATAAGCTAAATTTTATCTAAACTGAAACTTAATTTTTTTATAATAAATCAGTCAGCGTTTTAGAGGAAACTTCCACAGACCAAAAGCGCAAAATGCTTAACGCTTCGCCGACAAAGCCAATATTTCCGATTGACGAACGCGAGTCCCGAGGCTGATTCAGACAGCTTATTTTATCTCATGAGCATGTTGCTCACAAGTATTTAGTCAAGTCCTAATTTGTGTGTAAAATATTTTTTCCCAGGCACAAGTTGTGCAGGGGATGCGAATGCATCCATGTCTGTCCACTATCACTCTTGAAGGAGCTGTCAAGGGTGCGCCATCTGCGCACCTCGAAGAGGTTCCCTTGACAGCTCCGGAAAGAGTGATACACCTTACGCAGCTCTTAGTTTTTGTTGTTCCTCTGCCAATTTTTTGAGTTCAGCAACTGTCTCGGACTTGATCATTTTTGCGTAGGTTACCGGACTGAATATGGCTTTCTTGGAGATCACGACATCGTTTCTTTCCAACAGAACGG
>NZ_FOPI01000007.1 GCF_900113455.1 Ligilactobacillus ruminis DSM 20403 = NBRC 102161 | reverse complement strand
AAGTGCGAAACTCACCTCGAGATAAGATTTCCCACTCCTTTATGGAGTTAAGACCCCTGAGAGATGATCAGGTAGATAGGATGGAAGTGGAAGTGCGGCGACGCATGGAGCGGACCATTACTAATCGGTCGAGGACTTAACCAAAAAAACGCAGGTTCTTGAAAAGAGAAGTGAATATTGTCTAGTTTTGAGAGAACAAGGTTTTCTCAAGGAAAATAGTGTGGTGATGATGGCATGGAGGATATACCTGTTCCCATTCCGAACACAGAAGTCAAGCTCCATAGCGCCGAGAGTAGTTGGGGGATCGCCCCCTGTGAGGGTAGGACGTTGCCATGCGGAGGATTAGCTCAGTTGGGAGAGCGTCTGCCTTACAAGCAGAGGGTCACAGGTTCGAGCCCTGTATCCTCCATTTATGAGTCGTTAGCTCAGTCGGTAGAGCATCTGACTTTTAATCAGAGGGTCGACAGTTCGAGCCTGTCACGACTCATCTAATAAATAAATGCTTGACAGTTCTTGAATGATTTGATAAACTTAAGAAGTTGTCGATTATAAATTGTTTCAAGACATGCCGACTTAGCTCAGCTGGCAGAGCATCTGATTTGTAATCAGAGGGTCGGAGGTTCGAATCCTCTAGTCGGCATATGCGGAAGTAGTTCAGTGGTAGAACATCACCTTGCCATGGTGGGGGTCGCGGGTTCGAATCCCGTCTTCCGCTTAACCAGTTAATGGTTAAAAGTTAATATGCACCCATAGCGCAACTGGATAGAGTGTCTGACTACGAATCAGAAGGTTGTAGGTTCGACTCCTACTGGGTGCATCATCGGGAAATAGCTCAGTTTGGTAGAGCACCTGGTTTGGGACCAGGGGGTCGCAGGTTCGAATCCTGTTTTCCCGATAGGAGTAAAGTTCTTGCTTCAATAGAATCGCGGTGTAGCTCAGCTGGCTAGAGCGTCCGGTTCATACCCGGGAGGTCGGGGGTTCGATCCCCTCCGCCGCGATATTTCGTACTTAACGTCTCGGACCTTTAGCTCAGTTGGTTAGAGCAGACGGCTCATAACCGTCCGGTCGTAGGTTCGAGTCCTACAAGGTCCATATGCTTTATGGATTAAAGTATGAAAGCAATTACGGAGGATTACCCAAGTCTGGCTGAAGGGAACGGTCTTGAAAACCGTCAGGTGGGTAAAACCACGCAAGAGTTCGAATCTCTTATCCTCCTTTTTATTATCGCGGGATGGAGCAGTCTGGTAGCTCGTCGGGCTCATAACCCGAAGGTCGTAGGTTCAAATCCTGCTCCCGCAATTTGGTCCTATGGTGTAGGGGTTATCACGCCTGCCTGTCACGCAGGAGATCACCGGTTCAAATCCGGTTAGGACCGTTTGAATATAATTTCATGGCTCGGTAGCTCAGTCGGTAGAGCAAAGGATTGAAGCTCCTTGTGTCGGCGGTTCGATTCCGTCCCGCGCCATTACCATGCGGGTGTAGTTTAGTGGTAAAACCACAGCCTTCCAAGCTGTTGTCGCGAGTTCGATTCTCGTCACCCGCTCTTTTTTATTGATGGGCCTATAGCTCAGCTGGTTAGAGCGCACGCCTGATAAGCGTGAGGTCGATGGTTCGAGTCCATTTAGGCCCATTATGGAGAAATACTCAAGTGGCTGAAGAGGCGCCCCTGCTAAGGGTGTAGGTCGGTAACACGGCGCGAGGGTTCAAATCCCTCTTTCTCCGTTAGTTGGTATGGCCCGTTGGTCAAGTGGTTAAGACACCGCCCTTTCACGGCGGTAACATGGGTTCAAATCCCGTACGGGTCATCTTTTTAAGTTATTATCGCGGGATGGAGCAGTCTGGTAGCTCGTCGGGCTCATAACCCGAAGGTCGTAGGTTCAAATCCTGCTCCCGCAATTTGGTCCTATGGTGTAGGGGTTATCACGCCTGCCTGTCACGCAGGAGATCACCGGTTCAAATCCGGTTAGGACCGTTGTGACTTTAAAATTTCGGTCATCATTTTGATGACCTTTTATGGAGGATTAGCTCAGTTGGGAGAGCGTCTGCCTTACAAGCAGAGGGTCACAGGTTCGAGCCCTGTATCCTCCATATTTGCTAAGTGATTCAGCTGAATTATTTAACATTTGGTTGATGATGGCGGTAGTGGCGAAGTGGTTAACGCACCGGATTGTGGCTCCGGCACGCGTGGGTTCGATTCCCACCTACCGCCCTTGCTGATGTGGCAATTTCAAGTATTATGCCGGTGTGGCGGAATTGGCAGACGCGCTGGACTCAAAATCCAGTGTCCGTTGAGGACGTATCGGTTCGACCCCGATCACCGGTATCAAAATTTATCGTTAAATTGCTTAAACCCCGTTTTGACGGGGTTTTTGTTTTATAGTTAGCGTTAATTTTCGTTAAAAACTGTGAAGTTGTTGCAATTTTGTTGTCCTCCTGTTGTCTTCTGAACAATGCATGTCGGAATCATTTTTGATGAAAGTTATTTTAAATATCCCGTTTGAGACTTAAACTTTTTTACTAATTTCCGATACTTATGGTATAATCTAAGCGTTACAACTCATTCCCGATAGGATTCACGCTTTTAGTGAAGATGCCTTGTAACCACAAATATAATGAATGGGGGAATTTTATTATGTCAGAAAGACATTTGTTTACGTCAGAATCAGTTTCAGAAGGACACCCGGATAAAATTGCCGATCAGATCAGTGATGCAATTTTGGATGCGTTGCTTAAAAAGGATCCTAATGCCAGGGTCGCAGCTGAAACAACTGTAACAACCGGATTGGTAGTTGTTGTTGGAGAAATTTCAACAAGTGCCTACATTGATATTCAAAAAGTAGTTCGTGACACGATCAAGGGTATCGGCTACGTTGGCGGAAAATTTGGTTTCGATGGCGACAATTGTGCTGTTTTGACTGCAATTGACGAACAATCGGCCGATATTGCAATGGGCGTTGATACTTCACTTGAAATCAAAAACGGCGAGGTCGATCCGTTGGATCAGATTGGTGCCGGAGATCAAGGCTTGATGTTTGGCTATGCCATTGATGAAACGCCTGAATTTATGCCGCTTCCGATTGCGCTCAGTCATCGTTTGATGAGGAAAACAGCCGAGGTTCGCAAAAGCGGTGAACTTCCATATCTTGGACCAGATTCTAAAGCTCAAGTTACGGTGGAGTATGATGAAGATAATAAGCCTTTGCGAGTAGACACGGTGGTTTTGTCGACCCAGCACTTGGAAGACGTATCGTTGGATCAAATCAGAAAAGATATTAAGGAACACGTAATCAACAAAGTGATTCCGGAAGATCTTTTAGATGATAAGACGAAATATTTCATCAATCCGACAGGGCGTTTCGTAATCGGCGGTCCGCAAGGCGATGCCGGACTTACCGGGCGCAAAATTATCGTTGATACTTATGGCGGATTTGCACATCATGGCGGCGGTGCTTTCTCAGGCAAGGATGCGACTAAGGTCGACCGTTCCGCAAGCTATGCTGCACGCTATATTGCCAAGAACATCGTTGCTGCCAAAATTGCACCGCAGGTTGAAGTTCAGCTTGCATATGCGATCGGTGTGGCACAACCAGTGTCTGTTTCGGTTAACACTTTTGGAAAATGCAGCGTCAGCGATGACGAATTGATTAAGGCAATTCGAAAATGCTTCGATCTTCGCCCGGCCGGCATCATTGAAATGCTTGATTTGAGGAGACCGATTTATAAGCAGACAGCTGCTTATGGTCATTTTGGACGTACTGACATCGACCTTCCATGGGAACATCTCGATAAGGTCGACGAATTGAAAGCAGCACTGAATTTAAAATAAATAATGATTGTTTAAGAGTCTTGGCTTCATGTTGAGACTCTTTTATTTTTTAGAAGTAAAAATAGATAATCGTGAATTAATTTAATTATTTTAAATATAGTTGAATTAATTATGAAGTTATATCTAAATTATAAAGAATATAAAGTTAAGAAGTGTTTTTTTAACTTTGATGCTTAAAAATCTGATATAATCACTTTGTAGTGTTATTTACGAACGATATAAAATAAGGTGGGGCTCAAATGAAAAAAAGAAAAGAGCGAATCGAACGGGAAAAGCAGATCCAGGTATTGCAGAATATCCGATCTGTAAAAAAGGCTACGACCTATATTGGGACCACTGTTTTGATGGGAACCGCTGGTTTTGCGCTAAGCAGCAGTTCAAAGGTTTCGGCTGATACGGTTCAAGTTGATAATAACGTTCAGACAAACGGAAATCATCAGGCTTCAAGTCAATCATCTTCTGATGAGACGAAGGAATCAGCGTCATCTTCGTCAGAATCTCAAAATAATACGGTCGGACAAACGCAACGTGCCGAACAGCAAGCACAGCAGACAACTCAGCAGCTTGCTGCTCAAAACCAACAGACTCAGCAGCAATCGATTAAGACAGATCAAACAAAGCATGATTCTCAAACCGAGACTCAGGCCGATGTCAGTACCCAACAGGCAGTTGCCGGCGTTCCGGTGGTAAGGTCGGTTCAGGCAAATACAAGTTATTCAGGAAACGTGCAGAGCTTTTTAAACAACGTTGCTCCGGCAGCACGTCAAGTTGCAAGCGCAAGAGGCTTGTATGCATCATTGATGATTGCGCAGGCGGCCCTTGAAAGCGGGTGGGGCGGAAGCTATCTGTCGACTGCTGCTTATAATTTGTTTGGCGTCAAGTGGAACGGATCCGGTGCGTATATCAATCTGTCGACGCAAGAATATTATGGCGGTGCGTACCATACGGTAATGGCACGTTTTCAGCGTTATTCAAGCTATACGGAATCATTGAATGCTTATGCCAATTTGATTTGCAGTCATTTTCCGCGTTCGACCAAGGCTCAGGCTTCAAGTTACGCCATGGCCGCGCAAAATTTGCGCAACGGCGTCTATGGGACGTATGCAACCGATCCGAGTTATGCATCAAAGCTGATTTCCATGATTGAAAGATACAATTTGACGCAATATGATACCGGAACGGTTATGAAACCAGTTTCGAATAATACGAACAGCAATAATAACAATAGTAACAATAATTCAAATGCAAGCGTTGCTACGAACGGGACTTACACGGCCGTTGCCGGTGACAGCTTGTGGGGGATTGCGCAAAAATTCGGGATGACGCTTGATGAGTTGAAGAAGGCAAACGGCTTGACGAGCAACAATCTCTACGTGGGTCAGACGCTCAAGATCAGAAAGTCTGCTCAACAAAATACGAATAACGAAACGAATCAAAATCAGAATTCGAACGGCAACAATAATGATCGTCATCAGCAGACGGTTACGAGTGCTGAGACATATACGGTCAAGGCAGGCGACAGCTTGTGGGGCATAGCAACCAAACACGGCTGCAACGTAAATGATTTGAAGAGCTGGAATCATCTTTCATCAAATTTGATCCATGTCGGGCAAAAACTCGTCATTGGTCAGAAAAAATCGACCGTTCAGCAGCAACAAGGAAAAAAAGAACCTCAGCAGACGACGAGCAATGAAACTTATACGGTCAAGTCGGGCGACAGTCTCTGGAAAATTGCGACGAATCATAACATGAGCGTATCTCAGCTTAAAAATTTAAACAAGCTTTCCAACGATATGATTTTTGTCGGACAAAAATTGGTCGTATCCGAGAAAAAGCAAAGCGCACCGTCACAAAATCAAAATAAGCCGTCACAAAATCAGGTAACCAAGCCTTCGACTTACACGGTCAAATCAGGCGACAGCGTTTGGAAGATAGCGCACGAATGCGGCATGAGCATGGATGAATTGAAGTCGCTGAACGGCTTAAAAGACAACCTGATTATTCCGGGACAGGTTTTGAAGATTAAGGGAACTTCTTCAGATACCAAGCAAAAAATCAAGACAAGCTCAAAGGAAACGGCAGAAGCGGGTGCGACATACGTCGTCAAATCAGGCGACAGTTTATGGGCAGTAGCCAACAAGCAAGGGTTGACGGTTGCAGAATTGAAGCGAATCAACGGGCTGTCTTCTGATACGATTTATGTTGGTCAAAGGCTTAAAGTGACGCAGAAATCTTCCGTAAATGCGAAAACGTATGCTAAGACGACTAATGCTTCTGATAAGTCCAAGAAAAAATACACGGTTAAAGCCGGCGACAGTTTATGGCGAATTGCGGCTGACAATAAGACGACCGTCAATAATTTGAAGGCCGTAAACCACTTGGCAAGCGATACGATTTACGTGGGTCAGACGCTGTATTTAAATTAAGTTTTGTCAATTCGGTTTAAAGACTTGAAAAAAGAGTCCGATTTTGCTAATATTAAAACAATATTTGAACGCTAAGAAGGATTATTAGAAGGACGAGATTTGTCAGAGAGCGTGTGGCTGGTGTGAACATGCAAATTGAGTGCTTCGAACTCGCCTTTGAGTTTCTTGCTGAACATGGAGAGGTAGGCAAGGACGGTATCTCCCGTTACGAGAAAAAGCGTCAGCAATTGCTGGAACATAGGTGGTACCGCGATTTATTCGTCCTATATGAAGTGAAAACTTCGTGTAGGGCTTTTTTATTTATTACAAGGAGGAAGTTTCAAAATGGCTTACGATCACAAAGCAATCGAGAAAAAGTGGCAGCATTATTGGGAAGAACACAAGACCTTCAAGACAAGCGAAGATCCTGACAAGAAGAAATTTTATGCACTGGACATGTTTCCTTATCCGTCTGGTCAAGGACTTCACGTCGGACACCCGGAGGGATATACGGCAACGGATATTATTTCGCGCATGAAACGGATGCAGGGATACGATGTTTTGCATCCGATGGGATGGGACGCTTTCGGACTTCCTGCTGAACAATACGCATTGAAGACGGGAAACTCTCCGCGTGAGTTTACGAAGAAGAACATCAATAATTTCCGTCGTCAGATTAAGTCATTGGGCTTGTCGTACGATTGGGATCGTGAAGTAAATACGACTGATCCGTCATATTACAAGTGGACACAATGGATCTTTGAACAAATGTACAAGAAAGGCCTTGCATACGAAGCAGAAATTCCCGTCAACTGGTGCCAGGAACTCGGAACGGTCGTTGCCAATGAAGAGATCATCGACGGCAAGACGGAACGCGGCGGGTATCCTGTTGTCAGGAAACCGATGCGCCAGTGGGTTTTGAAAATTACCGCATATGCTGATCGTTTGATTGATGACTTGGATGACCTTGACTGGCCTGAAGCAATCAAGGATCAGCAGCGCAACTGGATTGGTCGTTCCGTTGGCGCTTCCGTAAAATTCAGCGTTTGCGGCCACGACGACAAGCAGATCGAAGTCTTCACGACTCGTCCTGATACGCTTTTTGGTGCATCGCTTTTGGTTTTGGCACCTGAACATGAATATGTAAGTTCTTTGACGACTGCTGAGCAAAAAGAGGCCGTTGAAGCTTATGTTGATCAATGTGCTCATAAATCGGATCTTGAACGTACCGATCTTGCAAAAACAAAGACCGGCGTGTTTACGGGAAGCTACTGCATCAATCCTGTAAACGGTGAGAAACTTCCGATTTGGATCGCCGATTACGTTTTGGCATCTTATGGCACCGGTGCAATCATGGTTGTTCCTGCTCATGATGAACGTGACTATGAATTTGCCAAAAAATTTGATTTGCCGATCAAACCGGTTATTGAAGGCGGCAACGTTGAAGAAGCAGCCTACACGGGCGACGGCAAGCATATCAATTCCGGCTTTTTGGATGGACTCGGCAAAAAGGAAGCCATCGACAAAATGGTTGAATGGCTTGAGGAAAAAGGCATCGGCAAGAAGAAAGTCAACTACCGTTTGCGTGACTGGACATTTTCTCGCCAACGCTACTGGGGCGAACCGATTCCGGTTATTCACTGGGAAGACGGTGAAACAACGCTTGTTCCTGAAGACGAGCTTCCGCTTCGTTTGCCAAAAGCAACGGACATCAAGCCATCCGGCACCGGTGAAAGTCCGTTGGCAAATCTTGACGACTGGGTAAATGTCGTCGACAAGAACGGGCGCAAAGGAAGGCGCGAAACGAATACGATGCCTCAATGGGCAGGCAGTTCATGGTACTTCTTGCGCTATGTTGATCCGCACAACCAAGGAAAGCTTGCAGATTATGACAAGCTCAAGCATTGGATGGCGGTCGATCTTTATGTCGGTGGTGCCGAACATGCCGTTTTGCACTTGCTTTATGCACGATTCTGGCATAAATTCCTGTATGATTTGGGTGTCGTTCCTACGAAAGAACCGTTCCAAAAGCTGGTCAACCAAGGAATGATTCTTGGAAACAACCATGAAAAGATGTCCAAGTCGAAGGGCAACGTCATCAATCCTGATGATATTGTTGAGCAATACGGTGCAGATACGCTTCGCCTTTATGAAATGTTCATGGGACCTTTGGAAGCATCCAAGCCATGGAGCGAAGACGGGTTAAACGGTGCTTACAAGTTCATCAATCGTATCTGGAATTTGATCATCGATGAAGATGACAACATGCGCGATCGAATTACGACGATCAATGAAGGCGAGCTTGACTTTGCCTACAACCAGACGGTCAAGAAGGTTACTGAAGACTTTACGAAGATGCATTTCAATACGGCCATTTCTCAAATGATGGTTTTCGTCAATGATTGTTATAAGGCAGATTCTTTGCCACTTGAATACGTTGAAGGATTCGTCAAGCTTCTGGCTCCGCTCGTTCCGCACTTGGCTGAAGAGCTTTGGACAAAGATTGGTCATGTCGGGAGCATCGCTTATGCAAAATGGCCTGAATATGACGAATCGAAACTTGTTAAAGATGAAGTCGAGGTCGTCGTTCAAGTTAACGGCCGCGTTCGCCAACACTTGAAGGTTTCAAGCAGCATCTCAAAAGAAGAGCTTGAAAAGTTTGCGATGGCAGATGAACATGTCAAGGAATTCGTTGAAGGCAAGAACGTGGTTCGTGTCATTTCCGTTCCGGGCAAACTGGTCAATATTGTCGTAAAATAATCAATATCGTTAAGAACCTGAGAAGAAAGTCCCGTTTTTCTCTTGAAATAATTAAATGCCGAACAACGGAAGTCGCAAGTCGACTGATTTTGTCCGGCATTTTTTTCAGTTTTGCTACATGAAAACAAACTTTTTCCTTATTCACATCATAGCAAGAAGCGATTGTCATGCATATGCAAAAACCCAGATTAAATTTGCAATTGATTGCAAATCATCCGGTTTTTTAATTTGAGACAGAGTTTGTCAGCCTTCTTTGTTAAAAACGAACTTTAATAATTGATAATACTTATTTTGAATATCAAAAAAGAAGGATTTGAGTTTTAGAGAGCCGATTTTCGCCATAAAACGAACAAAATTAGAATTACAGGCAGTCGATTAACCTTCTTTCCTTGATTAATGCATGAATATTTACTATAATGATAACAATTATAGGGGGTAAGGATTTGAACAACGAACTATCACGATCACTGACGCACAGGCACGTTCAGATGATTGCGATTGGCGGAGCAATCGGAACAGGACTGTTTTTGGGTTCAGGAACAGCAATTCAAAAGGCCGGTCCGGCAATTATTTTAGCGTATTTTATTGCCGGCATATTTTGTTTTTTCATGATGCGCGCAATTGGCGAATTGATCTTATCGGATCTTTCGAAGAATTCATTTATCGAATTCGTACGCGAATATTTGGGTCCGCTCTTCGAATTTATTGTCGGATGGACATATTGGCTTTGTTGGGAATCTTTGGCAATGGCAGATTTGACCGCAAGCGGGATTTATATCAGGTATTGGTTTCCGGGAATTCCGCAGTGGTTGACGGCATTTTGGATAATCGTTTTGCTATTGGCGTTTAATTTGCTCAGTGTCGGAGCATTCGGAGAATTGGAAACATGGTTTTCAAGCATTAAGGTTTTGGCAATTTTGGCGTTGATCGGAACAGGCGTCGTTTTGCTTGCGATGAATGCCAAGGTCGGAGGACACAACGTTTCGTTAAGCAACCTCGTCAGTTACGGCGGCTTTTTCCCGAAGGGGTTCAATGGGTTGCTGGCAGCATTTCCGATGGTTATCTTTGCCTTTACGGGAATTGAGATGGTTGGTCTGACTTCTGGCGAAACGGCTGATCCGAAACGTGATCTTCCGCAGGCAATCAATACTTTGCCGATCAGAATCGGACTTTTTTACGTCGGTTCGATGTTTGTTTTGATGTGCATTTATCCTTGGAATCAGATTGCAACAAATTCAAGTCCGTTCGTTCAGGTGTTCAGCGGCATTGGCATCAAGATTGCTGCCGGAGTCATTAATTTCGTTGTCTTGACGGCCGCTTTGTCCGCTTGCAACAGTGCGATTTTTAGCACGAGTCGGACGTTGTTTGTTTTGGCAAACAGCGGACAGGCTTCAAAAAAACTAGGCAAAAGCAATAATCGCAGCGTACCTGTCAATGCTTTGGTTTTTTCGTCCGTTATTTTGTTTGTGATCGTAATCTTAAACTTCTTTTTGCCGGCCGCAATTTTTGAAATCATTTCAGGCATTGCAACGGTCAGTTTTGTTTTCATCTGGATCGTTTTGGTTGTTTGTCATTACAAATATAAGAAACGTTGCAAAGGCGAACAGACGCTTTTTGCGATGCCGCTGTTCCCCGTTTCGAATTGGGTCACGATCATCTTTTTCCTGGCAGTTTTGATTTTGCTGGCATTTTCAAAAAGCACGCTGATGTCTTTGCTGTTTTCGCTTGTCTGGTTTGCATGTCTGGGAGCGGTTTACAATTTTTTCATAAAGGACAGTGAAAATGAGACTAGATAAATTTTTAGCCGAATGTAATCAGGGGACCAGAAGCGAGGTCAAAGTTCTTTTGAAGAGCAAACGAGTAACGGTCAACGGCGTGACTGAAAATTCAGGAAAAAGACAAATAAACGAGTTTTCAGACGTTGTTTGTCTTGATAAAAAAAAGCTGACGTATCAAAGTTTTGTATACTATATGCTGAATAAGCCCAAGAACGTCATCACTGCAACGGAAGATTCCGTTCAAAAGACCGTGCTTGATTTGATTGACAAAAAAGATCGCATCAAAGGACTTTTTCCAGTCGGAAGACTTGATAAGGATACGACGGGATTGGTGCTTTTGACGAATGACGGGGCGCTTGCGCATGATTTACTGGCACCAAAAAAGCATGTTGAAAAAGTCTATGAGGCAAAGATTGAAGGAATCGTGACCGAGGCTGAAGTCGAGCTTTTTTCAAAGCCGATTGAATTGAAGAACGGCGAAGTTACCAAACCTTCCAGGCTTGTCGTCAGGAAGGCTGATGAAGATGCCGGTATGTCAGAAATCGAGATTACGATTTCTGAAGGCAAGTATCACCAGATCAAGCGGATGTTTGCCAGCACGGGGATGCACGTGCTGGAACTTAAAAGGCTTAAGATGGGATCGCTTGAACTTGACGATCGACTTGATCCTGGGAAATACAGAGCCTTGACTCAAACGGAGATTGAAGAACTTAAAATCAGAGACTGATAAAAAAACCACCGTCAATTTGGCGGTGGTTTTTTGCAGTCAGAATCAATATGTTTTCAAAAACATGAATTAAGTTTCATAAAATCTGGCCATTGCATCTATGTTTCATGTATTTTTGCAAATTATCGGCGATTTCACTTGGCAAAACAACGTAGCGCTCTTTTGCAAGCAGATTCGCAATATCGGAATGTGTATAGACGGCGGCGTCCAGGATTTGATCCTGATCACCCTTGAACTGAGCCAAAAAGGCCGCACAGATTCCGGTAAGCGTGTCTCCCATTCCGCCGGTTGACATGTATGGACCTCCGATCGTGAGCTTTGAGCATTTTCCTGAAAGGTGGTAAATTTCCGTACCGTGTTTTTTTAAAACGACATCGGCATTCAATTCAAGAGCTTTGGCTGCATTTTTAGCAGGAGTCTGTTCTGCTTGACTTAAGCCGGAAAGCCTCTGCCATTCGATTTCATGAGGGGTAAAGATGATTTTTGCGCTTGGCGTCAATTTTTTTAGCTGATCGTCTTCTGCAAGCATGGTGATGGCTGAGCCGTCGATGATCAGCGTCTGGTTTGCATTTTTCAAGACGGAAGAAAAAACCTGCTTGGCCGTTTCATCCGTCCCAAGACCCGGTCCGACAACGACGACGTTTGATTGGAAAACGGATTTGCATAAGGCGTCATTGTCGAAATAATCAATGAACATTGCTTCAGGAACGCGCGCATGAAGCGCCGTGAGATTGGCTTTATGCGAAATGCAGGTGGTCAGTCCGGCTCCGGCCTTGACGGCAGCCTGCACGGCCATAATTGCCGCTCCTCCCATATTGGCATTGCCCCCGATGACTGAAACACGGCCAAAGGTTCCCTTGTGACCTGTCTCGATTCGTTTTTGGATAACGTTTTCAACATCTTTTTGCGTAATGACATGCATTTTACATCAGCCCTTTTTCGTTTTCTTATAACATAATTCTTTTGAAATCAAAAAGCAAACGCAAAAAGCAGAAATATGGTAAAATTATCGTATGTATTTCTATTAGGAGGAATAAAAATGTCAATTGATTGGAAAAAGGAAGCTGAGAATCGCAAGGATGAAATGCTTGCCGATTTGAAGACGATGCTTGAAATCGAAAGCGTCAGAGACGAATCAAAAGGAACGCCTGAAGCACCGCTTGGTCCCGGACCAAAGGAAGCATTGGACAAGTTTTTGGAAATCGGGAAACGCGACGGTTTTGAAACGCTTGAACTTGACGGATTGGCCGGTCACATCGAATTCGGTGAAGGCGATGAAACGATGGCGATGCTGGCACACGTTGACGTCATGCCTGCCGGCAAAGGCTGGAATACGGATCCGTTCAAACCGGTGATCAAAGACGGCAATCTTTATGCGCGCGGCGCACAAGATGACAAGGGACCCGGGATGGCTTGCTACTATGGTCTTAAGATTATCAAGGAACTCGGCCTTCCGGTTTCTAAAAAGGTTCATTTTATTTTAGGAACGGATGAAGAAAGCCAATGGCGCGGAATGACGCATTACTTTGAAAAGATGCCTCAACCTGATTTTGGATTTTCTCCGGATGCCTTTTTCCCGGTTATCAACGGTGAAAAAGGCAATGTCAGTTTCTTCTTGAACTTTGAGGGTTCAAACGGCGGCGATGTTGAGCTTTTGAGCTTTGAATCAGGTTTGCGTGAAAATATGGTTCCGCGCGATTGCGAAGTCAAACTGAATGCCAAGAATTCAGAAGAGATTATTGAGGCATTTGATGCGTATGTTGCAGGGCATCCGGTTGTCGGAACTGCCTTCATGGAAAACGGAACGCTGTTCTTGCACATGATCGGAAAAGCTGCCCATGCTCAAGAACCGCGCAAGGGTGAAAATGCCGGCACTTACATGGCAGACTTCTTGCAACGTTTCAATTTTGGCGGCGATGCCGAAAACTTCGTCAAATTTACTGCAGAGTATTTGCACAAGGATTCGCGCATGAAGAATTTCGGCATTGATTTCACGGATGACGTGATGGGCGATTTGACGATGAATGCCGGCATCTTCTCATTTGAAGCAGGAAAAGGCGGCAAAATCACGCTCAACTTCCGTTTCCCTAAAGGAATGGACGAAAAAACGATTGAAGCCGGTCTTGAAAAAGTCGTTGCTCCGATGAACGTTTCTTTGGAACAAGGAAGCGTAATGGTTCCGCACTATGTTTCACCTGATGATCCGTTGGTTTCAACGCTTCTTGACGTTTATAACCGTCAAATGGGAACAAAGGAAACCGGCAAAGTTGTCGGAGGCGGGACATACGGACGCTTGATGGAACGCGGTGTTGCATTTGGCGCCATGTTCCCTGATACGCCGGATACGATGCACCAAGCCAATGAATACGTTCCGGTCGACGTTTTGGTCAAGGCTTGCGCAATCTATGCCGAAGCAATCTACGAACTTATCAAGTAGGAAACGGACTGAAAAGAGGCTTAAAAAAACTCTGCCTCAAATTTAAAACCCGGATGATTTGCAGCTGATTGCAAACCTAATCCGGGTTTTTGTGTATACGTGACAATCGCCTGACGTGGTGGAAATAGTAAAAGGAATCGAAGACCGGCCTTTACGGACAAATCTAAAAAAAAGACGTTTTATCCGTAACCGAGGGCTGGCTTTTACGGGCAGATTTCAAAAATCGACGTTTTGCCCGTAAGACAGTCTTGACGCATTGATTGAGCAGGAGATGCTCAGCACTGCATTTGACAAAAAATTGTTTTCATGTAGCAAAATTGAAAAAATGCCAGGACAAAATCAGTCGACTCGTGACCTCCTTTGTTCGGCATTTAATTCAAGAGGAAAACGGGACTTTTTTTCCCAGGCTCTTTTTAACTATGTCTGTCCGCTCTGATAACGTTGAACGTCTGGGTGTTGTACTTTACGACAATGATATTGCAAACGGTGTACAACGTTAAGAAATATGCCAATTGGTTGAGCGTTCCTGCAAAAGCAAGTACCAAAGAGAGCACGAAAAAAATATTTCCGACGATGCTCCATTTTCTTCTGTCATGGTTTATTTTTTCAATTTCATTAAGTTCAAGAGATGACAAAGATTCAAACGGCTTGACTGCAACCGAGCTTTTGAGTTTGGCCAGATTCCAGCTTAGTCTGATATTATAGATTGTTAAAATTAAAAGCGCGACGTATACGAGCGTCGAAATCGGATCAAGTGACAAACTAATCGTTCCTTTCATTAACTAATCAAAAATCCTTGTAGAGAAGTGTAACTGATTTTTAGAATTAAAGCAAGTTTTGCAAAATATAAAAAAACTGGAATTAAGATTCCAGTTTTGAAGAGCTCATCTGGCAATGATGATGTCGCATGGAGCCGTTCTTGTAACATAGTCGGTAACTGATCCAAGGAAGAGTCTTTCAACCGGATTTGCGCCCGTGGGTCCCATGACGATCAAATCGGTACCGTGATCCTTGATGAATTCTTTGGCGATAACGCTTCTGGGAGAACCATAACGGACGTGCATCGAAACATCATTCAAGCCGGCCTTATGAGCGCGTTCGACAAGATCCTCCAAGTAGTCGCTGACGTCTTCAAATGCTTGATAAACAACGTCTCCGCTTGCATCAACCATACCGGCGAAGCTGACGGTAAACTGATTTAAGTCAATGACATTCAAAACATCAAGATGGGAATGGTTTCGTTTGGCAATTTCAACCCCGCGGTCAAAAGCAAGCTCTGCTGCCTTTGATCCGTCGACGGGTACCAAGATTGTTGTATACTTTTGTTCTGTCATATTGACCACTTCCTTTTAGAGGTTTCTTCCAAGTTCATTATAACATTTTTATCGATTTGCGTCAGAAGAACCGGTTTGTGCGACGATGAATCTGAAGAAACCGTTGCGGATTATTTCAAGCTGAAAAAAAGCATCCTTTTTGCCGTCCAAGTCTTGGTTGATGGCGACAAGCAGCTTTACATAGGCGGAATCCTCGTCATCAGACATATTTATTTCCGCATTGATCGAGCGCTTGAGTGACTTCAAAATCAGCTTGGCCTTATTGAAATCATCGTTTGACAGAATGTATTCAATTGCCCGCTGAGCTTCAGCACGGTACGTGCGGGCACGTTCGAGCTGATAAGGAGTTGTTTGTTTCATAGGGAGTCCCTCCTTTAGTGGTTGCGCTTACATTAGTATTGACTTCATCATACTTTATTTTTAAGGGAAATTCAATAAGCGGATGATATGAAATACAGCGTTCATTAATTTCAATGTGTTTTGAAAAATTATGAAAAAAGGTGTAGAATATAATTAAACACAAGGAAGGGTTTCCATCTTAATCCTAAGGAGGAATCATAAAATGGCGAAAGGATTTGTAGAAGAGCTTGTGGACAACGTAATTGAAAAAGATGACGAACAGACGACTTTTCGTGTTCCAAGCAAGCGTGAGAATTTGGTTTTAAGGGTTGATAACGATCTTCTTTCGAAGTTTTCAAACGGAAATGCCAAGCTTGAAAAGATGTTGCGGAACTTGTTGCGCAATCGTTCAGCTAAAAACAAGCGCGAAGTAATCAATATTAACAAACGCAACTACAAAATCTTTCTTTAAAGGGGGATGTCCATGTTTCTTACGACAGGTGAAATCAATCGAACGTACACCATCAAAGGAATCGTAAACGCCACGGTCAAAAAAGAACTGACATCGGATCAGTTGGATCAAGTCGATGAATTTGATGATTTGTATACTGAGGTCAAAGGAAAACTGATTGAGCGTGCCGTAGCCAAGGGCGGTGAAGGTATTATTGCGGTCCGCTTTGAGCCGCAAGTGGTAAGAGTTTCCGTTGGTCCGAAGTATTTGATGCTTCACGGATACGGGACCGTTATCGGATTTCCGAGAAAGTAACAAAAAAATGCTTGATTAATTTGGGTTAAAGTGTATAATGATAAGAGTAGTCACTTATCAGACGCCGCTGTGGCGGAATTGGCAGACGCGCAACGTTCAGGTCGTTGTTTGGGTTTCCAAGTACAGGTTCGACTCCTGCCAGCGGCATAGTGGTCCATAGGGGCAAAACGTTGTTGTTAAGTATAGTTGAAAAGCAGATTGTTGTTTTGTGTTTTCGACCGATAATTGGTAGCAATTATAATTATTGAAAGATTCAGATGCTTTAGAAGGTTATCTGAATTTTTTTGTATTAATAAAGTTGCAAAGACCGGCTGCTTAACAAATTGCGAATAAGTTTTTTGGATAAATAATTTCAGACTACAACGTTTGTATTAGCTTTCTATTATATGTGATTTAATGTTAGATATTTTTATGAAAAAAGTCGGAATTTAATGGTTAAATTCGTCTGAAGTTGCTCAATCTGTGCTATGCTAATACTAGTAGGTTACAAGAGGTGTTATTGGTGAAATATGTTAATGAAGCTTATGATTTTGTCAACCATGCCTGGTCAAAAGGTAAGATTCAGAAATTAATCGCACCGTTGGAAGGATTAGCATACTGCACGACGGTAAAAGGATTCAAAGAGGTTGGGTTAGGAGTTCAGCCAGAGGAGAGCAACTATTTCAATTTCTTTTATCCGAAGGGAAGGTTTCACGATTCTTTGTATGGGGATGATTTTCCGGCAGAAGATTTGGTAAGCGATTGTATTTGTGAGGCGGTCAAGCAATATATAGAGGGCGCAAATAGCGAATTTCATGTTCCTTTCGTCAGAATTTTGATTGATTTGATGAGCAACCCTCGTTTTACATATTTAGGGGATGGCGAAACGGAAAAGAAATATGTTCACGTCATACCTGATGACGACAATGCTTACTTGTTGGCATTAAAGGGCGAATTTTTGGCTAAGTTTCATTTTGGCAGCAAATCGGATGCTGATGATGAATATCGTGCAGAATTCACGTCGGAAGAGATTGATGAAATGCGCAAAATGAGTGATTTGGCGATTGACTGGTCCAAGGTCAATTACGAATCGGCATAAAAAAGCCTCGTTTCAGAAATGAAACGGGGTTTTTGCTTTGTCTCGGAAATGTTAGAATAATTGTATCATCATTAAAGGGGGAATATGACATGCCAGTCTTGGCAAATAAAAAAGTTTGCGTTTTTTGCGGGTCAAATGCAGGAGCCGATTCCGAAACACGGCAATTATTAAAGAAGTTGGCCGAGTATCTTGTTGAAAATGAATATACGCTTGTCTATGGGGGCGGTCGTCTTGGACTTATGGGCATGCTTTATGAAGAAGTTTCAAAAAGAAACGGGAAGGTTATCGGCATAATTCCTGAGATTTTGGAAGATCATGCGATTAAGCCGGTGGGTCAAACGGAACTGATTCACGTATCCGACATGTCCGACAGAAAAAAGCAGATGATTGAATTGTCTGATTGCTTCGTAGTATTTCCAGGTGGACTTGGAACGATGGAAGAGTTTTTTCAAACGTATTCGTGGTTTCAATTAGGAATTGTTCAAAAACCGATTATCTTGGTAAACATTGATGGCTATTATAATGATTTGATTAATTTTTTGAAGCATTCTGCCGAAACGGGCTTTATGCCAAAAGAAAACGTTGATGCATTGATTATCGGTGATGATTTGCCGGATTTGTTCAGCAAGGCAAGCGAATTCAAATATGTAAAGGCGAATAAGTGGCGTAATTAGCAAGGTGTGAAGACCAGCCGCTCAACAAGGCGGTAGATAAGGAGGGGCGCGAGTGATCAGCGCAAGCGAAGTCACGACGCGGCACGAACTTATCATGAGCCTTGTTGCTGGTCTGAGCCTGATTAAGGCAAGGTGTGGAGCCGAACGGTCAGCCCCCGCGTATCCAAGTTGCGCTTGCGACGGGTAAGCTTGTCTTGCCCGAGCAAGGGTGCTTGGGACAAGGGGGTTGTGAGGCGAAACCCGATTAAGACAAGGTGTGGAAGCGAGCGGTTATGAGCCCGTACGCAACCGAATAATGATTAAAATCCGTGCCATCATTGAAGTGCAATAAAAAAGTTAGACAAAATTAAACAATTAAGCTGTCAGGGCATGATTTCGGTACTCTACCGGAGTCATGCCTTTTGTTTTTAAAGAAACCCGTTCGTAATTAAAGAAATGGATGTAGTCTTGAACCATCATTTGAAATGCAGTAATGTCTTCAAATAACTGTACTTGGCCATAAAAATACCCCACAATCATTAGACTACTTTGTCTAACAATTATAGGGCACTTCATGGCGGCGCGGATTTTTTCTTAGTAAATGATTGATTTTTTGCTAAATTCAGCACTGTGCATCGCCTGATTAAGTCGGGGTTACGGGCAAGTGCGACCGTCAATCGGCAAGTTAGCCTAATTTCGAATTTTGAAAATTTGTCAGCCATTTTTTTCGTTCGATTCGGCGCTTGAATGCAAGTTCATCAATTGCTCCGGTAGGGACGATCGTTTCAGTGAACAAATAGTCCAGTCCATAGGGAGCAATTATCGAGTAGCTTCCGCCTAATTCGCGTGAAACGCCGACCGCACTGCATTTTTCAGGGAAATTGGCAATTGCTGCTTCAATCGTTGAACCATCAGGAGACTTGTCAGAGTGACGCTTTTTTAAACGAATATTTCGCAAGTCCCAAAGATACTTGGAATGACGCTGATTAAGCGTGCTTTGAATCGTCAGGTAATGTTCGTATGATTCGCCGGGATCGTTGTAGTAGACATCAAGGTTGTTTCGCAAAATAGAAGAAGGCTTGTTTTCCAGTTTATTCCAAACGAGTTCGCGAATTGAGCCCGCACACAGCGTTGCCTCTGTCAAATGATATCTGTCAAGAATATTGAAAATTTCCGTGAAATTTTTATCATGTGAAATCCAGTCAATTAATTGTTGTTGATGATCCATCATTGTTCCTCCATTCTCTCTATACTATTTTAACGAGGTTTTGTCTAAATAACCAGTCCAATAGCGAGAATTTAACAAAAATGAAGAAGGTCAGATCCCTTTTTTTAGCGAAAACGCTAATTCAAAAAATCAGTGAATTTTTTCACAAATTCAGTGTGTCAAGCGGCCGAAAATTTGTTATAGTAGAGATAGTGAATTTCTTAACAAAAGGGGGACGCTAACATTATGGATAAGGTCTTAGCAGTTAATTCTGGCAGCTCCAGTTTAAAATTCAAACTTTTTGAAATGCCGTCCGAAGCGGTAATTGCTTCCGGTTTAATCGAGCGGATTGCGATTCCTGGATCTCAAACGACGATCAAGTATGGAAACGGCAAAGTCTATAAGCATCAGGGAACCGTCAAAAATCATGGAGAAGCGGTCAATAACCTGATGGAGCTGTTGATAAGTTTAGGAATCATCGAGAAATATTCTGAAATTACGGGGGTTGGTCACCGCGTTGTTGCCGGTGGCGAGTACTTCTCAAAATCAGTCGTCGTGACGGATGAAGTCATTCAAAAAATAAAGAACATTACCGAACTGGCACCTTTGCACAATCCGGCCAATCTGATCGGGATTCAGGCGTTTAAGGAAATGTTGCCCGATGCTTGTTCTGTCGTGGTTTTCGATACTGCATTTCACCAAACGATGCCGGAAGAGAACTTTTTGTACAGCGTTCCCTATGAATGGTACGAAAAACTCGGCGTCAGACGTTACGGAGCGCACGGAACCAGTCACCGCTACGTTGCGGGCGAGGCTGCCAAATTGATGGGGCGTCCATTAAAAGATTTAAAGCTCGTGACGTGTCACCTTGGGGCAGGGTCTTCTCTTTGCGCAATCAAGAATGGCAAATCGTTTGATACGTCAATGGGATTCACGCCGCTGACCGGCGTGACGATGGCCACGCGTTCCGGTGACGTTGATGTTTCGATGATTGCTTTTGTCATGGATAAGCTTGGAATCAATTCGATCAGCGAGATGGTCTATACTTTGAACAAGAAATCCGGGCTTGCTGGAATTTCAGGAGTTTCATCCGATATGCGCGACATTTTGGCGGTATCCCATGCCAAGCATCGCGCACGTCTTGCAATCGATATTTTTGTCAAGGATATCGTCAAATATATCGGACAATATTATTTTGAGATGGGCGGAATCGACGGAATCGTGTTCACAGCCGGAATTGGCGAAAATTCTGCCGTCATCCGAAAGATGATCATGGAAAGACTCAGTTTCATGAACATTACGATCGATAATGAGAAAAATGAAGAGCAGGACGGCGCGACCGTTATTTCCGGTGAAGATTCAGCGATTACGATGATGAAGATTCCGACAAATGAAGAATTGATGATTGCACGCGACGTAATGGAACTGAAAAACAAAAAAAATAAGTGCTAAATAAAAAGCCTTGTCATTTTTCGACAAGGTTTTTTATTAATCCAAATAATTGCTAATATGGCTGTAAAACATTAAATCCGGCAAGAAATACAGCGTCTTTGAGTAGTCATAGGGCTGCTCGTTTTTTTGACAGTTGATTTCTTCAATCATGAAGGCGGAACTGCCAACGTCTTTTCCGGTCAGCTCGGCTTCTTCTTCGTTCAAGCGGTGAAGCGACATGTACTCGTCAGCTGTTTTGCTTGTAACCTGGAAGTGTTCTTTGATAAATGCAGAGATTGATTCGTTGCATATTTCTTCCGTCAGATAAGGAACAACGTCTTTTCTGTAAAATGATTCTTCCAGGCTGACGAGTTCATCTTTGCGTCTTCTGATGCGCTTGATGTGATAAACGGAATCTTTCGGATCGATTTTAAGATAGCTTCCGATCGTTTCGCCGGCAAGAATCGTTTCAAAAACCAAAATTTTGCTTAGAATCGCATCTTTTTCCTCTAAGTCGTGCAGACCGTTTTTGTTGGCCATGTTGACGATGTTTGCCTGATTATGAAGCGGGTGATTGATGAAATAGCCGCTTCCTTGAATTCTGCGCAAAAGTCCCTGATTGTAAAGAACGTTTAAAGCATTGCGAATCGTATTGCGACTGACGGAATACTCTTCCATCAGTTTTCCTTCGCTCGGCAGCTTTTTATCATATTCATGGGCTTTGATTTTGTCGGCTAAATTCAGTGCGACTTCTTGATATTTGAGTGCCAAAAGAACCTCCTTTTAAAAAGGGTATTAATTAAATTGATACCAACTAAATTAATTATACATGAAAACGTTCGCATTCGCAACTGCAACCCTCACATTTCATGAGTATAATCTGAAAATTATAACAACTATTTGTTAATTTGTAAAGATATGTCAGCTTAGTTTCCATCGAAACAAAGTAACCAATTTGTAACAGAAACGTAACAGAAAGGGGTTAACAAATAAGGATAAAAGTGTTAAATTGTTCAAGTTAAGACTTTTATATGTTTTTAGGAGGCTTTTATCATGGGCAACAAGCTTGATATTTTAAACGATTACCAAGTTGCGGAAAAGAAAGCTGCTGAACTCAGCAACGTTTGTGCCAAGCTGCATGACGGCGGTCGTACTCAACATCTGCAATCTGCTTACGATGAGAAACTTAGAAGCGTAGAACTTCAGCGCGATAACTTGGGGGTTATTTTAGAGGCAATTGATGCTGCTGAAGATTAGTTATGATTTAAAAAAGATAATTTATGGTTTTTGGAATTTCTCCAAAAACCTTTTTGCTTTGTAATTCGACTTTTTGAATGCAAATTCCTTGAGGCCGGGAAAAGTTATGCCTCAAATTAAAAAACCGGATCAGATTTGCAATTGATGCAAATCATCCGGTTTTTTTGCGTATGCATGACAATCGCCTTTCGTGACGGAAATAACCAAAAATATTTTGGCGATAAATTTGACTGAGAGCTCGGTGTGCTGATTTATCAGGCGCTGCATTTGACAAAATCACTGCCGTTTACGGACACATCGATAAAAAATGGATGTCCGTAAATTTGAGTGAGATCTTGGCGGAATTTATTGAGCATCGTTGCTTCTAAAGAATGGTTTTTTACGCAAAAAAATTGAAGAAACGTCTTACGGATTCAAGCGAAAATCGACTGCCTTCGTTCGACATTTTATTTAATTCAAGAGATGAACGGACTTTTTCTCATCCTCTTTTTAATTTCGGGATGAGTTTTCCCCCGGATCTTTTAGCACCACTTTTTTTGAATGGTGATTAATGTTAAGATAAAGGTATCTGTACAGTCAAAATGACGTTAGAAGGGAACGTATTTTAGATGCGAGTTATTTTTGTTGGCGACGTCGTTGGAACCTCAGGCACGAAAATGCTTGAAGAATATTTACCGCAGTTGAAACGCAAGTATCGACCGCAGCTGACCATCGTAAACGGTGAAAATGCGACAAGGGGTCGCGGAATTAATGAAATATTTTATAAAAGACTGATGAAGGCCGGAGCCGACGTGATTACGATGGGAAATCATACTTGGGACAACCTTGAAATTCAACATTTTATTTCAGATGCCAAGAATTTGATTCGACCGCTGAATTTTTCAAAAGGAAAAGTTCCGGGAAAAGGTTGGATGATTCAACGGGTCAATGACAAGAAAATTGCTGTCGTCAACGTTCAGGGGAGAGTATTTATGAACCCTTCAGACGATCCGTTTGCGGAAATGGAAAAACTTTTGGACAAGATTTGTGTCGACTACGTTTTTGTTGACTTTCACGGAGAAACGACGAGCGAAAAAGAAGCCTTCTCATGGTATTTTGATGGACGAGTTTCAGCCGTGATCGGTACTCATACTCATGTTCAGACCAATGATGCAAGAATTTTGCCGAACGGAACAGCATATCTTTCTGACGTCGGTATGACCGGTCCTTATGACGGTATTTTGGGGATGAAACGAAAAAACGTGATCGAGCGTTTTCTGACGCAGATGCCGACGCGGTTTGAAGTTGACGAAGATGGGCGTCAGACGCTTGGCGCTTGTGTGATTGATTTGGATGATCGTTCTAATAAAGCAAAACGGATTACCCCCATTTTGATTAATGACGATCATCCGTTTTTCCAGTAAAAACGGACGGAGGATTTTTAATGGCTAAAAGTCAAACTGAAACACCGATGATGAAACAGTATTTGGAAATTAAAGAACAGTATCCGGATGCTTTTTTGTTTTACCGATTAGGCGATTTTTATGAAATGTTCAATGAGGATGCGGTCAAAGGCGCACAATTGCTTGAGCTTACTTTGACAACGAGAAACAAGAAATCAAAAAATCCGATCCCGATGTGCGGCGTCCCGCACCATGCCGTGCAAAACTATATTGATATCCTGATCGACAAGGGATACAAGGTCGCAATCTGTGAACAGATGGAGGATCCAAAACTGGCAAAGGGCATGGTCAAGCGAGAGGTCATCCAGTTGGTGACCCCTGGGACAAATATTGACATGCGAACCGGAGAAGCGGGGGAAAACAACTATCTGACCGCACTTCATGAACAAGACGGAAAATACGGGTTTGCTTATGCCGATCTTTCAACCGGTGAGTTGAGATGTTCTATTTTAGAAGATGACGACAGTCTGCTCAATGAAATGATCAGTTTGAAAACAAAGGAAATCGTGATTGATGAAAGCGTTTCTGAAAAAACGGTTGAAAAAATCAAGAAGCTTCGCGTGCTTGTTTCCAGTCAAGAAAGCGTTGAACCGGCGTCAGAACTATCATATGCAGTTCAAGACGTTGAATCGGATCTTGAAAAAGAAGTTTTGAATCATCTGCTGACGTACGTGAAAAAGACCCAGAAAAGAACGCTTGCGCATCTTCAAAAAGCCGTTCACTATGAACCGGCGTATTTTTTGAAACTGGATCGTTATGCAAAACAAAATCTTGAGCTTTTGCAAAACGCACGGACCGGGAAAAAATCCGGCACGCTCTTGTGGCTGTTGGACGAAACCAAAACGGCCATGGGTGCCAGACTTTTAAAACAGTGGATCTCTCGTCCTTTAATCAATCCGGCACAAATCAAGGAGCGTCAACTGATCGTCAACGATCAGCTGGAACATTATTTTGAACGTTCAAGTCTGCAGGATGAGTTAAAACAGGTTTATGACATTGAACGACTGGCAGGACGCATCGCTTTTGGAAACGTCAACGGACGAGATCTGATTCAGCTCAAGACATCTCTTGCCCACGTTCCGCAGATCAGGTACGTTTTGGAAGAGCTCAACGAGCACGGAATCTATGACGGGATTTTAGCGCGCCTTGATCCTGTCGAAGACGTCTTTGAGCTTTTGGATCGGTCAATTGATGAAGAACCGCCGATTTCGGTGACGGAAGGCGGCGTGATCAAGCCTGGATACAATGAAGAGCTTGATAAATACACGGATGCAATGAAAAACGGCAAGCAATGGCTGGCTGAACTGGAAGCAAGCGAGCGTGAAAAAACTGGCATTCATAACCTCAAAATCGGGTTCAACCGTGTATTTGGCTATTATATCGAAGTCTCGAAAGCAAACGTAGCGAAACTTCCTGAAGGTCGATATGAAAGAAAGCAGACTCTGGTCAATGCCGAAAGATTCATCACGCCCGAATTAAAAGAAAAAGAGGCACTGATTCTTGGAGCGGAAAGCAAGACGTTTGAACTGGAATATCGTTTGTTCGTCGAAGTCAGGGAAAAGGTCAAAAAGCAGATTGAGAGGCTGCAAAAACTTGCAGCAGCCATTGCCGAGCTCGATTGCCTGCAAAGTTTCGCAAGCGTCAGCGAAGATAACCATTTTGTTTGTCCGACGCTTGTTTCAGACAGTCACGATCTTGAAATCAAAGCAGGGTGGCATCCCGTCGTTGAACGCGTTTTGGGCAAGCAAAGCTATGTGCCGAATGATGTTTCAATGCCGGAAGGACGCGATATTTTGCTGATTACCGGACCCAACATGTCAGGCAAGAGCACGTATATGCGACAGCTGGCTTTGACGGTAATCATGGCTCAGATCGGCTGCTTCGTACCTGCAAAGGAAGCAAAGATGCCGATTTTTGACCAGATTTTTACTCGCATCGGTGCAGCCGATGATTTGATTTCAGGTGAATCGACGTTTATGGTCGAAATGAAAGAGACGAATGAAGCTTTGCAAAACGCTTCAAAGAACAGCTTGTTATTATTTGATGAAATCGGACGCGGAACGGCAACTTACGACGGCATGGCGTTGGCTCAGGCAATTATCGAATACGTTCATGACAACGTGCAGGCTAAAACGCTGTTTTCGACGCATTATCATGAATTGACCGTGCTTGACGAAGAACTTGAGCATCTGGAGAACATTCATGTCGGAGCCGTCGAAAAAAACGGTGAGCTTGTTTTTCTGCACAAAATGAAGAAAGGTCCGGCCGATCGTTCATACGGGATTCACGTTGCAAAACTTGCCGGAATGCCGGAAAAGCTGCTTGAACGGGCCGATGTAATCTTGAAGAAGCTTGAAAGTACTTCTGAAACGCACGCGGAAACACAAAAGACGACCAAAACCGAGCCGATTGATGAACTCAGCGTTTCTGAAGGAGACGTTCAGCTTTCGCTTTTCGAAGAACCGGCTGAAAAAAAGGAAAGCACAAAAATAGGCAGGAAACAGTCAAAGATCGTTTCAGAATTGGAAAAAGCGGACTTGATGTCTTTAACGCCGATGGATGTGATGCTGATGGTCCACAAATGGCAGCAAGAATTGAAGAAGGGATGATGAATGGCAGAGATTCACGAACTGTCTGCCGTTTTGGCAGATCAAATTGCCGCAGGCGAGGTCGTTGAAAGACCGGCTTCGGTTGTAAAAGAACTGGTTGAAAATGCCCTTGATGCCAAAGCGGCACAGATTACGATTGAAACAAAAGAGGCAGGCCTTGAAATGATCAGAGTGACTGATGACGGTGAAGGAATCGAGGCAGACGATGTCGAAACGGCGTTTAAACGGCATGCCACGAGCAAAATCACCAGTCGAGAAGATCTTTTCAGGGTGGCCACGTTAGGTTTTCGCGGCGAGGCCCTGCCTTCAATCGCATCCGTTTCGGACGTTGTTTTGATGACCGCTCATGCAGGCGATGAAACTGGAACGACGATTCATATCAAGGGCGGAAAAATCGTTTCAAACGATGCAAGTCAGCTCAGAAACGGAACGCAGATAACCGTCAGCAATCTGTTTTTCAACACGCCGGCTCGTTTGAAATACCTTAGCTCGCTTGCGACGGAGCTTTCGCACGTTTCGGATATTGTGAATCGCCTGGCTTTGAGCCATTCGGACGTGGCATTTGTTTTGAAAAATAATGGCAAGACTCTGCTCAAAACAGCCGGGAACGGAAATCAAAAGCAGACTTTCAGCGCAATTTACGGGGTGAAGTCAGCAGCAAAGATGATTTATTTTAATGCCAAAGACCTGGATTTTGAAGTAGACGGAATGGTGTCATATCCGGAATTGACGCGGTCGAACAGAAACGGCATCAGTCTGATGATCAACGGACGCTATATCAGAAATTTCAAGCTGACAAAGGCAGTTTTGAACGGCTACGGATCAAAGCTGATGGTCGGGCGCTTTCCTTATGCTGTCATCAATATCAGGCTTGATCCGCTTCTTTGTGACGTCAACGTCCATCCGACGAAGCAGGAAGTCAGAATCAGCAAGGAACCTCAGCTTGAAAAATTGATTTCTGAAGGAATTTTTGCACGTTTGTCACAGGAAAATCTGATTCCGAATGCCGTTAAAAATCTCAATCATTCTAAGCGAACCGGATTTTCAGGCGAGCAGACAGACCTGTTGGAGAAATCTCCGAAGTATAAAGGTCCGGTTTCGGCTGAAGTTACGGCAGCTTTGGTCGGGGAAAGTCTTGATGATAAACTTGATGGAAAGCAAAACGTGCTTGCAAAAGACGTTAGGCCAATCGTGATTTCAAAGCGCACCGACCTTGAAAAAGCCGAATTGAAGATTTGGGATCAAAAATACATGCAAAGGAAAACGTCCGTAAAAGACCAGGAAATTTCTGCGGAATCTTCCAAAAAAAGGTTTCCGGAATTGCGTTATATCGGTCAGATGCACGGAACGTATCTTTTTGCAGAATCAGAAGACGGACTTTATATCATTGACCAGCATGCCGCTCAAGAGCGTTGCAAGTATGAGTATTACCGGACTGAAATCGGAAACGTTTCTTCAAATCAGCAGCGTCTGCTGGTGCCGATCGTGTTGACCTACCCGACGACCGATGCTTTAAAAATTGAGGAAAATCTTGATAAGCTTGCAAATCTCGGCATTGAATTGGAAGATTTTGGAAAAAACACGTATATTTTAAGGCAGCATCCGACATGGTTCAAGCAAGGCGAAGAAGAAGAAATCGTGCGTGAGATGATTGACATGTTTTTAAACGACGACAAATTGACAGTGGCAAAATTCAGGGAAAAAACCGCCATCATGATGAGTTGCAAACGTTCGATCAAAGCCAATCATCATTTGGAAGAAGAACAGGCGAAAGTTTTGCTCAAAAAACTTTCAACGTGCGAAAATCCGTTCAATTGTCCGCACGGACGGCCTGTTTTGGTTCATTTTACTTCAAAGGACATGGAGCATATGTTTAAGAGAATTCAGGACCCGCATCAAACGGGATTTAATGACGAATTATAAGCAAAAAATGCAAAAATATGTTACTATTATATGCGCAAGTTTAGAAGTGAGGATATGCAATGTATGAATATTTGATAGGCACGATTACGCAAGTTTTTCCCGCATATATCGTTGTTGAAAACAACGGCATCGGTTATCTGATCAATGTGGCCAATCCGTTCAGGTTCAAATCAGACGAAACTAAAAAGGAAAAAATTTATTTGCACCAGATTGTCCGCGAAAATGAAATCGTGCTATATGGTTTTTCTGATTTCAATGAAAAACAGCTTTTTTTGAAACTGATCAGCGTTTCAGGCATTGGGCCGAAGAGCGCACTTGCGATTTTAGCCAATGAGGATCACAACGGGTTCGTTTCAGCGGTCAATAACGATGACGATGCTTACTTGACCAAGTTTCCCGGAATCGGCAAAAAAACTGCCAAGCAGATCATCTTGGATCTCAAAGGCAAGCTTGGAGGACTTGAAAGCGGCAAGCCGCTTAAGGGACAACAAGATTTGGAAATCGTTGCAGAGCAGACATCCCCATATTTGAAAGAGGCACTGGAAGCGCTGCTTGCATTAGGGTATACGAAAACGGAAGTCAAAAAGACCGGCAGGAAGCTGTTGGACTTTAAGGGTGATTCAACCGATGAATATTTGAGACAAGCGTTGCGGTTGATGATGAACAAATAATTTTAACGGGAGGAGTCCATGTGACTGAAGACAAGCGAATCGTTTCGGGAGAAAATCTTGACGCAAGCGAACAAGCCGACTTGACGCTTCGTCCAAAGACTTTGAAAACATATATCGGACAAGAAAAAATCAAACGCGAACTTTCCGTTTATATTGCAGCAGCGAAACAACGGGAAGAATCGCTTGACCATGTTCTTTTATACGGTCCTCCCGGCTTAGGCAAGACCACGCTCGCCTGCATCATTGCCAATGAAATGCAGGTCGGCATCAAAACGACGACCGGTCCGGCAATTGAAAAGCCTGGCGATTTGGTGGCGCTTTTGAATGAACTGGAGCCTGGTGACGTTTTGTTCATCGATGAGATTCATCGTCTTCCCAAAAACGTTGAGGAAATTTTATATTCGGCGATGGAAGACTTCTACATCGATATTATCGTCGGACAGGATTCGTCGGCTCATCCGGTCAGATTTCCGTTGCCGCCGTTTACTTTAGTCGGGGCAACCACGAGAGCCGGAATGCTTTCTGCACCTCTAAGGGCACGTTTTGGAATCGTCGGTCACATGAATTATTACGAAGACGATGAGCTGACGCGGATCGTTCAGCGTTCAGCAGCTGTTTTTGCGGCTCAGATCAGTGCTGACGGAGCGTTTGAAATAGCGAGACGTTCGCGCGGGACTCCGCGCGTCGCCAATCGGCTTTTGAAACGCGTGAGAGATTTTGCCGAAGTTGCGCATAAAGATGAGATTGATACGCAGATCGTGTGCTATGCTCTGGATTTGCTTAGAGTCGACCAGTGCGGTCTGGATGACACGGATCGCAGACTTTTGAGAACAATGATCGAATTATACGGCGGAGGTCCGGTCGGACTGGCGACTTTGGCCGCCAATATCGGCGAAGAAACGGAAACGGTCGCTGATATGATCGAACCATACTTGATGCAGCGCGGTTTCATCAAGCGAACTCCAAGAGGTCGCATGGTGACGCCACTCGCATACAAGCATTTGAACTTGAAAATTGATAATAATTGAGAAGGGTGACTATTTTGTCAGAAAAACACTTAACGACTGAAGACTTTGATTATGATTTGCCGCAGGAATTGATTGCGCAGACTCCTTTAAAGGAACGAGATCAATCGCGTCTGCTCGTGCTTGATTCAAAGACGGGCAAATATCAGGATGATTATTTTTATAACGTCATCGATCGTTTGAATCCGGGAGATGCCCTGGTTATGAACGATTCTCGCGTCATGCCGGCCCGTCTTTACGGAGTCAAGCCTGAGACCGGAGGACACGTTGAAGTCTTGTTGCTGAACAATACTGACGGAGATAACTGGGAAACGCTCGTCAAGCCTGCCAAACGTGCAAAAGTCGGTACGGAAATTTCTTTTGGCGACGGCAAGCTGACTGCAACCGTAACGGAGGAACTGGAGCATGGCGGCAGGATGATCGAATTTCATTATGACGGCATTTTTATGGAAATTCTCGATCAGTTAGGAGAAATGCCGCTTCCTCCTTATATCAAGGAAAAGCTTGACGACCCTGAAATGTATCAGACGGTATATTCAAGAGAAATCGGCTCTGCTGCTGCGCCGACTGCCGGACTGCATTTTACAAAGGAATTACTAAAAAAAATTGAAGACAAGGGCGTAAAACTCGTTTATCTCACGCTTCACGTCGGTCTTGGCACGTTCCGTCCGGTCAGTGAAAAAAATATCGAAGATCACAAGATGCACAGCGAATTCTATCGTTTGACGGAGGATGCCGCTAAAACGTTGAATGAAGTCAAAGCAAACGGCGGCCGCATCGTTGCAACGGGGACGACTTCAATCAGAACGCTTGAAACGATCGGGACGAAATTTAACGGTGAAATTCGTGCCGACAGCGGTTGGACTGATATTTTCATCAAACCAGGCTATAAATGGCAGGTCGTTGATGCATTCATTACGAATTTCCACTTGCCGAAGTCGACTTTGGTAATGCTCGTTGCATCATTTACGGGACGCGAAAATATTTTGAACGCATATCGCCATGCCGTTTCAGAGAAGTATCGTTTCTTCAGTTTTGGCGATGCGATGTTTATTTATTGATACGGAGGAATTAACATATGAGTGAACCAGCTGTCAAATATCGGCTGATTAAAAAAGAAAAGCATACAGGGGCACGTTTGGGAGAATTGATCACGCCGCACGGAACTTTCCCGACGCCAATGTTCATGCCGGTCGGCACGCAGGCAACCGTCAAGTCGATGTCGCCAGAGGAACTTAAAGAAATGGGTGCCGGAGTGATTTTGTCAAACACCTATCACCTTTGGCTTCGTCCAGGCGAAGATCTTGTCAAAGAAGCCGGCGGTCTGCACAAGTTTATGAACTGGGATCGGGGAATTTTGACTGATTCGGGCGGATTCCAGGTGTTTTCCTTGGCTGAAATGCGCAACATTACGGAAGAAGGCGTTCATTTTAGAAGTCATTTGAGTGGAGAACCGCTCTTCTTGTCACCTGAAAAGGCAATTCATATCGAAAATTGCCTTGGATCTGATATCATGATGAGTTTTGATGAATGTCCGCCGTTTTTCGAATCATACGACTACATCAAAAAATCGATCGAACGTACGAGTCGTTGGGCCGAACGCGGGCTCCGCGCTCATGAAAATCCAGAGACGCAAGCCTTGTTCGGAATCATTCAAGGCGGAGGTCACAAGGAACTTCGTGAACAAAGCGCAAGAGACCTTGTCTCGCTTGATTTTCCGGGATATTCGATCGGTGGTCTTTCCGTTGGCGAATCAAAGGCTGAGATGAATCATGTTTTGGATTTCACGACGCCGCTCATTCCTGAAAACAAGCCGCGCTATCTGATGGGCGTCGGTTCTCCTGACGCTTTGATCGACGGTGCGATTCGCGGAATCGACATGTTTGACTGCGTTTTGCCGACGAGAATTGCAAGAAACGGAACATGCATGACTTCGCACGGCCGTTTGGTGGTTAAAAACGCAAAATATGCGCGCGACTTTTCGCCAATTGATGACAACTGCAATTGCTACACGTGTCGAAACTATACCCGTGCTTACGTTCGTCATCTGTTCAAGGCTGATGAAACGTTTGGACTGCGTCTTACGAGCTATCATAATCTTTATTTCCTGCTCAATCTGATGAAACAGGTGCGCCAAGCCATTATGGATGACAATCTGCTCGAATTCAGGCAGGATTTCTTCGAGCGCTACGGGTTGAACGTGGCTAATCCGAAGAACTTTTAAGTTTTGGTAAAAGCCATTAAAAGACTGGAAAAAATTCGTTATTTTTGATACAGTGTACTGTAGTATTTTTCTAAGGAGTGAATAATTTGTCATCTTCAATTTCAACAATCGTTATGTTCGTCGTTTTGATTGCTTTGATGTATTTCATGATGATCAAGCCGCAAAAAAAGCAGCAGCAACAACATCAAAAAATGTTGTCTGAGCTTAAGCCTGGCGATGAAATCACGACAATCGGCGGACTTCACGCTGTCGTTTCTGAAATCGATAAGGAAAAAGCGCTTGTCACGCTTGATTGCGACGGCGTTTATCTGGACTTCTCAAGAAACGCGATCGCACGCGTGACTAAGAAGGCTGAAAGCCAACCGACAGCAGCTGCTGAAGAAGAAAAAGCACCTGAAACAGAAGAAACAACTGAATCAGAATCCAAGTAATTCTTGGTTGCAAAAAGACCTCGTCTTGTCAGAAGGCGAGGTCTTTTTGTCATGCGTTTTGTGAATTGTCCCCCTTGTCAAGGACACCGTAAAATGTTTTTTCACAATAATTTGGAAGTTAAAAATTTTCGTTCCGTGTTTTTGGACAATGCATATTTCTTAACTCTTTAATCTGGACAACCTGTTTTTTATTAATAATGTGTTTCATTCATGGTGCAGGGGCAGAATATTTTATCCAAATTCCCTTTGTCCATGAAAATGGGACAATCATTTTTATGACTAAAAAACGTGATTGAAACAATGGATTGTGAAATTACGGTGTCTACTGTTATGGGGAGAGTATATTGCAAAAGCATTTTTTGACCGTTGATAAAAAAATCCGGTCTTGCATCATGAGCTATGTTTACATATGAACATCTATTTTCGCATAAACTTCATAATTAAAACATATATACAATAGTGCCCTTTTGATTAAAAACAGATAAGAATTTTGAATATCAAAATAGCTTAAAAATTCTTTTTTCTAAAGCGAGAATCTGTTGTCTAAATTATAGCTTATTTATCCATAATTTTTTCACTATCAATACTTTTTCTAAATGAATCTTAATAATGCATAACAATACTGTATTTATCATGATACTTTGAATAGTCAAAGCATCTTTGCGAAATTTTGAGGCAACTGAGCAAATATAAAATTGAGGAAACTCTAATCGTAGAATTAGTTTAGTTTGACACTGAATATTAAATATAATATGATTCATTCATCGAATAGTTTGATATTCGAAATAATTTGAATTAAGTGAGGTGACACGCGTGAAGGTAATGGATGCACAAGAGATCATGGACATGATTCCAAATCGCTATCCGATCTGTTACATCGATTATGTCGATGAACTCGTTCCTGGTGAAGAAATCACGGCAACAAAAAACGTAACGATCAATGAATCCTTTTTCCGTGGACATTTTCCGAATAATCCAGTCATGCCTGGAGTTTTGATCATTGAAACGCTTGCTCAGGCAGCGTCGATTTTGATTTTGAAATCTCCTGAATTTGAAAACAAGACGGCCTATTTGGGTGCCATTCATCAGGCAAAATTCCGCAAGGTAGTTCGCCCTGGTGATGTCTTGAAGCTTCACATCGTGATGGAAAAGAAGAAGTCCAACATGGGCATCGTCAAGGCTGCCGCGCTCGTTGACGGCAAGAAGGCCTGCACTGCAGAGCTGATGTTTGCTGTTTATGACAGGGATGAAAAGATTTAGTGGAAAGACCGCTTTTTATTTGTTATTATTTTGATAGTCAAAATATTTGGAAAGCAAAAAGATAGGCGGTATGAATTATGGATGAACGCAGTCAATATATCAATGATGCCCTAATTCGAATCTACAGTGATATCTTATGGATTGAAGAAAAAGAGCTGCGCAAAAGCAGGTTTAACGACTTGACGATCAAGGAAATGCATGCGATCAACGCCATTTCGATGTATGATCACAAAACGGCGACAGAGGTTGCAAATGAGCTGCACCTGACCCCGGGAACTTTGACGTCGACGATTGACCGATTGGTTAAAAAGGGTTATGTTGAGCGAATCCGCGGATTGGACGACAGACGCGTGATCAGACTCGGACTGACCAAAAAGGGGCGAGTGATGTATCGTGCTCACGATGCATTTCACCATAAGATGGTTGAGGGGTTTTTGAAAGATATCAGTCCCGAAGAAATGAAAATCGTTGAAAAGGCGATTCGAAATCTTGAAGACTTTCTGAATGAAAATTCTTAGAACAGGGTGTTTAAGAAATGAAACGTTTGAAAATTGAGGCATTGGCAAAAAGTGTTCCCGAAATGCGGGTGTCAAATGACGATTTGGCAAAATTTATCGAAACGTCCGATGAATGGATCAGCCAAAGAACAGGAATTAAAACCAGACGAGTCAGTCTTTTCGACAACACGTCCGATCTTTGTGCCAAAGCGGCAGAAGAGCTGCTTTCAAAAACGTCGACGGAGGCTTCGGAAATTGATTTGATTATCGTCGCAACGATGACTCCTGACAGTGCAACGCCTTCGACGGCTGCAATCGTTCAAGGCAAAATCGGTGCCAAAAATGCGGTTGCCTTCGATATCTCAGCTGCTTGTTCAGGTTTTGTATATGCATTGGTTACGGCAGCATCGATGCTTGATTCAAAGCATGCCAAAAAAGCTTTGGTAATTGGCGGAGAGGTGCTTTCAAAATCGCTTGACTGGAGCGATCGCACGACATGCGTCCTGTTCGGTGACGGAGCGGCCGGAGCATTGATCGATTGCGATTTTGACGGAGATTCCGCTTTGCTTGGCTACAGTTTGAAGAGCTTCGGCGAAGACAGCGATAAGCTTTCATGTCAAAAGACGCTGCCGCTTGCAAAATTTCCGCCCGAATCGAACAAGAAAACGGCAACTCCGTTTGAAATGGACGGCAGAGCGGTTTATAATTTTACGACCAAAATCGTTCCGACGGTGATTAAAGCTGCCGTTGAAGACAGCGGACTCGGGTTGGATCAGATCGATCGCTTCGTCTTGCATCAGGCAAATGAGCGAATCATCAAAGTGATTGCCAAAAAACTGCATCAGCCGTTGGAAAAATTTCCTGAAAACATTTCGGAATACGGGAATACGTCAGGGGCCAGCATCCCCCTGCTTTTAAGCGAACTTTCCGAACAAAAAGAACTTGTTCGCGGTGAAACGATGCTTCTTTGCGGATTTGGCGGTGGCCTTTGTGCTGGAGCCTGCGTGATTCGCTACTGAATTTTAAATCAATTACACATTATTTTAAGGAGAAATTATCATGACAAAAGAAGAAGTTTTAGCAAAAGTACAAGAAATCGCGGCAGAACAATTGGACGTCGACAAAGAAGAAATCGTGCTGACGGCAAATATCAAGGATGATCTTGATGCTGACAGTCTCGATGTTTTTGAAATCATGAACGAACTTGAAGACAGTTTCGATATTCAGCTTGATGCCGATGAAGGCATTCAAACGATCGGTGATGTCGTTGACTATGTTCAAAAGCAATTGGAATCAAAGGATTAAGAGGTGTTTTTTTGACAAAAGTCGGAATTTTATTCAGCGGACAAGGCGCACAAGTTCCGGGAATGGGAAAAGATTTCTATGAGAAGATTCCGGTCTTTGCCGAAACGATTGACCAGGCTTCAGAAATTTGCGGCTTTGATCTGACGGAGTGCTTTGGAAGTTCTGAAATGCTCAAGCAGACGAAGTACGTTCAGCCGGCGCTTTGCGCATTTTCTTACGGGGTTTTTAAAGCTTTGAAAAATGCAGCACCGGATCTGAACGTCGTCGGCGGAATCGGACTTTCGCTTGGCGAATATCCGGCTTTGATTGCTTCTTCAATGCTTGATTTTGAAACCGGCATGAAACTCGTGTCGAAAAGAGCAGAGTTCATGCAGGAAGACTGCGATCGTCATCAAAGTTCAATGGCTGCAATTTTGAAACCTGACGTCGAGCTTGTTGAAAAAATCTGTGCCGAAATTTCGACGGACGAAAAGCCGGTTTCGATTGCCAACTATAATTCGCCAAAACAAGTCGTCATCGGAGGCGATGATGAAGCCGTAAAAAAAGCATCAGAGAAACTGTCTGAGGAAGGCAAAATGCGCGTAGTCGAGTTAAACGTCAACGGCGCGTTTCATACGCCTTTGTTCAGGACGTCTTCTCAAAGACTTGGCGAAGTCTTAAAAGCCGTTTCGTTCAAGGACCCTGAATTTGTCATTGAAAGCAATACCGACAAGATTCCGTTCACGAAAGAAAATGCAGCCGAAATTTTGCAGCGACAAGTCATGTCGCCAACACATTTTGCTGCTTGCGTTGAAAAAATGATCAAAGATTGTGAAATTGAAACTTTTATTGAAATCGGACCCGGCGAGACGCTGTCGAAATTCGTCAGGCAAATTGATCGAAACGTTGGACGCGCCTCGGTTGAAACGCTTGAAAAAATGCAGAAATTTTCGCTTTAACGAGGAGGAAAAAGATGGATCTTAAAGGAAAAACGGTTTTTGTAACCGGATCTTCTCGAGGCATCGGTGCTGCTTGTGCGGAAGCATTTGCTAAAAAGGGTGCCAACGTTATCGTTAACGGGCGTCACGGCGTAAGTGACGAGTTGGTCAAAAAAATTGAAGCAAACGACGTCGTCTGCAAAACGATCATTGGAGACGTTTCCGTTGCAGAAGACGTCAAGAGGATGACGAAAGAGGCCTATGAGGCATTTGAAACGATTGATGTTCTGGTCAATAATGCCGGGATTACGAACGACAAGCTTTTAATCGGCATGAAAGACGAAGATTTCGATGCCGTTGTCAACGTCAATTTGCGCGGAACGTTTTTGATGACGCGTGCTTTTTTGAAGAAAATGTACAAAAAAAAGAGCGGAGCGATTATCAATCTTGCATCAGTCGTCGGATTGCACGGAAATATCGGTCAGGCAAATTATGCGGCTTCAAAAGCCGGCATAGTCGGTTTGACCAAAACTTGCGCAAAAGAGGGTGCTTTGCGCAACATCAGATGCAACGCGATTGCGCCGGGAATGATTGAAAGCGACATGACCAGTGTATTAAGCGATAAGGTTAAGGAAGAAACATTGCGAGACATTCCGCTCGAACGTTTCGGCAAGGTTGAAGAAGTTGCTGAAACGGCGGTTTTCTTGGCCGAAAATGATTATATTACGGGCCAGGTAATTCCGGTTGACGGCGGAATGACGATTTAGGAGGGAGTTAGTCCATGACAAGAGTTGTAGTTACCGGAATGGGAACAGTTAACCCTTTGGGAAACGATGTTGTCGAATTTAAGGAAAATCTGTTTGCGGGAAAGCTCGGGATTGCTCCTATTACGAAATTTGACGCATCCGAAACGGGGATTACGAATGCCGGTGAGGTCAAAAATTTTGATCCAACGTTAAGAGTCGGCAAAAAGGCCGCCAAACGGATGGATCTTTATTCTCAATATGCGGTTGACACCGCGCTTCAAGCAATTGAGGATGCGGGCATAACGGAGGAAAATACCGCATCTGAAGATATGGGGGTTATTTTTGGATCAGGCATCGGGGGACTGACGACGATTCAAGAACAAGTCATCAAGATGCATGAAAAAGGTCCGAAACGAGTTTCGCCGCTTTTTGTTCCGACAGCGATTGCAAACATGGCTGCGGGAAACATTGCGCTTAGAGTCAAGGCAAAGAATATCTGTACGTCAATCGTGACGGCCTGTTCTTCCGGAACGAATTCGATTGGCGAAGCATATCGTCAGATTAAAGAAGGCAGAGCCAAGGTAATGCTGACCGGTGGCGCCGAAGCTTCGGTAAATGAAATCGGAATTGCCGGTTTTGCGGCATTGACGGCACTGTCTGATCAAGTCGATCCGACCAAGGCTTCAATTCCGTTTGACAAGGAACGCTCTGGATTTGTCATGGGCGAAGGATCGGGCTGTCTTGTTTTGGAAGAATTAGAACACGCAAAAGCGCGCGGTGCGAGAATCATTGCCGAAATGGTCGGTTATGGCAGCACTTGCGACGCATATCACATGACAGCGCCCGATCCGACCGGGGAAGGGGCTGCACGCGCGATGAAGCAGGCAATCGATGAAGCCGGAATCAAGCCGGAAGACGTCGGATACGTCAATGCTCACGGGACGGCAACCAAAGCAAACGATGCCGGCGAAGCCAAGGCAATCAACCTGGTCTTTAAGGATTATCAGGTTCCCGTCAGCTCAACCAAGTCCATGACGGGGCATCTGCTTGGTGCCGCTGGTGCAGTCGAAGCCTGTGCAACGATTCTTTCCTTGCAAAATGGCAAGTTACCTGTCAATATAGGAATGACGACTCAAGACGAAGAGTGTAAAGTTAACATTGTAACAAAAGATAAAGAATCAGCCCCTGATCTTGAGTATGCGATCAGCAACTCATTAGGCTTTGGCGGGCACAATGCCGTTGTGGCGTTCAGAAAATGGAGTGAATAATTTTGTTGGACTTTAATGATATTCAAAAATTAATGGATGAATTCAACGGTTCTGACATGCGTGAACTGGAAATCACCAGCGAGGGGTTTCACATTCATTTAAGCAAGAATGAAGTTTCTTTCGAAAAACCTGCGATTGCCAAAGCAAGCAGCGAAAAGCCGGCAATCGAAGCCGTTGAGGACGTTTCCGCTTCGGAAAAAGGCAAAGCGTCTGAAAAAGATGACGGAAAAGCAATCAAGGCCCCAATGGTCGGGACGATCTATCTTAAACCAGAACCGGACAAAGATCCGTATGTGACTGAAGGAATGCGCGTTCACAAGGGTGACATCGTCTGCATCATCGAGGCAATGAAAATGATGACCGAAATCAAAAGCGACCTTGATGGAGTTATTTCTGAAGTTCTGGTCGAAAACGAAGATCTTGTCGAATTCGATCAGCCATTATTTAAAGTTACGGAGGGATAGGCATGGTTGTTTTAGATTCAACACAAATTCAAAAAATCATCCCTCATCGATATCCGATGCTTTTGATTGACCGCGTCGATGAGCTTGAACCTGGTAAAAAGGCGGTCGCAACGCGCAACGTGACGATTCATGAAGAAGTGTTCAACGGACATTTTCCTGACAATCCGGTCATGCCTGGCGTATTGATCGTTGAGGCGCTTGCTCAGACCGGAGCCGTTGCATTGCTTTCGATGCCTGAATTCAAGGGCAAGACGGCTTATTTTGGCGGCATTCGTCAGGCAAGGTTCAGAAAGGTCGTCCGTCCCGGCGATACGCTGAGACTTGAGGTTACGCTAGACAAAATCAGAAACAACATAGGGACGGGCAAGGCTGAAGCAACGATTGACGGCAAAAAGTGCTGCAGCGCGGAGCTGACGTTTATGATCGGATAACAAGAGGTAGGTAAAGCGATGTTTTCAAAAGTTTTAGTAGCCAATCGCGGCGAAATTGCGGTTCGGATCATTCGCTCTTTAAAAGAGCTCGGGATAAAATCGGTGGCAATCTACTCAACCGTTGACCGTGAGAGCCTGCATGTTCAGCTGGCTGATGAGGCCGTTTGCGTCGGCTCGGCCAAACCGCAAGATTCTTATTTGAACATGAAGAATATTTTAGCGGCGGCAATCGGGACCGGGGCTCAGGCAATTCACCCCGGATTTGGTTTTCTTTCTGAAAACAGCCGTTTTGTCGAGATGTGTGAAAGCTGCGGAATTACTTTCATTGGCCCGAAATCAGAGACAATTTCACTGATGGGGAACAAGGCCAATGCCAGAATCCAGATGCAGCAAAGCGGCGTTCCCGTTATTCCGGGGAGCGAAGGCTTTATCGACAACGTTGAAGAAGCCAGAAAAATCGCCGAAAAAGTCGGATACCCGGTTTTGCTGAAAGCAGCGGCCGGTGGCGGCGGCAAGGGAATCAGAAGGGTCAATAATGAAGAAGAGCTTACGAATGCTTATGAAGAGGCACGGCGTGAAGCTTTGAGCGCATTCGGCGATTCCAGGATGTATCTTGAAAAAATCATGGAAAACGTCAAGCATATCGAAGTCCAGGTCTTCAGAGACGAATTCGGTCATTCCGTGTATTTCCCGGAACGCGACTGTTCGATTCAGCGAAACAAACAAAAGATGATTGAAGAAAGTCCATGTTCTCTCGTTACGCCCGAGCAAAGAAAACAGCTTGGCGAGATTGCGGTTCGTGCGGTCGATGCGATCGACTACAGGAATACCGGAACGATCGAGTTTTTGATGGACAAGAATCACAGATTCTATTTTATGGAAATGAATACCAGAATTCAGGTTGAACATACCGTAACCGAGATGGTGACAGGCGTTGATCTTGTCAAGGCACAAGTCAGGGTTGCTTCGGGAGAACCGCTTCCGTTCAGGCAAGAAGACATCAAACTGTTGGGCAGCGCGATCGAATGCCGCATCAACGCTGAAGATCCTGCTAAAAATTTCATGCCGTCGATCGGCAGAATCAACTACTTGTACTTCCCGGTCGGAAACCTGGGGATGAGAATCGATTCCGACCTTTATGCCGGGACAGAAATTTCTCCTTATTATGATTCGATGATTGCCAAGGTGATTGCTCTTGGACATGATCGCCATGAAGCGGTCGAAAAAGTCAAACGCCTGTTGTCGGAAATGATTATTTCAGGCATCACGATCAACCGCGATTTCCATCTGGCAATCTTAGAGGACCCTGAATTTTTGAGCGGAAAGACGACGACCGATTATTTGGAACGCGTCTTTTTGCCAAAATGGAAGCGAAGTGAAAAGAATGCAACTGTTTAATGAATTAAAGACGTTGGGACAAAGACACGTTAAAGCTGATAAGAAGGCAATGGCAAAGGTTCCTGACGGAATGTGGATCAAATGTCCGAAATGCGGACATCCGATCTACCACAAAGATTTTGATTGTTACAAAGAATGCCCCGAATGCAGCTATGGCTTTCGAATAAGAGCCAAAGAACGGCTGTCATGGCTGGTTGATGAATTCGAGGAAACGGACGGCAATCTTCAAACGACAGACCCGTTGAACTTTCCTGATTATGATGAAAAGCTTGCCAAGGGAAAGAAGAATTCGTGGATAAATGAATCTGTTTTGAGCGGAATCGCAAAAATCAACAAGCAAAAATTTGCGCTCGGAATCATGGATCCTTACTTCGTAATGGGGTCGCTCGGGACCGTTGCCGGAGAAAAATTGACGCGTCTGTTTGAAACAGCTATTTCACAAAAGCTTCCGGTGGTTGTTTTTACGGCCTCTGGCGGTGCCAGGATGCAGGAAGGAATTTTTTCCTTGATGCAAATGGCAAAGGTTTCCCAAGCAGTTAAAAAACACGGCGATTGCGGCTTGCTGTATGTCAGCGTGCTGACGGATCCGACAACGGGAGGCGTGACGGCGAGCTATGCGATGCAAGGCGATATTATTTTGGCTGAGCCGCATGCTTTGGTCGGTTTTGCCGGCAAGCGGGTAATTGAGCAAACGATGCACCAAAAGATTCCCGATGATCTTCAAAGCGCTGAAACGTTGCAAAAAAACGGCTTTGTTGATGCCATCGTCAAACGGCATGATGAAAAACAGCTGCTTGAAAAAATTCTGATGATGCACGAGAGAGCGGGTGAGTAATTGAAATTAAAAAAAGATAAAACGGCCGCTCAGATCGTTGCCTTGTCGAGGGCACCGGAAAAAATCACGACTCCGGAACTGATAAAGGGCTTGTTTGCAGATTTTATCGAATTTCACGGTGATCGCAATTATCAAGATGATCAGGCAATCGTAGCCGGCATCGGAACGTTCAAAAAAAAGCCGGTGACGATAATTGCGACCGATAAAGGCGTTTCTCCCAAGGAACGCATTGCTAAAAATTTCGGCTGCCCGTCTCCTGGTGGCTACAAAAAGGCGCTGCGTTTGGCAAAACAGGCAGAAAAATTTAATCGACCGGTGATTGCATTTGTCAATACGTCTGGTGCATATCCGGGCAGGAGCGCAGAGGAACACGGGCAAGGTGAAGCGATTGCACGCAATCTGCTGGAATTTTCAACCTTGAAAGTACCGTTTGTCACGGTTATCTTTGGCGAAGGCGGAAGCGGCGGAGCATTGGCCCTTGCTTGCGGAGACGAGGTCTGGATGCTTGAAAACAGCATGTATTCCGTTTTGTCTCCTGAAGGTTTTGCCTCGATTCTTTGGAAAGACAGCAGGAGAAGCGATGAAGCCTGTGAAATCATGCAGCTTACGCCCGCATCCTTGCTTAAAAATGACGTGATTGAAGGAATCATTCCTGAACACCGTAGCCATCGTCAAACCATTGCCGAAATTGCAAAAGTATTAGATGAAAGACTGCAAAAACTTGAAAAATTAACGCCGGAACAGCTGCTCAGCAAGAGGCATTCGCGTTTCCGGAAATTTTAGAGAAAGAGATGAGTTAAAGTGGGAAATTTGTTGGAAGGCAAAAAAATTCTCGTGATGGGCGTTGCAAATCGTCGTTCGATTGCATGGGGCTGTGCTTCAGTCATGCAGGAACAAGGCGCTCAATTAATTTACACGTACCAAAACGAACGTTTGAAAAAGAGTCTGCTCAAACTTGTTGGCGATGAAGAACGCTTGGTTGAATGCGACGTTTCAAGCGATGAAAGCATTCAGGCGGCTTTTTCAATCGTCAAGGAACGTTTCGGCACGATCGACGGCATTGTTCATGCGATTGCATTTGCCCCTAAACAGGAGCTTGAAGGCAACATTTTGAATTCCACTCGTGCTGGTTTTGCTCAAGCATTGGACGTTTCAAGCTATTCCTTTTTGGCCGTTGCAAAGTTTGCGGTTGAAAAAGAACTTCTTAATGAAAATGCAAGCCTTGCGACTTTGACGTACATGGGTTCGACTCGTGCCATTCCAAGCTACAATACGATGGGAATCGCAAAAGCTGCTCTTGAGGCTGAAATGCGTTATATGGCACGCGATCTCGGTGCGCAAGGAATCAGGGTCAATGCGATTTCGGCGGGAGCCGTTAAGACTTTGGCCGTTACGGGCATCAAAGACCATTCAAAACTGCTCGATATGTCGCAAAATCGCGCAGTTGACTGCGTTTCAGTGACAACGTCGCAAATAGGCGGGATGTGCGCATTTTTGATGAGCGATCTTTCGACAGGCGTCGTCGGAGACGTATTATACGTGGATAAGGGCGTTCATTTGATTTGATTATGTCTAGCCGGAAATCCCGTGACTTTAATCATGGGATGGATAGACATAATGTGTTCTAATAATTATAGACAGCGAACAGCTTGGCAATTGCATCATGTACGAGTTGGCTGTCTATGACTGTATCGTCTCTATGGCAACCTGGGGACATAAAAGACATTGGTAATTAGACGACCGCTGCTTGATTACGGCTTCGACTGGTCAGACAAGTTGTTTGTATCTATGTAAATTGTGGTCTGAAATCCGTTAGGGTTCATATCTCACAAGCCGCTGACTTTAAATCGGTGGTGGTTGATAAAATGATTCAGATAATCAGAATTGTATGCGGAGCCGAGTTTTTCTTGGCTCTTTTTTGAACATCGAAAGGCAAAATCCTTGTTAAAATCTGTTCAGATTAGTAAAATATAGATTGTGGTACCTTGAGATAAAACAAAAAGGCAGATTGAAGGACTCAAGTCAAAATTTTGAAAGAAGGGAGCGCGGGATACCGTGGTTCACCACGCCTCGTATTGGGGCATCTCGCCCAGATATCAATGAATAATACTGAACAACAGGCACTGTTTATCATTTTTGGCGGAACGGGGGATTTGGCACAAAGGAAATTGTACCCGTCGCTTTTTAATTTGTATAAGCGCGGCTATTTGAAAAACCACTTTGCCGTTATCGGAACGGCCCGCCGCCCTTGGACGGATGAACATTATCATGAAGTAATCAAAGAATCAATCGCAGATTTGTCAGATGATGAAGAAAAGGCCAATGATTTTGCAAGTCATTTCTATTATCAATCGCATAACGTAAATGATACGAATCATTATGTCACGCTTCGAGATCTGGCAGACAAGCTTGATGAAAAATACGGCTTATGTGGAAATCGCCTGTATTATCTGGCAATGTCGCCGCGCTTTTTCGGGACGATCTGCGAGCACTTGAAAACGCAGGAAATCATTACGAAGAACGGTTATAATCGAGTTGTTGTCGAAAAACCGTTTGGTCATGATTATGAAAGCGCCAAGGCTTTGAACGATGAAATTGGTTCCGTTTTTCCTGAACGGGACGTTTTTCGAATCGATCACTATCTCGGCAAGGAAATGGTGCAGAATATTTTGGCGGTTCGCTTCGGAAACAGCATGTTCAATGCGATGTGGAACAATCGTTATATCAGCAATATTCAGATTACTTTGAGCGAAGCACTCGGCGTTGAGGAACGTGCCGGGTATTATGAAACATCCGGTGCGTTGCGCGATATGGTTCAAAATCATATTTTGCAGATTGTGACGCTTTTGACGATGAATGCGCCTGTTTCTTATTCTGCAGAAGATATTTCAAGAGAAAAGATCAATGCGTTAAAATCCTTGAAGGTTTACAATGCTGATGAGGTCAAAAAAAATTTTGTCAGGGGACAATACGGCAGTGACGCTGGATTGAAAGCATACCGAGATGAAGATCAGGTTGCGTCTGATTCGATGACGGAAACGTTTGTTGCCGGCAAGCTTGCAGTTGAGAACATGGATTTTGCCGGTGTGCCGATTTATATCAGAACAGGCAAGCGCATGAAAGAAAAGGCAACCAGAATCGATGTCGTCTTCAAGCAGATGCCGGTGGTAGTTTTCAAAGACAGCTGTCTTAAAAGCGATGTTTTGACGATCAACGTCGATCCCGAACCAGGAATTTCGATTCAGCTGAATACCAAAAAGGTCGGACAAAACTTTGATACTGAATCGATTGACATCGGATACAGTCTCAGCGATGAGCAAAAAGCGGAGATGCCTGAAGCCTATGAACGCTTGATTTTGAATGCCCTTCGCGGCGAAACGATGAATTTTGCTCGTTGGGACGAACTTTCATATTCATGGAAGTTTCTTGATTCGATCAGAAAAGCTTGGGACGATGAAGATCTTTCGGTTGACGCTTTTCCGAATTACGCATGCAAGACGATGGGACCGAAAGCTTCCGACGAATTGCTTGAAAAAGACGGAAATCATTGGGAATTTTAACAGTTCTTTCAGTCAGCTAAAAATAGTTTACAAGAGACATCGGATTTGTGGCCGTGATGCTTGGAAAAACTCTTCCTTAAAAGCCCGGATGATTTGCAGCCAATTGCAAATCTCATCCGGGCTTTCGCGTATGCATGACAATCGTCTGCCATGGTGGAAATAAGAAAGAGTCTGTTTTCATTTTCGTGTATCAAAACGTTCTGTATGCAATCGAAGGAAGTTCGAGGGGGAGCTGCATTTTACGGGCAGATCTCAAAAATCAGACTTTTGCCCATGACTATGATTTAGCGCAGCCTCGAAAGTAGATAAAAACTGGGATAAATGTCTCATTTTTGTCTATCTGCTATCCCAAACTGTTCAGGCTTTTACGGACAAATTTCAAGAATCGCCGTTTGGCCCGTAACTGATGGCTTGGCATATTGATTGAGCAGGAAATGCTCAGCACTGTATTTGACAAAAAAAGTTTGTTTTCATGTATCAAAATTGAAAAAATGCTAGACAAAGCAAGTCGCAAATCGATCGTCTTCGTTCGGTATTTCGTTTAATTCCGGCGGGGAGAAGGACGTTTCCCCAGGCTAGACTCGGTTTAAGGATCCGGCACATATGTTTGCTTTTTTGAGCGGAATTAATGTATAATTAAAATAACGGACAGGGGGGATTTTCATGGCTCGCAAAATCATTCATGTCGATATGGATTGTTTTTATGCCTCGATTGAAGTAAGAGACAATCAAAAATTGGCAGGCAAGCCGGTGGTGATTGCAAGAGACCCTAGACATTCAGGCGGCAAAGGGGTCGTTTCAACGGCTAATTATGTTGCAAGATCTTTTGGAGTTCATTCTGCCATGAATGCGAACGAGGCATTGAATCTTTGCCCGGATGCCGTTTTCGTGCCGCCGGACTTTAAGAAATATCGCCAGGTTTCAAAAGAGATTCATGAAATTTTCCATGAATATACTGATAAGGTTGAGCCAATTGCATTTGATGAAGCGTATCTTGACGTGACGGAGTGCAAGCTTGGCTTTAAATCGGCAACGATAATCGCGCACCGGATCCAGCAAGAAATTTTTGAAAAGACAGGCCTGACCTGTTCGACCGGAATATCTTATAATAAATTTTTGGCCAAGCTTGCTTCCGATTATGCCAAGCCGGTCGGGATGACGCTTGTCAGAGAAGATGAGGCACTGGATTTTTTATTGCCGTTAAAAATTGAAAAATTCAGAGGCGTCGGCAGAAAAACCGTGATCAAAATGCATGAGCTGGGAGTTTATAACGGTTATGACCTTTACGGGCTTTCGGAACTGGATCTGATTCACTATTTCGGTAAAATGGGACATTTTTTCTATGAGCAGGTCAGAGGAATTGACGACAGAGAGGTTGAATGGCAAAGAGAACGCAAATCTTTTGGAGTTGAACGGACTTTTAACATGCCGCTTGTTTCAAATGAAGAAATAGATGAGCAGCTCAAATGGACGGCGCAAAAATTGGCAGATGATCTGACACGGGCGCAAAAACATGGCAAAACATTGGTAGTCAAGGTTCGAAACTCTGAATTTGAAACAAAAACCAAGCGGCTGACTTTGGCTGATTACTTTCAAAACGATGCGACGATGATTGCGTATTACGGGCGCCAATTGCTTGACGAACTTTATTCTGAAGGCGAGTCAATTCGTTTGATGGGACTTTCGATGACGTCAATCGATTCAATCGAGTATGAAAACATCGCTTTGGATTTGTTTGGCCGAAACGACGTGCATAATGACTAAAAGACATGTTATACTGAATAGTTGGCAACAGAATGCGAGGAACGTAATCATGACAATCGAAGAAAAAATTATCAATAAAATTAAAGAATTCGACAAAATAATCATTCATCGGCATCAAAATGCAGATCCTGATGCCTTGGGATCTCAAGGTGGATTGGCTGAAGTCATCAAAGCGGATTTTCCCCAAAAATCGGTCAAAGTCGTTGGTGAAGACGTCAAAGGACTAAAGTGGATCCTGACTGAAGACGAAGTTTCGGACGAGGAGTACGCGGATGCGCTGGTAATCGTGACAGATACCGCAAATACTCCGCGGATTGACGATGAAAGATATGATAAAGGAACATGCCTGATCAAGATTGATCATCATCCAAATGATGATGCATACGGAGATATTCTTTTGGTCAGACCCGAGGCATCCAGCTGCTCCGAAATCATCGTTGATCTAGTCAATGCTTCTGACGGCGAACTCAGCTTGACGAAAGAAGCCGCAAGGAGACTTTATGCGGGCATTATCGGCGATACGGGCAGGTTCATGTATGATTGTACTACGCCGCACACGATGCGGGTTACGGCTCAATTGCTGGAACAAGGAATCGATGCTGCGCTGGTGAACCGTAAAATGGATGAAATCAACGAAGCTGAAGCAAAACTTTCAGCTTATGTCTACCAAAACCTTCAAATCACGAAACATCACGCCGCATACGTCATCATTAAAAATGCGGTTTTATCAGAATTGGGTGCAGAGGACAGCGGAACTGCGCACGTTGTTTCGCTTCCTGGGAGAATTGAAGGAATTGCCTGCTGGACGATTTTTGTCGAGCAGGAAGACGGAACGTATCGATTGCGAATTCGTTCCAAAAAACCCGTAATCAATGAACTGGCCAAAGAATACGGCGGCGGAGGCCATCCGTTGGCAAGCGGGGCCAGGTTGGAAGATGCAAGCGGAATTTTGGAATTTGTTGAAAAGCTTGATGACGTGGCCGCAAAATACACGGAGGAAAAATAATGACACAAACATTTGCGCAATTTGGGTTTAAGCCGTTTATCAATGCGGCTTTGAAGGAAATCGGCTTTAAAGAACCGACAGAAGTTCAGGCACGCCTGATTCCGATGATTTTAAAAAGGCGAAGCGTTGTCGGACAGTCTCAAACGGGAAGCGGCAAGACGCACACTTTTCTGTTGCCGATTTTTCAAACGATTGATCCGGAACTGACGGAAGTTCAAGCAGTCATTACGACTCCTAGCCGTGAATTGGCATATCAAATTTATGATGCTGCCAAGCAAATTGCAAAACACAGCGAAAAAGAAATACTGGTTCACAACTATGTTGGCGGAACGGATAAACAGCGCCAGATCGAAAAACTTGAACACAGGCAGCCGCAAATCGTCATCGGAACTCCTGGACGCGTGCTTGATTTGATGAAATCACAAGCACTTGACGTTCATAATGCCTCCGTTTTGGTGGTTGACGAGGCTGACATGACGCTTGATCTTGGCTTTTTGAAGGAAACGGACGCAATAGCTTCTGCGATGCCAAAAGAGTTGCAGATGATGGTCTTTTCAGCAACGATTCCTGATAAGCTCAAGCCGTTTTTGAGAAAGTACATGACGGATCCGATAGTTGAAGTCGTTGAGAATAAAAACGTCATCAGTCCGACAATTGACAATTGGCTGATTTCAACCAAGGGGCGCGACAGAAATCAGTTGATCTATCAGCTTTTGACGATGGGTCAGCCTTATTTGGCGCTGGTCTTTGCGAATACCAAGGAACGCGTGGATGACTTGACGAGATATTTGCGTTCGCAAGGATTGCGAGTTGCAAAGATTCATGGCGGAATTCCGCCAAGAGAACGCAAAAGAACCATGCGCGAAATTCAAAATATGGAATATCAATTCGTAGTGGCAACGGATTTGGCGGCTCGCGGAATCGACATTGAAGGAGTTTCTCAAGTCATCAATGACGATATTCCGGAAGATCTTGAATTCTTTATCCATCGCGTCGGCCGAACGGGGCGCAACGGCATGGAAGGAACGGCGATTACGCTGTATGCTCCAAGTGAAGACAAGATGATTGCCGAATTGGAAAACCTTGGCATTTCTTTTGAAGAAAAGAAACTTTCAAACGGAGAACTCGTCGCTTCTTATGATCGCAATCGTCGTTTCAAGCGCAGAACAAGGAGTAATAAGCTTGATCCGAAAATTGTCGGAATGGTTAAAAAAGAAAAGAAGAAACGCAAGCCTGGCTATAAAAACAAGATTAAACGCGCAATCAAGCGTGATGAGCAGCAAAAACGCAAACTTGCGCGCAGACAAGAAATGCGCAATGCCAGAAGGGGAAACAGGTAGTTTTAAACGTTACTTGACATTTTGGCGAATATTTTCTATACTTTGAAAAGTAATCGGGATATGTCTGAATGCATTTCACGTCTAAGAGAGGACTTGGGAGGTGTGAAAGTCCGTCTGAATCATTTGGATGCTCCCCGATGATGAATTACGAATAAAACGTGCTCACGTTAATTGAGCAATTAAGAGGTAAACGATTAAGCATCGTTGCAATCGGGGTGGTACCGCGCAGACAGCGTCCCCGTTGGCAACGGTGTTTTTTGCTTTCAGAAAGGATTTTTTAACGATGAAGGAATTATCTAGCGCACAAGTGCGTCAAATGTATCTGGATTTCTTTAAGGGCAAGGGTCATGATGTGATGAAAAGTGCCCCGCTCATACCGCATGACGATCCGACGCTTCTTTGGATCAATTCAGGCGTTGCGACAATGAAAAAGTATTTTGACGGAACGGTCGTACCAAAGAACCATCGCATCACGAGCTCGCAAAAATCAATCAGAACGAACGATATTGAAAACGTCGGGCATACTGCCCGCCACCATACGCTGTTTGAAATGCTCGGAAACTTTTCCGTTGGTGACTATTTCAAAAAAGAAGCCATTACTTGGGCATGGGAACTTTTGACAAGCGAAGAATGGTTTGCCATGGATCCTGAAAAACTCTATGTGACGGTTTATCCAAAGGACGACGCTGCTCGTGAATGCTGGAAAGAAGTCGGCGTCGAAGACAGTCATATTTATGAAGCAGAAGACAACTTCTGGGATATCGGCGAAGGCCCATCAGGTCCTGATTCTGAAATTTTCTATGATCGCGGTCAAGAAATGAACAACGTTTCAGAAGATGATCCTGAAAATTATCCTGGCGGAGAAAATGAACGCTACCTCGAGATTTGGAACATCGTGTTTTCTGAATTTAACCATAAACCGGACGGAACCTATGAACCGCTTCCGCATAAAAACATTGATACGGGCATGGGGCTTGAACGTGTCGTTTCCGTCTTCCAACATGCCAAAACAAACTTTGAAACGGATTTGTTCATGCCGATTATCGATGAGACGGCCAAGATGGCAAAAGGAGACGTTCATTACGGCGACGATGCCGAAAAGGACATTTCGTTCAAGGTTATTGCAGACCATGCGCGTGCCGTGACGTTTTCAATCGGTGATGGCGCGCTTCCTTCAAACGAAGGACGCGGCTACGTCATTCGTCGTCTGATTCGTCGTGCCGTCATGCACGGCCAAAAACTTGGCATTGAAGGAGCATTCCTCTACAAACTTGTTCCAATCGTCGGCAAAATCATGGAATCCGCATATCCTGAAGTTTTGGAACAGTCCGAGTATATCCAAAAAGTCATCCGTAACGAAGAAGATCGCTTCAATGAAACGCTCAAAGACGGTGTTGGTCTGCTTGAAGACCTTATTTCTGAAACAAAGGCAAAGGGCGAAACGAAACTTGCCGGAGCGGGCGTTTTCAAACTCTATGATACTTATGGATTCCCGTTGGAGTTGACAAAAGAAATTGCAGCCGATCAAGGTCTTGATGTCGATAAAGCAGGCTTTGACGAAGAAATGCAAAAACAAAAGGAGCGTGCAAGATCTGCCCGCGGCAATGCAAAGTCGATGGGCGTTCAAAACGGATTGCTGACCGACATTAAAACGCCAAGCGAATACGTTGGTTACGAAAAACTTGCCGCAGATGGAATTTTGAAAGATATTATCGTTGACAACAAGCTTGTTAACGTCGTTTCTGAGGGCGAAGCACAAGTCATCTTTGACAAGACGCCGTTTTATGCCGAAATGGGCGGACAGGTTGCCGATAAAGGCATCATCAAAAATGAAGACGGAAAAGTCGTGGCTGAAGTCAAGGACGTTCAGCATGCGCCTAACGGTCAAAACATGCACACGCTCAGGGTTTTGGCAGAAATGAAGAAAGATGCGAAATATCGCCTGGAAGTAAACGTTGAATTCCATGACAAGGTCAAGAAGAATCATACGGCGACTCATTTGCTTGATCAGGCTTTGAGGGACGTTTTAGGCGAACACACGCATCAGGCCGGATCGCTTGTTGAGCCAAACTATTTGCGTTTCGATTTCACCAAGATGGGAGCAACGACTCCTGAAGAACTTGAAAAAGTTGAAAAAATCGTTAACGAAAAAATTTGGGCAAACATGCCTGTCGAAACGGTCGTGACGGATATCGAATCGGCCAAAAAGCTTGGCGCGATTGCACTCTTTACCGAAAAGTACGGGGACACCGTGCGCGTTGTCAAAGCAGGCAATTATTCAATGGAATTTTGCGGAGGCAATCACGTTGAAAATACGAACGAAATCGGTTTGTTCAAGATTGTTTCCGAATCAGGAGTTGGCGCTGGCGTTCGCCGAATCGAAGCCGTGACGTCAAAAGAAGCATTTGAGTATTTGGAACGTCGCAACGTTCTTCTGAAAGAAACCGCAGCTGAAATGAAAGTTGCGCAAATCAAGGAAGTTCCGCACAAAGTTCAAGGATTGCAGGAGCAAATCAAAGAGCTTGAAAATAAGGTGTCTGCACTTGAAGACAAGTTTGCAAGTCAACAGGCAAAAGATGTCTTCAAGAATGTTCAAACGGTTGCCGGCAAGACTCTGATTGCTGCTACGGTTAAAGTTTCCGGCATGAACCAGTTGCGTTCTTTGGCAGATCAATGGAAAGAAAAGAGTCTTTCAGACGTTCTTGTCTTAGGTTCTGCATCCGGTGACAAGGTCAACTTGATCGTTGCTGTTTCTGATGATGCCATCAAGTCCGGAATCAAGGCCGGTGATTTGATTAAGGCGATTGCTCCGCTTGTCGGCGGTGGTGGCGGCGGTCGTCCGAACCTCGCACAGGCCGGTGGCAAGAAGCCTGAAGGATTGCCTGAAGCGTTGAAGGCAGCAGAAAAGTGGCTTGCTGAAAAATAGTCATTTAAAGGGACAGGGTCAAACCTGGCCCTTTTTTGTGATATTTATGTAAGTGCTTTCCAAAATTCTGATTACGATTCGTTTACAATAAGATTTATTGATTGTGACATTCTGAATTGTTTAGTAAAATATAATTGATGAATAGATCCGCGGAGGTGTTAAAGATGAGTTCGTTGGATAAGACAATGTACTTCAATTTTGAAGATAATAATCAAAAAGATGTTCGTGAGACGCTTGAAACCGTCTATGATGCTTTAGAAAAAAAGGGATACAACCCGATCAATCAGATCGTCGGCTATCTTCTTTCGGGTGACCCGGCCTATATTCCGCGGCTCAATGATGCCCGAAATCTAATCAGAAGACATGAGCGTGATGAGATTATTGAAGAATTGGTACGTTCATACCTTGATAAGGAGGAGAAATAGTGGCGCGACTAATGGGACTTGACGTTGGTTCGAGGACGGTCGGCATAGCCGTCAGCGATGAGCTTGGTTGGACTGCGCAAGGTGTTGAGATCATCAAAATCAACGAGGAAGAAGCAATTTTTGGGATTGAGCGAGTCAAAGAACTTGTTGAAAAATATGATGTTTGCGGTTTTGTTTTGGGACTTCCGAAAAACATGAACAATACGCTCGGTCCGCGGGCAGAGGCTTCAAAGGCATACGGAGAGCTTTTAATTGAAACGTTCGGCTTGCCGATTGATTTTCAAGATGAGCGATTGACGACCGTCGAAGCCGAAAGGATGCTGGTTGAGCAAGCTGATGCTTCAAGAAAAAAACGCAAGAAAGTTATCGATAAGCTGGCAGCAAGTCTTATTTTGCAAAATTATTTGGATGCTTCCGGAAAACTTTTGGCAGAAATTAAGAAATGAGGTAACGTGCATGAGCGCATATGAAGAACAATATATTACTGTATCAGATGACAACGGCAATGAAACGCTTTACGAAGTTTTGTTCACGTTTGATTCTGAGGATTACGGCAAGTCATACATTTTGTTGATTCCTGCCGGTTCGGAGCCGGGAGATCAGGTTGACGTTCTTGCCTATTCCTTTGATTCCGAAGCAGAAGGCGAAGATGTTGATTTGAATGAAATCGAAAGCGATGAAGAATGGGACATGGTCGAAGGTGTTTTGGACACGTTTTTGAATGACGAGAACATGCAATAAAAATTTGAGCGAGGGTCAATGTTGGCACTCGCTTTTTTTACGGGCATTGAATTTCGCATTCGCACAGTGGTTGTGATAAAATTAAAAGTGGTATAGCCTGAAGGGCTTTGTGATAATATTTTATGAGGTGAAATCGATGTCTGATATGAAGAGACGGTTCAAGATTAAGCTTGGCGGAAACGAATATACGATTATCGGAAACACGACCCCCAAAAAGATGGATGCGGTTTCCAGACTGCTTAATGAGCAATTGGCAGAGATTTCCAAACAGATGCCGTCATTATCAACTGAAAAAGCGGCAATACTTTTGGCAATCAATGCAATGTCAGATTGTCTTGAAAAGCAGGAAGAACTTGATAGATTAAGGGAAGAGAAAGGAAGCAAATGAGCGTTTCGCTGATTATTGTTTTATTGCTGATAATCGCATATCGTGCAGGAGCCAGGAGGGGATTGGTTCAAACAATCGTGAATGTCGTCGGTTACGTTGCGGTCGCCTTTGCTGCCGGCTATTTAGCACATGAGTACGGACCCTGTTTTGCAGAAAAAATGCCTCAGATTGCTAATGAAGGAAACGGTTTTTTAGCAGTTGCCGGGATTAATCTCAACAGTTCATTTTATCAGATTATGCTGTTTTGGATCTTTACAATCGGTTTAGGAATCGTTTTTCGTATGATGTCTGGTTCAATCGGAATTTTTGCGAAAATACCGGTCGTTTCATCGGTTAATCGGATTTTGGGCGGATTGGCATCATTTTTAATGATGTATGCCGTCATCTTTTTTGCATTGCTTTTCGCTGCTTCTTGGCCAAATGCAAGGGTGAGAAATTCAATCGATGACTCAACGATCGCAAGGTTTATTTTGAACAAGACGCCTGGTCTGTCCGAAAAAATAATTTCCGATTGGCTTCCGATAAAAGACGTCTGATTTATGAAAGGAGTTTGCCGTGAACGAAAAGGGTTTAAAAACGCTTGAATACGATAAGGTCAAGAATATGCTATTGGCGTATGCAACGACCGAAATGGGGAAAAACATGGTTTTTGAGTTGGCTCCGTCATCTGATTACGAATGGATCGAACAAGCGTTGGATGAAACAAAGGATGGGGCTGACATATTGAGACTCAAGGGCGGAATTCCGATTCCGAAACTTGAATCCGTAAAAAAACATTTAAAAAGACTTGACATCGGTGCTTCGCTCAGCGCAAAAGAACTTGCGGAAATAGGACGTGTTTTGCGCGTTACGAATGAAACGAAGCGGTTCTTTCGAGATCTTGAAGCGGATGAAATCGAACTGAATCATCTTTATGACGAAGCAGACATGTTGGAGACGCTTCCTGACGTATCAAGACGTTTGTTGATGTCGATTGAAAATGACGGGCACGTAACTGATGAGGCTTCGTCTCTTTTGGCAAGTCTGAGACGTCAGATTACGACAACGGAAGGAGAAATCAGAAATCGGCTTGGTAATTTCGTACGGGGCAAGTCTTCAAAATATTTGAGCGACTCGCTGGTCACAATCAGAAACGAACGCTACGTAATTCCCGTTAAAGCAGAATATAAGAATGCTTTTGGCGGAATCGTTCATGATCAAAGTTCTTCCGGGCAGACGTTGTTCATCGAACCGAAAGAAATCGTTGAGCTGAATAATCGTTTGCGTCAACAGCAGATTGCTGAAAAAGAAGAAATCAAGCGGATTCTTGAAGAATTATCCGAATTGATTGCTCCTTATACTGAAGAAATTGAAAACAACGCCAAAATTTTGGGCAAATTTGATTTTATAAATGCCAAGGCCAAACTTGCGCATGATCTAAAAGCAACTCAGCCGTTGATTTCAAGAGAAAATGACGTCTACCTGCGACAAGTATGGCATCCTTTGCTTGATTCAAAAAAGGCCGTTCGAAACGATGTTGCAATCGGCAAAGATTACCAGGCAATCGTGATTACCGGACCAAATACCGGTGGCAAGACGATTACGCTCAAAACGCTCGGATTGGTCAGCATGATGGGACAGTCCGGCTTGTTTATTCCTGCGTTTGAAAATAGTCGAATTGGCGTATTCGATGATATTTTTGCGGATATCGGCGATGAGCAATCGATTGAGCAGAGCTTGTCGACGTTTTCGTCACATATGACGAATACCGTCGAAATTTTGAAAAGCATTGATGAACGTTCACTGGTTTTGTTTGATGAGCTTGGAGCCGGGACAGATCCTCAAGAGGGTGCGGCCTTGGCAATCGCGATTTTGGATGCGGTCGGTGCCAAGGGCAGCTATGTTGTTGCAACGACTCATTATCCGGAACTTAAGGCCTATGGTTATGAGCGCCCGCAAACGATCAATGCTTCAATGGAGTTTGATGCTGAAACGCTCAAGCCAACGTATCATCTGCTGATCGGCATTCCGGGACGAAGCAATGCTTTTGACATTTCCAAACGACTTGGACTTGATGATGAAATTGTGGAGGCAGCAAGGAAGCTGACGGATCAGGACAGTCAGGATTTGAACGAAATGATTGCCGATCTTGTTCAGAAACGTCATGAAGCAGAAGAGGAGAAGGCAAGATTTAAAAAGTATCTTGATGAATCAGAAAAGCTTCATGCTGATTTGGAAAAAGGCTACGGAACCTATGTTCGCGAACGTGACAATATGATTGAGAACGCTAAAAGGAAAGCTAACGAAATCATCGAGAATGCTCAAAAGAAATCAGAAGAAATAATTTCTGAACTTCACAAGATGAAACAAAGCGGGGCGTCTTTAATCAAAGAAAATGAGCTGATTGATGCAAGATCGCGTTTGAATGACCTTGAGCAGCCGATAATGCTCAAAAAGAACAAAGTGCTGCAGCGTGCCAAGAAACAGCAGGAATTTCATGAAAATGACGACGTGCTCGTCAAAACGTATGGTCAACGCGGTGTGTTGACGAAACGCCTCGGGAAACACGAATGGGAAGTTCAGCTTGGCATTTTAAAAATGAAAATCGATGAAGACGATCTTGAGAAGATAAAGGTTGAAGAAAATAACAGGCGTGGAGCCGGAACCGTTCTTAAGTCGTCCGGGTCAAGTCACGTTTCACCGCAGCTCGACCTCAGGGGGCAGCGATACGAAGAAGCGATGGTCAACGTTGACCGCTATATGGATGCTGCAATTCTTGCAGGCTATCCATCGGTTACGATCGTTCATGGCAAAGGGACTGGTGCTTTGCGCCAAGGAATCATCAAATATCTTCAGCAGCATCGTACCGTCAAGCATTTTGAATTCGCTTCTCCAAGCAACGGCGGAAACGGTGCAACCGTTGTTTATTTTAAGTAAGCAAAAACTTCGCACCTTTTTTGGCACTGTGTTACAATGAACTCATGAATCAGGATTCACCAAATTTGAGAGGAGAAACGAATAATGATTGAAAATTTGACGAATGACAATTTTACGGAAAAAACGGCTCAAGGATTGACTTTTACTGATTTTTGGGCAACATGGTGCGGACCCTGCCGGATGCAAGGACCGGTTGTCGAACAATTGTCAGAAGAGCTTGACGGAAAGGTTTCCTTTTTCAAAGTTGACGTTGACGAAAATCAGGCAACTGCTGAAAAATTCGGCGTTATGAGCATTCCGACGATGATTATTCAAAAGGACGGCAAAGTGGTCGACACGGTCATTGGATATCACGAAAAAGATGCTTTGAAGAAAATCATCGAAAAGTACCTTTAATCAGAAAAAATGATGATTTAAAAAGCTTCCCCGTTTAACGAGGAAGCTTTTTTTAGTCTTTGTTCAAATGCAGAGGAGATGCCGCTTCTTGTTCGTAATCCGCAAAATCAATCGGGTCTTTCGAATCTACCTGAACCAAAAAAGTTACGGTATTGCTTGTTTGTTTTTCGATGATTGCTTCAGTTACGAAACCTAGCTGCAATTGAATCGTTTCAGCCAAAAAGCCGGCTTCGAGCAAGAAATCAGCCTTGGGGTTTAATTGCATTCGCAAGGCAACGGGTTCTCCGCTGAGTTCGAAATACTGGTTGTCATGTTTAGCTTTTGTTCTTTTGAGCGTTCCCCACTCTGCTTGTTCAAAAAAGATCGGAAGGTCTTCATCTTTTGCGAGCGGAAAGATTCGCGCCAATCGTTTTCCTGACCAATATAAAATATTGTTTTCTTTGCCCAAAAGTTCCGGCAAAAGTGCATCTCTTAAAAGTTCTGATGAAAATTTTCCCTTTGAAGATGCGATATTGTAAAAATTTTCCTGCATGTCAGATTTGTTCTCCCTTATTGAAGTCTCTACATAACATTATACATTGTAACAGAGTGATTTTCGAATATTTTTGCAGCGATTAAAGTCAGCTTGCAAAAGACGTAAAAATTGAGCATAATTAACGTAAATAAAAAACTGAGGTAAAGTTTTATGACTAAGATTTTGATAGCAACCAAAAATGCCGGCAAGGCTCGTGAGTATCGCAAACTTTTTGAACCAAAAGGGATTGAGGTTATTACTTTGAAAGACTTGAATGAACAAGTTGAAATCATTGAAAATGGCAAAACTTTTTCAGAGAATGCTTTGATTAAGGCACAAACGCTGACTGATAAACTCAACATTCCCGTTTTGGCTGATGATTCCGGATTGGTCGTCGATGCGCTGAATGGAGCGCCTGGAATCTATTCTGCAAGGTATGCGGGTGATCATGATGATGAAGCTAATAACAAAAAGCTTTTGAAAGCATTGAAGAAAGTTCCTGACGAAAAGCGTACGGCGCATTTTCATTGTTCAATCGTGGCTACTGCGCCTGACAAGACTCCGTTGGAGGCAAACGGTGACGTCTATGGCCTGATTGCGCATGAAAAGCATGGCGAAGACGGTTTCGGCTACGATCCGTTGTTTTACTATCCTGAATTTGGCAAGACTTTTGGCGAAATCGGGATGGAAGAAAAAAATAAGGTCAGTCATCGTGCAAAGGCAACCGAAAATTTGTTGGAAAAGTTTGACGAATGGTGGAACGAATAGGGGGCATGGAGATGCTTTATTTAATCGTAAGCGACAGTCACGGAGATCGCGATATTTTATGCAAACTTGTTAAAAATTATACAGGAAAAGTTGATGCGATGTTTCATTGCGGCGACTCAGAACTCAAATCTGACGACGAACTGTTTGATAAAATGATCGTCGTCGGGGGAAATTGCGACTATGATCCTGAATTTTTAGGACAAGCGGTAAAGCAGGTCGGCCCCGATCGAATGCTGCTTGTTCACGGACATCTTTTGGGCGTGGGCTTTGGTTTGAATCGGCTTGATTTTAAAATGCAAGAGGAAGGCTGCGGAATTGCATTTTTTGGTCACACTCATCAGTTGGGCGCAAGTTTTAATGATGAACGCTTGATGATCAATCCGGGAAGCATCAGTTTTCCAAGAGGAAAATACGCATCAATCGGAGGAACGTACGCGCTTCTTGAAACGGATGAGGATTATTATCGAATCCAGTATTATGATCGTGACATGAAACCGATTAAAGAATTAAAGGTCGTGTTTGAACGTGGAAAGTAGTTTGGAAAAGCTGATAGTTTGGAGCGTGATTGACGTCTTGCTTTTCGTTTCGAGAAGTTTTTTTGATTCAAAGCTGATATCTTTGGTTTTCGTGTTCTGCACCATATGGGTGTTCATCTTGTTCGTCGGATATGCGATTCAGGCGTTTGATCGTTTAAAAAAATAGTTGACTTTTCAAATTAACAGAGTATAATAAAAAAAGTAAGTTATTTTGCCCGTTGGTCAAATTGGTTAAGACGTCGCCCTCTCAAGGCGGAGTTACGGGTTCGATCCCCGTACGGGTGATATTGAGGCTGGGAAGGTTATCCCAGCCTTTGTTATTATAGCGATGTTTAAAGTCTGGGGACGTTCTTTGATGAAAAGGATGTGTTCAAGGACTTAAAAAGCAAAACGCTTTTTCAGGATTGATATTTTTGAGATAAATGCTATAATAAAGCAAAGAAAAACACGGAAAACTGTCAAAAAGGAGGAAACATGCTAATGTTGAGAAGAACTAAAAATTTTTTAAATGCTCATGGTGTCGAGTATGAAAAAGAGCACGTTAATCCGTTGATGGTGCCTGAGAGAGTCTATGTGTTGAAGTTTGGAAAGCGTGACGGCGAGTTTTTGAATCGTTTCATCGTAGAACATTCGTATACATGGACCGGTCGCGACAAAATCAATAAGATTACGTTGCGTTTGCACGGTCAAAAGCACCCGCGTGAATTTGCAAATGAAGCAAAGTTGTTGCAGTACTTGGAAAAACATGCCGATCGTTATGTCAAAAAACAAGGAAACAAAAAGGCGGGAAAAAATTCCTAGTACCGAACGGTTTTGGAAATATTCAAAATAACAAAGAGACTGGGAAAAAAACTATGCCTCAAATTGAAAAACCGGATGATTTGCAATTATTTGCAAATCATCCGTTTTTTTGCGTATGCATGACAATCGCTTGCTATGATGGAAATAAGAAAAAAGTGGGTCTTTGTCAAATGGTGTTGATGACCTCGAAAACTTCACTTCAGAAATGGAGTGGAGTTTTTTTGTTCCCGTCGGTTTCTCCTGTGTTTTTTCAAATTGGTACAGTTACGTATCAACACCGCCTGCGTTTCCGCTGGCGTGGATTCATGTATGAATTCCTGTCGTTGATTTGCAAAGCTCGAACGCGCTGCGACCTAACTGGGTTTCACCTCGCAGCCCGTTCCGCCCAGGTACTCTTACTTGGCAGGCTCGCCTGCTTGCGTTCGAGCAGGCCTGGTGCTCGCGGGCTAAGCGCTCGGTTCCACACCTTGTCTCTGCCGCACGCTCCACGACTTTGCCCGGTTGCGGTTGACATCACAATGCTTACCCGCCGGAAACTACGGCTGGAGGAAGTGTATTCAGAGAGGCTGTCTCAAAAACACTTTCAGCGTCAGCTTCTGATCAGCGCAATGCGTTTCCTGAAGTTATCAAGATTCCTGAATCCAAAGCAACTGCGCTTCAGACTCTTGATTCTGCGGTTTATTCCTTCAACCGGACCGTTGGAGAAATCATACTCGACGCTGTTAAGAACGGCTGTCATGTTCTTCTTCAAGGTGGAAATAGTTGTGTCCATGCTCTGACCCGAACGACGGTAGTTTTCCAGGACATCAATGAGCCTCTCCCTGTTTTTTTCCTTCAGTGCATTGAATACATCCTGATACGCATCGTAGACCTTTTCAAACTGCGGGTGATTTTTGACAATCAGGTCAAGGGCATTCTGTTGCGTCATGTATTCATTGACTCCCCGTAAATAAACTGACCTGTCAGCTTCAAGGTCAGCGAAATCCTTGTGAAACAGACGCCAGTGTGCCTTCAGTATCTTGTATTCCCTGCAGTGGCAGTCGTTCATCTTCTTCATCAGGCTTATCCTTGCATTGCCCAGCGCTCTTCCGACCAGCTGTACGATGTGGAAGCGGTCGATGATGATCCGGGCATTCGGAAACAATGCCTTGATGAACTTGATGTACTGGGCATTCAGGTCGACAACTACGGATTTCACCGCAGCTCTTTCCCGGTTCGTGTAGCGGTTCATGAAGTGCTCCCTGATTGTCTTCGTCAATCTGTTTTCAAGAATAGCCACGATGTCATGACTTCCTTCAGCGTCGCAGCAGATGAATGACATGGTGCTGTTCACGGAACGGAATTCATCAAAGCAGAGATTCTCGGGCAGTCTTGCGACTCTTGACTTCAATTCAACGGCTTCGTCAATTATTCTGATGACGCTTGAAGGCGAACAGTGACAGATTCTGGCGATGCTTGTCGCAGTGATTCCCTCCCGTGCCATGTGCAGGACGCTTCGCTTCAGCTGCATTTGTATAGTTTCATTTTATAGCATTGCGAAGATATTTTGTGAATACAAAAAATGGTGTTGAAAAATCATCATCAACACCATTTAGTATAGACCCAGAAATTTCGCGAATGAATGACATGTATGTCAAAACAAGGCGTTGTTGATGAAACGGCGCCTTGTTTTTAAGCGGACTATACAAAAAAAGCCAGGCATAAACCTGACTTTAAAAATATCAAAGAGATTGGGCATACAGGGTTCGAACCTGTAAATTATGGATTCAGAGTCCACTGCCTTACCAATTTGGCGAATGCCCAATAAATCAATCAACTTCTATAGTATATAAAAATGGCGAAAAAATGTCAATGGTAAATTGGAATTATTCCCAGATATTTTTCGCGTAGCGCGCGTGGAAACTCGGTAACTTATTACCGAGAGGAACGCGCCTTTTTTTAGTGCTCAATAATTGACAATGCAAATAATTAATTATAAGTTATAATAAACAATGATAAGGTTGATGACAATGCAAAAGCATTCCAGCGAATTAAATTATGCTAGAAGTAGCGTTTATTCTTTACAATATCATTTGATTTTAGTCACGAAATATAGACGCGATGTCTTAATTGCTGATATAAAAACAGAATTAGAAGAATTATTGAAGAGTATGACAGAACAATTTTCGGGTAAAATAATAGAAATCAATATCATGCCCGACCATGTGCATATGTTAATTGATGCGAGTCCTAAACATTCCATTTCTTCAATGATGAAAGGATATAAGGGAGTCTCAGCTAGAATGCTGTTTATGCACCACCCGGAAATAAAAGAAAAATTATGTGGAGGTCATTTGTGGCAACCAAGCGATTTCGCATGTACTGTGAGTGAGCGTTCTGAAGATATGATTAGAGAATATATTAGAAAACAAAAGAAAAGTAAAGGGAAGATATAAAATGCTAAAGCTGCCAAAGACAACTGAATATATTAGAGTAAGACGATATCGTTTAGTTGCCACTAATGATTTGACAGCTAAATTTGAAAGGAATATTGAAGCGAAAAACAAAATATACAATTACGTACTTAAATACTTAGAGAAGACCTATGGTGTTAAAAATTTAAAACGACCATATCCGAACAACAAAAAAGCTAAGTTATTTTTAGCTAAAGATGTTTTGATTCCGAAAATCTTAAAAGACTTATATGGATTATCCAAATGGGATGGCAAAAAAGTCGGGATTCACTCACAAGCGTTAAGAGACGAATACTTAGTATCTATTTTAACTAACTTTGGTGAATACCGAAAAAATTTAATATCTGCGTCTAAGATGTCTAAACAAAATTAAAAAGGATTATCAAAATAATTTACATGATAATAATCCTAAACATAAATCATGGTATCGTAAAGGGTCTTTGAATTATTTGCGCCCCAATCAAAGTAAAAACTGTGTATCTCTCCCTTCAAGCGGACAAGCCAAGATTATTTCAGCACATTTTATTAAAATTCAAGATTACGGCACTATTCAAGTTGTTGAGAACATTAAAAATATGAAAAATACCAAGATTGTCACAACTAAAATCAAACGCAAAGCTAACGGGCAGTTTGAGCTTCAGATTGTATTCAAAACTATTAATGAACGTAAAGGAATTGTTAATATGATTGGTGCCGATTGGAATATGAAGAATAATAAAATTTGGCATACATCTGATAATGATGAGTTGTATCTTAGTAAGAACGTATCGGATAAAGCTGACAAATTAGAAGCTGAAATCAACAAGTTGAAATCTCAAAGAGATTTAATAACTTGGTTGTCCCAAAAATCCCAAAGGATAACTAAATTAAACGAAGATATACGATATTTAAGCAGCAAACGCAGTCACATTCCAACTGCAGAATATAAGCGAATGGCAAAAGAACTATTTGCTGAAAATGATTTAATTGCGATTGAAAATTTAAACGCAAAGAAAATGAGGAAGCGAAATCAAATTAACGTTAAGCAAAACAAAGCTAAGAATAGTAAATTAGCGAAGATAAAGCCGTATGAAATGGGACGATTACTGATTCAAATGGCTAACCGTTTAGGGAAAACGGTTATCTTAGTTGACAGTTACAAAACTAGTCAAGCGGAATACGGGACCAAATACCAGGAAAAACATGATGTAAATGATGGAAAATGGGTGTCGAAGCATACTGAAGCAATTATCGAACGGGATTTAAATGCAAGCAGGAATATTTTAGCATGGGCGTTAAATCCCAAAGAACATATCAAATATAAAGAAAGCTTGAAATTATACAAAGAAGGCAAAATAAAAACAGCAATTAAACCATTGAATTTAAACTGTTAATTAGAAATATAGGCGAGACAGAACCTTGTCGTCTTAAATGGCTATAAGATTTGATGTAGGCGTATCACTCTGAGCTTGCGAAACGAGTGCGATATATCTTGGAGAGTCTTAAATGACTACCGTATTTTAAATACGCATTGCCTAAACGTTTTTTAGGAATAATAGCTAAAAAGTAGCTATTGCCACTAGGAAGCTCGGTACTTTAGTGTCGAGTTCCGTTCACATAATATAAAATATCAAGAAAGCGGTCGGCTGAAAAAAGCAGGAGCGTATGCAAAAAAAGGCCTGCGACAGCTGGAAAATATTGAGAAAGGAGCATCGAGACGTCTTTTGATCTTTTATGCGTCTTGCTTGAAGTAATGAAAAAGAAACAAAGTTTGATTTGACCACCAGCATTGTCGGATCTTCAATCGGCACCGGTATTTTTGGACTTAGCAACGATTTGGCAAAGGCAGCGTCACCGGGACCAGCATTAATTGCGTGGCTGATTGTTGGTACCGGGACGTTTTGCCTGGTTGCTTCGCTGAATAATTTGGGACAAAAACAATCTGAATCAGGGATTTTCGGCTATGCAGGCAAATGCTTCGGGCCAATGGGAGAATTCATGTCAGGATGGACCTATTGGATATCGGGATGGATGGGCAACGTTGCTTATGCGATGATTCTGGCGCAATCGGTTTTTTTATGCCTGAATTGAGGGGGATGGGCAACTTTTTAAAAAGCGTCAGCTCAATTTTTATCTTGTGGTTTTTGTCTTTTTTGGTAAATCGCGGTATAAAATCCGCATCATTCATAAATGCAATCGTGACTTGTGCCAAAGTCATCCCTTTGACCTTGTTTATCGTTGTAATGGCAGTCAGTTTCAAAGCAGGAATCTTAACAGCGGATCTTTGGGGAAAAGTCAATGGCCGCACTATTTCTGGTACATATCAGTCAACAAGTGTTTTTAAGCAGATTTCATCATCTTTAATGGTGATGGTGTGGGCATTTTACGGACTTGAAGGGGGCTTCTCTTTTTGTCGGACTGGACCAAATTAAATACAGCTACGAGCACGAGGAATATGGGAACTTGTTGATTGGGATCGGTGTCATCGTGCCGCAGATCTGGGTACTTTTGATGTTTAGATATTGGCAGGCATTGGGACTGTTCGTACTGTATTTGCCAGGACTGGCACTTTATGCATATGCGAGAAAAGAATACGGAAAACGCTTGGAAATAAAAGAAAAGGTCGTCATAGTTCTGAGCGTGCTTGCCGGTATTGAGATAATTTAAATGGCATTTTTCTAAAGCGAGGTAATCAAAATGTTTGATGGAATTAAAAAGTGGTTCGGACAACTGTCTGAGCCGGTTCAAAAAGAAAAGGCAGTTTTGCAAAAATTCAGCGCAAAATATCAAGATTGCGATAAAGTAAGGCTTCATTTGATTTTTTACGGAAAAGTTCAAGGCGTGGGGTTCAGGTATCGTTCGACGATGCTCGCAAACGAACTTGGACTGACCGGATGGGTTAAAAATCTTGCAGACGGAACGGTCGAGATGCAGGTACAAGGATCGACGCGAGCAATTGATAAATTGGTTGAGGAACTCTCAGACAACCAATTTATTAAAATTGACAGAATCGATGATCAAAAGATTTGCATTAATAATTCTGAAAGGAAATTTGAAATGGCTAATTAAAATCAACGAACAAAACGATGAAGTATGAAACTGTTTGTTTTGCACTAAATTATATATAGATTAATTCAAGGCTAGTTAGGCAAAAAATGACTAATTTAAAAGAAAAACAGTTTCGAAACGGTTTTTAAATGTCATAAAAAGTAACGCCTTGTCGGCAGTTGCTTTTCATGCAGCATGCAAAGACTTCGTGCTGTGTTTAATAAAAATTCAATTTTTGAATAGTCCAAAAAGAAGCTCGATGATTTCAAGAAGAAAATTTTTAAAGATGCAAAAAATCACACAAACATGAAAAGATAGCGGGTTCCGTAGATTATTAAAAAAAGATTATAATGCTTTAATGTAGCATTTTGTGACAATCATATGCTATACTGAGACCATACCATTTTTTAGAGAAGGGGAAGTTCGCTAATGAAAAAAATTGTTTCAATGCTATGTGCTTTTTTAGGGTTGTTCATGATAGGGTTCACGGTCCAGCCGTCTTCGACTGCGCAAGCATCTGAAAAGACTTACGTTATTGATACTGATGTTACCTTTCCCCCATTTGTCTATGCCAACGAAGACAATAAATACGTCGGGATTGACATGGATTTGATTCGTGCGATTGCGAAAGAGGAAGGCTTCAAAATTAAGATTCGTCCTGTCGGATTCAATGCTGCCGTTCAATCGGTCAGTTCCGGCCAGGCGGACGGCGTAATTGCCGGAATGTCGATTACGGACGAACGCAAAGCCAAATTTGATTTTTCCGATCCTTATTATTCATCGGGAATCGTCATGGGCGTCAAGCCTAATGGCGACTTTAAATCCTTAAAAGATTTGAAAGGCAAGAAAGTTGCCGTAAAAACCGGTACTTCCGGTGCTGATTATGCCAACTCAATCAAGGACAAATATGGATTCAAGGTCGTAACTTTTGATGATTCCGACAATATGTACAACGATGTCAAAAACGGAAATTCGGCTGGATGTTTTGAAGACAGCGCCGTTTTGGCCTATGGAGTTAAAACCGGTTTGGGACTTAAAATTGCAACCAAGTCGACAAATATTGGAGATTACGGATTTGCGGTCAAGAAAGGCCATAACAAAGAACTTATGAAAATGTTCAACGAAGGTTTGGCCAAACTTAAAAAGAACGGTGAATACGACAAGATCATCGAACGCTACACTGGCGAAAAGGCTACGCATGCCAAAAAGGAAAAAGCTGCAAACAGTCATACGATTATCGGATTGCTTAAAGAAAACGGCGGAGTAATCGTTTCTGGTTTGTTTGAAACAATCAAGCTTACGGTTATTTCAATTATCTGTGCGACGCTGTTCGGAATTTTGATTGGTTTCTTAGGAGTTGTTCCGAATAAGATTGCCCAAGGAGTTTCAGGGGCGGTTATTTATATTTTCCGCGGCTTGCCGTTGATTGTTTTGGCGTTGTTCATATATAACGGAATTCCAAGTTTGACCGGCAGCAAGATTCCGGCATTCGTTGCGGGCGTGATTACGTTGATGCTGAATGAAGGCGCATATATTGCGGCATTTGTCAAAGGCGGAATCGAAGCCGTTGATTCAGGACAGATGGAAGCTGCCAGGAGTCTTGGCCTTCCGTTTGGAAAAGCGATGCGCAAGGTTGTTTTGCCTCAAGGAATCAAAATCATGATACCTTCATTTATCAATCAATTTATCATTACCTTGAAGGATACTTCGATTCTTTCTGTTATCGGTTTGCTTGAACTGACGCAGACCGGCAAGATTATTATTGCACGTAACCTTGAAGGGTTCCGTGTTTGGACGATCGTTGCAGTAATCTACTTGGTTCTCATCACAGTGTTGACGCTGTTATCAAAGTGGGTAGAACGGAGGATTAAAGACTAATGGCAGAATTGAAAGTTAACGTTACAAATCTTGTTAAAAACTATGGATCAAATCATGTTTTAAAAGGAATTGATTTTAAAGTAGCAAACAATGAAGTCGTTGTTTTGATCGGGCCTTCCGGGTCGGGCAAAAGTACGCTTCTAAGATGTCTGAACAAACTTGAAGAACCTACTTCCGGAACAATCGTGATTGACGGTCAGGACATCAGTGATCCGAAGACCGATATCGATAAGGCTCGTGAAAACATCGGCATGGTTTTTCAGCATTTCAATTTGTTCAACAATTTGAGCGTCAGCAAAAATATTACGCTGGCACCTGTTGAACTTGGCAAAATGTCTGAAGAGGAAGCAGAAAAACAGGCACGGAATCTTCTTGAAACTGTTGGTTTGGAAGATAAGTTTGATGCAATGCCAGCCTCGCTTTCAGGCGGACAAAAGCAGCGCGTTGCAATTGCTCGTGCTTTGGCAATGAAACCTGATATCATGTTGTTTGATGAACCCACTTCAGCACTTGATCCTGAAATGGTCGGGGATGTTTTGAACGTAATGAAGAAATTGGCCAAAGAAGGAATGACGATGGTCGTTGTTACCCACGAAATGGGTTTTGCAAAAGAAGTCGCCGATCGAGTCGTTTTCATGGCTGATGGAAACGTTGTCGAAGAAGGAACGCCTGAAGAGGTCTTTGATCATCCGCAAAACGAACGGACGAAATCTTTTTTGGAAAAAGTCATCAATGTTTAATTATGTCTAGCTGCTTTTAGGATATTAGCGGCTTCATGAGCCGTTTCATAAAGAGGCGGCTCTTTTTTCAAGTCAAGGAGGGTTTTTGAATGAATAAAGTTTTGCTTGTAATGCATGACTCATCCGGTTCGTTTTATCGGATGAATAAGACTGCTTTTGAGACAATGCCTGTTGCAGGACAGTATATCTACAATTCCGACGGCTTGGCATACGTTGTTGAAGAAGTCTGCCTGTTTGCTGGATACGTTTCGGAAAAAGGTGCAATTGCAATTTTAGTAGTTCATCCTGCACCGAGCGATTCACCGGAAGCTGAAATTTTCGGACTTAACATTGAAGAAGATCTTGATGATTAGAATTTTAATGTTAAAGGAAAACTAATCTTAATAAGAAAGCGCTGCACAAGAGATTGGATATTGAAAAATTTTTGAGTAAGAGTGATAATTGAAAGTATCTAGCGAGGAGTGATGTTTTTTGATTTACAAGGATATGCCGGCTTCTTGGCGAAGAACTTTTTTGACTCTTTGGCTAGGGTGTTTCATCACTGGACTTGGTTTTTCGATGACAATGCCGTTTATGGCTCTTTACATTGAAAGTTTCGGCCATTACAGCCGGACGCAAATCAATTTTTATTCCGGATTGGCATTTTCGGTTACTTATTTTGCTCAGGCCGTTGTTTCTCCTTATTGGGGCAATCTGGCAGATCGAAAAGGGCGCAAGCTGATGTGCCTGCGTGCTTCCGGCGTGATGACGTTTACCGTTTTTTTGACCGGGCTTGCAACCAACGTCTACATGATTATCTTTTTGAGACTTTTGCAGGGAGCTTTTTCTGGTTACATCAACAACTCGACGGCCTTTATGGCCGGTGAAGCTCCAAAGGGACATTCTGGGGCCATCATGTCGCAAATGATGACTGCCAGCGTGACCGGCAACTTGCTTGGTCCAATGTTTGGAGGCGCGATTGCTGGTATTTTCGGATATCGTGCCCCGTTTATGATATTTGGCGTCTTGATGGGAATCGTCTTTTTGATGACTTTGACGACAAAAGAGCACTTTACGCCGATTCCTGCTAAAGAAATGAAGCCGATGAAGGAAGTTTTTGCAGGTTTGAAAAATCGTCGCCTGATTTTCTTCATGTTTGCAACTACGCTGTTGGTTCAAATGTCATTGATGTCAATTTCGCCAATCATAAGCTTATTGGTCAAACAATTAATGCATGGCGTCGGCAATATTTCGTTTGTTAGCGGCATCGTTGCTGCAATGCCCGGGTTTGGCACTTTGCTTGTTGCATCGAGATTAGGAAACAAGATGGATGAGGTCGGACCGCTAAAAATTTTGATGCTTGGTTTGATTTTGGCAACTTGTTTGTTTATTCCGATGTATTTTGCATCGAGTCCGGTTTCGCTCGGAGGTTTACGCTTTGCTTTAGGCATGGCGAATGCAGCAATGCTTCCGGCCGTTCAGACCGTTTTGACGATCTCGGTTCCGCACGAGGCGTTTGGCAGAATATTCAGTTGGAATCAGTCGTTTCAAGCGGCAGGAGGGATGTTTGGACCAATGATCGGTTCTGCGGTTTCAAGCATATTCAGTTATCAGAGCGTCTTTTTGGCAACGTCAATTTTTGTTTTCATCGATTTTTTGATCGTATTCTCAGTGAGAAAAATGGCTTGAAATTAAGCGGCCATTTTGAGATTCAGCATGTTTTTTAAGAGAGAAGGGCAGACATGGCAAGCAATTCAGATTCTATTTTCAATCTTCTTTCGTATTTGAAGCGACATCCAGAGGAACGATATATTGTCAAATCGCATTGTACGAACGTGGTTCAGATTTTTGTCAAAGATACCGTCAAAGTTTCCGATGCGGATATTTATTTTCCGGACAATAAGCTGATGGTCAATCGTTTGGAAGACAGTTTTTTAGAGCAGCATGGAAGCCTGCTTGATTATTATTGGAATCAGCTTGGCAAAAAAAGCATCGGCTTTCACGAAATTTGGGCAACGACTTCACACTTAAAAAAGCGGGCCGCGTATTTTGTAGAGCTGTCATATGAATAGAATAAGATTGATAAGCGTTTTTTCGACTTCGATCGTTGACGTTTCAATCTGAAAAGAGGCTGGGAAAAACTATGCCTCAAATTGAAAAACCGGATGATTTGCAAGCAATCGCAAGTCTGATTCGGTTTTTTTGTATGCATGACAATCGCTTTCCGTGATGGAAACAGCCGAAAAGAGGCCGGTGGCAAATTTGAATGAGATTTTGACTAGATTAGTTGAGCAGCACTGTATTTAAAAAATGACTGACAAAAGCAGTCGCAAATCGACCGTCTTCGTTTGGTATTTCATTTAATTCAAGAGAAAAACGGGACTTTTTTTCCAGCCTTTTTTTGATAAACGCATTTCGAATCAACTCGGATGCGCTGTTTTTAAAATTGAATTTTTGATGCCGCAAGCACTGGATTTTGAAAAAAGAATGAAACGTTTTGCATGTCGTACTATAATATAATTAGACACGATTCCAAGAAATGAGGTGAGAAGATTCATGGCTACGATTCATTTTTATTTGGTTCGTCACGGACAAACGAGATTAAATCGCTCAAGAAGACTCCAAGGAACAACCAACTCGCCGTTGACCAAAAAAGGCAAACGAATGGCGAAGCGACTTGGCAAGGAGTTGCAAAATATTCGATTTACGGCCGTTTATACGAGCGATCTTAAGCGAACTCATGAAACTGCCGAATTGATCCTTTCGGAAAACAAGCGAGGATGTCCGCCCGTATACCGTGATCCAGACTTGCGTGAACTGAGCTTTGGAAAATTTGAAGAAGCAAACAACATGACGGTAATTCCGACTGCGCTCAGAACGCTTGGATTGCGCAGGATTTTGCGTGCTTTTGCAAATGATGAGCACGTGGCAGAGCTGACCGAGCTGTTCAGAACAATGGACGGCGAAGAAGAAATCGAAACCTCGGTTCATTTGGAAAAACGTTTCAGGCGGGCACTTGAAACGATTGCGCAAGAATATCCTGATCAGGATGCTAATATTTTGATCGTTACGCATGGCCTGATTCTTTCCAACTTCATTGAAAGTTTGAAAGGCGAGGTGCCGTTATTTTTGGTCGATAATTCGCGAGCCAGCCTGATAGATTACAAAAACGGCAATTTCGAAATAAAATATGTAAACCAGATTAAGCAAGAGAGTGAAAAGATTGATTAATGAAAAAACAACGTCCTTGATTCATAAATTGGCTGAGGAAGGCATCGTTCCTGGCGTCTCGTATGCTATGATCAAGGACGGATACGTTCAAAGCGAAGTTTTTGGAATGGAACAGGTGGTTCCGTTCAAAAAGAAATTGACGTATGGCAAGCTGTATGATGTTGCATCTTTGACAAAAGTCATCGGGACGACGACTTTGATTTTGCATTTGCAGGAGATTGGAAAGTTAACGGTTGATGATCGGGTATGTGACTATCTTGAAAAATTCAGTGACAAAAGAGTCACCCTCAGGCATTTATTGACTCATACGTCGGCGCTTACCGGATATATCAAAAATCGCAATGGACTTTCTGCAACCGAGCTGATGGATGCTTTATATACGTTAAAAGTCGGCGACTGGTTCGAAAAGAAAGTCGTCTATGCAGATATCGGTCCGATTCTTTTGGGACAGATTATTGAAAAAATATACGGGATGCCGGTCCAGGATGCGATTGAACAAGAAGTTCTCAAACCGCTCGGATTGAAAGAAAGTACTTTTACCCCTTCAAGCGACAAATGCGTACCGACGGAATACACTGAAAAACGTGGATTGATTCAAGGCATCGTTCATGATCCAAAGGCGTTTATTCTTGGCAAACATTGCGGATCTGCCGGATTGTTTATGAGTCTCAATGATTTGGTGCGTTTTTCGAACTGGATGCTTGAAAATGATCCGCACAAGCCGGTCGTGTCTGATGCAACAATCAGGAGCCTGTTCCAAGATCATACTCCAAACAGACATCTTGGCCGCTCTTTAGGATGGGATCTGCGTTTTTCTTATGATGGAACACCTTGTCTTTACCATACCGGCTTTACCGGAACGTTTATTTTGATTGACAAGAAACGGCAATCAGCATTGGTTGTTTTGACCAACCGCGTGCATCCGACTTCGGACAATCAAAAATTTCTTGATTGTCGCGATAAGATCATCGAGTGTTATTTAAAAGAAAATCAATAAAAGTAGATGAAAATGTTTACAAATATTTTGTGCAAAAACAAGAAAGCTATGCTATAATATGTATATACATTTTTAGAGGTGATTTTGATGACGGAACCAATGTTTTTAAAGCCTGTCTTCCAGGAAAAAATATGGGGCGGCAATCGTTTAAATACTGTTTACGGATACGACATTCCAAGTGATCATACGGGTGAATGCTGGGCAATTTCAGCACACAAGCATGGTCCTGCAACGGTCATTAACGGACCATACAAAGGGATGACTCTTGACGAAGTTTGGAATAAGCATCGCGAAGCATTCGGGAATGCTGAAGGTGACGTTTTTCCGCTTTTGACAAAGATTTTGGATGCCAAAAAAGATCTTTCCGTTCAAGTCCATCCTGACGATGCTTATGCCGAAGAACACGAACACGAACTCGGCAAAACGGAATGCTGGTATATTTTGGCTGCTGATGAAGGAGCGCAGATGTACTATGGTCATCATGCGAATAGTCGTGAAGAATTAGCTGAAATGATTGAGAATCATGAATGGGACAAGCTTTTACGCAAAGTTCCCGTTAAACCTGGTGATTTTTTGTACGTTCCTTCTGGTACGATTCATGCAATCGGCGCCGGCATCATGGTGCTTGAAACGCAGCAAAGCTCTGACACGACATACCGTCTTTATGATTTTGATCGCGTTGATGCAACAACGGGGCAAAAGCGCGAACTTCACATTAAGCAATCAATCGACGTTACGAACGTTCCGCATGTGGATCCAAAGATTGACCGCAAGGAATATAAAGTTGGCGATGCTGAGGTTACGCGTTTTGTTTCGACTGACTTCTTCGCCGTCTACAGATGGGTTCTTAAGGGCGGCAGCGCAACGTTCAAGCGCGAAGAAGCACCTTATACGCTCGTATCCGTTTTGGACGGCAAAGGCAAGCTGACGGTTGACGGCAAGGATTATGAAATTGAAAAAGGCGTTCACTTCGTTCTTCCATTTGATGTTAAGGAATGGACCGTTTCAGGCAACGTCATGATTATCGCTTCTGAACCTGGTCAAAAAGCTTAATTTAAATATTTGAATTTGAACAGGCTTGAAAAACTATGCCTCAAATTTAAAAACCGGATGATTTGTAATCAATTGCAAATCTATTCCGGTTTTTTGTGTATGCGTGACAATTGTCCGTGGTGATGGAAATAACTCAAAGCAACACGTGTCCTTAAATTTGAATGAAATCTTGGATAGATTGGTTGAGCGTCACTGTATTTAACTAAAAAGAGTAGTTTTATACATCGAAATTAAGGGAATGCTGGACAAAATCAGTCAAAAACCGACCGCATTGTTCGATATTTCATTTAATTCAAGAGGAAACGGGACTTTTTGCAGCCTATTTTTAGCAATTAGAGACGCAAAAAAGACGAGAAAACAAATTCCTCGCCCCGAAACGTTTACGTTTCATTAATAAGTTGCCTTGATTTCCAACGCTTCCTGTTTTGAAAAATCATCATTCGGATATTTGCGTTTTAACGCAGCGAGCAGCAAACGCTTGGCCAAAAGACCGTTTCTTGCAAGAATCGGTCCATGGAAGTATGAGCAGCAGACGTTTTTGTAGATGGCTCCTTCAGTCTTGTCGCTTCCGTTGTTGCCATTTCCTGAAATGACGATTCCGAGCGGCTTTTCATCTTCTCCAAGAAAAGTCAATCCGTTGTGGTTTTCGAAACCATGGTATGTTTCGCCGGTTTCTTCGTTTTTAATCGTAATGTCACCGATGAAACGATGGTTGATCTGACTTTCAGTATGATGGCTCAAGGCATGAATACCTTCGATTCTTTCACCGTGAGCACCGATATAGTATTGACCAAGAAGCTGATAGCCACCGCAGATGGCAAGCATCGGGCCATCGTCTTCAATGAATGTCGTCAAAGATTCCTTCATGCGCTGAATGTCTTTTGAAACGATTGCCTGCTCAAAATCCTGACCGCCGCCGAAAAAGGCAAGATCAAATTTTTTTTCATCGAAGTCCTGTTCAATCGAGACGATTTCGCTGGTAAACTCGATGCCCATTTGTTTTGCATAATACTCAAGCACCAAAACATTGCCGATGTCTCCGTAAGTGTTCAAAAGATCGCCGTATAAGTGTGCCAAATGAAGCAAGTAGCCCATCAGTCCATCCCTCCTTTGATATATCTTTGTTCGCTCAAAAGCTTGCGCAACTGCAAAACGGCAGTATATGTTGCCAAAACGTAGACATGATCAGTCGGCATCTGTTTGATAAACGAAACAACGTCTTCGAGCTTTTCGCGCTGACTGAAGTTTTTTTCAGGAACGCCGGCAACTCGCAAACGGAAAGTGATATCCTTATAGCGCTCTCCGCCCGTTAAAACGGAAGGAATTCTGTCAAACGGAAGTCCTTCGAAGTTCCCGTCCCAAATCCAGCTTGTATCGATTCCGTCAGCATAATTGGCATTAAGCAGGACTGCCAGTGAAAAGGGTTCCTTGTCGGTTGAAATCATTTCAAGAACCTGGTCGAGCCCGACCGGGTTCTTGACCAGAATCAAAGTCGTCTGTTTGTCGTCGATGTTGATGACTTCCTGTCTGCCAAAGACTTTTTCGTCGTTATCGCTCAGAGCTCGTGCGGATTCATCTCCTGAAAGTCCCAGGGTTCGGCCGACTGAATATGCTGCCAGGGCATTGTAGATATTATAGGTTCCGCCGATATGCAGCTCGACTTTTGCGCTGTCAATTTCAAAAACAGATGATTGTGGCGACTGAGAACTGATCTGATTTAGCGAATACGTCAGTTCAGGTCGTTTAAAACCGCATTCGGGACAGAAATATTTACCAAGGTTGCTGTAGGTTCTGTATTTAAAATGCAGAATATGGTGGCAGCGCGGACAAAGCAGACCATCGGTATTTGCGGGAGCTTTTTGATCTTCTTCTTCTTTGTCTGCAAAACCGTAGTAAACGACCTTGTTTTTCAATTCTTTGCTGTTGAAGATCGGAGCATCTCCATTGGCAATCACGAGCGCATCGGGATGCATGCGAATTCCGGTCAGAATTTTATCATAAGTCGTGTAGATTTCACCGTAGCGATCCATCTGATCGCGGAAAAGATTGGTCAAAACAAAAATTGAAGGACTTACGTAGCGACAGATAATCGGAACATTAGCTTCGTCCGTTTCGAGGACGGCCAGCTTTTTGCCGGATTTTTCTGAAACTTTATCCGATAAAAATGCAGTGACGATACCTTGTTTCATGTTTGAACCGCTCTTATTGGTCAGAACGTGACCGAATTTTGATTCAAGGACTTTGACCGTCAAAGCCGTGGTCAGAGTTTTGCCGTTCGTGCCTGTGATGACAATGATTTCGTAGTCTTTGGCAAGGGTTTGAAGCACGTTCGGATCAATTTTGAGGGTCAATTTGCCGGGAAGAGAGGTTCCTCCGTGCATAAAGTTATGCAAAAACCAGCGGGAAGACTTTCCGGCTAGAATTGCAAGTGAACTTCTGAAAGACATTTTACTTCCTCCAATTCTAGATACATCAAAAACATTTTACCATGAATTTTGCATAAGGCACGTATTTTGTTCGGACAAAAAATTTTTAGTGATGAAATTTTTGCGCGAATAATATATACTTGAAAGGAACGAATTTTTTCAGATGGGGGCTTATCAAGTGGCACAGCTTTTTTTTCGTTACGGCGCAATGAACAGTGGCAAAACGATAGAAATCCTTAAAGTTGCTCATAATTATGAGGAACAAAACAAGAGCGTCATCATCATGACAAGCGGAATCGATGACCGCGATTCGGTCGGATACGTTTCGAGTCGAATAGGGATGAAACGCAAAGCAGTTCCGGTGTTTGACGAAGACGATCTGTATGAAAAGGTCGTTTCGATCAATCCCGACGCATCGTGCGTGCTGGTGGACGAAGCCCAGTTTCTGTCGAAACACCATGTATTGGAATTGACGAAAGTCGTTGATGAGCTAAAGATTCCCGTAATGACTTTTGGATTAAAAAACGATTTCAGAAACGAATTGTTTGAGGGATCAAAATATTTATTGCTCTATGCAGACAAAATAGAAGAAATGAAAACGATTTGCTGGTTTTGCTGCAAGAAAGCAATAATGAACCTGCGTGTTAATGATGGAAAGCCCGTTTATGACGGAGAACAGATTTTAATCGGCGGAAACGAATCGTATTATCCGGTTTGTCGCAAGCATTATTTCTTTCCGCCAATGAAAAACGCACATATTATTGAAAAGGAGAATGAAAATGGATAAACTATTCGACAGGCTTCAAATGCTGGCAGATCGCTATGAAGAATTAGGCGAACTTTTATCGGATCCTGACGTGATTGCAGATTCCAAGCGTTTTATGGAACTGTCCAAGGAAATGGCCGATTTGCGCGAAACGGTTGAGAAATATGAAAAATATAAACAGGTCGTGCAGCAGATAAAAGACGATGAGGAAATGCTTTCTACAGGGCTTGATGACGAAATGGCCGCAATGGTCAAGGAAGAACTTTCTGATTCAAAAAATGAAAAGCAGAAACTTGAACAAGAGATCAAAATTTTGCTTTTGCCAAAAGACCCTAACGATGGCAAAGACCTTATCATGGAGATTCGCGGTGCTGCCGGCGGTGATGAAGCAAGTCTGTTTGCTGCAGATCTGTTTTCGATGTACAGCAAATATGCCGAACGGCAAGGATGGTCGATTGAAGTCATTGACAAAAATATGACTGAGGTCGGGGGATTTAAAGAAATTGCGCTTACCATCAATGGCAAAAACGTTTGGTCAAAGCTCAAGTACGAAAGCGGAGCACACCGTGTTCAGCGAGTTCCAGTAACGGAATCGGCAGGACGCGTTCATACTTCGACTGCAACTGTCGTTGTGATGCCGGAAGAAGAAGACGTTGAAATCGATCTTGATCCAAAAGATATCAGAGTTGACGTCTATCGTTCGTCCGGTGCCGGCGGACAGCACATCAACAAAACCAGTTCTGCCGTTCGAATGACTCACCTCCCAACGGGAATCGTTGTTGCGATGCAAGATCAGCGTTCGCAGCAGCAGAACCGTGAGAAGGCAATGAAAATTTTGAAAGCGCGCGTTTACGATTACTACAAATCGCAGGAACAAAGCGAATATGACGAAAATCGCAAGTCTGCCGTCGGAACCGGTGATCGTTCCGAGAGAATCAGAACCTACAATTATCCGCAAAATCGCGTGACGGATCATCGCATCGGCTTGTCGCTCAACAAGCTCGACAGAATCATGAATGGCGAGTTGGATGACGTTATCGATGCGCTCGTGCTCTATGATCAGACCAAAGCTTTGGAAGAATTGCAAAATGGCTGATAAGATGAATGTTTTTGAAGCCCAGAAATGGGCTTTTTCTTTTGCTGACGATCACGGAATGGAACGCAGCACGATCGATATGCTGATTTGCGGTCAGATGGACTGGGACGTTACGCATTTGTTGATGCACTATCGCGATGAATTCTCGAAGGAAGACTTTGAGGTCTTCAGGCAAAACGTTGGAAAATGCGCCGAAGGGATTCCTCCGCAATATGTGCTTTCAAAAGCGGTCTTTTTCAAGAGGACTTTTTTTGTCAATGAAAGCACGCTTATTCCGAGGGTTGAGACTGAAGATTTGGTGGAATGGATTCTGCATGATAATCCTGGGACGGATGCTGAATTTTTAGACATCGGAACCGGAAGCGGAGCAATCGGTTTGACGCTTAAGGCCGAAAAGCCTTTGTGGAATGGAATGCTTAGTGATGTTTCTTCGGAGGCTTTGGGGGTTGCCCAAAAAAATGCCAAACGATTGAAGATCAATGCTGAATTCAAATTGAGCGACGTTTTTGATGCGATTGACGGCAAATTTGACATCATCGTGTCAAATCCTCCATACATTGCCGAATCAGAAAAAAAGTACATGGATAAGAGCGTGTTGGAACATGAACCCACGCTGGCCTTGTTTGCTGAAAACAATGGCCTTGCGATTTATCAAAAAATTTGTCGCCAGCTAAAAGATCATCTTAAAAATGATGGCAGCTTATATCTTGAGATTGGATTTTTACAGGGAAAAGCCGTGGTTGAAATGTTTGAAAAGGCTTATCCGAAAGCAGAAGTTACGCTTAAAAAAGATGAAAGCGGACATGATCGGATGGTCAGAGTTCGTTTTTGAGCTTGGAAAGGGAAAAAGATGCTGATTACTAAAATTTATACAACCGACGAAATCGAAAAAGCGGCAAATGAACTGCGCCTTGGAGAATTAATCGCGTTTCCCACAGAAACCGTGTATGGTCTCGGTGCAGATGCGACAAATGAGCAGGCAGTCAAGAGAGTGTATTTGGCAAAGGGAAGACCCTCTGACAATCCTTTGATTGTAACGGTTTCTTCACGAAAAATGGTTGAGGAGTATGTCGAAAGCTTGCCTGAAAGAGCGGTTAAGCTGATGGATGCTTTTTGGCCCGGACCGTTGACGATGATTTTGAAAATCAAAGAAGGGGCACTGTCGAAAGCAGTCACTGGCGGACTGGAAACGGCCGCTTTTCGCATGCCTCAAAACAAAGCAACGCTTAAGCTGATTGAATCGGCAGGCATTCCCATTGTCGGTCCTTCCGCCAATTCTTCCGGAAAGCCCAGTCCGACGACCGCACAGCATGTTTATCATGATTTGGAAGGACGAATTGCCGGGATTTTGGATGACGGACCGACTCGGGTCGGAGTCGAATCAACAATCATCGATCTGAGTTCGGAGCATCCGGTTATCTTGAGACCTGGTGCAGTGACCGTTGAGCAGCTTGAAGAAGTGCTCAGGGAAACCGTTTTATCAGACAAACACAGGGTCGGCATGAAAGAAGTCCCAAAAGCCCCTGGAATGAAGTATAAGCACTATGCGCCGGATGCTCAGGTTCTGATCGTCAAAGCAGGAGAATGGGACAAGGCTCTTTTGTGGCGCGAAAACAGGCAGGAAAGTGTCGGCGTGATGGCATTCAATGAAGTTTTAAAAAATGCAGATCTTCCAAAGAAACTGTCATATAGCTTGGGGGACACGGTTTTTGATGCCAGTCGTCGCCTGTTTGCCGGGTTGCGTTATTTTGATTCAGAAGAAAAGGTCGACTTTATTTTGTGTGCAGGAGTGAAAGAAGCAGGACTTGGCGAAGCATACATGAATCGACTGAAAAAGTCTGCCGGAAACGTTTTTTTTGACAAAATTTGATTTGGGGGGAGTGTCTGATGATTTGGAGACTCTCTTTTGGTATAATTTTATAGAAAAAAAGTTTTGTTTCGGCTAAAATTATTATGTAAAAGCAGGACCGGAAAGAGGTCATAGTCAAAAAAGTCGATATCCACAGAAAGAGCAGAATGCGGGGTGGATATTACTGCTGGTTACAATCATGCAAAAACGGATTCCGACCAATTTTTAAGGACTTCGATCGGAATATCGGATGCGATGTTTGCGGCAAAAACAATTAAGGAAAGGAAAAGTCGTATTTTCTTTCTCAAGCATGGCCGAATAACCACACGGGGCCATGATTGTCCGTATTTTATACGACAGGTGGATATCATGGGAAAATTCGAGGTCTTGGACCATCCATTGATTCAACACAAATTAACGATTATTCGAAAAAAGGATTGCGGAACGCGCGAATTTCGACAGGTCGTCGATGAAATTGCAACGCTGATGGCATATGAAGTTTCAAGAGACATGCCACTTGAAGACGTTGAAATCGAAACACCGATGGGCAAGACGGTCAAGAAGCGTCTTGCCGGAAAGAAAGTCGTCATTGTTCCGATTCTTCGCGCGGGCCTTGGAATGGTCGAAGGGATATTGAATTTGATTCCGGCGGCAAAAGTCGGACATATCGGGATGTACCGTGATGAGGAAACTCTTCAGCCGCACGAATATTTCGTGAAGATGCCCGGTGATCTTGGTGATCGAGACATGTTCATCGTCGATCCGATGCTTGCGACGGGCGGATCTGCAATCATGGCCGTTGATGCTTTGAAGAAACGCGGTGCCAAGTCCATCAAGTTCGTTTGTCTGGTAGCGGCTCCTGAAGGTGTCAAGGCTTTGCGAGAGGCGCATCCGGACATTGATATTTTTGCTGCTTCTTTGGACGATCATTTGAATGAAGACGGTTATATCGTTCCGGGATTGGGAGATGCAGGCGACCGTTTATTTGGAACAAAATAAACAAAATGTCAGAAAATTCTGAAAATAAGAAATAAATTTGAAATTACCTTGGAAGCGCTATAAGCCTTTGAAAATACACATTTTCATCAGTCTTTATACGTATTTCTTCACAACTTTTCGCGAAAATGCCATGAAAAACCTGTTTTTTCTGCTTTGTATTTTCACGTAAATGGTGGTATTATTTCAGTTGTATTCAAAGATATTTTTGTGTCTTTGTCTTGCTTTATCCTTATGGTTCGACCAAGATGTTTGACCGTATTGATCACATTTGAAAAGAGGTGAGACTTTGTGAGTGAAGAAGCTCAAGTATTGAAGCTTTTTGGTATTCCTTTCAATGTCGGAAACTGTCTGTCAGGTTTCGTTGCAGCACTTATCGTATTTTTCTTAGTATTTTGGCTGTCTCGAAAGGTGGAGATGAAACCAAACGGAAAACAGAACGTTCTTGAATGGGCAATTGATTTCACCAACGGAATTGTCAAAAGTGCAATTCCTGATGAAGAGGGCAAGAAGTATGGCGTTTTGGCGTTTACGCTTTTTATGTTCATTTTCATCTCCAACCAGCTTGGTTTAATTTTCCAGGTCAACGTTGGTGGCATTACCTACATCAAGAGTCCTACTGCTTCTACGGCGACAACTTTGACACTTGCCTTCGCTGTATTGCTGCTGTCCCACTTGATGGGTGTCGTGAAATTCGGGTTTAAGGGTTATGTAAAGAATTCTTATTTCAGCCCGATGCCCGCATTGTTCCCGATTAATATCATCGAACAATTTACGAATTTCTTGACATTGGCTTTGCGTCTTTACGGGAATATCTATTCTGGTGAAGTTTTGCTGACCGTAATTTATCAACAATTGGGAAAAGCGGCTGCACCATGGACATTGATTCCGGCCTTTCCGCTTGAGATGGTTTGGCAAGGTTTCTCAGTATTTATTGGTTCAATCCAGGCCTACGTCTTTGTAACGTTGACAATGGTTTATATGTCTCAAAAGGTCGAAAAAGAATAACACATAGGAAAATCGAGGAGGATTTTATATTATGGCAACAGGTTTAGCTTTATTTGGTGCGGGTCTTGCCGCAGGTTTCGCTGCTATCGGTACAGGTATTGGTAACGGTCTTGTAATTTCCAAGACTCTTGAATCAATGGCACGTCAGCCGGAACTTTCCGGTCAATTGCGTACGACGATGTTTATCGGTGTTGGTTTGATTGAAGCCGTTCCTATCATCGCCGTTGTTATTTCATTCATGTTGTTGAACAAGTAATCCTATTCTATCAATATGTTTTTAGATATTGTCAGATTAGGAGGTGTCAATAGATGAATGCAACATTTTTAATCGGTGCTGCTGAAGGTGTTCAATGGGGCGACTTTCTCTTTTATTTGCTGACATTTGTAGTCTTGATTGCAGCCGTTAAGCATTTTGCTTGGGGTCCCGTAACTGAGATGATGGAAAAGCGTGCAAACAAAATCGCAAACGATATCGATTCTGCGGAAGATGCGCGCAAAAAAGCTGAGGAATTGGCTGCACAACGTGAAGAAGCTTTGAAAGATTCTCACGTTGAAGCTTCAAAGATTATCGATCGTGCGAAGCAAAACGGCGAACAGCAAAAGGCAAGCATCGTTGATTCTGCTCAATCGGAAGTCATGACGATGAAAGACAATGCCAAAAAAGACATTGAGCAACAGCGTCAAGAAGCTATGTCCGGAATTAAAAACGACGTAGCTGAATTATCTATTGAAATTGCTTCTAAGATCATTCAAAAAGAATTGAATGCTGAGGATCAAAAAGCCTTGGTAGACTCATACATCGAAGGGTTGGGGAAGCAAAATGGCATTAGATAGACAAACAGTAGCTAAGCGCTATGGCAAAGCCTTGTTTGAAGTCGTTCAGGAAAAGGACGTTCGTTCGGATGTTCTTCTTGAATTGGCGGAAATCAAGAAAATTATCGACGCAGAACCAAAATTTATCACGTTCATGACGAGTCCTTCAATTAAACAAGAAGAAAAGCTTGCCATGATCAAGAATATTACAGATGGGGCTTCAGAGGTTACAACGAATCTTTTGGACATGTTGTTTGACTATGGACGAATTGCAAACCTTGAAGACGTCATCGATGAATTTAACAGATTGAACGACGAATTCGAAAAAACAGTACGCGTAAAAGTGACGACTGCGATCGAATTGGATGAAGATCAAAAAGAAAAACTTGCATCTTCGTTTGCTAATGTTGTTGGTGCCGAAAAAGTCCTGGTTGATTCAGTGATTGATCCTGATATCATCGGCGGCGTGGTGATGCAATCAGAAAGCTGCGTTTATGATGGTTCGATCAAGTCAAGGATTGAAAGCATCAAGCGTCTGTTATTAAAGTGATTTTTAAAGAGGTGAGACTTTTATGAGCATTAAGGCTGAGGAAATCAGTGCTCTTATCAAGCAACAATTAGCAAATTACAAAGATGAGCTTACCGTTGATGAAGTTGGTACCGTAACATACGTCGGTGACGGTGTTGCGCGTGCAAACGGGCTTGATAATGCCTTATCCGGTGAACTGCTTCAATTTGAAGACGGTACATACGGAATGGCTCAAAACTTGGAAGCCAACGATGTAGGTATCGTTGTTCTCGGTAGTTTCAAGGGTATTCGCGAAGGCGATACCGTTAAGCGTACCGGCCGCATCATGGAAGTCCCTGTAGGCGATGCTCTTATCGGGCGCGTTGTTAACCCATTGGGACAACCTATCGACGGTTTAGGAGAAATCAAGACAGATAAGACACGTCCAGTCGAGCATAAAGCTCCCGGCGTTATGGACCGTCAATCTGTTACGGAACCTTTGCAAACAGGTATTAAAGCAATCGATGCCTTGGTTCCGATCGGTCGCGGCCAACGTGAATTGGTTATCGGTGACCGTAAGACAGGTAAGACTTCAATTGCTATTGATACGATCATCAACCAAAAAGGTCAGGGCATGATTTGTATCTATGTTGCAATTGGTCAAAAGGAATCAACCGTGCGCACGCAGGTTGAAACTTTGCGCAAGTACGGCGCAATGGACTACACGATCGTTGTTTCTGCCGGTCCTTCTTCACCGGCTCCGTTGTTGTGGCTTGCTCCATATGCCGGTGCGGCAATGGGGGAAGAATTCATGTTCAACGGCAAGCATGTTTTGATCGTTTATGATGATTTGTCCAAGCAGGCTGACGCTTATCGTGAACTTTCACTTATTTTGAGACGTCCGCCTGGTCGTGAAGCTTATCCTGGCGATGTCTTCTACTTGCACTCACGTTTGCTTGAACGTGCGGCCAAGTTGAGCGATGAGCTTGGCGGAGGTTCGATGACTGCTCTCCCATTCATTGAAACAAAGGCTGGCGACGTTTCGGCATACATTCCGACAAACGTTATTTCGATTACTGACGGACAAATTTTCTTGGATAGCGATAATTTCTATTCAGGCGTTCGTCCTGCGATCGATGCCGGAACTTCTGTTTCCCGTGTTGGTGGGGATGCGCAAATCAAGGCGATGAAGAAGGTTGCCGGTACGCTTCGTTTGGATCTTTCATCATATCGTGAACTTGAATCGTTTGCTCAATTTGGTTCAGACCTTGATGAAGCTACGCAAGCTAAATTGAATCGTGGTCGTCGGACTGTTGAAGTATTGAAACAGCCGTTGCACAAGCCGCTTCCCGTTGAAAAACAGGTTGTCATCTTGTATGCATTGACACACGGATATCTCGATTCCGTTGCCGTTGATGATATTTTGGCTTACCAAGATTCATTGTTTGATTTCTTCGATAACAATTACAAGGATCTTTTGGATGAAATCAAGACAACTGGCAAGTTGCCAGATACGGAAAAGCTTGATGCTGCTATCTCTGAATTTGCAGAAACTTTCCAACCAAGCGCAGAATAAGAAAGGATGGTGAGAACTGATGCCTGCTTCTATGCAAGAAGTTAAACGTCGAATCGTTTCGACCAAGAAGACGGGACAAATCACGGGTGCGATGCAGATGGTTTCAACGGCAAAGCTTAATCAGATTCAAAAGCATGCCGCCAACTATCAGATTTACTCATCCAAGATTCGCAGTGTCATCACCCACTTGGCAAAATCTCACCTGCTGGATTCTTCCGCAGTCAGCGGAGAGGTTGGGAAGAGCCAAGATGGCAAAGTCAATACGTTAAGCATGATTAAGCAAAGACCGGTCAAAAAGACCGGGATTGTCGTTATCACGTCTGATCGCGGTTTGGTAGGCAGCTATAACAGCAATGTCATCAAGTCGACTATGGATTTGATTAAAAACGGCAACCACAACACAGAAGATACTGTGATTATCGCTATTGGCGGCACAGGTGCTGATTTCTTCAGCAAGCGTGGATACAACATTGTTTATGAATATCGTGGCGTCAGCGATGTACCGACGTTTAAGGAAATTCGTCCAATCGTTGAGACAATCGTTTCGATGTATGACAATGAAGCTTATGACCAATTGGTCGTTTGCTATAGCCACTTTGTGAACACTTTGACTTCTGTTTTCCGTGCTGAACAGATGCTCCCGATTTCTGCAGAAAACATGGGAACTGATGATTTGACGGAACAAGATGAAAATGATTATCAGATCGAATATGAGACCGAACCGTCTCAGGATGCAATCTTAGAGGTTATTTTACCTCAATATGCGGAGAGTTTGGTTTACGGCGCAATTCTTGATGCCAAGACTTCTGAACATGCATGCAGTTCGACTGCGATGAAGTCCGCAACGGATAATGCCAAAGACGTTATTTCGTCACTTGAATTGCAGTTCAATCGAGCTCGTCAAAGTGCAATTACGACTGAAATTACGGAAATCACAGGTGCACAGGCTGCCTTAGATTAGAATAGTAGGAGGAATTAACAAATGAGTTACGGTAAAGTAGTTCAAGTTATCGGCCCTGTTGTCGATGTCCAATTCCCTCTGAGCGAGTCTTTACCTGATATCAACAATGCTTTAAAAGTTAAGCGCGAAGATGGTACTGATTTAATCATCGAAGTTACGCTTGAACTTGGCGATGGAGTTATGCGCACGATTGCAATGGATTCCACGGATGGTTTGAAGCGTGGCGCAGAAGTTGTTGATACTGGTCGCTCTATCAGTGTGCCCGTTGGTAAGGATACTTTGGGACGTGTTTTCAACGTTTTGGGGGAACCAATTGACAATGGGCCGGAATTTGAAGAAGATCATCGTCGTGATCCTATTCACCGCGATGCACCTTCATATGAAGAATTGAGTACGGGTACTGAAATTCTTGAAACGGGTATCAAGGTTATCGATCTTTTGGCACCTTATATCAAAGGCGGCAAGATTGGTTTATTCGGTGGCGCCGGTGTTGGCAAGACGGTTCTTATTCAGGAATTGATTCACAACATTGCGCAAGAACATAATGGTATTTCCGTTTTCACCGGTGTTGGCGAACGTACGCGTGAAGGCAATGACTTGTATTATGAAATGAAAGAGTCAGGCGTTTTGGAAAAAACGGCCATGGTCTTTGGTCAGATGAATGAGCCGCCTGGAGCACGTATGCGCGTTGCTTTGACCGGCTTGACGATTGCGGAATATTTCCGTGACGTTGAAGGCCAGGACGTGTTGCTCTTCATTGACAATATTTTTCGTTTCACGCAAGCCGGTTCCGAAGTTTCCGCTTTGCTTGGTCGCATTCCGTCAGCTGTTGGTTATCAGCCAACATTGGCTACTGAAATGGGTCAATTGCAAGAACGAATTACTTCGACAAAGAAAGGGTCCGTAACATCTATTCAAGCTGTATATGTTCCAGCCGATGACTATACTGACCCTGCGCCTGCAACAACGTTTGCTCACTTGGATGCTACGACCAACTTGGAACGTTCTTTGACGCAGCAAGGTATTTATCCGGCCGTTGATCCATTGGCATCAACTTCAAGTGCTCTTTCGCCTGAAATTGTTGGTGAAGAACACTATCAGGTTGCTACGGAAGTTCAACATGTGCTTCAACGCTATCGTGAATTGCAAGACATTATCTCTATTTTGGGGATGGATGAATTGTCTGATGAAGAAAAAGTTATCGTTGCTCGTGCACGTCGTATCCAATTCTTCTTGTCACAAAACTTCCACGTTGCCGAACGTTTCACTGGCATTCCTGGATCATACGTACCTGTTGAAGAAACTGTTAAAGGCTTTAAAGAAATCCTTGAAGGCAAATATGACGATCTTCCTGAAGATGCGTTCCGTCAATGCGGTCCGATTGAAGACGTTGTAGAAAAAGCAAAGAAAATGACAAGCAAGTAAGGAGGTAGCGTCCAATGGATGATAAGTCCTTATTAACTGTGAATGTCGTTACTCCGGATGGCGTCGTGTATGATAACACGACAGATTTGGCAGTTTGCAAGACTACTCTTGGTGAAGTAGGTATCATGCCGAATCGAGTTCCGTTGCTCGCTTCGCTTGCAATTGATGAAGTACGCGTCAAGACTGGAGAAGACAGTTTTGATGAAATTGCCGTCAGCGGCGGTTTTATTGAATTTTCAAACAACGTCTTGTCCGTTGTGGCATCATCTGCCGAGCGAAAGGAAAATATTGATGCATCGCGTGCTGAACGTGCGCGTGCACGTGCTGAAAAACGGATTGCGACGGCTAAAGAAACGCATAATGTCGATGATCTTCGTCGTGCTGAAGTTTCGTTACGCCGTGCGATGAACCGTCTGAATATTTCAAAGCACTAAGAGGTAAAGAAGTCAGGTTTGTAACCTGGCTTTTTTATTTTGTTCAAAAAATACGTAAGCGGTCGTTAAAACAGCGGTGTGTACACAAATAGCCCGAGATAGTATTATTATCTCAGGTTATTGCGTATGCATCGTTTTTATTTTCTTATTTATGAGGTAAGATCGATGTTCCATGGGAGAAGTTGGCGGAACCTTTCAGGATCAAATACCTCAATGTTGGTAATCTCCGTTAATACTTTTCTCAAGTATTTTTCAGGATCCAACTGATTAAGTTTGGCCGTATATATCAGCGACAGCGCAACGGCATTAGCCCTTGCGCCTTCAAAAGTTGACG
>NZ_FOPI01000002.1 GCF_900113455.1 Ligilactobacillus ruminis DSM 20403 = NBRC 102161 | reverse complement strand
AGAACAAGTTTTGAGGAAACAAATCCCTCAAAACTAAACAAAGTTTCGAATCATGTGCAGATTCCGTAATTCATTCCTTAGAAAGGAGGTGATCCAGCCGCAGGTTCTCCTACGGCTACCTTGTTACGACTTCACCCCAATCATCTGTCCCACCTTAGGCGGCTGGCTCCAAAAGGTTACCCCACCGACTTTGGGTGTTACAAACTCTCATGGTGTGACGGGCGGTGTGTACAAGGCCCGGGAACGTATTCACCGCGACATGCTGATTCGCGATTACTAGCGATTCCGACTTCATGCAGGCGAGTTGCAGCCTGCAATCCGAACTGAGAACGGCTTTAAGAGATTAGCTTGCCCTCGCGAGTTAGCGACTCGTTGTACCGTCCATTGTAGCACGTGTGTAGCCCAGGTCATAAGGGGCATGATGATTTGACGTCATCCCCACCTTCCTCCGGTTTGTCACCGGCAGTCTCGCCAGAGTGCCCAACTTAATGATGGCAACTGACAATAAGGGTTGCGCTCGTTGCGGGACTTAACCCAACATCTCACGACACGAGCTGACGACAACCATGCACCACCTGTCATTCTGTCCCCGAAGGGAACGTTCCATCTCTGGAATTGTCAGAAGATGTCAAGACCTGGTAAGGTTCTTCGCGTTGCTTCGAATTAAACCACATGCTCCACCGCTTGTGCGGGCCCCCGTCAATTCCTTTGAGTTTCAGTCTTGCGACCGTACTCCCCAGGCGGAGTGCTTAATGCGTTAGCTGCAGCACTGAAGGGCGGAAACCCTCCAACACTTAGCACTCATCGTTTACGGCGTGGACTACCAGGGTATCTAATCCTGTTTGCTACCCACGCTTTCGAACCTCAGCGTCAGTTACAGACCAGAGAGCCGCTTTCGCCACTGGTGTTCTTCCATATATCTACGCATTTCACCGCTACACATGGAGTTCCACTCTCCTCTTCTGCACTCAAGTCTTCCAGTTTCCAATGCACTACTTCGGTTAAGCCGAAGGCTTTCACATCAGACTTAAAAGACCGCCTGCGTTCCCTTTACGCCCAATAAATCCGGACAACGCTCGCCACCTACGTATTACCGCGGCTGCTGGCACGTAGTTAGCCGTGGCTTTCTGGTCAGATACCGTCAATACGTGAACAGTTACTCTCACGCACGTTCTTCTCTGACAACAGAATTTTACGACCCGAAGGCCTTCTTCATTCACGCGGCGTTGCTCCATCAGACTTTCGTCCATTGTGGAAGATTCCCTACTGCTGCCTCCCGTAGGAGTTTGGGCCGTGTCTCAGTCCCAATGTGGCCGATCAACCTCTCAGTTCGGCTACGTATCATCACCTTGGTAGGCCATTACCCCACCAACAAGTTAATACGCCGCAGGCCCATCCAAAAGTGACAGCAAAAGCCGTCTTTTACATGAACATCATGCGGTGTTCATGGTTATGCGGTATTAGCACCTGTTTCCAAGTGTTATCCCCCTCTTTTGGGCAGGTTGCCTACGTGTTACTCACCCGTTCGCCACTAAGCTTCTTTCGGTGAATGCAAGCATTCGGTGAAAGAAAGCTTCGTTCGACTTGCATGTATTAGGCACGCCGCCAGCGTTCGTCCTGAGCCAGGATCAAACTCTCAATTTATAGTTTGTGACTCAAAATTTACTAGCGAATTGACTTCGCAAATATTGTTGCTCTTGTTTAAAACAAGAAGCCCT
>NZ_FOPI01000021.1 GCF_900113455.1 Ligilactobacillus ruminis DSM 20403 = NBRC 102161 | reverse complement strand
AAACGAGAACTCGCTGATGCGGCTGATGGGTTCCGTTCTGTTGGAAAGAAACGATGCTGTGATCGCGAAGAAAGCCATATTCAGTCCGGTAACCTACGCAAAAATGATCAAGTCTAAGACGGTTGCTGAACTCAAAAAATTGGCAGAGGAACAACAAAAACTAAGAGCTGCGTAAGGTGTATCACTCTTTCCGGAGCTGTCAAGGGAACCTCTTCGAGGTGCGCAGATGGCGCACCCTTGACAGCTCCTTCAAGAGTGATAGTGGACAGACATGGATGCATTCGCATCCCCTGCACAACTTGTGCCTGGGAAAAAATATTTTACACACAAATTAGGACTTGACTGATTTCGGTCGGGTCGGTAGACAAATTTCAGACATTTTGCTCCGTTTTTGTCTACTTTTGCCTCCGTGCGCACGATTTCGGTCGGGGCGGTAGACAAATTTCAGACATTTTGCTCGGTTTTTGTCTACTTTTGCCTCCGTGCGCACCGATTTCGGTCGGATCGGTAGACAAGATTCAGACATTTTGCTCGGTTTTTGTCTACTTTTGCCTCCGCGTGCGCCGATTTCGGTCGGGGCGGTAGACAAATTTCAGACATTTTGCTCGGTTTTTGTCTACTTTCGATACCGCGCGGACCCATCGGCCGGCTTTTGCTCCGCGAGCACTGCATCTAAACATCCCGCAAACACGCAAAAAAGCGCCCGGCCACTTACAGCAACCCGACGTTTCTTGTCAAATATCAAACATATAATTTCCAATCCGGTTCAAACGAAAGCAGCGCGCTCTTTTTCCCCGCATATGACCAAAGCGACGGTTTCATCGACATCCGTTCGATGTGAAGACGCGGAAAATCAGTATGCAGTTTTTCGTCAATGATGCTCCAGTCAGAAGCTGCCGTTTCATCATACATCATGCCGAAAGAAAAATCGCTGCCCATCAGGCGCAGCTGAAATTCGAGTTTTTCAGCAAGATCTTCATAAGTATTTTTCATCAGCAAAACTTTTCCCTCAAGTTCAAGACAGCCGTCCTCATTGAAACGCAACAAGGTTTTGACCGGAACGACGCTTGGAAGATGGTTTGAGATGTGCCCCGTCTTAAGCAGAGTATGCACATCGTTTACGAACAGGTACGTTTGCTGAGATTTTCGAAAAACGGCCAACTTGCTTAAGATGTCTTCCGGAGAAAATCCTGCTTTGGCAAGCGCGCATGCAAGCAAGACCTGATGCTTTTGCGAAATCCCTGTAGCACGCGAGTCAAACACATAAAGCGGAATCGGGCATTCGCGCATGTTCGAGTATGTGACAAGGTTGCCTCCAAGTCCGGAAATTCCGCTTGAAATATGGATGGCAACGCATGCATCATAGCCTTGTTCGCTGAGTTTGTGCACAATTTCGCCGATTTCCTGCAGAGAATTCTGCCCCAGGCTCAAGATGTCTCTGGACAATTTGGCACGGCGAATAATCGTTTCGTCAGAAGCATCGAGGCTCTCGCGATACTCTGCATTTCCCAGTGTTATTGGCAAATGCAGAGTCGCCACATGCAACGCGGCGGTTTCGGTCGGCGTCAGTGCCGCAGAACTGTCCGTTAAAACAGCAATCTTCATTTTAAACACCTTTCACTTTTATAATACTTCCATTCTAACACAAACCAGCCAGATACCAACCGATAAAAGCCGCAACAGGACCGAAGATGCCGCTCAAAACAAAGTAGGAACAGGCCTTGCTCCAGGCTTTGTTTCTGATCAGCGTCAACATCTCGACGTTATAAGTCGAAAACGTCGTATAGCCGCCGAGAATGCCGGTCCCGACAAGAAGCGCAACCTCAGTATCCTTGACGATTCCAAGCAAAAAGGCTCCGGTCAGATTGATGATGAGCGTTGCAATCGGAAAATTCGTGCCAAGTTTTCCTTTGATGAATGCAGTCAGGTTATAGCGAACAAGTGCCCCGATTGCTGCACCGATGCCCGTAATTATCATAATTTTCCTCCCAATGCGCAGCCTAGTGCCGCAAAAAGCAGGCCACCGCACAAGTTGACTAGCCAATACGTTACGCCGATCAAAACGGCTCCTTGCTGCAAAAATGCCACCGTTTCAAACGAAAACGTCGAAAAAGTGGTCAACGCTCCAATCATGCCGGTTCCTAACCCGGTCGTCAGCCAGGACGGCCACTTGGCACGTTTGATAACGAAAAACGTTATGAACGACAGCAAAAAACATCCGCACAGGTTGGCAATCAATGTCCCCGCCGCACAGAAATCCTGTGACAGCACGTATCGCATTGCTCCACCGAAAAATGCAAAGCATGCAACGCTGATATTTTCAGCCAGTTTCACAAAAATCACCCCATGACTACTAAGTATACTCCTGTCACCTGTTCATGTCGACATTTCAGAGATCCACGACAATTTTGACTCATTTTTCACGCAAAAAAGAGGCTGAGAAAAAAGTCCAGTTTCCTGCTTGAATCAAATGAAATGCCGAACGAAGACGGTCGATTTTCGATTGAATTTGTACGGCTTTTTTAAAGGAGACGCCGCGCAAGCAGTTCAGTCAAAATCTCATTCAAATTTACGGACAAAGTGCCTTTTTTTGCTGATTTGTCCGTAAAACCGGGTCCGAAACGGCTGAATTATTACGGACAAACGTCTATTTTTGACCATTTTGTCCGTAATTGCTATTTTTAGATCAGGCCGTTTACGGACAAAGTGGCCATTTTCATCAATGTGTCCGTAAACGGCAGTGATTTTGCCAAATGCAGTGCCCGCCAAATCAGCGCGCCAAGCTCTCATTCAAATTTGACGCCAACCTCTTTTCGGCGATTGTCATGCATACGCAAAAAACCGGATTAGATTGCAATTGCTTGCAAATCATCCGGTTTTTTTATTTGAAGCATAATTTTTCACAGCTTCTAACACTCCGCAAGCTTCTCTTTGAGATACCTCTTCAGATCGCCGTACTTGCGGTACCCGACGACCTTCTCCTTGGCCACGCCGTTTTCAAAAATCATCAAAGTCGGCAGATTCATCACGTTGCGATCTTCGGCAAGCTTTCTGTGATGCTCGACGTCAACGCTCAAAAACTTGACCCGCCCGCGATATTCCTTAACCGAAAAATCGCGTTCAAGCTGTTCAAGCACCGGTGCCATCATCTTGCAGGGCCCGCACCAATCCGCAAAGAAGTCAACGACCACGAGCGGTGCCTGTTTGATGTCTTCTGCAAACGCGTGCTCATTCGTTTTTTTGGCCATCTGATCACCTCATCTGAAATGAGTATAACACATCAGCCCCTAATCAATAAACTTTTCGATCACTTCAGCCACAGGATCGTGGTTGTTGTCTGCTTCCGTCACGTAGTCTGCGATTTCTTTGACAAATTCACGGCCGTTGACCACTGATACGCCCAAGCCGGCTGCCTTGATCATCGGAACATCGTTGCCGTTGTCACCGATTGCGATGATTTCTTCCGGCTTGATTTCCAAAAGCTCACCAAGATGCAAAGCTGCCTGCCCCTTGTCTGCTTTCTTTGAGTTGAACTCGACATAGCGATCAGACGAAAAAGTAATGTTCATTTCTTCAAAGTTTTCCTGAACGTATTTTTGCAGTGCAAGGCGTTCACCTTCAGACGGCACGCTGAAGATGATCTTTGTAATCTGCTTTTCCTTCAAAAATTCGATGCTTTCGTCTTTCGGCTGTTCATAATCGTTAAGTCGCCCGTCAATATAAGCAAATTCTTCATCGTTCAAATTCCAGATGTATAACTCGTCGGGCGTATAGATATGAACGCAATACTCAGGATGTTCAATCCCAAGCCTAAACAGCTCATTTACGGTTTCAAACTTCATCGTTTCCGTTTTAACGATTCTGTTGTTCTTATTTTCAACGATTACGGCCCCATTATTCGAGATGACGTACTGTCCCGAAACATCCTTCAATCCCAGTTTCTCAAGATCATCCTGCACGGATAAGAAGCCGCGCCCGGTATTCGGTGAAAAACGGACGCCTTTTTTAACGGCACGCTTGATTGCTTCAACGTTTTTCGGAGTAATCGTCTTGTTGTCGGCAAGCAGAGTTTCATCCATGTCACATACGATAAGCTTATACATAACGGTACCTCCATTTAATTTAAACGCTTTCATAAGATTATCGTATATAATTTGTACCAATAATTCAATGAAAATAACGATAATTACATAAACATCCTCATAAAGGCATAGAAATCATTACAAACACTTCTATTTGATTATATTCAAATCAACGGTCCTCAGTTTTCCGACAATTTCGCATCCGTCTTCTCGAACACCCATCGGCATTTCTTCACCCGTTAAAAAACCGTGCGCATCAAAGAAAGAGCCGATATCAGATTCTATTGGAACAAGCGTGCACAACTGTTTGAAACGTTCGCGCATCAATGCTTGTTTCAGCTTTTCGATGATTTTTCCTCCGATTCCCTGACCGACGACATCATAATCGACCATGATCAGCCCCAGCCATGCGGTTTTGGATGTTGGAAAATTCAGTACAACGTCAGCAATCGCAACGAGATTGTCGACATCATACATTCCGAGATAAAACTTATTTTCCGGCAGAACACCTTCTGGAATGCTCGTCAGATCGCTTAGCACGTCTGCTTTTTTAACTTTATGATTCAAAAACAGCGCATGATATTCGGGATGTCTTCTTTGCAAGGCAAAAATTTCATCACCGTCTTCTTCTGTCAAGCGTCTCACTTGGTAAGGCAATAAAATATTCAGTCTTTCGATCAGCATCTTGATTCCTCCTTGATTTCAAAAAGAAGCCGGGAAAAAAGTCCCATTTTCCTCTTTAATTAAATGAAAACAAACTTTTTTGTCAAATACAGAACTGCACAGCGCCTGCTCAATCAATGAGTCAGGCCTGGCTTACGGGCAAAACGCCAATTTTTGAGATTTGCCCGTAAATACCGGCCCTCCGTTACGGGCAAAATGCCGATTATTGAGATTTGCCCGTAAAATGCAGCCCTCTGTTACGGGCAAAACACCAATTTTTGAAATCTGCCCGTAAAATGCAGCCCTCCGTTACGGGCAAAACGCTGATTCTTGAGATTTGCCCGTAATCTGAGACCACACTGCTTTGGCGAAGGCAAACGAGTAGAACATTTTCTCAATTTTTTGGATTTTTATTCTACTTTCAAGGCCGCGCGCTCCGTTTTTGGTGGCGTCGGTAGAACATTTTCCCAATTTTTTGAATTTTTGTTCTACTTTCGAGGCAGCACACCCCGATTTTGAAAAGTCAGGCATACAAAAATCAGACTTTTCCCTCTGCCTCTGTCCCATTTTTGGACGTTTTGACACACGGAAATGAAAACAGACTTTTTCTGCTTATTTCAAGCATAACAGGGAACCGGGCCTGCATACGCAAAAACCCGGATTAGATTTGCAATTAATTGCAAGTCATCCGGGGTTTCAATTTGAGGCAGAGTTTTTACCAGCCTTCAAAGCTGCCTATTAATTTCTTATCTTATGCACGACAACCGTTACCGCCAATGAAGCCAACACGATTCCGCCAAACAGTGCAGCCGGAATTTCGATATCGATTATCGGAATCGTCAGGAACAGTTTGACCGCAATCAATGCGATCAGAATATATGCCGTCACCTCAAGTTCAGGCAGGATTTCCATCAGTCTCATGACGACTTCCGCAATTCCTCGCATACACAAAATACCGATCATACCACCGATCAAAACAATGACTGGATTTGGCGAAATTGCAAGCGAAGCCAAAATCGAATCAATCGAAAAGACCATATCCATCAATTCGATCGACACGACTACGGACCAGAAGAGCGGCAAAATTTGAAAACGCCCTTTTTTCTCCCGGTGGTGCACCGATTCCGGATGACGCATCTTCCAAAAGTGGTTCAAAGACAGATACATCAGATACAACGCGCCAAAAACTTTGACTTCCCAAAAATTGATCAAATATGCGCCGAGTCCGATCATGATGAAGCGAAAGACGTACGCTCCCCACAACCCGTAAAACAAGGATTTTTCCTGTTGGACCTTATCCGGAAGCTTTTGCGTCTGTGCAGCGAGCACAATCGCATTGTCAACCGACAGCAAACATTCAATCAAAACAAGCGAGAGGATAATCATCCAGTCCTCGCCAGACGTAATCACCGTCCTCCAATTTTCCAAATCAAAAAACGGACCATACAATTTTTCAATTAGTGACAATCACGGTTCTCCCTTACTATTTATTCAAATTAATTTTAACATGAACGAGCAGTGTAATGAATATTCCGAATTGTAAATTTTTCGTAAATTACAGAATCCTCAACAAGTCTTTGCCATACGTACTTCTGACCTCTTCCATCACGACGAATGCTTTCGGATCAAGCTCAGTAATCAAGTTCATTAATTTCACCAGATCCTTCGTGTCGCAAACGCAATAAAGCAGCTGCTTTTTTTGCCCGCTGACGTACCCGTGACCGTCGATGATCGTCACGCCCTGCTTTGTCGCATCGGACAGTGCCGAAGCCAGTTCTTCGAAACGTTCCGAGATGATCGTCAAAGAGCGTTTTTCCACGAATTGTGCAAGCAGTTTGTTCAATATTACCGCTGACAAATACAGTTCAACGATCGTCAGCAGCATGTTTTCAAAGCCGATAACCACCGCTGACGGGATTGCCACCATCAGATCAAAACAAAGCATGGCAGAACCTGTTTTGATGCCGAAGAACTTGTTGACGATTCTGGCAAGGATCGTGGAACCTGCTAAAGTTCCCTCGCCCTTCATGATGAATCCCATTGCGACTCCCATCAATGCTCCGCCGATCAGTGCCGCCACCAAAGGATCATGCAGCGGAAAACGCATTGATCCGATCAACTTCAAAAAGACCGAAATCATCGTAATCGTATATAACGTATAAAAAACGGTCTGCTTGTTCAGCAGTTTCCAACCGATCAGAAGCAGCAGTCCGTTCAACACGATGTTCGTCACGCTCGGCGCAATTTTCAGCCAGTAGTAGAAAATCGTCATGAGACCGGTCACGCCGCCTTCGCCCAGATGATTCGAAATCAAAAAACCGTTGATTGCAACGGTGTACAAAAACGCTCCCACAGTATTCAGCAGTAAATTAACAACGATCGTCTTCTTCATCAAAATTCTCCAGATTCAGCTGCATGTCGCCGTTTTCTTCAACGGTTCCGCGCAAGCCTCGTTCCTTTCTTCCTTTCAGAAAACCTTTGATCAGCTCATAAAGCTCGCCTTTTTCCTTCGTATCAAGCTTTTGTACCCCAAAACAAACGTCTGCGCTTGAAGCCAGGGTTTCAACCAAATCAACCTTTTTGATTGCCCGACCGCACAAATAGTCGGTCGAAACGTCAAAAAACTCTGCAAGCTGCCTGATATCAAGATAGGTCGGAGTATTGACGCCGCATTCCCACTTGCTGAGCTGCGACCTGGTATTTTTCTTTTGGTTGTATGAAACATCCATTTCGTTCAGCGCATCCGCAAGCTGACCGAGCGTCAGGCCACAGCCCCTGCGAAGCGCACGCATCCGTTCCGGAAACATGGCAATCCCCCGCTTTCTATATGATCCAGACAATCAGATCATTTTTTGTTCCTTCATCCATTCAGCCATTCTGCGATATGCATCGGCAAGTCCAACTGTCGGTTTCCAACCAATCGCCTCTATTTTGTCAGAATTCAATTTCATCTTAACGTCAGGTGCATATCCCAGTTTCTTTGAGTCAGCAGGAATATCAATCACAACCTTTGACTTTTCCTGAGATAACGTTTTCGAGACCAGCTCAGCCATTTTTCTGATAGTCGTGTGGCTCGATTCGTTGGCTACGTTGTAAGCCTGTCCTGCTTCACCTTTGTACAAAAGCATCAAAATCGCTTTAACCGCATCAATCGTATAGACATAGTTTCCTTCAGACTTGCCTTCCGTCTTAAGAACGATGTCCTCTCCTCTGAGCGCACTTCTTGCAAATTGTGCAAATACGCGATTTTCTGTCGGCAGGATACCTGCTCCAAATGTTTGGGCCAAGCGTGCAGAAGAGATTCTGATTCCATGTTGTGCGGCGTAAGCAGTACACATGCATTCGCACATTCTCTTTCCTTCAGGATAGCAGCTCCTGACAGCGGCCAGATCAACATAACCCAAATCACTTTCCCTTGTATCTTCAGGATCAGCAGACTGACCGTAAATTTCCATTGAAGAAATATAGACAACGCCTTTTGTTCCTTTTTCAACAGCAAGGTTTAAAATATTTTTGGTTCCCTTCAAGGCAACGTCAATCGTTCCTACGGGATCAGAAACCATTACCTTAGAAGTCGTAACCGCAGCGGCATGCACGATATAATCGACTTTTCCTTCTAACGAAATCGGCTCATCACCAGAAAGATCGTCCAAACAAAAAGAAAGAGCATCTTTTCCCATGCATCCTTCATATATCCTGTCAGCCTTTGCTTGATTGCGAATCAGTCCGATTACTTCAAGACCTAAATCTAATTTTTCGTTTGCGTAAATCAATGATCTGACAACCATTGACCCGACAAGTCCCGTTGCGCCCGTTACCAAAATTCTTTTATCTTTAAAATTGCTCCACTCGATTTCACTCGTTAAGAGAGAATTCAAATCTTCCGTCAACACGTTATTCAAGGCCATAGATTTGTTCATCCTCTCTTGCATCCAATAATGCACGCATCGTATAGAAATCATCGGGGGTCGTAATCTTGATGTTTTCCTGCGGTCCTTCGATGAGGTAAAGCTTGTGTCCGTAATATTGCATCATTGAGCACGAGTCAATGAAATCGTGCTTGTTTTCAGCAATTGCTTTCCGATGAGCACCAATAATGTCTTTAAGCCAAAAACTTTGCGGCGCACGTGCTAGACGCGAACGTGACCGATCCGGAACTTCTTCGATTCCGTTTTCGTCATCCACCATAAGAACGGTTTCCTTTACGACAACGCTCGTAATTGAGCTTCCGCGTTTTTTGACCGATTCGATATTGTCAGAAATCGTCTTCGGTCGAATCAAAGGACGAACGCCGTCATGAATCAGCACAACGGATTCTTCACCATTTGCAACGCGTTCTGCGGCACAAAGTCCGTTGTAAATGGAATCTTGCCCAGTGGCTCCGCCTTCAACGACTTCTTTCACCTTTTTGATGTTATATTTCTCTAATAAATCCTTGAAGTAAGGAATCCAATCTTTAACGCAAGAAACGACGATCGCGTCAATTTCAGGATGATTTTCAAACAATTCGAGCGTATGGATAATAATCGGCTTGCCATGCATGTTTAAGAATTGTTTCGGACGCTCCTTGCTCCGCATTCGCGAGCCAACGCCGCCGGCAAATATTACAGCAATGTTCATGTTAAAAACCTCTCTCGATGCAATAATCATATAATGTAAATTATACCACAATTTAATTATGATTCTCTTTACAAATGCAGAGCTCCGATTGATATCTAATTGATAACCATTTTCATTTGACGTTTTTAAACCATCTCTGTCAAATCTCCGTGAAATCAACGTTTCAGCGCCCCAATTGAGAATGATTTTTATTTAGAATCATTTTAGTTTACATTATTTTCATCTCGTGTTATCTTTGAGACGTAATAAGGATCAGCGTACGGGATTCCACTCAAAGGAGGAAAAAACAATGAAACACTCAACAAAATTGTGGATCATTTTGGGGATCGGCCTTGTTGCGCTTATCTTGGAGTTCGGCTTAAAACAGCAGCTCCTTGCACAAGCGCTGATTACGATCGTCGGATCCATCATCTCGCTTTCAATGCTATATGAAATGATCAAATCACTTAAATCAGGAGACTACGGGGTTGACCTTTTGGCAATCATGGCGATTGTCTCAACGCTTGCGGTAAGTCAATACTGGGCTTCCATGATCGTTTTGATCATGCTTGTCGGAGGCGATTCGCTTGAAGATTACGCTTCGAAAAAAGCACACACGGAACTTAAGGCGCTGCTTGACAATTCACCGCATGTCGCCCATCGTTTGAACGGGGATGAAACCGAAGACATTTCCGTTGATGAAGCAAACATCGGCGATAAGCTTGTCGTGCGTCCGGGGGAACTCGTTCCGGTCGATGGTCACGTTATTCTTGGTCAAAGCAGTCTGGACGAATCTTCTTTGACCGGAGAATCAGTTCCGGTAAGCAAAAAAGTCGGTGATGACATCTATTCCGGATCAGTCAACGGGGATGCTTCTTTAACGATGGTCGTCGATAAACTGGCTAAAGACAGTCAATACCAACGCTTGGTTCAATTGGTCAAAGAAGCCGACAGCAAACCCGGCAAATTCGTCAGAATGGCCGATCGATATGCGGTTCCGTTCACGGCGATTGCCGTAATTATCGCAGGGCTTGCATGGTTCATCTCAAAAGATCCGGTCAGATTTGCAGAAGTCCTGGTCGTTGCTTCTCCTTGTCCGCTTATTTTGGCAGCACCGGTTGCCATCGTTTCCGGGATGAGTCGCTCATCAAGAAACGGTGTCGTCATCAAAACGGGAGACGTCTTAGAAAAACTCGCAACGGCTAAAACCGCTGCATTTGACAAAACCGGAACCATTACAAGCGGAAAACTGACGGTTGATTCGGTCGTTGCGTTGGACGGCATTGATAAAAACAAGCTGCTCGAACTTGCGGCAAGTTCAGAACAGGCATCAAATCACATTCTTGCGCGTTCGCTCGTTTCGTACGCAAACGAACAAGGAATCGACCTCGATTCGCCGGAAGAGCTGCAAGAAGAAACCGGCAAGGGCATCAAAGCTCAAATCAACGGTCACAAAGTCATGGTCGGAAAACTCAAGTACGTTGCTCCAACGGACAAAATGGAGTCATTGCCTGAAACTGCCATCTACGTCTCCGTCGATGACAAGCTTTGGGGATACGTGATCTTCCTTGATCATATCCGTAAAGAAGCTCCGGAAACCATGAAGTCACTGAAAGAACACGGCGTTGAACATCTCGTCATGCTGACGGGCGATCAAAAGGCAATCGCTGAAAAAATTGCTCCGCAAGTCGGAATTACCGACGTTAAGGCCGATCTGCTCCCAACAGACAAAATCAGCGCTTTGAAGAACGTTTCAAAAGACAAGCGCCCCGTCATCATGGTCGGCGACGGAGTCAATGATGCTCCTTCGCTTGCAACGGCAGACGTCGGAATCGCCATGGGTGCCAACGGATCAACGGCTGCGAGTGAATCGGCAGACATCGTTATTTTGAAAGACGATTTGTCAAAAGTTTCCAAAGCCGTCATAATTGCGCAAGATACCATGCGCATTGCTCGTCAGGCGGTTTTGATCGGCATCTTCATCTGCATCGGTTTGATGCTGATCGCAAGTACGGGCGTTATTCCGGCCCTTGTCGGCGCAATGTTCCAGGAAGTCGTTGATACCGTTTCGATTTTGTGGGGACTGCGCGCAAGATACTCGAAAGAAAAATATCATCAGGACAACAACGATCATCATAAAAAGCCGCATGGCAAGATGAACGGTCATGTGGCAATGAATTAACAGTTTATCTGTTATATATTATTACGCTCCAAACGTCGAATCCAACGTTTGGAGTTTTTATTTTTGATTGAAATCATTTATATCATGCGGATTAACTGCTATCAATTCATTTTCCTTGAATACCGAACCTATTAAGTATATTATTTACTTGTAACGAAAAATTACAGTTAAACTGTAATTTTTCGCAAAAGGAGGTTGCATTAATGTCGATAACAAAATTAATTGGTTTTAAAATATACAATCATTACCTGTTCAAAGATGGAAGCTATTTTGGAATAGACATTTCGGGACAAGACACTCAAAAAACAAGAAAATCAATATTCTCATTTTCTGACACGGTAAAGTTAAACAAAGTTACTAGCGTAGTCGGTATTAACGCAGTCGGCAAGACAATGTTGATTAATATCTTCAGCGGCTTGAGCGATTTTTATTTAAAAGAGAAGTCAATTGACCAAACATTATTAGAAAGTACGCTAAAGCTCCGAAAAAATACTGACTACATTAAAGTCGAAGCCAGAATTGCAAGCGATGACAACAAAAGGTATGTCATTCAAACAATTTTTAAACAAAAAAAACAAGAAATAGATGAAACCAGCAGCAGCTGGTATGTAGAAGAAGAGGTAATTTACTCAGACTCGCAAAGGAATTGTTCTAGAAAAAATCTTTTTAACCCGCAAAAAATGGGTCAGCCAAGATACAGAAGTAAATTGGCGAAAAATTCAATGCTAAGTCCAAAAGATTCTTACTTCAAAAGCGTAGGTATCGATTATGCTCCAAGAGTCATGTCAACATCTTCTTTCACGAACCTCAATATTCCCTATCATTTTTCGGATAAAACACCTGAATCTTTGCTTGGATACCTGGACAACTCCATAGATTATCTTCGCTACAATCGAGATTCTAATAATGATGCCGTCATAAGCTATTCTTTGAAGTTTAAAGGTTCTGATGAAGTAATCACTTCCAATGATTTCTCAAGTTTCTCTAACATCCTTTCTTCAGGCACGATCAAAGGAATCAGTTTGTTCTTTTGGATCCTTGGAGCTTTACGAAGCGGTTCAACCATCATTGTCGACGAAATTGAAATCCATATAAATAAACAAATTGCGAGAGATTTTATCGGCTTGTTCATGGATCCTAAGACCAACAAAAATAATGCTTCCATAATCTACACGACGCATTATATGGAACTTACAAATGATCTTCAGCGCAAAGATCAAGAATATGTAATTTCCAGAAACAATGATACTCTTCAGTCATCAATTTTGAGACTGAGTGATTCAAATGCACGTTCAGAGCTTAAAAATAGCGAACTATTCGAAAGTGGCAGTATTACAAACACCCAACCAGATTATGAGAAATATATCGAACTAAAATCAGATGTTTCAAAGCACGTAAAGGAGCTGAGGCGATGAGCAAACTTCCAGAAGAATACAACGGAATAATGGTTGAGGGAGCTTCCGAAAAAGCAATAATGGATTTGCTCATCAATAACAACAAACTGATTTTTCCGCTTAACTCAATCATACAATCATCAGACGGAACCACAGTTCAAGATTATCTTAATGAACTGGACTATGCCAATAATTTCTTATCACACGGATTCAGCAAACCTGTCAATATCCATGTTGTTTTGGATTCTACCAATAGAAATTTCAAAAAATTGGAGTCCAATCGTTTGATTTCTACAGTAAGGTATTACATTACACGTGAAGAAATTGAAGCCATTCACTTATACAAACATACTGAATGGCTTGAAGGATATATGGCTTTTAAAAATAACAAATCAAACAGAAAGGGAGGATCAAAACAAATAAAGCCAAGTGCTTTTTTCAAGCAGGAACTTGGAATTAAAAACATCAAAACATATGATTATATTTATAAATTGTGGGAAGACGATATTGACGGATTGATTAAAGCAATTGACAATGTTAAAACGGACATGGTCAAACGACAAAAACTAAAATCTGGACAAAATTACCTGGCCGACATCATTAACCACGATTATCATTAGCATTGTATATTACAAAAATCCTCCAAAAATTTCTCAGCGTTTTTGGAGGATTTTGCTAGTTATTCATGATTTTTTTCTGATGCTGCAACCAACAGAATCTATATAACGGATATCCTATCTTGAGCAGGATAAAAGCTATCTTGTCTCGTTTAGGCGTCTTAGGATTCTTAGCGACTTCTTTGCTGTTTTGTTTCACATATTTAATGATTTCGACTCTCTTTTGATTAACTGCTTGACCATCCGCATTAAGCATCTGATTCAGCGTACTTAGTCTTGAATAAACTTGACGTCTGAGTACGGCTTCACGCAAATCGGGATAGACGCACAAGACGTCACTGGCCATTTTATCAGTCATTTCAATCATATCAAGCTTATTCATTTTGAATGTCCCATTGACGATTGAATTGTTATGAAAATTATAAGTATACTTTGCTTCGTACCCCACCGCAACGTCATCACATTTTAACATCAGAGCATAGGTCGTTCCGATATCCTCAAAGAGCTTTCCCTTGGGATATTCAACATCGTCAAACAGATCTTTGCGATACAATTTAGCCCAAGCAGAAGTGTCAATGACATCATGATAAAGCATTCTTTCGAGACAATGCTTGTTCGACATCCTCTCATCGCCCTTAGATCCCAAATTTTTAACATTGCCATTGTCATAATGAACTCGATGCTGACAAATCGACATTTTGCAATGATACTTTTCAACAAGAAAATAAAGATACTCAACATAATCTTTATCAACGATGTCATCAGGATCCACGCATGTCACATATTGCCCCTTTGCTTTCCTGATGCCATAATTTCTTGCATCTGACAGTCCACCGTTTTCCTTATGAAAAACAACCACGCGTTTATCCTTTTTTAAAAATTCATCGCACATTTTTGAACATTCTTTATTCGTAGATCCATCATCAACCATTACGAATTCAAGATTTTCATATGTCTGATCAAACAATGAAGTCATACATTCAGATAAATATTTCTCAACATTATAGACCGGCAAAATCACCGAAATTAAAGGCTTATCCATTCTTACCTCCAAATAGCATAAAAACAAGGAGCCAAGTTCAACTTGACTCCTGCATCATCTTACTTGGAACCTTCACCGCTGAAGACTTCCTTCACCGTCAGTCCCAAAATTTTAAGGTCTTCAAAAATCGACCAGTTATCGATATACTTCATATCAAGTTCGATAACTTTTTCAAAATCCGTAATGTCGGAACGACCGCTGACCTGCCACATGCCGGTAATTCCGGGACGAACCGCAAGACGAGCACGATGATGCTTTTCGTAATTTTTCCATTCATCAATCAACGGCGGTCGCGTCCCTACAAGACTCATTTCTCCCTTAAGAACGTTCCAAAATTGCGGAAATTCATCCAATGACGTTTTCCGAATAAACCAACCAATGCCATGTTTCGAGCCATCCTTGCCCGAACCGATGATTCGAGGATCATTGTCTGCCTTAAACATGAACCCCTTCATCGTGTTCATCGCCATAAGTTCTTTCTTGCGTTCCTCTGCATCCTGGTACATGCTGCGGAATTTATAAATTTTGAAAATTCGCCCATTTTGACCGACACGTTTTTGCGAGAAGAAGATTGGTCCAGGATCCGAAAAATAAATGATCGGCCCGATGATGATTACCAAAATTCCCGTAATCAACAAACCGACAAGCGCACCGACGATATCCATCAAACGTTTCAGTGCCAACTGAAAACTGGATGCAATTTTCAAGCTTTCCGTCATAACGGTATAGCCGCCGACCTTTTCAATCGTCTTCATGCCACGTTCGTTGTCATAAAGCTCACTGATTGACACGTGAGAAGTAATCCCCATGTTAAGCAGATCCTGCAGCAAACTTTCTGGAACTACCCCGCCCTTAGGCAAAACGAACATGACCTCGTCTACCAAATCAGTGACTATATTGTCCGTAAAATCATTAAGACTGCCTACGACAGGAACATCATCATATTTTTTGCCGACTTCAGCCGTTGAATCATCGAAAAAGACCGCTCCGGAAATCTCAATATCGCCCAATGATTTTTGTTCGATTCTTTGCTTAACGCCGGCAAAATCGTCTTTTGAAGAAACCAAAATCATTCTTTTCTTGGAATAGCCTCTTTTATTTCTATGCGACATAACGATTTTTTTCCAAGAAATACGTCCCAAATAGACAAACGGAATGCCCAAAATGCCCAACAATACAAACACAGTTCTGGAATACCAATAAGTTGTTTGTGTCAAAAGCAAATAAACCGCCAGTGTACCTATAATAAAGACAACATAAAAAATTGTCGCCCTTAATTCTTTCAAACTGTCTCTCTTCAAAATGTTACGATAATTGTCAGAAAAAGCCGAAAAAATTATCCCTGCAACAAACGTAACCAATGACCCTATTTGAAAAATATTGCCATCATAATTTTGTTCCGAGGCATGCCTTATTAAAAAAGAAACTAAATACGTAATTTGCATAACGATTAAATCAACAATGACAAAATCAATATGCTTTAACCAACCTTTACTTTTCTTTCCGTACACTTTTTATCCACCTTCACAACTGAGTCAAAACTAAACTTCCGTAACTAGCCCCAGCTTCCTACCTATAAATATTCCTAATTTTTTAATAATATCCTGCTTTTCCATAAACATTACAGGCAATTCATAATAATTAATATTATTTTTTTCGATCCAAACATCCATCAAAAGTTCGCTTAAAAAGCCATAGATGCGGGCTTCATAAGAAGAATAATCAGAAATATCAACCCGCTTTTCTACTTCCCCCAATACTTCGAATAGCCACTTTGAGTACTCATCAAATATTGGACTTTTAGCAATGATCATATTAAACATATGGGCTTTCGTACGACTTGTAACCTCATCAAATTTTTCCAGATAATCAGGATACTTTTCAGCAATTACGTCACGTAACGCTACCAATCCTTCTGTTTTATGCGAATGAATGTAATGCGACCACAAAGTTTCAATAAAATAATTTCGTTTCTTAGGCAAAATCACATCATGATTCTTCATGATTTCGCCAAGTTTTTTTTCATCCAAAACATTTTGAAACTTTTTTTCGGGAGAAGCAAACAACATCTTTTTACCATTTGAAAAAAGTCTGCGATAATGAACGATTCCCTTAACGTCAACATTGCGATTTTTCCAAGCCCAATATTGAACGGTTAATTCACAATAATTGGGGTTCTTGCTTGCGATATTATCACCAGTATTATCTCTCACAAAGCCTTGGAAATTTTCCTCTGCCGGTCCAACCTGTACTGGCAGATAAATATCTCCATCTGGCATTCGAGTTTTTTTATGGCTCACCACATATATTTCATATGACAAGTTGTGATTCCTCGCTTCTAATATTTTTTCTCGTTAGATAGTTTAGCAAAGTATAGCTGCAAATTCCAGTTACACTTTAAAGACAAAAATATTACTTTAAAATTCTTCTTTAACTGTTCCCAGTGCGGCAGCGATAACCTGATCCATATTGTAGTAACGATACTGCCCCAAGCGTCCGCCAAAAATAACGTTCTCTGCTTCTTTTGAAGCCAAATTCTGATATTCCTTATAAAGACTGTTATTACGCTTGTCATTGACCGGATAGTACGGCTCGTCGCCGCGTTTCCAGTCAGCAGGATATTCACGCGTAATAACCGTCTTGTCTTTGTCGCCCTTGCCGAACTCAAAGTGCTTGTGCTCAATCACACGCGTATACGGTGTCTCGGCATCCGTGTAGTTGACAACAGCGTTGCCTTGATAGTTATCAACGTCAAGTTCTTCCGTTTCAAAACGCAGGCTGCGATATTCAAGTTCTCCGAGCTTATAATCGAAGAACTGATCGATCATCCCAGTGAAAAGAACCTTGTCATAGTTTTTCAAATATTCGTCCTTTTTATCAAAGAAATCAACGCCGGTTTCAACCGTGATCTTATCATCAGCAAGCATCTTTTCAACGATTTGAGTGTATCCGCCAACCGGGATTCCCTGATAATCATCGTTGAAATAGTTGTTGTCATAAGTCAAACGAACCGGAAGACGGCGGATAATGAATGCGGGAAGTTCCGTAGCCTTCCTGCCCCATTGCTTTTCCGTGTAGCCTTTGACAAGTTTTTGATAAATATCCGTTCCGACAAGCGAAATTGCTTGCTCTTCAAGGTTTTCTGGTTCCTTGCCATTAAGCACCGCACGCTGTTCATTGATTTTGTCCAAAGCTTCCTTAGGAGTAACCACTCCCCAGAGCTTGTTGAACGTATTCATGTTAAACGGCATGTTGTAAATTTCTCCATTGTAATTAGCAATCGGACTGTTCGTATAGCGGTTGAATTCAGCAAATTGATTGACATAGTTCCACACTTCCTTGTTGGAAGTATGGAAAATATGCGCACCATACTGGTGAACCTGAATTCCGTGAACTTCTTTCGTATAAATATTCCCGGCAATGTGGTCGCGTTTTTCGATCACATGCACTTCGTTCCCGAGTTTTGCTGCTTCGTATGCAAATGTTGCGCCAAACAAGCCAGCACCTACAACTAAATACTTTGTCATCTTTTTTATCCTCCGTACTGATAAAAGCACTTTTTATTCATTATACACTATTTACATTTGAAATAATTTACCACTAAAGATATGTTACCTAAATTTAAAATAGTTTGTTTAAACTAAACTGATTTATAGTGTATAATATGGTATTAGTGGTTTTGAATCCACTTTTGCACAGTCGATTATATTATATTACTACAATTTACTGCAAGCAATCACATTCTCGGTGAATACGCACAGCTGATAACATCAGCCAAGCAAAAAAAGGTAAGGAATCATATGAAAGTAATTAAAAATTATCTCTATAATGCCGGATACCAGCTTTTGGCTGTTTTATTGCCGTTAATAACTGCTCCCTACGTTTCGCGCGTAATCGGAGCACACGGTATCGGCATCAACACCGCAACCAACTCGACCATTCAATACTTCATTCTCTTGGGTTCAATCGGTATCGGCCTATATGGCAACCGCGAAATTGCGTACCTTAGATCAAACAAGCAAGCGATGAGCGAAGCTTTTTGGGAAATCCAGATTTTGAAAATGGTTATGGTTACAATTTCTTACGGAGCATTTCTCGTATACTTGGCCTTTTGCCCGGCCTATAAAGAATACATGCTGATTCAATCTCTTAACCTTATCGCTGCGGCAGTCGATATCTCATGGCTCTACATGGGTCTTGAAGATTTCAAGAAGACTGTTTTACGAAACACCATGGTTAAGCTTGCATCAGCGGCCATGATTTTTATGTTTGTCAAGGATGCAAACGATACCTGGGTTTACATCTTCGTTCTTGCGATTTCTGTTCTCGGTGGAAATCTTACCTTGTGGCCATATGTCAAAAAGACGCTTGTCAAAGTTGATTTTAAAAAACTTCATCCGTTCAGGCACTTTAAACCGACGATTGCTCTTTTCATTCCGCAGATTGCGACTCAGGTTTACCTTGTTTTGAACAAAACCATGCTGTGGGCAATGGTCAGCAGCGACGTTGCCGGATTTTACGATCGTTCCGACACGTTGGTCAAGCTTGTTTTGACAATCGTTACGGCAACAGGAACAGTCATGTTGCCACACGTTGCCAATGCCTTTCACGAGGGCAATGAAGATGAAGTTAACAATCTTACCGCTGACTCATTTGACTTCGTTTCATGCATCGCAATTCCGATGTTTGCCGGACTGGCAGCCATCGGACAAAAATTGGCACCTCTATTCTTTGGCCCGCAGTTTAAACCAGTCGGCATGGCCGTTTGTCTGGAGGCAATCGTTATCGTCCTGATTGGATGGAGCAACGTTATTGGCCAACAATACTTGTTGCCGACTAACAAGATCAAGGTTTACACCGGCTCAGTCGTTTCAGGAGCAATCGTCAATCTGATCCTTAATTTGCCGTTTATTTATCTTTTAGGATTGCACGGTGCTGTATTCGCAACGGTATGTTCCGAAATAGTCGTTACCGGATATCAAATGTGGCACGTCAGAAACATCCTGAACTTGAAAAAGATGTTTATCAACGTTCCCAAGTATGTCTTAGCCGGCTTAATAATGTTTATCGTTGTCAATCGCGTCTGCATGATGCTTGATTTTACATCAACAATTAAAAACATATTGGCAATTGCAGCTGAAATTGGTTTGGGAGTCGTTGTGTACGGGGGAATATTGCTTTTGTCAAAACCTACAATTTTAAACAAATTGGTAAGTATTATCGAGAAAATTAGGAGTAAGAAAAATGGATAATATCTTAAAAAACAAGATCTATAGCTCAACGCTTGGAATGAAAATAAAGGAAAAAGTCCCGAGACTACCTGAATGGACATACTTTTTCGCTCTATTCATGTACCTTCTCTCTCAATTCGCACAAGGAACTTTAGCAATCAAACGTCTTATCCCCATGTTCTTGCCATATTGGATACAAATGTTTGTCGCACTAATCATCGTTTTAAAAATCATTACGTTTGATGAATATTATCTTAAAGACTGGTTTATCTTGCTATTTTTAGGCATAGTTTTATGGCAAAGTGGCATGAATACAGGTGAGTTGAACTTATTCTACTACTACATCGCTATCATTGGCGCAAAAAATATCGACTTTAAAAAGATATTGCGTTTCTTTCTCGTAACGATTTCATCATTATTGATACTGACATTTATAATCACTAAATTAAGAATAATACCTGGTTTGGTATTTAATCGTGGTGATGGTGCCCTCAGATATGCATTAGGAACGGTTTACCCATCGGATTTATCAGCAAGGTGTTTCTACTTGATGATTACCTATGCTTTGCTTCGTGATTATAAATTAAAGCTACCTGAATACATCGGATTGATTTCAATTACAATATGGGCATACGTAGTTACCGACACAAAAGTCGATTTGATTTTGATGGTATTTTTCTTGTTAATCGCCATTTTCTATAAGCAAACCATCACCCTTCTGGAAAAAATAACATCGATAGGCATTGCCATAATTTTAGGATCTGCCGTTTCATTTATGATTTTGATGACATATTTTTACAATCCATCAAATCATTTTATGAAATTGGTCGACCATGCTTTGTCAGGAAGATTCTACTTCTCACATATTGCTTTCGAAAAATATAACGTTACGTTCTTAGGGCAATATATACCGCAAAATGGGTTTGGTGGAAACACCAGCAGAGTTTTCAACTATTTCTATATCGACTGTTCTTATATAAGAATTTTGATGATGTTGGGTGCATTCGTATTTCTGCTAGTGGTTGGATATTTATTGTATCTCTCTCACATGTTTATCTCCAAAAAGTACTATTCTTTAGAAATTACCTTGATTCTAATCGCGATAAGTTCGTTGATCGATCAACATATGTGGGAGATATCATATAACATTATCTTCTTAGCAACATTCGCTACTCTAAATAGTTTTAAACATTCATCAAAAAGCCTATCAATATAACGATAACTGGAGACTTTACTATGAAATTATTAAGTAACACAGAAATCAAAGAAGTTTTGCTGAATATTCTCATTGAATTGCAAAAGTCATGCAATAGAAATGGGATTGAATTCTATTTGGTTGGAGGTTCATTGCTCGGTGCAATTAGGCATCAAGGTTTCATCCCATGGGATGATGACGTTGACATTGGAATGAAACGACCAGACTATGACAAATTACTTGAACTTTCAAAAAAGAAGAATTTTTTGCCTTCTTATCTCAAAATCATATCTTATGAACAAGGAACTTCACAGTATCCATTCATAAAAATTATTGATACTAGATATTGTATGGAACAAGGATACGTTCAGGAGGGGAATGTGACATCAATATGGGTTGATATCTTGCCTACGGATGGATTGCCGGATAATCCAAAAGATATTAAAAAAATATATCGCAAAGTTGGTATATATCGCGAAATACTAATGCTGAACTTTGCAAAAATCGGTGAAGGAAAAAGCAAGATTAAAGCCTTATTGAAGCCGTTGGTTATTCCATTTGCCAAGTTAGTAGGAGTCAACCGTTGCAACAAATTAATCGACAATCTCTCACGTTCAATACCATACGAACAAGCAAACAAAGTCGGATGCATAATGTGGGGGCTTTATGGAACAAAAGAGTGCATGGATAAAAAAGATTTTGAACGATCTGTCGACGTCACTTTTGAAGGGCATACTTTCAAAGCACCATCTTGTTGGGATTCGTATCTTTCCAATCTTTACGGCAACTACATGGAGCTGCCTCCTAAAGAAAAACAAGTCACGCATGAGTTAAAGGTATGGAAAAAAGAGACTGAGGAATTTTAGAATGAACATATCAATTGTAATATCAAGCTACAATGGATCATCGCACATTATAGAACAACTTGATTCTATAAGAAATCAAACAAGGACGCCTGACAAAGTGTTAATCTGTGATGATTGCTCGACTGATTCGACACCTGAAATAGTTAATAAATACATCAAGATTCATTCCTTGAACAATTGGAGAATAGTCATCAATCAAGAAAATAAGGGATGGCAAAGGAATTTTATCGACGGGATTGAAAAAAGCACAGGAGATTTAATCTTTACTTGTGACCAAGACGACATTTGGAGAACTGACAAGCTTGAAATCATGGAAAATATCATGCTTAAACATCCTGAAATAAATCTTCTTGCCTCTAATTATCTTGAATTTTATGAAGACGGGCACACAAAAACGGGTCCACTCAAAAACACTAAAAAACTTGAGAAAGTTAAGCTTAAAAATAATTATATGCTTGTCGGCGCACCGGGATGCACACACTGTTTCAGAAGAAGCCTATTTAATCAGGCAAAAAAAATTTGGTTTAAAGATTACCCTCATGATGCCTTGTTATGGAGAACAGCGCTATTTTCAGACTCCCTGTATTTTTACACGGATGATTTGATAAAATGGAGAAAACACAATGACAGTGCTTTCTCTAAGGACAGTCGAGCAGGTAAAACCAAAGCCAACAAAGAAAAGTGGCTTGACTACGATTTGGCCGTTGCCGACGGATTAGAAAAATTTTTGAGTACACTTGACATAGATACTAATCAACAAACCAAGATGCTTGACAAAAATCGCAAATGGATATCTTTAAGAAAAAATTTTTACCAAACAAAAAATATTCTGACGGGTCTTCATTTACTTTTTTATTGGAATTATTACCCACGATATCGCCAATATCTTGCTGATTGGTATTTAATTTTCATAAAAGGCTAAATTTGATAAAAAAGGCTGCGTAACGTGCGCAGCCTTTTTTATTTCAAAAATTCCTTCGTATAGTCGTCTTCCTGAATCGTAAACCTAGGACGCTTCTTAACCTCAGTGAATATCTTTCCGACATATTCACCAATCATGCTCAAACAAATCAATTGAATGCCCCCAAGCACCCAAATTGACGTAATAAGCGAAGTCCACCCGCTGACAACGTTTCCGTTGATTTTTTGGACAATTGAATAAATAAATAACCCAATTCCAATTAAAACAACCAGTAAACCAAGATTCATGATCAGCTTGATCGGCACGGTCGAAAATGACGTAATGCCATCCATCGCAAATTTAATCATCTTCTTTAACGGATACTTTGATTCACCGGCAAAACGTTCTTTTCTCGCATAATAAACCTTGTCTGAAGGATAGCCGACAAGCGGCACCATCCCTCTTAAAAACAGATTTCTTTCGTCAAAACGTAATAATCCTTCTACCGCTCGTTTGCTGAGCAATCGGTAATCAGCTGAATTAGGCACCATGTCGACGCCTAATTTGCTCATCAAAGAATAAAATGCCATCGCCGTCTTGCGTTTGAAAGCCGTATCAGTATCACGATTATTTCTTACTCCGTAAACAACGTCTATTCCTTCATGATACTTTTTGACCATCTCCGGAATGGCATTGACATCATCCTGCAAATCAGCATCAATCGTAATCGTCATGTCAGAATGGTCAACGGCCGTTGTCAATCCCGCCAAAAGCGCATTTTGATGTCCATAGTTGCGACTGAATCTGATTCCGGTCACATATTCAAACTGGTTTTCAAATTTCTTGATCAATTCCCACGTCTTGTCTTTGCTGCCATCATCGACAAACAACAGCTTGCTGTTTGAAGATACTTGCTCTTCAGAAATCATAGACTCAAGAACAACACCAAGTTCTTTAACGGTCTCCGGCAATACTTCCTCTTCGTTATAACAAGGAACAATAATCGTCAACATATTGTCTTCGCGCATGAAAATACTCCTCTCTGTTATGAAACATACTGACTTTAATTATAAATCAACGAAGCAAGAAATTGTATCGATAATTATCCTGATAACCTGTTTATAGACATGTCTGATATAATATTCTAATTTATTTAGCATTATTCAACAAATCCGCAATTTCTTCACATCATCAAAATAATTAAACTGAAAAACTGAACGATTTGTCATAACTTTTGAAACATCAAAGCCATAAGTTTTATGTATATTTTAAGCATAGAGAAAGGCGAGGTGCAATGGATATGAAACACGTTACAAAATTCCAAAAATCAATTTTTGTTTCATTGGCTGTTTTAGGATTTGTCGGAGGAATGCAGATGTCCGACATTATTAATAGCGGTGACGGATCAGCAATCCCAACGATTGAAGCAGCATCCGTGCGCCGAGGCCAACAAAGAATCAACGGTCACTGGTATCTCTTCGATAACAACGGACATTACAAAACAGGATTCCAATGGATTCCCGAACAACATAAAACAGTCTACTATGCCCGTAACGGACAAATGCAATACGGTCAACAAAGAATCAACGGTCACTGGTATCTCTTCGATAACAACGGACATTACAAAACAGGATTCCAATGGATTCCCGAACAACATAAAACAGTCTACTATGCCCGTAACGGACAAATGCAATACGGTCAACAAAGAATCAACGGTCACTGGTATCTCTTCGATAACAACGGACATTACAAAACAGGATTCCAATGGATTCCCGAACAACATAAAACAGTCTACTATGCCCGTAACGGACAAATGCAATACGGTCAACAAAGAATCAACGGTCACTGGTATCTCTTCGATGGCGGCACCGGTGCTATGAAGACTGGTTTCCAGTGGATTGCTAATCAACGTAAGACCGTTTACTATGCGGGCAATGGCCAAATGCAGTACGGACAGCAAAGGATCAACGGTCACTGGTATCTCTTTGATAATTGTAATGGTGCTATGAAGACCGGCCTTCAATATATCGCAAATCAGCACAAGACAGTCTACTATGCGGGCAACGGTCAGATGCAGTACGGTCAACAAAGAATCAACGGTCACTGGTATCTCTTTGATAATTGTAATGGTGCTATGAAGACCGGTCTTCAGTATATCGCAAATCAGCGCAAGACAGTCTACTATGCGGGCAACGGTCAGATGCAGTACGGATATCAGACGATAAACGGACATCATTACTATTTCAACACATCCACTGGTGCATTGGAACCACTTCCTTCAACCGGAAGTTCCAAGACATACGCTCCAAGCAACCATTCAACGTTCTCATTGAACGGTCATAGTTATGCCGTAAAATCGTTCAGCGGAACTGGAACTGTACCTGCTGACAATTACGTCTACGCCTGGACATCGCTTAGAAACTACTACTTATTTGAATATTACGGCAATGCACACAAAGAACTTGCATCTCTTCACGTTGGCAGCCCCGTCGTGATCAACGGTCAAACCCTTCACGTAAGGGAAATCATCACAAACGTTTCAAATGACGGTAGCGCCTATGACCTTGTTGCAGGAAAAATGCAGCAACACAAGGCCGGCTGGCAAACGTGCGAATATGCAGCATACGGTTCAACGTTGAGGCTTTGGTTCGCAGACTGACAATGTGCAGAAACAGACGCCTTCTTACAAAAGGTGTCTGTTTTTTTATGCATCGTCTTTTAACGAATTTTACGATATAATAGGCTTAATACTAAAACTTAAGGGAGAAGAAAATGTTTAAATTCGAAAAAATATTCTTAGACATCATCTTTAAATATAAAGATAAACTTTTTTACTGGTCATAAGCATACTAGGTCTATTCATCCGCTATCAAGGAATCCACTTCATATCCTGGGATATGAAGACCTTCCTTATCCCATGGTATAACGTAATAGATGCCAAAGGAGGACTGCATGCTCTTGGAACACAGGTCGGAGACTATAACATTCTGTATCAGACATTTGTCGCCTTGATTACCTATCTTCATAGAAACTGTGTTGTCATGTACAAGATTCTCTCAATACTATTCGATTACATCCTGGCAGTGAGTGCAGGGTTACTGTGCATGCGTCTGACAAAAAAGAACAATTCCTTCATATTCTCCAGCATATACTCCATTGTTCTTTTCCTGCCAACAGTAATACTCAACTCTTCTTACTGGGGACAATCTGATTCCATTTATACAACGTTCGTTATTCTCACACTGCTATTCCTGTTTGAAGAAAAATACCTTTTGTCTTTCATAATGCTTGGACTTGGCTTTTCCTTCAAGTTTCAGACGATTTTCATTGTTCCGTTCATCATTTGCTATTATGTTTACAAGAAACGTTTTAGTATCATGTATTTTTTAGCCTCCGTGGGCATATTCTGGCTTTCTGGACTTCCTGCATATCTGAACGGAAGAAACTTGCTTGCCCCATTTAAAATTTACGCAAATCAAACAGGCACTTATAAACAAATGTCCATAAGTGCCCCAAGTTTTTGGATTCTGATTGGCAATGATTATAAATTACTGCATCAAACAGCAATAATTCTTACAGTTACCTTATGCGGCATCGCACTATACTTGATTATGTCCGGAAAAATCAATCTCGAAAATGCAACCAGTTATATGGCTGCTGCAGCATGGTTTACATGGACCTGTCCACTGTTTCTTCCAGCCATGCACGAACGATATACCTATCTGCTGGATATACTCCTTGTCATTCTGACTTTCATGGATAATAAATACCTCAAGTACGCCGCCATCTCCATCCTGATAAGCATCATAACCAATTGCGCATCTCTTTTCGGAACATGGCACTTCGCCATTCAATGGTGCATAATAGCCTGCGTACTGGCATGGGTACACTTCACATATACCCTGCTCAATGACAACAAAAACAGTAATCAAGAAGAAATTGCCACAGAACAATCATAAAAAAAGGCCGGCTGGATTTTCCAACCGGCTTTTTTCATCTGTCCACATGAACACCTTCACGTTCAATTTGCAAAATTCGATACTCGTCTTTTAACCCGGCTTTTTTACCCAAATCAATATATTCTTCAACCTTGTCATGCGGCAAAAAGCTCATGACAGTTGGACCGGCACCGCTGAGGTACGTGGCCATCGCACCTGTTCTGTGTCCGATTTCTCTTAAAATCGGAAGATGCGGGACGAGCTTTTCACGATAAGTTTCGTGATAACGATCGCTTTCAATCATTTTGCCCGCAGTCTTCATGTCACCGGCAACGAGTGCCGCAACCAAAACGTTTCCGATGCTTCCCGCCGCGACGGCTTCAGAAAACGGAAACTTTGCCGGCAAGACGTTGCGTGCGTCAGCCGTGGCCAAATCGTATGCAGGGATATACGCAACCATCGTCAAATCAGGAAATTTGAGCTTGATGCTTGAAACATCGCCGTCGACCATCGTTGAAACGACGAAATCCCCGTATAATGCCGGAGCCACGTTGTCCGGATGTCCTTCCATTTCAGCAGCTTTTTGAAGAATCTGCTCATTTGTCAAATGCATCTTTCCGACCTCGTTTGCCATGACGACGCCTGCGATCAGTGCCGATGAGCTGCTTCCCAGTCCGTGTGCCAACGGAATCTCGGACGTTACCTTAATATGCTGCGGCTCCAGCTCAGGATTCGTCTTAATCGCTGTTGCAACGATCATATTGCGTTCGTCGCTTGGAATCGCATGTCCCATCTTGTGGTCGACCTTCCACTTCGGTGCTTTGCCATAAACGGTGACCGTGAGGTATGATGAAACAGCAATGCCAAGTGAGTCAAAGCCTGGTCCAAGATTGGCGCTGGTTGCCGGAACCCTTATTTTAAGTGTCATGAATAACCTCCGCTATTTTTCGGGAAGAACTTTATAAGCCGCAAGCACGGAAATTTCTTCGAGTTCATTGAGTTTTTCCACAATATGATTCAGTTGTGATTCGGACATTTCATGAGTTACCATTGAAACGCGCGCAAAACGATCATTCATTTGCGTTTGCGTAATCAAACGGAAACTTGCTTCATATTCAGTCATGATTTCGGTCAGCTTTAGCATCTGTCCTGGCTTGTCAAGCACTTGCAGCGACAGATAGTACGGATAAACGACTTCAGAATCATCCGCAAGTTCAAGCTCATTCGTGTAATCGTTAAAACTAAATCCCGTCGTTCCCATAACGATATTTTTCGTGACAGAAGTAATATCGCTCAAAACGCTGTTCGCCGTTGGCAATTCGCCTGCGCCAGGTCCATAAAACATCGTTTCGCCAACGGCAGATCCCGTCACGACGACAGCGTTGTTTTCGTTTTGAATGGCAGCAAGCGGCTGCGTTTGCGGTACGAGCACTGGTCCGACGGAAACATCGATGTGCCCGTTGACAAGTTTGGCGATTCCAAGAAGCTTGATCACGTATCCCAAGCGCTTTGCTTCCGCAATATCAGCCTTCTGAATTCCGCGGATGCCTTTAACCTTGACCTGATCCATCGTAACGTCTTTGCCGAATGCAAACTGCGTCAAAATGATCATCTTATAGGCAGCATCAATCCCGTCAACGTCGTTTGTCGGATCGGCTTCAGCAAAGCCAAGCTCTTGTGCTGATTCAAGCGCATCTTCATATGAAGCACCGTTTTTGTTCATCTGTGTCATGATATAGTTCGTCGTCCCGTTGACGATTCCGCGAACTTCGATAATTCGATCGGCAGCAAAAGAGTTGACGATCGTGCGCAAAATCGGGATGCCGCCGGCAACGCTGGCTTCATAGCAAAGATCGCAGCCATGTTCTTTTGCAAGGCTGATCAGTTCAGGGCCGTGCGTTGCGATAAGATCCTTGTTTGCCGTAATGACATGCTTGCCGGCTTTCAAAGCCCTTTCAATATACTCTTTTGCGGTATTGACCGTCCCCATAACCTCGACAACCATTTGAATCTCGTCATCACAAAGAACATCGTCCGCATTGTCCGTCAGATTGATGCCTGTCAAATCAACGGAACGCTTCTTTTTGAGATTGTGCACGACAACTGTCTTGACTTCGAGTCTTCTGCCTGTAATGTTGGAAATTTTTTCAGCATGATCGCGCAAGATGCGAATCACGCCGCTGCCAACGGTTCCGAGACCCAAAATGCCAATTTTGATTGTTTCCATGTAATGCTACCCCCACTTGGTTTATTTGTTACTATTCTAACATAAGGAGACATTAAAAACCTACGTATTCTATAAATTTGTTGCCGAAAAGCACTATGATGATTATAATTTATTTAAAGCAATGCGAACATTATCAGTTTTATCAGCATTAATCTTCGAAATTTGAAATTTTTGAAAGGGGTATTTCACATGCAAACTCTCTATCGCAGCACGCGCGATCCAAAAGGTCAAACGATTACTGCCTCACAAGCCGTCCTTCAAGGCCTCAGTCCTGATGGCGGCTTGTACGTTCCAACGTCAATTCCTGAAATCGACCTTGATTTAAACGAATTAAAAGACCTGTCGTACCAGGATTTGGCATACAAGATTCTGCGTCCGCTTTTTTCCGACTACACTGATGAGGAACTGCGCTCATGCATCGACAAAGCATATGGAGATCAATGGGATACCCAAGAAATAGCACCGGTCGACTATCATGCGGACAACGCCTACCTTGAGCTTTTCCATGGTCCGACGATTGCTTTCAAGGACGTTGCTTTGCAGCTTCTTCCGCATTTAATGACCGTTGCGGCCAAAAAGAACGGTTCAGACAAGGATATCGTCATTTTGACTGCAACGTCAGGCGATACCGGCAAAGCTGCCATGGCTGGATTTGCCGACGTTCCGAACACGCAAATCATTGTCTTTTATCCAAAAGACGGCGTCAGTGCCATTCAAGAAAAGCAGATGCTGACGCAAACAGGAAAAAACACGCACGTCGTCGGGATTACCGGCAATTTCGACGTTGCTCAAACAAACGTCAAAAAACTTTTCAATGACAAAGAACTCGCTGAAACGATTGCCGAGGTAGGTTATCAATTCTCTTCTGCCAACTCGATCAACATCGGACGACTCTTCCCGCAGATCGTGTACTATTTCTATGCTTACGGAAAACTCGTCAAAGATGGCAGGATCTCAGTCGGAGACAAGATCAATTTCAGCGTTCCGACGGGCAACTTCGGCGACATCCTCGCAGGATGGTTCGCAAAGAAGCTCGGTCTTCCCGTCAACAAGCTCATCTGTGCTTCAAACAAGAACAACATCTTGACCGATTTCTTCAATGAAGGCACGTATGACAAGAATCGTCCATTCTACGTCACGAGCTCTCCTTCCATGGACATTCTCGTTTCAAGCAACCTTGAACGTTTGTTGTTCTATGTTTCGGGCGAAGATGCCAATAAGACGGCCGAATTGATGAATCGGCTGTCGGTTTCAGGAAAATACACGATTGACTCCGATATGCGCACAAAGCTCGCCGATTTCGCAGCTGATTTTGCAACTGAAGACGAAACGGCTGCTGAAATTTCGCGCATCTTTTCTGCAGACAAGACGGCAATCGATCCGCATACGGCCGTTGCATCCAAAGCTGCCGAAAGCTATAAGGCAAATACGGGCGATAACAGCCCGCTCGTCGTTGTTTCAACGGCAAGCCCGTATAAATTCCCGCAAGCAGTTTTAAATGCCTTAGATGCCAAGGGAAAAGACGAAGAAGGTCTCGAGGCAGTCAAGTACCTTCAGGAAAAGATCAGCGTCAAACTGCCTGAAACGGTCCAGCGTTTGTTCGATGCACCGACTTTGCATGATACGGTCGTTTCACCGGATGAGATGAAGGACACGGTTGTAGAAATTTTGAAATAGCAATCTAATTGTGATATATTCAAATAGTTATTTTCATAACGTAATATAATAGAAATCGCCTCACTAAAAAACATTTTGGTGAGGCGATTCATATGTATGATTGAGGGAAGATAGAATGAACTTCATTAAGAAATTATTCAAAAATAAATACTTGCAAGACGTCATGATCATATTTTCATTTGCCATGATAACTATATTCATGACATATCCAAAAATTAAAACGGGAAATATCGAAGTTCGTAGCGACTGGTCTTTTCATGGACAGCGTGCTGAACAAATTTTTCTTAATCTGAAAAGAGGAAATTTTTTGACCTTTATCGCTACCGATGCTTTTCAGCATACCGGAGTAGGTAATTTTTTGTTTTATCCGAATGTCTTCTTGTACCCTTGGGCGGTTTTAAGACTTTTTTTCAAACCAGTGACTGCATTTTATTGTTGGTACGGTCTGATAATGCTAATGACGTTTATAATCGCATACTTTAGCATGAAAGCTTTCAGCAAACGTCGGATTGCAGCAATGGTCTTTTCTCTTTCATATACCTTAGGCTCGTACCATTTATGCTTGTCAACTGCCGTTTTTGGAGAATTTATTGCCGCTTCCTTTCTACCGCTTGCCTTTTGGGCCTTTTATGAAGTGCTATTCAGAGACAACTCAAAATGGCCTTGGCTCGGCATCGGCATGTCGCTAATAATTTACAGTCATGTTCTGAGCGTTTTTATAACATCAGAGATAATGTTTGCAATTTTTATCATGAAACTTATTTTTGACAAGGTAAGCAAAAAACGTTTTCTTTCATTGTCTAAAGCTGTAGGAATATCCGTCTTGCTGACTTTATTTATAACCATTCCTTATCTGACGGATTTTATCGGAAAAAACGTAACGTCTGCCCAACCCGGAATTATAATAGTCAACACATTGATGAACGTTCTTGAAACATCCTTTAATAATTCTGTTTCAACAAGCGGCATCGGACTTGTTTTGATTTTAACGGCTGTTTTTGGAAGTATCTGGATTTTGAAATCACATTCAAAGACATTGACGGCAATATATGTTTTGGGAATTTCACTGATCATCGTTTCAACAGGCTCGTTTCCATGGAACGTTCTTTCGGACACCCCATTAGGAATGATTCAGCTTACGTTTAGGTACCTTTCCTATGCATCAATGTTTCTCTCAGTGATTCTTGGTTTGTCAGTCAATGATTTGTATGAATCAGAAACATTTGATACAACGTTCAAAAGGGGAATGGTTCCTGTTTTGACAATTTGTATTTTTATGCTGTTTTATGTAGGATTTCACCATGACTCGCTGAATGCTTTAAAAAATTCTCAAAGTCAGTTTTTGAAAAATACGGATACCTTTAACCAATTGCCTGGCCGAACCTTCGTAAATAATTCCAACTATGATTATCTGCTCAATTATCCGGTCGAATATGGAGAATTGGACTACTATCCAAAAAAGGCTCGCCGATCGACCGGAAATGTTTCATACAATGAAACCAATTTATCAATCATTAATAATATCGCCGTCGTCGGTCGAAAAAAGATCCATGTCAGTCCCCTATGCGAAAGCAACAAGATGACCTATAAGATTCATACCAGGAAACAAGCCGACGTTGACCTACCGGCTCTTCGTTACAAAGGATCTTATGCTGAATTAAACGGAAAAAGGACAACGCTTATCAATAGTGCCCGCGGAACAATCAAAGTAAGAACAAAAAAAGGAATCAATACGATTACCGTTGGATACAGTCCTTCAAAATCATACTATGTCGGAATAATTATTTCCGTGATGACCTGGATCTCATTGCTAGTATTAGCATTTTATAGAAAAGGAGTCTTCAAAATAAATCATGAATGAAACAACATCAAAAACTAAACGTCTTCAGTATGTCGACATTGCAAGAGGCATTGCAATGATCTGCATCATCTTGGGACACTTAGGAAATCCTTCCATCAATCGCGTGGTATTTACTTTCCACGTGCCGATTTTCTTCTTTATTACCGGTTATTTTACCAACAACAAGCGCCGTCTTCCTGAATTTGCCAAAAACAAACTCAGAACCCTGATCGTTCCGTACATTATTGCGTGCCTTGCAATTATTATTTTAGGAACGCTGCTTGGCGCACATCACGGAGATGCGGCAAGCGCATTCAAAGGTTGGCTGTCCGCTTCTCTTTATGGCTCAGGCGGCTCATATACCGTTCCGTTCACTATTAAAGGAATCGGCGCAATCTGGTTCCTGTGGGCAACGTTTTGGGGAAGCATCTTCCTCAGAATTTCTCTTAACTTCAATAAATCTTCCAGAGTTGCTGCGATCTTCGGATTATTCGCATTAGGATACTATACCAGAAAGCTTTTCTGGTTCCCTCTCAGCATTCAAGCCGGTGCATGCGCGACATTGTTCATGTATATGGGATATCTGTTGAAACAGAATAAAGATGCATTGAACTCGCTTCCAAAAGAAGCTAAAATTTTCGGTTTTGGCTTTGCTTTTGTCACATGGATATCATTTATGAAAAACTTCCAATCTTTTTGGCTGGTCAACTGTGACATCGGTCGCGGGATGGTCGACATTTTCGGATGCATCTGCGCCTGTGCCATGGTAATCCTTATTTCCAGAGTTATTGAGAAAAAACTCTCTTTTATAGGAAAGCCGCTTGCGTATTTTGGAAAATACAGTCTGCTGATCCTTTGCGTGCATATTGTTGAACTGGATCTCTTCCCATGGTGGCGCATAGCATGGAAACTTGTTCAACACAACATCCTTCCGGCAACATATTTAAGTCAGCTCGTTTTTATTATTGTAGGTAAACTGATCATCGACCTGGGATGTGCATTTATCATGTCGAAAATCCCGTTTGTAAGAAAAATGTTTGGATTTAGAAATTAAGGTTGAGAAAAATATGCCTCAAACAAAGACCCGGATGAAATTTGCGATTAATTGCAAATCCCATCCGGGCCTTTGTTAGTTTATTCTTTTTCTAAAAACTAAAATTGCACCATAAATCCCAAAAACAATAAATGAAATAATCGAAACAATAATCCCTAATTTAAAACCAGGAGTATGATACTTGAACACCAAATTATGTTCTCCCTTAGGAACTTTGACTGCCATCATTCCGGCAGATTTGATTATTTCAATCTTCTTTCCGTCAAGGGTCGCATCCCACCCTTTATCATATGGGACAGAGAACCAGACAAGCTTTCCTTTTTTGTAATCCGTACTGCATGAAAATCCAGTATTATCACGTTTGAAATTCTTGACTCTTTCCTTGACGGTACGACCAACGTATTTGTATTTTTCTTTTGCAGATACTTTTCCGTCATATTTTTTAGCAAAATCGTCAACATCTGATAGGTCGCTACCGTCAATTAGCGCAGCATTCATCATTGCAAGTGCTCTTTTTTCTACGGGGAGTTTCATGAGACTGCTCTGGGTCATATATTCATCAACTGCAAATCCGATTGGGCAAGCCTTTATTTCTTGAACATAATATTTTTCGCCATCGCTTTTATAACGTTTAACAATATTTTGAACATTTTTGTCTTGAGTAACGACATACTTTCCGCCCAACAACAAAACTCTTGCATCATCCGTTGAATTTCCTGACATGGTCGTATTGATCGTATAATTATGGTACAAAACCGCACTGCGGGTTTCCGTAATCTTGTAGTTGTCAAAAAGCATATCGTATTCTCGTGAAGAATTCTCAACCGTCGAACTAAATGATCCCGTTCCCCCGGCCTCACCGGTCATCGTCAAAATATTATTTGCCGAATTGTACCTGTACTGGTCATTTATCACCTTCAGTTTCTCGCCTGTTTTATATTGGGCCATATAAGCAAAAGTATTGGTTCCTTTGCGATAATAACTCAAAGTCATGAACGTCGTCAGCACGCAGCATGACATCGTCAATCCCAAAACCGGAATGAATTTCAGCTGCTTGATAAGATGAAGGATAATCAATGATAATGCGCTTAAAATGGCAATGAGCGCAAAAAGAGAGAATCTATCCTGATGATATATGATTTTTGATGCCGCTTGGTCAAACTTCAGGTACCTTATCGCCAAATAAAATACACCGATAAATGCTGCATATATCGATGCAAACTTGACGATCGGATATTCATCAATTCTTTCAAGAACCAATGAAGTTGCCAAAGCCATGACGATTACAAGCATGTACCACCATCTTTGATAAATAAATTCTCCTTTAAACAAAACAAATACCAGCTGAAGCATCGGAAAAATCGTGATTACGGATAAAGCAATCAGCAAATTACGCAACCAATCGCGGTTTTTAAAAGCATACATAATCGCAAAAAGTGCGCCAAACAACGGCAAATAACAAGACGTGGAGTTGAAGTTTGAATCAAGCAGGATGCTTTGAGAACGCATAACGTCCCCGGGAAGAATTATTCCCTTGATTATAAATAGCAAATTGCGCGTATCGTATACCAAATTCTGAAGATAAAACGATGACTCGCTTCTGGGATTCCCCGATATATAAATGATGCTCGGCAAAAAAAGCACGGCAGCCATTCCGACTCCTAAGATTCCTCCGCACATGAACCGCACTGATTTTTTCCAAAAGAACTTATCGCGTATTTTATCCCATTCTCGAATTACAAAATACAGTATCAAGAAGATGACTTCTTGAATAAAAAAGAAATAGTTGACGATGCAGTTCAAAAATACCGCAAAAATGAAAAAGGGCATATATTTTTTATCTTTTATAACAAGTTCAAGTCCTAGTAACATGAGCGGGAAAAACGCAACGACATCATGAAAATGAAAGAACATCAAATTCGTAGTCTGAAATCCTGAAAACGCATATAACAACGAACCTATTACGGCATATTTTGAATCTTTGACAAAAAGTTTTATATAGAAGTAAGCCGTTACGCTGGCGACAACATATTTAAGAATATATAAAAAACCTGCCAGATAGGGAAAACTTATCTTTGAAAACAATATGCTGATCCAAAAAAACGGACTTCCAAGATTGTAAAAACCAAAGCCGTTAATCAGTGATGCCCCTAGATCCAAATTCCATACCCATTGACCTAACGGGTTAGCTAATAACGCTTGTCTGGCAGATGCTGCAAAAGTCAACTGTTGTCCGTTAAAATCAGAAACGACGGTAAAAGCCCCTTTTCCTTTATAAATAAAGTATCCAAAAATTGCAGCTGCCATCACTAAAGAACACAGGATGCATACCACTAAGTTTTTATCGTATTTTTCCTTAATCAAAATATTTTCCTCTCTTTAAAGCATTGGCAGACAGTTATCCAGATTTCCAACAAAATAATGCCGATCAAAGTTGCGACTAGTCCCTTGAAGAATCCCGGAACCCTGTAGTGCATGCTCAAATTATTCTTTCTTTCTTTTCCTCAACGGAATCAAATATAAACAATCACCAATCATCTGCGTTTGCACGTCTTTTCCGTTTAGCTTAATCGTCCATCCTTTGTCACACGGGACCGATAAATAAAGACTTTATCCCTTTTCTTTGGCAGTCGTCATGATTTTAACGTAGCCATTTTTTATTTGCATAAATTTAGGTTCCCGTGCTTTTAGTTTGGACGTAATTTTGGCAAATTCTTTTAAATCCAATGCATAAAATGCAACTCCGTCTCTTTTTATGTCATAGGACGTTTTAGCTGCCAAAGAGACGTTTGCCGTTTCTTTATTGACATCAGTCGACATACAGTCAAGTCCTAATTTGTGTGTAAATTATTTTTTCTCCCGGGCACTAGTTGTGCAAGGGATGCCATTGCATCCATGTCTGTGCACCAGCACTCTTGAAGGAGCTGTCAAGGGTGCCCTCTGCGCACCTCGAAGAGGTTTCCTTGACAGTTTCGTAAAGAGTGCTACACCTCACGCAGCTCTTAGTTTTTGTTGTTCCTCCGCCAATTTTCTGAGTTCAGCAACTGTCTTGGAATTGGACATCAATGTATAATTTGCCGGACTGAATATTTCCTTCTTCGCGATCACAGCATCGTTTCTTTCCAACAGAACGGAACCCATCAGCCGCATCAGCGAGTTCTCGTTTGGGAAGATTCCGATGACGGAAGAACGTCGCTTCAGCTCTTTGTTCAGTTTTTCTATATGGTTTGATGTTCTGAAATATCTCCGCAAATTCTTAGGAAGCGCCATGACGGTCATGGCACTTTCAAAGCCTTCATCGAGGCATGACATGGCAGATTCAGCAACGTCTTCTGATGTCTGAAATTTCTTGCATACTCAAAAATGAACTAGACGCCGGAGAAGATGCAGTTTATGCCTGCGCTGTACCAGTTGGCAATTATCATGTATCCTACGGCAACCGCCAGTTTCCATCCTTTGGACTCGCCAGTGACAACTTTGTGAATAAATAGAAGAAACAACGGCAGCATATAGACACCATCAAGCCACATGATGTTGCTGCTCTGCGCTATGTTGTACTGACAGAGAGCATAACTGACGGAAAGGACGACTGTCATTGCATATTTCAATCTGTTGTTGATTCTTTCCCTAAATGTTTCAACAAAAAACCAGCTGCATGTAAAAGCAGCCAAGGACAGCTTGATGACAACGGCAATGTCAAAGAACGCACGTAAATTTTCCTTGTTGAAAAATAACACCAGCAAATTGATTGGTGATGACAGATAATAACTGAAAATTGCAAAGGCTCCGTCACCAAGCATGTTTGAGAATGTATACGAAAAACTGTTTTTGCCTGCGAGGACATACTTAAGATATGCAAAAAGATCAATATACTGAATATGAGCATCCATAGATGCCAATGATTTATTGCTACCCCAAGGGATGAATCCATTAACCCAAAGTATCATTACTAATAGCAATGTCGTTATAACAGTTGTAATAGCAATCAGTATCCGTTCGCTTTTTTATCAATCATCTAAATTAATTGTCCTCCTATAAAAGCTCACCCATTCATCAGCTAATAAAATAACAAAAATAACGATTATCGAAATAAATGATACATATCTGAAAACAACAATATATGTTGGAGTTATATATTTTATTTTTATATTGACATTTCGAATTTCTTTAGCTTTTTCAATTTTTGCTCTAGAGTACTTATCTACTTTCAATTTCTCATTTCTGCCATTGACAGTTAATTTATAATTACTAACATCATATACAACAAATGGGAGTATGATATCGGCCTTTCTTGAAGTGACATCATTCAAGGTAAACGTTTCTTCCTGATAACCAGATTTAATGTCCTTCTTCCTTACACCATATCTCTTACCATTGACATATGCATTGTGATTATATATATCATTTGCTTTTGGAATACTTCTCTTGGGAAGGTAATCTCTGACCAACACAGCAGAATCAGTATCTCTGTTTATAGATATTGCCTTGGAATAATTGTCATTATTAAGTTTCATAAACCACAATTCTGAAGGTGCTGGATCTTCCTTGGACTTTACTAAACTGTTGTCACGCCGCTGACTGATAGCCGATATACTAAAAAGAACAGTCAACAAAATTACAATATATTTCAATGCCTTGAAATCAGCATTGCATATAATCATTGATGCATATAATGAAAGAAACATAATAGCGAAAGTTAATATTCTCCAAGGAAACTGAATTATACTTACCGCTGTATTAGACAATTCTCCCCAAGGGAACAGAGACGTTGAAAAAATAAGCAAAAGCACCCCACACACATATATATATCTTTCGAAAATATCTCGCTTATCACGCTTATATAGAGAAAATAATCCAATTAATGCAGTTATAATTAAAATAAATCCGACATTAGGAATATCAATGCAGTTTTTTAGTGACTCTGATACTAGGCTGCTCATTTCTATAGATAGATTAAAGTATTCTGTCTGTGGATTCTGAACCTCATTAGTGAGCATGGATTTTATAAATGGAATAATGAATCCTGCCGTAGATATTATATATATAAATACACTTACTGCTAGAAACTTAAAAGAATTAATTCTGTCATTCTGTATATTCAATGTTGTAACATAAATAATCATTAAAATTATAATAGCAAATACTGTTGAAAGAATGTGGCTATATGTTATTAAAGCCATGCCCAAGCCAAGTAACAATGATCCCTTGAAACGTTCTTTCCTAAACAACACAATATACAAACCACTGAAAGCCATCGGTATGAATATACTTGCCCAGCTTTCACCAACATCGTATCTTTTGTAATCGTTATGCATCATATAAGGACACAATGTATATAGAATTGAAAAAACGTACGATATGTCTTTTCTTTTAGTGACACATTTACAACTATAATAAGAAACAACAAAACCAATAAATCTTCCAATCATGAAGAATATAAAAATTGATGTCACAGGTTTATGAATAATGCTACGTATAATAGCATAAACAATTAGATTTCCTGAAGGATAATAAGTACCAATTGCTTGTCCAACACGAAGACTGCTAAATGTCGAAATCATCGAAAAAACATGTCCAGTTTTAAGATTTCTGTACGCTTCTTCAAAACGTTCTATATGAAAAAATCTATCACTGGCAATCGTACTGTATCCTCCTTTCAAGAATATGTACATGTAGAGATAAGACGCAACAAAAAAACTAAATAAAATCAAAATGTTGTTCAAGATACACCTTTCAGTTTCTATCTTCCTTTTTGATAAATTCATCTTTTGCCCTCCGTATACTAAAAAGTTATGTAATACATCTTGAAATTGAATTAACAAATTCCATGATAATACACATATTATCAGAAAAGCAACCTCTTCAAAGTGTTATACTGTGTAATGTATACTGTCATTTGAATGCTACCGATAATTATATTAACCAAAGGTATTTTCTAAATTATAATTCAGGACTTCAATCGTAACAGCATACATGAATCATTCCTATGATCAATTAGAATCAACAGACTTTTTCCAAATTAAAAATCGGAGGACCATTATGAAGACACTATCAATCATTGTCCCATGCTACTATGAAGAGGACAGTCTTCCCCTGTTCTACCAGGAAACGGTTATGCCCGTATAATGGTGTAAATTGATAAAAAAAAGAGAGCCAAGTGCTCGTCTCCCAGGTATAATTAAATCACCTAACAAAATAATACTAGGAGGACAAACAAATGGCTCAATTAAATATTACCTTAAATCAAGAGGAAATTCTACAACTTCTTTCAAAGGATCACGATCAGGTATTTCGCGAACTGCTGCGTAAAAGTCTCAATAGTATTCTGATGGCGGAATCCACTGCTCA
>NZ_FOPI01000004.1:26149-119356 GCF_900113455.1 Ligilactobacillus ruminis DSM 20403 = NBRC 102161 | reverse complement strand
TTGAGCTCGCGTTCTCGAGTGCCGTTGCGGCTGTCCGTGCGTTCTTCTGACCGTTCGTAAGGCTCAGCCTTGAGTTGAGCAGTGGATTCCGCCATCAGAATACTATTGAGACTTTTACGCAGCAGTTCGCGAAATGCCTGATCGTGATCCTTTGAAAGAAGTTGTAGAATTTCCTCTTGATTTAAGGTAATATTTAATTGAGCCATTTGTTTGTCCTCCTAGTATTATTTTGTTAGGTGATTTAATTATACCTGGGAGACGAGCACTTGGCTCTCTTTTTTTATCAATTTACACCATTATACGGGCATAACCCCTCAAAAAGACTTTAACATACAATTGAAGAATTTAACAACAAAAACTGGCATCGTTTTTGATTTTCAGCGGCAAGATGTTATACAATATTCTTATATGTAATTTAGACGGGGTGACTTATTAAGTGAAGAAAGCAAAGAGTTTATTAATCTTTTTGGGCGTGGTTTTGTTGGTTTCCGTCGGTGCTTTTTCGTTATTGAAATGCACGGTTTCAACTCAAAACGAAGTGGATTTGGAAAAATCGGATACCGCCAAGGCAGCAAGTTCCAGAAAAGTTCCGAAACAAGACATTTCGTTGGTGGGATTGGGCGATTCCTTGACTCATGGGGTTGGCGATCCTGAAAATAAGGGCGGGTACGTCCACATGATCAAGCAAAAGCTGAACAAGGAGCACAACGTTTCGGTCACGACCAATAACTTTGGCAAAACGGGCGACAGAAGCGATCAGATTGAAAAGCGTGTCGAAACCAGCAAGAAGCTTCAAGACGCCTTGGAAGATGCAGACGTGATTACGATGACGGTCGGCGGAAACGATCTGATGCAGGTCATGCAAAACAACTTTATGGCACTTGCTGCAAACAAGCTTGACAAGGTGATGCCAAAAGAAGAAGAGAAGTATGATGCAAAACTTTCATCCTTGTTTACGGCAGTCAGAAAATACAACAGCAAGGCACCGATTTTTTTAATCAGCGTGTACAATCCGTTTTACGTATATTTTCCAAACTTGACCCCAATGCAGGAATATACTAAAGAATGGAATAAAATTGCTGAATCTCATGCTGAAAAGGATGATAAAATGGAGTTCGTCGATGTTTGCGATCAGTTGTCCGAAGGCCAATATTATGGTCATTCAAAGAAGAAACTGAAACAGGAGGCAAATTCTGATCTGGCTGAACTTTCAAATCAAAAACTTGAAACCGCATTGAACGACAAATCAGAAAAGAATGACTATCTGTCTGATGCTGACCATTTTCATCCCAATAAAAAAGGCTACAGATATATGACATCGAGGCTTTACGAAGTGATGGAAAAACATGAAGATCTGTGGCTTAAGAAAGGAAATGAATGATTTTGACGGAACACAAAAGAAAAACCGTTAAGCTGACGAAGCCTGCCAATCCGTGGAAATGGGCGTTTGCCATTTTGCTGGGATTGGTAATTGCATTTTTTATGTTTATCTTTGTCAAAGTTACGACTCCAAGCGTTGATCAGAACAAAATCGTTGAAAAAACGGAAGCCTCGGCCGACAAGTATGCTGATTTGTCGGTCAGCATGAACAAGGACCAGCTTGAAGCGGCAATCAATTATTATTTGAAACAAAATCAAACCAAAGATTCGATCAGGTATCGTTTTTTACTCGACAAGTCCGCGATTTTAATGGGAACGACCAAAATTTTGGGAGCCAATGTTTCTTTTACGCTTTATACGAAACCTGTGCTTGACTCTGACGGAAACATCGTTTTGAATGCCAAATCGGTTGCAATCGGTTCTTTGAACGCACCGCCAAGCTTTGTTTTGGGATACGTCAAAAACAACTACGATCTTGGACGTTGGGCCAAAATTGATTCAAAAAGATCAAAAATCATGCTTGACTTGAATCAATTGACGAAAAAGCAAGGCATCAAAGTTCGCGGACAAAGTTTGAATCTTCAAACCGACGATATCAGATTCAACGTGTCGATTCCGCTTGACAAGTAGGTGGCATGATGGTTAAAGGTACGATGACTTTTTATGCATTTTTAATGACGCTGCGCAATCCGGACGAAAACACTGAGATGGCAACTTTTGCGAATGCGGCATTTTATGATTTGGCTTTCCCGAAGCAATCCATCGACCATGATGAAATCTCTGACTACTTGGAACTTGAAGCAGGCTACGTGTCTTCAATGACGGTTTTTGATGATGCGTGGCAGCTGTATTTGGACAAAAACGCATAAGCAGATGGAAGGAAAAAATAGTGACAAAAAAAGCAAGCAGTTCTTTTAAAGAAAAGCTTTTCAAAAAACGGTTAGGCTTTATTGGAATTTTTGTATCAATCGTTGTCTCTCTTCTCGTGGGAGGCGGTTCCGTTTATTATTTTATGAACAAACAGGTCAAAGAACTTGAAACCGCCAACCAGTCGTTAGGCAAAATCAGTTCGGTCTACAGTACGCTTTATTATAATTATTATAAGCAGATTTCGCAAAAGAAGCTGACGGACGGAGCAATTAACGGCATGATCAGCGCATTGGGCGATCCTTTTTCAGAATACATGTCCGAAACAGAAAGCTCCAATTTAAACGATACGATGTCGGGAAGTTTCGGAGGCATCGGGACTCAGGTCGAAAAAAGCAGCAATGCGATCAAAGTCATTGCACCGATTGCAGGTACTCCGGCTTCAAAGGCCGGAATCAAGGCCAATGATCTGATCGTTAAAATCAACGGACACCAAACATCCGACATGACGCTAAACAAGGCCGTCCAAATCATGCGCGGCAAGATTGGAACCAAGGTCACGATTACGATCAAACGAAACGGGCAGACTTTCGATAAGACTTTGGTCAGGGCAAAAATCCCAGTCAAAACCGTCACGGAAACGTTGGATTCTAAAAACAAGTCAATCGGCGTGATTGCAGTGACGACTTTCTCGCAAAACACGGCAAGGGAAATGAAACAATCAATCGTCTCGCTTCGAAAGCAAGGGGCAAAGTCTTTTGTCATCGACATGCGCAACAATCCAGGCGGCTTAATGGATCAGGCATTGAAAATGTCGTCAATGTTCGTTAAAGACGGCAAAGTTATTTTGCAGGTAGCATCACGGTCAGGCAAGCCGACGATTTATCGTGCCGGCAAGCAGTTTGACAACGGCTTTAAGGTTCACGAAAAGACGGTCGTTTTAATCAACGGTGGTTCGGCAAGCGCTGCTGAAATCTTCTCTTCAGCCTTGCGTCAGTCAGCGGGCGTCAAACTCATCGGGACGAAATCGTACGGGAAAGGCACGGTTCAAAATACGTTGCCATTTAAGGACAAAACGGAACTTAAGCTGACGATTGCAAAATGGCTGACTCCGAACGGAACTTGGATTCATCACAAGGGACTGCAACCGGATATTAAGGCAGACTATCCAAGCATAGCTTATGTTCTAGCGCCTAACGTCAATAAAGAGCTGAAATTGGACGACAGCGGCAGTTCGGTTGAGTCGTTGCAAAAGATGCTGAATTTCCTAGGATATGATGCCGGTAAAGAAAACGGCTATTTCTCAGAGAAAACTCAAAAAGCAGTCGAGGCCTATCAAAAAGAAAATAAGTTGACCGTTAACGGCAAGGCTGATACGAAGACTTTGACGACTCTTGAAACGCAGATTTCTCAAAAAATAAATCAAAACGATCCTGTGCTTGAAAAAGCAGAAGACGAATTGAAATAATTAAAGGTGAACCTGCCGATATCGGCAGGTTCGCTCTTTTTTTTTAAGCAAATCCTTGTTATGATTAAATAGTGTGAACAAATTTATGAGGAGGCGAATTCCATGAAAAAGATGCTGAACAGGTTCAACTGGAAATACTGGGTTCCGTTGGTCGGAATGGCGAGCTTGTCGGCATTGTTTTTTAGGACTTTCGTTCTCACTCCGGTTGAAGTTGTCGGCAACTCGATGGAACCTGCTTTGCATGACGGAAATGAGGTGTTGGTTAGAAAATACGGCAAGGTCAAGCGTTTTGAAATCGTGATTTTTACGCTTCCCAACGGAAAAACATGCGTCAAACGCGTCATTGGACTTCCTGGAGACATGATTTCCTATAAAAACGACACCTTATACGTGAATGGAAAAGCAGTTGACGAATCGTTTCTTGATGACGTCAAGAGACAATACAATACCTATACATCCGATTTTTCTTTGAACGAGCTTATCGGCAAGAAAAGGGTTCCTAAAAATCAATATTTCGTGTTGGGAGACAACCGCAGAATCAGCAAGGATTCTCGAACAATCGGAACCATTAAAAGCGAATGGATATCAGGCCGCGTTCTGTTGAATTATTGGCCGATTACTTCATTCAAATTATTCAATTAAAGCGGAGGAAAAAATGACTGTTATTCAGTGGTATCCTGGGCATATGGCAAAAGCTTTGCGCCAGGTCAAGGAAAATTTAAATGCAGTAGATATCGTTTTGGAACTGGTTGACGCCAGATTGCCGGAATCTTCAAGAAATCCTCAATTGGAAGAATTGCTGCAAAACAAAAAAAGCATTATCGTTTTGACAAAGATGGATCTTGCAGATCCCAAACTGACGAGAGAATGGATCGCGTATTACGAGCAAAACGGACATCCGGCAATTGCCGTCAACAGCAACCAGGGCACGCTTCCCGCAATCGAAAAGAAAATCAAGGAAGTCTTAAAAGAAAAAATTGCGGCAAAAGAAGCACGCGGGATCAAGAATTCGCGCATCAAGGCGATGTGCATCGGAATTCCGAACGTCGGAAAATCAACCCTTCTCAATCGATTGGTAAAGAAAAACGTCGCAATCGTCGGCAACAAGCCCGGGGTCACCAAGGCGCAGCAATGGCTGAAAGCCGGTTCAAGCCTGTTGCTGCTTGATACTCCGGGAATTTTGTGGCCAAAATTTGAAGATCCGATCGTTGGCAAAAAGCTTGCCTTGACTGGTGCTGTCAAAGATACGCTTTATGCCAAAGACGACGTTGCATTATACGAATTGGAATATTTCGTCGACAACCATCCTCAAGCATTGACGGAGCGCTATAAACTGGATGAATCGGATCTGGATCAGCCGACCGTCGAACTATTGCTTTCAATTACCAGGAAAATGGGCTTCAAAGAAGATTATGATCGTGCAAGCGAGCGTTTGATCTTTGAATGCCGCAAGGGAAAACTCGGACGTTTCACGTTGGATGCCGTTCCCAAAGATCCTGCCAAAGTTTAGGGGTTGAGGCATGGAAAAAAAGATGACGATCGCACAGGCGAAAAGGCTTCTTGAAGAAGACCCGACACCGGAATTATTGGAGACGTTCAGAAAAGACGGGCGCAAAGGAATTCAAAAGCTTCTTTTGTCGTATGACAAAAGAATTCAAAAGAAATTACAAAAGCAGGCCGAGTTTGAAAACAGACTCAAACTTGAGCGTGCTTATTGGAATTTTGGCATTGAAAACGTCGGAGGAATCGATGAAGTCGGTCGCGGACCATTGGCAGGGCCCGTTATCGCTTGTTGCGTAATTTTGCCGCACGATTTTGATTTGATTGACGTCAACGATTCCAAACAGCTGACTGCGGAAAAAAGGGAAAAGCTTTACGGATTGATTTTGGAACGCGCAATTGATGTCGGAATCGGCTGTGTTGACAATCGGATGATCGACAGAATCAACATTTATGAAGCAGCACGAGTTGCGATGAAACAAGCCGTCGAGTCATTGCGCATCAAACCCGAGCAGCTTCTAATCGATGCAATGCAGATTGAAACCGACATCCCTCAAAAAAAACTTATCAAAGGAGATGCCAAATCTGCCTCTATTTCAGCCGCAAGCATTGTTGCCAAGGTAAATCGAGATCATTTGATGCAGTTTTATGACAGAATTTATCCAGGATATGGTTTTTCCAAAAATGACGGATACGGAACCAAGGAACATTTGGCAGGATTAGAAAAGCTGGGACCGTGTCCGATTCACAGAATGACTTTTGAACCGATCAAATCAAAATATTTTAAATAGCTCGGCTGCTTTTTTGCGCCTTTATTAGTATATAAAGAGTAAAAAAGGCAGGTTTGCGTTATGAATAAAAGAGAATTTTTAATCAAGCTGAGCGTCATGGGAGTTCCTTATTCAATCCAGCTTTCAATCGCTGAATTTATCGAACGAAACGACAGAATTCCAAACTTTTCCGAAACGGACAGATTCATTGAAGGAAAATCGTTTGAACTTGAAAGAATTTTTCAAAAAGCATTCAGTCCCGAGGTTGAACGAGCATATCGAAAAAACGTTGAATATGCGGGAGTCGCAACGATCATCGATCGTAATTATCCTAAAGCCTTAAAGGAAATCTATCATCCCCCGGTCGTGCTTTACTTTCAGGGAGATTTCGAATTGACGAACGAGCCGGCTTTAGGAGTAGTAGGGTCAAGGGTTCATTCACCGTATGCAGAAGACAGTTTGAAGCTGCTTTTGCCGGACGTCATCAATCAGGGAATCGTCATCGTCAGCGGGCTTGCAAAGGGCACTGACAGCATCGTGCACCAAATGACGATGAACTATTGTGGCAAAACGATTGCCGTCATCGGAACGGGACTCGACGTTGTTTATCCAAGGGGCAACGTGATGCTTCAAAACGAAGTGGCTGCCAAGGGGCTTTTGCTGACGGAATATCCGCTTGGATCGCAGCCCCTGAAATTTCATTTTCCGCAACGGAATCGCATCATTGCCGGGCTTGTTCAAACTATTTTGGTCGTTGAGGCAAGACACAGGAGCGGAACGCTCATTACCGCAAACGTTGCTTTGCAAGAAAATCGCAACGTTTTGGCAATTCCCGGAAAAATTACCGAATCTTTGTCGCAAGGAACGAACGAATTGATTGCGGCCGGTGCAAAACCTGCATTGTGTTCGGAAGATATTATTGAAGAATTTTCAAATTTCTTGACAAATCACATTAAATTACCTTAACATTGGTATCGAAATTTTATTTAAGATGTTAAATAAAATGCTTGAACGGATATCAGCGTAATAGAAAAGCAAAAGGAGTTGGGTTCATGCCAACTAAGGATGGTAGCACTAAAGCAAAACCAAAAAAGAAAACAACCAGAAGGACTCCCAAAAAGAGCCTTGTAATCGTGGAATCGCCTTCAAAGGCTAAAACGATCGAGAAGTATCTCGGCAATCGTTATAAAGTAATGGCGAGTTTAGGGCACATTCGCGATCTTCCCAAAAGCAAGATGGGAATTGACGTTGAAAACAATTACGAGCCTCACTATATTTCAATTCGGGGCAAAGGCGACGTGATCAAAGAATTGCGCAAAGAGGCCAAGAAAGCCGATCACGTCTATCTTGCAGCCGATCCGGACCGCGAAGGAGAAGCAATTGCATGGCATCTTTCCTATTTGTTGGGACTGGATCCAAAGGACAAGAATCGCGTCGTATTTAATGAAATTACGAAAGATGCGGTTAAAAATGCCTTCAAGACTCCGCGTGCAATCGATATGAATCTGGTTGATGCTCAACAGGCTCGGCGGGCGCTCGATCGTTTGGTGGGTTATTCGATTTCTCCGCTTCTATGGTCAAAAATCAAAAAGGGTCTTTCTGCGGGACGCGTGCAGTCAATCGCTTTGAACTTGATTATTAAGCGCGAAAAAGAAATCAGAAATTTCAATCCTGAAGAATATTGGACGATCGATGCCGAATTCAAAAAAGGCCGCTCAAAATTTGAGGGTTCTTTTTACGGCATTGACGGCAAAAAGACTGCTTTGCAGAATAACGATGCCGTCAAATCCGTCATGGAACGCATCGATACGAAAAAGCCGTTCACGGTGGCCAACGTTGAAAAGAAAGAACGCAAGCGACAACCTCCGCTTCCGTTTACGACATCAACGATGCAGCAGGTCGCAAACAACAATTTGAAATTCAGAACTCAAAAGACGATGATGGTTGCTCAGCAGCTTTATGAAGGCATCAGCATCGGTCGTAGCGGCACCGTTGGCTTGATTACCTACATGCGTACTGATTCGACGCGTATTTCTGAAGTTGCCAAGCATGAAGCATCGGAGTTTATTCATTCTGAGTACGGTGAAAATTATGCCGCAATCAAACCGCGTCAAGGCAAGCTTGCTGAAGGAGCTCAGGATGCGCACGAAGCAATCCGACCGTCTTCAGTTTTGAGAACGCCAAAATCGCTTGAAAAATACCTTGACAAGGATCAAATGAAACTTTATTCGCTGATCTGGTCACGCTTTGTTGCCAGTCAGATGACGCCTGCCGTTATTGATACGATGCGCGTTGATCTTGAGCAAAATGGTGTTTCATATCGTTCAACCGGTTCAAAGCTTAAATTTGACGGATTTACGAAGGTTTATGCTGATTCAAAGCATAAGGACAATATGTTGCCGGATTTGGAAAACGGTGATGAGGTCATCATGAGCAGGAATCAGCCAAATCAGCATTTCACTTTGCCACCGGCACGCTTTACGGAAGCAGCTTTGATCAAAACGCTCGAAGAAAACGGCGTTGGTCGTCCTTCAACGTATGCACCGACTTTGAATACGATTCAGAAGCGCTACTACGTCAAATTGGCTGCGAGAAAATTTGAACCAACTGAGCTGGGGGAAATTGTCGACAATATGATCGGCAAATGTTTCCCTGATATCCTCAACGTCAAATTTACTGCTAAGTTGGAAGATCAGCTGGATGAAATTGAAGAAGGAAAACAGGAATGGGTCAAAGTTGTTGATGAATTCTACAAGCCTTTTTCAACTGAAGTCAAGACTGCTGAAGAAAAAATGGCGAAAGTCAAAATAAAAGATGAGCCTGCAGGCTTTGACTGCGAAATTTGCGGGGCTCCGATGGTCATCAAAATGGGAAGATTCGGCAAGTTTTACGCCTGCAGTCGCTTTCCTGACTGTCGCAACACCAAGGCCATCGTTAAACAAATCGGCGTTAAATGTCCGCAATGCAAGCGCGGTGAAATTATTGAGCGCAAATCAAAGAAGAACAGGCTTTTCTATGGCTGCAACAGGTATCCTGAATGTGACTTCATTTCATGGGATAAGCCGATTGCAAGAGATTGTCCTAAATGCGGGCATTTCTTGATTGAAAAGAAAACAAAACAAGGGATGCAGGTCAAGTGTCCAAATAACGATTATGAAGAAGCTATTCAAAAATAGCCAAATGGAGGATTTTAATGGAAAAATGCGTTAACGTGGTCGGAGCAGGACTTGCCGGAAGCGAGGCAGCTTGGCAGCTGGCTAAAAGGGGCATCAAAGTAAGACTTTACGAGATGCGACCGAAAAAGAACACACCGGCTCATCATACGGGAAATTTTGCAGAACTTGTCTGTACAAATTCTTTGCGGGCCAACCAATTGACTAACGGAGCAGGACTTTTGAAAGAAGAAATGCGACAGCTTGATTCTTTGATAATGAAAGCCGCTGATGAAAACAGCGTTCCTGCCGGTGGGGCTTTGGCAGTTGATCGTGATGCTTTTTCCGGCGAAATCACAAAAACGCTGCATGAAAATGAAAATATTACGGTCATCGAAGAAGAACTCAAGGAATTGCCGCAGGGGTTGACGGTCATTGCGACAGGTCCGTTGACTTCAGACTCGCTTGCAGATTCAATCAAAGAGTTCATGGGTGATGAAGGACTTTATTTCTATGATGCGGCCGCACCGATCGTTGAAAAGGCTTCGCTTGACATGGACAAGGTTTATCTCAAATCACGTTATGATCGCGGGGATGCTGCTTACCTCAACTGTCCGATGACGGAAGAAGAATTCGAAAATTTCTACAATGAACTGATTAATGCTGAAACTGCCGAACTGCATGCCTTTGAAAACGAAAGATTCTTTGAAGGATGCATGCCGATTGAACAGATGGCGTCACGCGGCAAGAAAACGATGCTGTTTGGCCCGCTGAAACCTGTCGGATTGGAAGATCCCAGAACCGGCAAAGAGCCTTATGCGGTAGTTCAATTGCGCCAAGATAATGCCGTTGGTGATTTGTATAACATTGTCGGTTTTCAGACTCATCTCAAATGGGGAGAACAAAAGCGCGTCTTTTCAATGATTCCCGGTTTGGAAAATGCACAGTTCGTTCGCTACGGCGTCATGCACAGAAACACTTATCTTCGTTCGCCTGAATTCTTAAAAGACACCTACCAGACGAAGAAACGCTCAGATTTGCTTTTTGCAGGTCAGATGACTGGCGTCGAAGGTTATGTCGAAAGCGCTGCAAGCGGGCTTTATGCCGGAATCAATGCCGCTCGGTTGATTGAAGACAAAGATCCGTTGGTTTTCCCAGTTGAGACGATGATGGGGGCAATGGCTCATTATATTACGCATGCAAGTGCCAAAAACTTCCAACCGATCAATGCCAACTTTGGAATCGTGCCGCGTCTTTCGCAAAAAATTCGCGACAAGCGCGAAAGAAATCTGGCGTTATCCAAACGAGCTTTGGATATTCTTGACAAGTACAAATTGGAAAACGAATTATAAAACAAAAAGGGGACTTGCCAAATAGGCAACTCTCCTTTTTGTTTTTTAAAATTCAGCTTTAACTGCATTTTTGACCAGGAAACTGATGTCTAACGGTTCGACTTCATTGGTCAGCTCTCCCATTGACAGGAAATCAGCACCGCATCCTTTGAAACTTGCAATAGTCGAAAAGCTGATTCCGCCGGAAGCTTCGATTTTAACGTGGGCAGGAACTATTTCTTTCCATTTTCGTATTGTTTGCGGCAACTGGTTGTCAAACATGATCACGTCAACATTGGCATCGATTGCTTCTTTTAATTCGTCAATCGTTTCAATTTCGACTTCGATCGGAGTCAACGGACCAATATGTTTTCTGATGTTTTCAACGCAATTTTTGATACTGCCGGCAAGCGCAATATGATTGTCCTTTAACATGAGCGCACCGGTCAGATCAAAGCGATGGTTGTGACCCCCGCCGATCATTACGGCGTACTTGTCAAACATTCTCAGGCCGAGAGTCGTTTTTCTGGTATCACAAAGCTTGATTGAATCATCGTCTAAAAGATCGATAGCCTTTTTGGTTTTCGTGGCGATTCCGCTCATATGCTGCATCATATTCAATGAAACGCGTTCACCGGCTAAAAGAGTTTTGGCGTTTCCGACAGCTTTTCCCATCACCGTGCCTTTTTTTATGAAATCACCATCCTTGACGCAAGGGCTGTAAACGGCATCACCGCCAAGAAGTTCGTAGACCATTCCCGGAATTTCTTGGCCGCACGCGATTCCGTCTTCTTTGGCAATGAACGATCCGGCCGTTTCACCGTCTGGAAGGTAAGCGGTGCTTAGATCGCCAAAACCTAAGTCTTCTTTCAGAAATTCAGCTAATTTTTCTTTTGCAAGCAGTTTATTCAGCATGATTTTGTCCGTCCTTTGAAAGGTTTTCGTCAGGCAATGCCAAAACGGCAATCGCACCGACGATCAATGAAACCATGAAGAGAATAAAAATCGAATTGATTGAAATTCCCTTGTCCATCAAGAATCCGACCAAAAGCGGTCCGACAACGGCACCGAAACGTCCCATGCCTTCCGCAAGTCCGGTCATCGTGCCGCGCGTTTTCACGTGGTAAAGGCTTGGAGTCAAAGCGATGATTGCACCGTAAGCACCAAGGTTGAAGAATGACAGAACGCAGCCGGCGATGATCGTTGCGGAAACGGACACTGCATTTCCAAACATCACGGCTCCCAAAGCGGTCCCAAGCATATAAACTGAAAAGATATAACGCAACCGGACGTGTTTTGTCAGCCATGCCGCGCCAAAATAGCCGGGAAGCTGCGCAACAACCATCAATGTCGTGTATCCGAAGCTTGAAACAAAGCTGTTTCCTTTTGAAACAAGAATGCTTGGCAGCCACATGAACATGCCATAGTAGGAAAACATGACCATGAACCATGCCGTCCAAAGCAATGGCGTACGCCACGTAAAGGCCTGTTTCAAGGAATTGAAATCAAATTTTTCCTTCGTATTTTGCTTAACGTCATCGCTGTCCGAGACGTGTTTTCTGATTGCGACTACGAAAAATCCAGAGCAGGCAGTCACGATCAAAAGCCCGCGCCAGCCTAAAAGTCCGCTCAAAGCATATGACAAAAAGGCTGCGACAAGCCAGCCGACGGCCCAGAAACTGTCTGCCAAAATCAGCATCATTGAGCGTTTTTTGCCGCTGTACAGTTCCGCTATATAGGTTGCGGCTACCGGAAGTTCGCCACCAAGTCCGGCACCGACGATAAAGCGAACGATCAAAAAGGGCAAGAATCCTTGGGTGAAGGCCAAAACGACGTTTCCGAGCGAAAAAAGCAGCAAAGAAGCAATCAGCGTTTTTTGCCGACCAACCTTATCAGCCAAGTGACCGAATAAAAAGCCGCCAGCAATCATTCCGATTGAACTGACAGAACTCACCAGTCCCGTTTGGGATTGCGTAAGCAGCCATTCCTTTCTGATCAGCGGCATGACGAACGAAAGCAGGCCGACGTCCAAGGCATCAAAGGCCCAGGCCGTTCCGATGATCAGGAAAGTTGAAAAGGGATTGAGATTGCTTTTGTTTTGTGTATAATCCATGATAATTAATTCACCTCATAAGCTTTTGTACTCCGTTTAAGTATCAAATACTTTAATATGTCTGAAAATAAATGTATTTTAGACTTTTATCTGCGCAAATAAAAAAGTCGTTAATACTTAAAAACAATGATAGAACAAAATATTTGAATTTTCAAGCGAAAATTCAAATTTGCTTAAGACTTGGCACAAAGCATCGCTTGACCTTGACTTAATATGCTTTGTGAAGGAAAATGAAATGAGGGGGTGTCAGCCTTGGAAAAAGAATGGCTTGAACAATTTAAGCAATATCTCAAAGTTGAGCGACAGTACTCCGAGGCAACGATTACCTCGTATTTTGAGGATTTGAACGAGTTTTGCCGTTTCCTTGATGAAAGCGGCGGTTTGAAATCGTTCAAGGACATCAATAATATCGATGTCCATGCGTATATGAGCTGGCTTTATGACAGAGAACTCAAGACGACGACCGTTTCGCGCAAGATTTCAAGTTTGCGGGCCTTTTACCGTTTTCTTGTCAGAAACGATAAAGCCGATCAGGATCCTTTTGCATACGTTTCTTTGAGACGACATCCGAGACGACTGCCGCATTTTTTTTACGAAAAAGAAATGAATGCGCTGTTTCAAGCCGTTTGCGGGGACGATCCTTTGACCGTTCGTGACAATGCATTGCTTGAGAACTTGTATTCAACGGGAATGCGCGTCAGCGAATGCGTCGGTTTGAAGATGCAGGATATTGATTTTCCGATGCGTTCGATTCTGGTTCACGGGAAAGGCAAAAAGGATCGCTATGTTCAGTTTGGAAGCTATCTCGATAATGCGTTGAAGGCTTACTTTGAAAAAATGCGCACGCCGGTCATGGAAAAATATCAAAAGGAACATGACTTTGTTTTCGTAAACCATTACGGCGATCAGCTGACGCCTGCCGGGGTCAGCTACATTTTGAACAAAATTGTTGAAAAAAGCAGTTTGACAACGACGATTCATCCGCATGAGCTCAGGCATACGTTTGCGACGCACATGCTTGCGAACGGGGCTGATCTTCGTTCGGTTCAGGAGCTTTTGGGACACAGCAGCATTTCAACGACTCAAATATACACGCACGTTACGCCTGAACATCTTAAGCGGGACTACCGAAAATTTTTTCCGCGTGCATAAAATTACATTTTTGTTGGAGGAATTAGAATGGCAATTTCATTTCATGCTACAACGATTTGTGCGGTTCGCCACAATGGCAAGACGGCCATGGCAGGCGACGGACAAGTTACGATGGGCGAAAAAGTTATCATGAAAGGGACGGCCCACAAGGTTCGCAAGATTTATGACGGCAAAGTCGTCGTCGGCTTTGCCGGATCCGTGGCTGATGCTTTCAATTTGGAAGACCGTTTTGAGAAAAAACTCAATCAATACAGCGGCAATCTGCAAAGGGCAGCGGTTGAACTGGCGCAAGAATGGCGCAGCGATCAAGCATTGCAGAAACTGGAGGCATTGCTGATCGTGATGGATGCCAAGAATCTGCTGCTTGTTTCCGGATCGGGCGAAGTAATCGAACCCGACGACGACGTTTTGGCAATCGGGTCGGGCGGAAACTACGCTTTGGCCGCTGCAAAAGCCATGACGAAATATGCTGATGGCATGTCGGCAGCCGAAATTGCCAAGGCCGCAATCGGAATTGCCGGCGACATTGATATTTTCACGAATCACAATATTATTTGCGAAGAACTTTAAGGAGGGACTGGATTTGACAGGACATGAAAAAACTCCAAAAGAAATCGTAGCCGAACTCGACAAGTACGTCGTTGGACAAGCAAAAGCCAAAAAGGCCGTCGCAATCGCTTTACGCAACCGCTACCGTAGGATGCAGCTTTCTGAGGACATGCAGGAAGAAATCACGCCAAAAAATATGATGATGATCGGACCCACAGGCGTCGGAAAGACTGAAATAGCCAGACGTCTGGCCAAAATCGTCGATGCACCGTTTATCAAGGTCGAAGCTACAAAATTCACAGAAGTCGGCTACGTTGGTCGCGACGTCGAATCGATGGTTCGTGATCTGGTTGAAGTTTCTTACAAGATGGAAGAAGACGAAATGTTCAAAAACGTTCGTGCAGAAGCAGTCGCAAAAGCTGACAAACGGTTGGTGAAACTGCTCGTTCCTGCTCAGAAGAAACAGGAAAAAATGTCGCAGCAGCAAGCATTTTCAAAGATGATGAGCAATCTTCAAAGCGGAAATTACGCAAACCTTTTCAATCAGCAGGAAGAACCTGAAGACGTAACCGATGAGATTGCAGACAAGCGCATGTCGGTTGCCGAAAAACTTCGGCAAGGATATCTTGAAAATGAAGAAATCACGCTCCAGATGGATGAGCCAAGCTCTCCGTCCGGAGCAGCCGACGGAATGCTCGGCCAAATGGGCGTCGACCTTTCAGACGCGCTTGCCCAGATTACGCCGAAAAAAAAGATCACCAGAACGGTAACCGTTAAAGAAGCACGCGAAATTTTGGTTCGCGAAGAATCATCCAAGCTCGTCAACTCATGGGACATTGCCGATGCCGCCATCAAGCGCGCCGAAAATACCGGCATTATCTTTATCGATGAAATCGACAAGATTACTTCCAAATCAAAGCAAAACTCCGGCGAGGTTTCGCGCGAAGGAGTTCAGCGAGACATCTTGCCGATTGTCGAAGGGTCTTCAATCAAAACAAAATACGGCATGATCAAAACAGATCATATTTTATTCATTGCTTCCGGTGCGTTTGCAGAATCAAAGCCAAGCGATCTGATTGCGGAACTTCAAGGAAGATTCCCGATCAGAGTCGAGCTTGACGATTTGCAAAAAGAAGATTTCGTCAGAATCTTGACGGAACCGAGAAACGCGCTCGTCAAGCAGTATATTGCTTTGATCGGCACGGACAACGTTTCCGTAACGTTTACGAAAGAGGCAATCGAGAAAATTGCTGAGATTGCATTCAAAGTAAATCACGAAACCGAAAATATCGGTGCCAGACGTCTTCACACGATTCTTGAAAAACTGCTTGAAGATTTGCTGTTTGAAGGACCAGACATGCATATGGGCGAAATCACGATTACTGAAGCCTATGTTGAAGACAAGGTCGGCTCGATCGTTGCCGACAAGGATCTCAGCCAATATATTCTGTAGAAGGGGGATTTTGACATGACCGTCATGCTTGAAAACGAACATATCAGAGTCTGCATCAATGAACATGGTGCAGAGCTTTCGGAAATTATTTTGAAAAAAACAGGCGCAAATTATCTTTGGAGCGGGGATGCAAAATATTGGGGCAGACATGCGCCCGTGTTGTTCCCAACGGTCGGAAAATTAAAAAACGACGAATACTTCATCGACGGCAAGCGCTATTCCATGCATCAGCACGGATTTGCTCGCGACATGGACTTTGAGGTTGAAGAAAAGCAGCGGACAAGGGCTGTTTTCGTTTTAAAATCAGATTCAGAGACCAAAAAAGCCTATCCGTTCGAATTTGTTTTAAAGATCGCCTATACGTTGTTTGAAAACACCATTGAAACAGCATATACGGTCGAAAATCCCAACAGTCAGGAAATGCCTTTCGGGATCGGTGCCCATCCGGCATTTTCAACGCAGCTTCAAGTCGGTGATGAATACGATGATTACGTCGTTGAAATTACGGGGCAAAAATCACGCCGCTTTTTGCCGTTAAATGCAGAGGGGTTATTCGATTTGGATAAAGCCACAGAAAAAGACCTCTTTGAAATCAACGTCTCAAGAGAAACTTTCAGCAATGACGCAATCGTTTTTTGCAATGATGGAGCACCCGTTGAAGTGGTCTTAAAGAGCAAAAAGCATAATCATCAAGTGAAAATGACGTCGGACAATACGCTTGCTTTGGGCATTTGGTCGTGCTACCCGAAAGACGGACAGTATGTCTGCCTTGAGCCTTGGTGGAGCATTGCCGATACTGCCGATACGACGCAGGATTTCAGAAAAAAATACGGAATCAAAACGCTTGCTCCGAATGAAACGTTCAATGCTTCATTCAAGATAGCAATCAAATGAGGTTGGGGAAAACTATGCCTCAAATTGAAAAACCGGATGATTTGCAATTAACTGCAAATCATCCGGTTTTTGCGTATGCATGACGATTGCATGCTATAGCGGAGTAATAAGTCCCAAAGTTAACTGAGCTTGATTTATCAGTCGCTTCCTTTGGCAAAATAGCTGTCAGTTACGGACACACCGATGAAAATGGGCACGCTGTCCATAAACGGACTGTTTCAAAAAGGCTGATTACGGACAAAATGGTCCAAAACGGCCGTTTGTCCGGAAATCTGAGCGAGATCCCGGATAGATTGGTTGAGCAGTCCTGCTGATTGAAAAAGTAGTTTTTATGCATTGGAAATTAAAAAAGCGGACGAAGTCAGTCGCAAATTGACCGCCTTCGTTCGGCTTTTCGTTTAATTCAAAAGTAAAACTGGACTTTTCTCCCATCCTCATTTGTTTTCTTTTTGTTTTTTTCTGTAAAGCAATCCGAAATGAACCATGTTTTCCGTTCCGTTTTTGATGCGTTCGATGTTGCCCCAATGACGGAGAAAAATGAAAATCGTCAAAGCAAGAGCAACGATCGTCAAAATCGGATCGTTATAAAACAGCGAAACGACCGTAATCAGCGTAAAGCCGACCATGCTTGCAACGCTTACCATGCTTGAAACATAAAGCGTGATCAGGAAAATGACCCAGGCAATCAAAAAGAACTCCGGATTATAGACCAAAAGCACGCCGACGCTCGTCGCAACGGCTTTTCCGCCTTTGAATCCGGCAAAGATCGGAAAGACGTGGCCGATGATTGCCGAAAGACCGATCAGCAAAGCGTTGACATGCATGCCAAACATCATCGGAAGCAGAGCCGTTAAAGTTCCCTTGAACATGTCCATCACCAAAACGATGATTCCTGCCTTTTTTCCAAGCACGCGAAACGTGTTGGTCGTACCCATATTTCCGCTGCCGTAATCGCGAACGTCCTTGCCGTACATTAATTTGCCGATCCAAACGCCGGAAGGAATCGAACCGAGCAAATAGCCGATGACGCACATCGCAATGATTTTCAGAGTATTTGAATCCAACAGAAACTCCTCCTTCTAATACAGACATTATTTTAACCCCAAAGACAGTCTTTGCGCAAATTTACTTTCAATTTGGCGAATTTAAGTTCGCTGTTCCTACTTGCCAAAGCTTTTATTTTTGAGTTAGAATAAAATAGTTACAAATTTTTAGAAAGGGTCGAATTTATGGGTACTGAAAATTATAGCGATGATTCCATTCAGGTTCTGAAAGGACTTGAAGCTGTCAGAAAAAGACCGGGGATGTACATTGGTTCGACTGATGCCAAAGGGTTGCATCATTTAGTCTACGAAATCGTTGATAATGCGGTTGATGAGGCACTCTCTGGATTTGGAAAAGAAATTGACGTGACGATTCACAAAGATGATTCGATTACGGTTGTCGACAACGGTCGAGGTCTTCCCGTCGGAATTCATGCGATGGGGATTCCGACCGTTGAAGTCATTTATACGGTGCTTCATGCCGGTGGAAAATTCGGACAAGGCGGATATAAAACCTCAGGCGGACTTCACGGGGTCGGTGCTTCCGTCGTCAATGCCTTATCTGAAAAATTGACCGTAAATACCGTTCGTGACGGGATTGAATACGAAGAAGACTTTGTTGATGGCGGACATCCCGTTGGAACTTTGCGGAAAATCGGTAAAGCCAAAAAGCAAAGCGGAACGACCGTCACGTTTAAACCTGACAAAAAGATTTTCTCGACAACGCATTTTAATTATGACACGCTGGCTGAACGCTTGCGCGAATCGGCATTCCTCTTGAAAGGCGTTAAAATTATTTTGACCGATGAAAGAAACGATGAACAGGACGTCTTTTTATTTGAAAACGGGATTCAGGAATTTGTTTCCTACCTTAATGAAGAAAAAGACACGCTTGGAAACGTCATGTACTTTGAAGGCAAAAAGGACGGCATCGAAGTCGAAGTTGCCGCACAGTATAATGACGGCTATTCTGAAACGATCATGTCATTTGTCAACAACGTGCGCACAAAAGACGGCGGCACGCACGAAGTAGGAATGAAGTCCGCTTGGACCAAAGCCTTCAACGAATACGCAAGAAAGGTCGATCTGATTAAGTCAAAGGACAAAAACCTCGAAGGAAGCGACGTCAGAGAAGGTTTGTCCTGCGTGGTTTCCGTCAGAATTCCGGAAGAACTTCTTCAATTCGAAGGACAGACAAAGGGCAAGCTCGGAACGCCGGAAGCAAGAACCGCCGTTGACGGAATTGTCAATGAACAGCTTGGATACTACCTGATGGAAAACGGCGATTTTGCCAAAGAGCTCGTGCGCAAATCGCTAAAGGCAAGAGAAGCAAGAGAAGCGGCCAGAAAAGCGCGCGATGAAAGCCGAAACGGCAAGAAACGCCACAAAAAGGAGCGACTCCTTTCAGGCAAGCTGACACCGGCTCAATCAAAGAATGCCAAGAAAAACGAGCTTTTCTTAGTCGAAGGGGATTCTGCCGGCGGGTCTGCCAAACAGGGACGTGATCGCAAGTTTCAGGCAATTTTGCCGTTGCGCGGCAAGGTTTTGAACACGGAAAAGGCGAAACTTCAAGACATCGTCAAAAACGAAGAAATCAATACCATGATTTATACGATCGGTGCCGGAGTCGGGACCGAGTTCAACATCGAGGACGCAAATTATGACAAGGTCATTATCATGACCGATGCGGATACCGATGGCGCACATATTCAAACGTTGCTTTTGACGTTTTTTTATAAATACATGCGACCGATGATCAATGCCGGAAGAGTCTACATTGCGCTTCCGCCGTTGTACAAGCTTCAAAAAACAGTTAAAAAGAAGACCATCGTCAAGTATGCCTGGACCGATGCAGAACTTAAAACGGCCGAAAAAGAAATCGGAAAAGGCTTTACGCTTCAACGATTCAAAGGGTTGGGCGAGATGAACGCCGATCAGCTTTGGGAAACAACTATGAATCCTGAAACGAGAACTTTGGTCAGAATCAAAATTGAGGACGATGCATTGGCCGAAAAACGCGTTTCAACTCTGATGGGAGACCGTGTTGAGCCAAGACGAAAATGGATTGAAAAAAACGTTAAATTTACGCTTGAAGAAGACGGGAGCCTGCTTGATACTGCCGTTGCCGCATCTGCTCATGGGGATGCCTCAAGCAAAGAAGATCAAGAAATTGCACAAAAGAGTCTGTCACTGTTTGATGACGACTTGGATGAAAACATTTAGGAACGGGAGGGCTATTTTTGACGGAAGCAACACATTCAAATATTCAGGAATTATCGCTTGAAGCCGTAATGGGCGAACGTTTCGGACGCTATTCCAAATATATTATTCAGGAACGCGCCCTTCCTGACATTCGCGACGGTTTAAAGCCGGTTCAGCGCCGTATCCTGTTTGCCATGAACGAAGACGGCAACACATTTGACAAGCCGTTCAGAAAATCGGCCAAATCAGTCGGAAACGTCATGGGTAATTATCATCCGCACGGCGACAGTTCAATTTATGAAGCGATGGTTCGTTTGAGCCAATATTGGAAACTGCGTGAGCCTTTGATCGAAATGCATGGCAACAACGGTTCCATGGATGGCGATCCTCCAGCTGCCATGCGCTATACGGAAGCACGCCTGTCAGAAATTGCGGCTGAGATGCTGAAAGATATCGACAAAAAAACGGTTGAAATGGTTCCAAACTTCGATGATACCGAATTTGAACCGACCGTTTTGCCGGCACGATTTCCAAATCTGTTGGTTAACGGAGCAACGGGAATTTCTGCGGGATATGCGACGGAGATTCCGACTCACAACCTTTCCGAAACAATTCAGGCAACGATTTATCTGATGGATCATCCTGAAGCCGAGTTGGACGATCTCATGAAATTCATCAAGGGACCCGACTTCCCGACGGGCGGAATCATGCTCGGCTTGGACGGTATCAAGAAAGCTTATGAAACGGGACGCGGCAAAGCAATGCTGAGGGCCAGGACACAAATTGAAGACGTTCGCGGCGCAAAGCAGCAGATCGTAATCGAAGAAATTCCTTACGAAGTCAACAAGGCTTTGCTGGTCAAAAAAATTGACGAAATCAGGCTGCAAAAGAAAGCAGAAGGAATCGCCGAGGTCAGAGACGAAAGCGATCGCGAAGGACTTCGCATCGTCATCGAACTTAAAAAGGACGCAAACGCACAGGGCATTTTGAATTATTTGTTTAAAAATACCGATTTGCAGATTTCATACAATTTCAATATGGTTGCAATCGATCACAAATGTCCGAAACATGTCGGCTTGAAGAAAATTCTCGAATCATACCTTGAACATCAGCGCATCGTGGTGACAAAACGCACTGAATTTGACCTTAACAAGGCCAAAGAGCGCAAACATATCGTTGACGGTCTGATCAAGGCGCTGTCGATTTTGGATGACGTCATCAAGACTATCCGCGCATCAAAAAATAAAAAGGATGCAAAAGCCAACTTGGTCTCATCGTTTGATTTTACCGAAAAGCAGGCTGAGGCCATCGTTTCCCTGCAGCTTTATCGTTTGACGAATACCGACGTTACCGCATTGCAAAACGAAGCCGAGGACCTTGAACGTAAAATTGTCGAATATACCAAGATTCTAAATAACGGCAAAGAACTTGACAAAGTAATCAAAAAAGAGCTCAGGAACATTGACAAAAAATACGGAACGCCGCGCTTGACTGAAATCAGGGCTGAAATTGAGAAACTCAAAATCGACACCGAAGTCATGGTCGCTCAAGAAGACGTCATGCTGCTCGTGTCGCGCGACGGATACGTAAAACGCTCTTCGTTGCGCTCGTTCAAAGCTTCGGATGAAAGCGACAACGGCTTGAAAGAAGAAGACGTCGTCATTTTGATGAAAGTCGCCAATACTTTGGATCATTTGCTGATGTTTACCAATAAGGGAAACGTCATTTATCGACCGATTCATGACATCGTTGATTCGCGCTGGAAGGATACCGGCGAGCATTTGAGCCAAACGGTCGGTTTAAGCGATGATGAACGAGTTATCGAAGCCTTTACGTTTGACAGTCTTGAAAAAGAAGGAGCATTTGTTTTTGCCACAAAAGAAGGCATGATCAAGCAGACGCTGCTTAAAGATCTCAAACCGGGACGAACGTACAGATCGCGTGCACAGACGTTCATCAAACTTAAAACTGATACTGACGAAGTCATCATGGCCGAATTTGTTGAGAAGGAAAACGAAGATCTGCAAGTCTTTTGTACAACGCATGCCGGGTACGGACTGCGCTATTTGTTGAATGAAGTGCCAACCACGGGCGCAAGGACAAGCGGTGTCAAGTGCATGGATTTGAGAGACGACTTCCTGATCAGCGTTTCCTTGGTAAGTGAACATGATGAGGTCGCCATCGTGACCCAACGCGGAGCTTTCAAGAAGATGAAGGTCGACAAAATTCCGAAAAATTCAAGGGCCAGACGCGGTGTTCAGATTTTGCGCGAATTGAAGCGCAACCCACATCGAATCTTCTTTGCCAAGCCGGTTATCGAAACGGACAAACTGATTATCGAAACGACTGCAGGCGAAAAAATCGAACTCAGCGTTTCGGATCATCCGTCATGCGATCGCTATTCAAACGGATCGTTCGTGCTTGACACGGATTCTCAAGGTAATCCTTGTCTGGTCACGATCGTCCGTCAGGAAACTGATTCAGAAGATGAATAAATCAAAAAAGCTTGAGGCCACGTTCGTAGCTTCAAGCTTTTTTACTTTGCATGCTTCAATTTTTCGATAAGTTCTTTGTCAGGCGTGACATAAAGCGTTTTTTGACCTTCATAGATAACGAACCCGGGCTTTGCGCCGTTTGGTTTTCTGATTTTTTTGACTTGTACAAAGTCAACCGCCACATTGGCCGATGCTCTGGATTTTGAATAATAAGCAGCGATGATTGCCGCTTCGGTCAACGTTTCGTCGCTTGGAGAATCCGAATTGACGATGACGTGAGAGCCGGGAACGTTTTTGACGTGCAGCCAATAATAATCCTTTTTGGCAGTTTTCAGGGTCAAACGATCATTTTGGTAATTGTTTTTTCCGACCGATATTTCCGTTCCGTCCGATGCAATAAAAGTTTCAGGCTTGCTTTTTGCCTGACGAGGCTTCTTTTTTGCTTTGTTTTTTGTTTCAAGGTAGCCGCCTTTTTCAAGCTCAAGTTCGATGTCTTGCAAATCTTCAGGTTCAGCGAGTTCAATCTGAGCCTGAATCGTTTCGAGATAATCAATTTCTTTTTTCGTCAAATCGATTTGCCTCGTAACGAAAGAAACGGCATTTTTAAGTTTTTGATAACGCTTGAAATATTTTTGCGCATTGGCGGACGGTGAAAGCTGATTCGACAAAGAAATCTTTACCGGTTTTTCATGATCGTAATAATTATTGAGCATGACCTCGGTCATTCCGCGGTTGATCTGATAAAGATAGGTCGTTAACAGTTCGCCCTTGATTCGATATTCGTCAGCGTTTTCCGTTGCCTTGAGTTCTTTTTCAAGCTTGACGAGTTTTTTTCTGTTTCGCGACAGATTGTTTTTGATGACGTGAATCAGCTTTGAACCTTGCGACATGACGCGATCTCTCGTAGCTTTTTCGCGATAATATGCATCAATCATCAAACTCAGCGTTTCAAAGGTCGCGACATGCTCGGACGATGCTTTGAAACACGTAAAATCAAGGCCCTTGTCGGTTTCCAAAATCGTCGGATGCGGATTATTGGTTTCTCTTAAAAATGCAGCGAAGGCATCATCAAGCTCCCTTGTTTCATGAAGGCGGTCCGCCAAAATCAACGCGCTTTCTCTTGAAAAGCCCTGATACGTTTTGACGATGTTTTTGGCCAAAACTTCTCGATTAGGGAACTTTCTCAGAAGTTCCAAATATGCTTTTGATTCGTCTTTGAAGGGATTGATTTTTCCTTGGGAAGGCGGCAAACGATACGTTGCTTGCGGCAAAAGCGTTCGATACCTGTTTTGATCCATTGATACGTGCTTGACTGTATCGATGATTTTTCCCGTTTCCTGATCGACCAAGATCAAATTGCTATAGCGTCCCATAATCTCAAGACTTAAAAGAAGCGGCAGTTTGTCTCCGAGTTCGTTTCTCGTAACGAACCCGAAGTTGATTACTCGGTCATTTTCAAATTGTTCGACAAATGAAAGTTTGGCGCTTTCCAGATATTTTCTGAGAACCATCGTGAAATTCGTCGGTGTCTGCGGATTGGAATACGGAATTTCGGTAATTTGAGTTCGTGCATACGTGGGATGAGCTGAAAGCAGTAAAGGATAGTTTTTTCTTTGATTGCGAATCGTCAAAATAACTTCGTTTTGATACGGAGCAGAAATTTTTGCAACTCGACCGCCAACCAGGCAATCAGCAAGTTCTTTGACCATTGCTCGAGTAAAAAGACCGTCAAAAGCCATTTCACATTCCTCCTTAAAAGCATTCCTTAATATTCTAACTTTTTTTGCGAGATATGGCAAAAAAAACGTCAAAGTCAAAAGGAAAAGAAATCCGTCTTCTTTTCGTCATAATTCATTCATTTTTATGTCGAACATTTTTTATGTCGAACATCTAATTGATTATGTTATAATGCATTTTATTAAATATAATTAACAAATTGTATTTGGAAATACTGTATTTTAAAAAAGGGTATGTTGAAAGGAGACATCAGATGAAAAAAGTTGTCGCGGCTTAGCATTGACAGAGGCAAGCACAAGCGTTAAAGCAGATGAGGTTGTTGCAACCGATCAAAATATAGAAGGCTGCTCTTTTTTATGTAGTTGCGAAACATATTCCGGCTTTCTAGTCATCGGCTCGTTTATGTGGTATCATTAAGTTTGCAATAATAAATTAAAGTAGGTGTAGTTAAATGAAAATCGCTGTTGTAACCGACAGTACAGCCTATCTTAACAAAGAACAGGTGGAAAAATATAATATTCGCGTTGTTCCGATTCCTTTTATTATCGATGACAAAGTTTATAACGAGGGCATCGACATCACAACTGAAGAATTTTATGAAAAATTGCGTACTTGCGAGAAGTTCCCGACAACTTCGCAGCCTCCAGTCGGAGAATTGGTTGAATTGTATGAGTCATTAGCGGACGAAGGATACGATACCGTTATCAGCATCCATCTTGCCGGAACTATTTCCGGATTCATCAGAACGCTTGAAACAACGGTCAAGGATGCCGTTTCCGATCGAATCAATCTTGTTCCCTATGATTCAAAAATTACGGTTCTTTTGATGGGGTATTTAGTCATCGAAGCGTCTCGCATGGCTCAAAGCGGAGCAGATTTGGACGATATCCTCAAACGTCTCGATCATGTGCGCGATACGATTGACGAAATCTTTGTCGTTGATGATCTGCAAAATCTCGTTCGAGGAGGACGTCTTTCAAATGCCTCTGCATTTATCGGAAGCGTTTTGAAAATTAAACCGCTTTTAACGTTTGATGATAAATCGGATAAAATTGTGGCCTTTGAAAAAGTTCGTTCCTCTAAGAGGGCTTTAAAACGTGCAGAAGATTTGTTTGCCGAACGTATCAAAGGGATAGATTATCCTTTGCGTTTAATCATCTTCCATGGAAATGATGAAGCTGCTGCTCTTGCATGGAGAGAAAAATTATCCAAGAATCATCCCGGTTATCCAATCGATATCAGCTACTTCGGTCCTGTTATCGGAACGCATCTCGGAGAAAAAGCTCTCGCACTCGGATGGATGGAAGATATTTACAAATAACGCAATACGAAAAGGAGCTGGGATCAATCTCAGCTCTTTAATTTTGTGAAAGCTGGTGACATTTTGAAAATTCAACTAGGTTTAAAGGCAAGCACTGACTCAGAACAAATTGAAGACAGACTTCGTTACAACCCGGATGTTTTCGAATTTTATACTTCTGAAAATGATTTTACGGAGGAAGGACTTAAACGTTTCAGATATGATTTTGAATGGATCAAAAGCAAGGGCGTACAAAAGATCGTGATGCATCACCCGATGCGATTTCATGGCCAGTTTACGGAATTGATCGCGCCTTTCGATAAATGTCGCGACCTTTATAATTTTATCGATAAAAGCACGAACGATTTGCTGCAGCTTGCATTTGATTATGATGCTCAGCTGCTCGTTCACGGATCTTATTCACGCCAGACCCAAAGTTATATCAATATGTGGGGAGGAGTCGATCAAGCAAGAGAACAAGCTTATCGACGTATTGACTCGTTTGCAAATCTTGGCAAAAATCACATTATGTTTGAGAACTCGATTTCGCCGATTTTTTATTACGGTGATGAAAAAGAAGACCTTTATATTTTTGAAAAGGGATATCGCTTGGCCTTCGACACCTCGCATTGCTTTATCAAAAATAAAGGCAGCAACGAAAAGCTGCTTGACTCAATGAAACGTTTAAAAGAACATGTCGTTCATTACCACTTGGTTGATTCAATGGGAGAAACGCATGACAGTCTGCCTCTTGGAAAAGGAAAGATTGATTGGGAAAAGGCTTTGCCGTTGATGAACGACGATGCAACGAGCATCTATGAGATTATTTTGAAAGATCAAAGGGATGCGTCAGAACAAATAGCAAGTCATGAATATCTCTTAGGCCTCGCAGATAAGTTAAGAAACGCTTAAAAATAGCAAATTATTGCTGCTAGATGATTTAATAAAGCCGATTATATACTATAATCAATTTGTGGAATTAACTAATTTTGGGGGGCCGGAACATGAAGCGCGAGGCTTTTAACATATGGACGAATATCATCATCGGCATATTAGGTGTTGTCTATATTCTCAGCACATGGTATTTCAGATTGATAGTAGCAATTCTCAGGCGTCCCGGAAGGTCTTTTGAAGCTGCCGAACGATATGCGGATGATGCTAAAATTCTGTTCACGTTTTTAATTTTAATTGCGTTGCTGATAGCTTTCGTTGGGATCATCAGCTTGTTCAGCAATATGATTCACTTTGATTATCCGCGATTCTTCGTTCGAATCGGACTGGATTTGATCGTAATATTCATGCCGTTCGTATATGGCGAAATTTCTGTATTCCTTTTATATGAACTCTTATTTGCCGCAATTTTTGCACTGTATCTGAATCACTTGTACGTGAATCAGAAATTTAAAGATTTGTGAGGAAATATTACTTGAAAGCTGTTAAAAATATTTTAAGTTGGGTTATTCCGATTCTTGTCGGTTTTTTGATTGCGGCCGTCATTAAAACATTCTTTGTTTCAGTCGTAAAAGTTGACGGCACATCAATGTATCCGAACCTTCAGAATAATGAACGCGTTTTGATGCTGCATAAGGCAAAGATAAAGCGTGATTCGGTAGTCGTCTTTGATGCGTACGGAGTCGATCAAAACAACACTGGCTTGACAAAAGACACCAAATACGTCAAAAGGGTGATTGCTTTGCCCGGAGACACCGTTGAATATCGTGATGACGGTCAACTTTTTGTTAACGGAAAATTCAGATCGCAAGGCTACATCACGTCACAGCAGCAAGTTGACGGAACTTTAAAGGTTGCTGCTAATTTACCCAAAGCAAAGGGCGTTGTTTTAGGAACCGGAAGCACATTCAAAGTTCCCAAGGGAAAATATTTCGTTTTGGGAGATAATCGAAGCGTTTCAAACGATAGTCGCTATTACGGATTCGTTCCAAGAAAGAAAATTCTCGGCGTCGTCAAAGTTCCTTTTTGGAACGGCAAACACGATTTGATCAATTCGTATCAAAGAGCTGACTAAGAAATAACCGCATGCAAAAGAGCATGCGGTTTTTATTTAAAAAAATTCAGCGCAAAATCAAAAATGGCTCTAGGGCGCGCTTTCGGGCACTACTTTATATAATGTATATTATGTAAACTAGAAGACAAAAATGAATCATTAGAGGTCTCCCCTCAGGCAAAACGTATTTTTGGAAGCTTGATTCAAGTTTTTTGAATAATATGTGCAATTAAGCAATTGAATAACACAATACGTCATGGCAACAAGCTGAACCGATTCAAAAACACGCTGATGTTCATCATGGTTTTAGTGAACTTCCTTGAATATTGGCTTAAAACACTGTAATATTAGTATTGTGGTCATATTGGAGGTTTTTAGATGAATCAACGAATCATATTTGCTTTAACGGTTATCGGCAGCGTTTTGGCTGCTTCAATCGGATCATCGTTTCATATTGCTATAATTACAAAGGTCGGATACTGCCTTTTGGCAATCGCTTTGCTGATTGCCGGATTTTTGATGCTTGTTCTCAAGCATACTGAAATTCTATCCGGAAAAGACCAGCGTGATTCTTGGGAAGATACTCCTGGTGAAGTCAAAGCCGTTACTATCGTTGGCGGCTTGGCATGTCTTGTAGCGGGAGCCTATACTTTGTTTCAATGCTTTTTTTAAATATCAAAAAAAGATGATCATTGCGACCATCTTTTTTATTTTTGCGAACTGATGTTTTTAACGGTTAATAGATTTCAGTAATCCATTCGCCTGAATAATTGGAACCAACGGGATGATAATCGATTTCGGATAACTGATTATTCTCAAAAATCTGCAGCATCTCAGCAAAGTTTTCCGGCAATGAATAATTTCTTAAATCTGTTCGTTCGATCCAAAAGATCTCCCCTTCTTTTGAGCTTTTGATTTGTCCTTCAAAGTCATTTGCCTTGTACAGCAAAACAATATATCTCTTATTGTCTTTTCTTGGAAATTGTTTGATTCCGCACAACAATGGATGCTTGATTTTGAGTCCCGTTTCTTCAAAAATTTCTCGAACCATCGCATGATTAAACGATTCGCCAGGTTCGATATGCCCTCCGGGAAACGTCACGCCCGCCCACGTCTTATTTTTGCGATCTTCAACCAAAATTTTTGTGCCGTTCTGAATCATGCACATATTTGTCAATTCAACGCTTTCGCTTCTGTCTTCCATTGCAGCCACCCTTTTCTCTTGTTATTGAACAAATATTATTCTAGCACAAAAGGACCGCTGACAATCGATAACGTCAACGGTCCCGTATGAGCAGAGAAATGTTTAAGAATTTGCCGTATTAATACCAATTATGCGTTTGCCAGTGCTTTTGAGCATTCACCCAAGAACCATACCGCTGATGGACGTATCTTTCAGCGGTTTTCTCTTGATTTGCCGGCGAATAGTCACCGTTAAGGTAACTTTTGTCCAATTGATACTTGCCTATGTATTTACCGTTGCGTGCATTATAATCACCGCCAGACTCTCTTTGAACGATCCATGCACGTGCGGAAGCTTCAGCAGAACTCTCACCAGTTCCGACTGCAGAAACCTCAGACTCAGATGACGATGAACTACCCGTTGATTCGACGGTCTGAGCCTGGGAAACAGCCTGAACCGACTGGCCCTTGGCAGGAATAACGAGATTCTGCCCGGCCAAAATGAAGTTCGGATCGCGAAGATTATTGGCCCGAACAATCGCGTCAGTCGTCGTCCCATACTGTTCAGCAAGTTCCGAAACGGTGTCGCCATATTTAACCTGAATCTTCTTCAGAGTATTTGAAAACTGCTGCGCCTGCGTTGCTTGAGAGCCTGCGTTTGCCTGATTCAAAACTTGCAGATATGCAGATTGATCAACGGCTTGAGTGTTTTCAACAGTCATTTTTAATCTCCCTTCCTTCTTCATGTCTAAATCATAACACTAAAAAAAGGCCTTTTTGAAAAATTCACCAAAAGGCCTAATTTTTTTTGAAAATATCAAAACTTCACTTCAATTTTTCAATATATTTAAGAACATCCTTCAAATAGCCTCGTTCTTCGTTGATTTTTTCCAACAGATCATGATCGTGAGTATGAACGATGCCTGAATAAAGCTGATCGGAGTACAAATCAAGGTATGGAAGTCCTGCTTTTTCAGCGCGCTTGATCTCTTGCTGACGATCGTAAGAAACCTTTCTGAATAAAACTTGCGGCATCCCCTGCTCGTCGCACTCTAAAATGCAGTATTCAGCTCTCAAGTCATCATGAAGTCCAGGCCAGTCACAAAAAGGTTCTCCGACCGATCCCGGGTTGATGACAAGTTGTTCTGAAGTCGTATAACGCATGAGTGGATGATGAACGTGTGCATAAAGAGCAACGTCTGCTTTGGTATCTTTAAGCACTTCATCAAACGTTGTCTGGGAAGACGTCGGATAAAGATTTTGACCAAAATTATGGAACGGCAGATTATGGGCGCAGCTGAACCTGAGATTATTGACGTCAATGAGCTGATGCAAAGGCCAATGTTCGATTTCATCAATGATTGCCGAACCAAGCTGCATCCCGATAAATTCGGCCAACCGAGAAAAGAAAACGCGACTCGGTTTTTCAAGCGAAAGCCTCCCTTTATAGCCGTTGACCAACAGATCGTCCCAGTTTCCGCGAACGCAGATGGAAGGCTCCAACGATTTGAAGAGTTTCCATTGCTCAAGCGCCCCTGGTCCTGGTGAGAACATATCGCCTAAAAACCAGACTTCATTTATTTTTTGCTTTTTGAGATCATCACAAACTGCCTGAAACGCGGTCATGTTTCCATGAATATCAGAGATTAATGCTATTTTTCGATACATGCTTGATTTGCCATAAAAAATGGCCCTCCTTGATCAATGTGTTTAATTACAGTATAGACGATTTTGACCAAAGCCAAAAGCACTTCTGACGAAAAACTCTTAAAACAATCAAAATCCGCAACACATTGATGCTTCTTCCGACCATAATCTTGGATAACAAGCAGGCAGCTCTTCATGTTTCCACCGATATTTTATGATATCCGGATTTTTGAAATGTTTTTTGTATCGTTCAAGATATTTTTCGCTCATTTTGTTCGTAATCGCCTTTTTTCGAGCAGATCGTTTACGGACAGAAGACCCATTTTCATCAATGTGTCCGTAACCGGAAGTAATTTTGCCAAATGCAGTGCCCTGATAAATCAGCGCGCCAAGCTCTCAGTCAAGTTTACTGCCAAACTATTTTGGATTGAAGGTAATCGTCCAGCATGCGAAAAAAAACGGATTATATTTACAATCAATTGCAAATAACAATCCGTTTTTTCAATATGACGGCTTTTGTTCCTGAGTTCTCTTTTCGTCATGACGCACAAGGTGCATGAACCGGTGTCTGTATTTCAAAACTGCTTCGTCCATCTCATAATCGCTCCACTCAGGAACGGGGGAGAATTCGTATGTGACGTACATCGTCTCGCCTTCAAATCTTATCCCGGCAATTCGTTCAATCGAAACATAGATGCCGGTTTCCGTATCATAGATGATATTACCGACGTCAGCAATTTCATCCCATTCCCCTCTCCCATATGGAAGCTCGGTTTGCGTCGTCACAAATTCCTCTGACAGATTCTCCGAACGATACCGTTGACATAAGCAATCATAAATTGCTGAAATTTCACCGTTGGCATCCACAAAAACATGAGCTTTTATGATGTTGATTACGACGTATGTCTTTTCGCCATCTCTGACGACGTCCCCGAGCTCTGCTCTTTTATCAAGTTTGTGCCTTATCCTCATTCTTTTTAGCAAATCAGACTACACCCCCGTTATGCTTGAATACCCTTTAATCATAGCATGTTTTATCAACCGTGACTATTAAAAGCACCGGGGTTTACAAATTATTTAATTTTTTAGAGCTTGCAGTGCCGAATGCGCCAGCTGTTCAGGCAAAAAGCCATACGTTGCATGCATCTTTTCAGTCGAAACCATGTCAGGAAAGCTTTTTATCCCCACGGACTGTGACTTTGCTTTTTTTCGCCTCGAGACAAGCTGAATCTGCCGTCGAGACTTACATTTTTCGAATTAATTGACAAACCTGTATTTTCGTATCAAACAATTTGGTCAAATCCAGTTCCTGAAAGCAGGTTGATAATTGCAAGGCAAAACTTAAGTCTTGCCTGAAGTTATCCTTAGCTTAGATGCTTATAAATTCAATTCTTTTTCCAAAGCATGCAAAACACCGTCTTCGTCATTTGTTGCGGCTTGATATTTGGCAACTCTTTTGACTTCGTCCGAACCGTTTGCCATCGCATAGCTGTGACCTGCAAGCGCAAGCATTTCAATATCGTTTCCGCCGTCACCGCAAGCCATCAGATCTTTTGCATCGATCTTATAGTAATTGAGCAGTTTCTTTAAGCCGTATGCTTTATGGCATCCAGGGATGATCAGATCGATCGAACCGTGTCCGCTGGAGGTTGCTTCAAGTTTTCCCGCAAGACTGTTCCGCATGATTTCAAGATATTCAGCCGTTTTTTCGGCCGGACATTCAAGCGTCATTTTAAATATGTCGTCTTCTGGCATCTCTTCAAAAGTATCGAGTCTTTGGTTGACTGGACAATAAAAATCCATAATCTTTTCAAAATGATCATCAGCCCGATTCAGATAATAAGTCGATTTGAATCCGCAGGCGGCATAATTGACATCGTCATATTCATCTAAAACGGAAGCAGTGAACAACACGTCGTCACGAGAAATAGTCTTCTTAAAGAGAATTTTTTCGCCTTCCATGACGCAGCTCCCGTTTTCGGCAACGTATGAAATCTCATTGCAGATTTCAGGAAATGAGCGTTTAAGCTGCACGTATTGATTGCCGCTTGCAACAATGAACTTGATGCCGTAATCTTTCATTTTATCGTAGAGCTTCTTAAAAAGCGGTCGATTATAGTCTTTTTTTGAATTCAAAAACGTTCCGTCCATATCTACGGCAAGTGCTTTAATCATGATTCGTACTCTCCTTTTATATTGATACCAACAAAATTTTAGCACAAAATAAAGCGCTCGCCAAGATAATTGAACATCAGCTTTTTTAGAATAAACGCAAAAAACGCACTGCGTTTTATCGCTATAATGACTTTCCTTGATTTCTTAAACAAGCTTGTTGATTTCGTTCAAATTTTTGACTTCGTACGTTGGTTTATTTTCCGTTTCGTTCCTGATCCCGTTCGGGTTGAACCAAACGCTGTCAAGTCCGGCATTGTTTGCCCCTTTGATGTCTGATGTTAAAGAATCACCAATGACGACTGCTTTTTCCGGAACGAATCCTTCAATGCTTCGTTCAACGACGTCAAAAAATTCCTTATCCGGTTTTTTGACGCCCATCTTCTCTGAGATGAATATCCGTTCGAAGTAGTCCCCGAATCCAGAATCTCTCAAGCGCTGATTCTGAACGTCGAGGTTGCCGTTTGACACAACATACATCTTGTGTCCTGAATCTTTCAATGACGTCAACAGCTGTCTTGCACCGCAAACCTCTTCATGTCCCATGGAAAGGTAGTTCATATACTTCGGAGTCAGTACGTCCGCATCAACGTCAAGTGAGAAGTACTTCTTGAAAAAAGTCGGGAAACGCGTAGCAAGCAGCTGTTTGCGCGTAATCGATCCAACTTCGAGTTTTTTCCAAAGACTCTGGTTGTACGATTTATAGCTTGCCTCGATTTCAGCATCGAGCTCAATGCCAAGATCATTGAACAATTTTCCCAATGCCTGCGTTTCAGCCGCACCGAAATCAAGCAGAGTGTCGTCAACGTCAAAAAGCAGCGTATCGTATTTTTTCTTCATTTTGTCCCTCTTTTATCAATTAACCAAGTTCCAATTCGTATGCCTTTCTTTCAGGATCAACTGTCTCATCTTCAATATGAATTATGCCGCGATATTCGAACCCGAATTTATCAGCGATATGCTGCAAACGCTGATTTTTAGGATGAGTATCGATTCTGACGTGCTTGAAGCCTTTGGTTTCGATGACCGTCAGCAAACAAGCAAAAAACGTATCGTTCAGATGCAGTCCTTGATACTTGCTGGAGATGGCCACACGATGAATCGCAATATAATCATCAGACCTGTTTTTCCATTCTCCGGAATCGATTCGCTGATAATTTTTGTCAGGTCCTTCAATCAATGATGCCATTCCTGCGACTTCTTCATCGACGATCAAAACATAGCAGCATCCGTCTTCAATATCTTTTTTAAAATTTTCAATCGACGGCGAACCGTTTTGCCATTGCGAAGAACCGTCGTTTGACAAAACTTTTTTTGCATCTTCAAAAATTGCGCTGATTTCAGATAAATCACCAAGAGTTGCCTGTCTGACGTATTTCATAACTTTCAACCTCTAATCCAATTCAAAAAGTTTCTTTGAAAGTTCAATTTCTTGCGGATCGGGATTGCTGTTTAAAAATTCGATTTTTCCGATTCGATTCTCTTTCCGACACTCGTTTTTGTCCTCAAGCAGACGTCTCAATTCCCTTGCTGCACCGGCACCGCCGTCAACGACATAAACGTCGTTTCCGACGATTTGCTGGATCGCTCTTTTGGCAAACGGGAAATGCGTGCACCCCAAAACGACCGCATCGATGTTTCCGAGATACGGATTCAAAATCGAGCGAAGATATTTTTTGAGTTCTGGCGTGTCGATTTCGCCGCGTTCGACAAACTCGACCAAATCAGGCGCAGGGAGCTTGATGATTTTGGCCTGGTCTTCAAACCGATTCATCAGATTTTCAAATTTCTTTTCTTTTAACGTCAGCGGGGTTGCCATGACGAGAACCGTCGAGTTCTTTTTATGCAAAACAGCTGGTTTTAATGCCGGTTCAAGTCCGATGATCGGCAGTTCCGGATACTCTTTTCTGAGTCTTGAGGCTGAAGCGCTCGTTGCCGTATTGCAAGCAATTACGATCGCTTTGACGTTTTTTTTCAAGAAAAGCTGAACTATTTTTTTGCTCAGCCGATACACCTGCTCCGTGCTTTTGATACCGTACGGAGCATTGAATGAGTCACCATAAAAAATGTAGTCTTCGTTTCCCATGATTTTTACGCATTCGCGCAAAACCGTCAGGCCTCCCATTCCGGAATCAAAAATTCCAATCGGGCGTTTTGTTTCTTCTGAATCCATGTCAAACTTCCTTTTGCAAATTATTTTTCAAGCAGATCCTTATCGATGATTTGAAAATTGGCACGATGAATGTAAAGCGCTTTGCCGTCAATCATCAACTTGGTCATTTTGGGCAAATTTTTCGGTATTTTCCAGTAAACCTCATCTCCGGAATAAGCGGCAATCGGCTGTCCGAGCTGAGACTTGATGACGACGATTCTGGATTTGCCAAACATGTTCTTATATTTGTTCAAAAAACGCGCAACGGATGCATAGCTTGAAAGCGCACCGCTTTCTTTGCCTTTAATCGACTTTTTCGTAAAATTGACATCAGGCTTCAGACCTTTTTGAACGAAAACGCACGTGTCGCCGCATGATTCGATTTCCTTGCCGTCAACCGTAATCGTAATTACCGAAGAAAGCTCATAGCGTTCTTTGACGTCTCCGTCGCTGTCATAGTCAGACGTCTTGACGGGATTGCCGGTAATGCTGATTTTGCGTCCGCTGGTTTCCAACACTTTTGAACCATAGTTGTCATAAGTGAAGATGGTATAGTCGTTGCCAACGAGCGAACCTTTGATGTCGTTAATGGCTGACTGAAGCATGCTGCATCCTCCAAGCACAAAAATAATCGCAATTGCAGCAATAACTTCGATAAAATGCTTCTTTTTCATTCGTTTCACCCCTAATTGTCAAAATGTTTATTTTTTTGCCTCTTTGTCGCACTTTTTTTAAATGCTGCAAAAATTGCCGAAGCGATCAGCAAAATGCCTAAAACGATTGAATACGAGCCGGCTTTTTCAAACGGAGCCCGTTCAATCAAGACGGACGTTTTCAAATAGCTGTTTGACAGTTCCATCACGATTGAAGACAGGGCATTTGAAATTACAAAGCTGACGACTGATCCGGCAACGATCTGTTCTGCTCCGATCAAATACAGTGCGTTGACGTTCTTTTTAGTCAGCTTGACTGTCAGAAGCATCAAAAACAAGATCAAAAGCATCATCACGATTCTGAAGCCAATCGAGACAAAGATTCGATAATAAGAAAGAATCTTGGCAACCGGCGTATTTTCAGCCGTCAGTCCTTCATAGATGTTTTTGGCATAACGATTCAATTCTTCAGAAATCATATCAGTTTGGGATTTTAAACCTTGCTCAGCCATAGACGCTTCCTGATTGCTCAAGGTCCCGTTTTTCTTCAGCTGATTGATGACATCGCCGACCGCTTGATCAAGCTCTCCGGAAATGTCGCAGGAGGCATAAGATTTTCCTTCTTCAAGATTGGTCAAAGTCTGAGCAACAATCATCGAAACAGCATTGCTTGCGTGTTCATCGGCTTGGAAGGATGCCTTCAAGTCATTGTTTCCTGCTGAGTTTTTAAGCACTGTATTCTCAAACATCAATGAATACATTCTGTCAGACATTTCCGAAACGATTTCAGTTTCCTTGACCGATTCTGAAATCACTTGCTTAACGGTCAGACTGAGCAAAAGCATCATTGTCGAAAGAACCAGCAACAGTCCCGTTATCAAAAGAGCGACAGGATGTTTTTTTTCGTTTTTCATTTACTCACCTCTTAAACCACTTTATTAATTATATTCTATTGTCACAAGGAGCACAAACAAAAAAGCCAACCGGCACCGCCGGCTGACAATATTGCTGTGATCTTACAAACTGTTGACGTATTCTTTGATGCGTTTGACTGCTTCTTGAAGGCTTTCCATCGAAGCAGCATAGCTCAAACGAACGTATCCTTCGCCGCCAGGTCCAAAAGATGCTCCAGGAATCAAGGCAACGCGAGCTCCCTTGGCGAGATCTCTGACAAATTTCCATGAATCAGTGCCGCACTTTGCAGGAATTTTGGCAAACAAGTAGAATGCGCCGTCAGGACTTGCCATCTCAAAACCTGCTTCTTCCAGTTCTTTTTTGACAAAATCGCGACGTTTAAGGTATTCGGCTTTCATCACATCACTGTCATGCTTTCCGTTCTTCATGGCTTCCAAAGCAGCATATTGAGCATTCGTCACCGGTGCGGTAACCATGTACTGATGAGATTTGACTGCTTGATCGACAAAATCCTGCGGTCCGAAGAGATAACCGATTCTCCAACCGGTCATTGCATGTGACTTGGAAAGTCCGCTTAAAAGAAGCGTTCTTTCAGGGATGATTTCTGCCATTGAAGTATGCGTGACGGAATAGGTCAGTTCTGCATAAATCTCATCGCAAAGAACCCAGATGTCCTTTTCGACACAGACATCAGCAATAGCCTGCAGCTGCTCCCTTGAATACGTGACGCCTGTAGGATTGCTTGGGAAGACAAGCACCAATACCTTGAAATGCTTGTCTTTGTTTTCGTCAAATACTCGACGCAGACGTTCCGGCGTCAAAACGAATCCGTCGGCACTCGTATCGACCGTTACGACGTTGCCATCGTTAATTTCGCTGATTGGAGCATAAATCGGAAAGACGGGCGTCGGCATAATGATCGTATCGCCCGGATTCATAATTGTCTGCAAGGCCGTGGCAATCCCTTCCGTTGCGCCTATCGTCGTAATCACTTGACTTGGCTTGTAGTGAAGATTGTATTTTTCATTAAAATATGCTGCCGTTGCTTCGCGCAGTTCAGGAATCCCTGCATTTGGCGTATAATGCGAAAGATTGTCATCGATCGCCTTTTTAGCAGCTTCTTTGATATGCTCCGGCGTATTGAAGTCGGGTTCCCCCAGCGTCAATTTGATAATTCCAGGAATTGCGCTTGCTTCAGCGTCAAATTGACGAATTGAAGAAACGGCAATTTTTTCGATTTTGTGGTTGAATTTGTTTTCCATAGCGACTCTCCTCATAGCACTATCATTATAATACGATATGAAATCAATTATATCATTTTAATCTAAAAAAAGAAATATCCACTGAATGTGAATTATATTCATCATGAGTGACTTATTTTGCAACTTTAATCTCCGTATAAGGCGAAAACATCGCAAGCTGCTCTTTTGTCAGCTGCTTGTCCGTGATAAACATCGAAATTTTATCCAACGGACAAATTCGATAATAAGACTTGTTGATGAATTTTTGGTGCTCAGCAACCAAAATTACCTTTCTGGCACGCTTGACTGCCGTTCCGACAATCTGAGCATCGCCTTGATCGAGCAGATATGCACCGGTCTCATCAATCCCGGATGCTGCAATGAAGGCCGTATCAAACACGACATCGGCTAGCTCTTCCACGGCCAAGTTAGAATAAAAGTAACGATTTTCATGATTCAGAGTTCCGCTTAAAACTTTGACCGTTACTTTGTTGTGCTCAGACAACGCGATGCAATTGTCAAGCGAATGAGTAATGACCGTTAAAGGCATATTAATCGTCTGACAAGTTTTTAAAAGAATTGTTGACGCATCGACAAAGTAGACGTTGTGCGGCTTGAAATATTTGGCTGCTTCATTTGCAATTTGCGTTTTTTGTTTAGTAAATTGTGACAATCGACTTTGAAAATTGGGTACGCTCTTGCCAAAATCCAGAGGCAAAATGCCACCATGAGTTCGCTTGACCTCACCTCGCTTCGTTAAAAGCACTATGTCCCGACGCGCAGTATCCTGCGAAACGCCGAATTCCTCCATAATGTCTTTGGTAGAAAGTTCCTGACGTTCTTCGAGAAGTTGTTTAATGAGTTCGATTCTTTTTTCCTGACTCATGATTCACACCTCGACTTAAAAATATTCTCTACTTGATTATACAGGCTTGAATCAGTAATTTAAAGCAACTTTAATTACTTTTTAGAAAATAATGCGTATTTAACGATATTTTAACCGAAAAAAATCCGAAAAATAGTTGTTTAGTAAAATCGTTTAAGCAATTGTAAGTGAAATACAAAGCAAAAAGTCCCCGCTTTTCTTCAAAAGCGGGGACTTCACCGTTATCAGTTTTCGAATGCTTTCTGCATTTGCGGAACGATTTGCTTCTTGCGAGAAACAACGCCCGGAAGATCGACTTTGTTATCGACAAGCTTTTTGCCAAAGGCCTTTTCGACAACGTCTTGAGGTTCACCGACAACGAGCAGGCGAGTATCGGAATCAAGAATGTTCGTAACCATCAGCAAAAAGAGATCATAGCCTTCTTCTTGGTTTTGCTTCTCGATTGCAGCTCTTAAAGCACTTTCGCGTGCAAACACTTCATCAAGATCGACCGTATTCACCTGATCGACGCGAACAGTCTTTCCACCCATTTCAAAGGACTTTGCGTCAGCCGTGATGAGTTCTTCTTCAGTCTTTGAAGCAAGGTTCGTGCCTGCTTTGAGCATTTCCAGACCATACTTTTCGTAATCAACGCCGACGATTTGAGCAAGTTCTTCAACAGCTTGCTTATCTTCATCCGTTGTCGTCGGAGACTTGAACAAAAGCGTATCGGAAATGATTGCCGAAAGCATCAATCCGGCGATCTTTTCAGGAACTTCAACGCCTGAAGCCTTATATTCCTTATAAACGATCGTGCTGCAGCATCCGAGCGGTTCTGCATGATAATACAAAGGTGCCGCCGTATCAAAGTTTGCAATCCTGTGATGATCAACAACGTGAGTCACCGTAAGATCTTTAATGTCATCGACGCTTTGCTGCGGTTCGTTGTGATCGACGAGCATGACTGCTTCGACTTCATCGGAAGCTTTTTCAATTACGCGAGGTGCTGGTTCTTTGAAATAATCCAAAACAAACTTTGTCTCTTCGTTAGGTTCGCCCAAGGCAACGGCGTCAGTTTCAAAGCCGCGTTGATTTTGAAGATATGAATATGCTTTTGCGGCGCAAATTGCGTCCGTATCAGGGTTTTTGTGGCCAAAAACGAGTTCTTTCATTAGGCTGATTCTCCTTTTGAATAATATACGTTAATTATAACCCCCATAATATAAAAATACAATTATGAGTTAGTTCTCAGTATTGATTTTCTTAAGGTGTTCAATATAGTCGGCTTCGCTCAGATATTCGTCAAATGCATTTAAAAAATTAGCAATTCTCGGAATTTGATTTTTGCCTTTTCTGAAAACAAAAGATAAATCAAACTTGATTTCCGGCTCAAACAAGGCCGTCATCAGTCGTCCGTTGTTATGAGCCTCAACAAATGACATCGGCAAAGCCGTATAGACGTCAGTCTTATTTGCAAAAGAAAACAGCTGTGCAGGCGTCGCAAAGTGAGCAACGCTTGTCGGTTTGTCGATCAGAGCATTTTTATAGGCTTCGCGAATCACGTCGTTGACATAATACTGCGGAGGATAAGTCACCCAATCGTTCGTCAGCGTATCCTTCAATCGGATTCGCTTACGCTTGCTTAATTCCTCGTTATTGTGAATAAACAACAAATCCTCCGTAATGATTTTCTTTGATTCGTACGGTTTCCAATTCTTAATGCTTTCATCTGGAAGATATGTAACAGCAAGATCAATGGTATTGTTTTCGAGTCGCTCCCAAATCTCTTTGCGCGTCAATGAATGTAGCGTCAACTTAATCCCATGATTATGCTCATAATACTCCGTAATGAAACTTGCAAAAACGCTGCTTTCGATGGAAGCCAAAATTCCGATGCTGATTGAACCTTGAGTCGCGCTTGTCGTTTGCTGAATCTCATCGGCAGCCTTGTTTAAGGTTTCGTATATCTGATGCGTGGCATCAAGCATCGTGTAACCCGCATCAGATAAGTGCAATTTTTTCCCGACTGAATAAAACAACGGCGCACCGACCGTCCGTTCAAGCTTTTTGATCTGTTGGGTCAAAGCCGGTTGCGTAATCCCCAAAATCTGCGCTGCTTGCGTATAGCTCATCGTTTCGGCAAGCTGCAAAAAATAACTGAGCGTCTTGGAGGAAAAAATCGTATCTTGTTTTGTTTTCATAACATTTTCCTTTCAGGTTTGTTAATAATTAATTTATTTGACATTCCTAAAAACTTATCAATATATAAATTATAATACATCAAATTTACTCAATTGTTAATTAACAATTCCATGAACATGAATAATCTTCCGATTTTTAAATAACAAAAAGCCCGGATAAAATCCAGGCTTCTTCTTATTTAAAGTTTAATGCATCTTTCAGCGCCTTTTGAACGCTTTGCAATTCCGATTGACTGACGACTTCATATGAAACGCCGTCAATCATATCGCCCTTGCCTTGCAGCTGAACTTGCTTGATATTCTTCGCTCCCGAATACCCCGTTGCAATTTCTTTAACGTCATCAAACGTCAAGTCGGTCTTCATGTTTGATGAAATTACGTTGAGAATCTTTTGATACTTGAACAAGCTGCCAAGAGAAGCAATTTTTTCTACCATGGCCTGAACTACCAAACGCTGACGCATCTGCCGTCCGTAATCTCCGCGAGTATCTTCATAACGCATTCGCGTATATGCCAAAATATTGCTTGAATCAATCGTTACGGTTCCCTTGCTGAAATGCTTGCCGAGATTCGTAAACTCAAGGTCATTGTCGACCTGAACGGGTCCGATCGCATTTGAAAGCTGCTCCAACCCTTTCATGTTCAATTCGACATAATGATCAATCGGAATGTCAAGATAGGATTGGATCGTGTTCAACGCCCCCGTCATGCCGTCATATGAATATGCGGCATTGATCTTGTTGTTGCCGGGATGTCCTTCAATATGAACCAAAGTATCACGCGGAATCGATACGAGCGTCGTTTGACTCGATGTTACGGCCGCTACCATGATGGTATCGGTTCGTCCGCGATATGTACGTCCGTATTCGCCGGTATCGCTGCCCAGAAGAAGGACGGAAAACGGTTGTTTCTTAGACATGTCGACTGATTTTTCACGCTTCTTTTTATAGTTTACTTTCTTGAAAGAACGATCGACTGCATCTTTGGCAGAAAAATAAAACTTCGCCAAAACAACTCCGTCAACAAGCAAGAAGACACAAACGATTCCCAACAGCCACTTCCACCAAACGTGTTTCCTGTGATGGTGATGATGATTACTCATGTAAAACACCTGCTTCCTTTGCAACCTTAGATTGCAAATTATTTATACGACAATGTAATTATAGCAATAAAATCATCAATTGCATTAAAAAGCTTTATTTTTTCATAAAACTGTAACATATAGTCCAAAACATAAACTAAAACCTCGCTCATTCAAAAGCAGAGCGAGGTCTTGATTTAATCAGTCTAGCCAGTTTTCAGGATCTTCACGCCATCTGTGAAGCAATTCCTGTTCTTCTTTCGTGATGTATGATTCTTCAACTGCTGCTTCAAGCAGTTCCGTATAGTTCGTCAACGTTGCAAACGGAACGCCGGCTTTTTCAAAATTGCCGTTGACGCTAGGAAGCTGGTAGGAAAAGATTGCACATACGCCGATAACGTCTGCGCCTTCGTTTTCCGCAGCTTTGACAGCTTTTAAAACGCTGCCTCCGGTTGAGAGCAGATCATCAATGACGATTGTCTTTTGTCCTTTTTCAAGCACGCCTTCAATCTGTTTGCCGCGCCCATGATCCTTTGGCTTGGAACGAACGTACACCATTGGAAGATTCAATTCCTGAGCAATCCATGCGGCATGAGGAATTCCCGCCGTGGCCGTTCCGGCAATCATTTCCGTTTCCGGAAACTTCTCCTTGATTATCTCGGCAATGCCTTTTGCAATCCTGGTTCTGATTTCAGGATAGCTGATTGTTAAACGATTGTCGCAATAAATCGGACTTTTGATGCCGCTGGCCCACGTAAAAGGTTCTTTTGGCGAGAGTTTCACTGCATTTATCTTAAGCAGGTCCTTTGCTGTTTGTTTCATTGTTGATTCCTCCATAAGTTTGAGACTAAGCGATACGCTTCAACAGGATTTTGAGCCTGGGTAATTGCTCGTCCGACAACGATTGCTGAAGAGCCGTTCATTTCAGCTTCGTCAGGCGTCATCACGCGTTTTTGGTCGCCGATAGCTCCGCCTTTTAAACGAATTCCAGGCGTGACGCGCAAAAAATCGTCATTGGTTGCATCGGCAATCATCTGAGCTTCCCAAGCTGAACAGACAACGCCGTCCATCCCGCTTTGCTGTGCCAGTTCTGCGTAGCTTTTGACGCTTTCGGCCAAATTGCAGGCAATGTGCTGTTCTTTTTTTGCCATTTCAGGACTCGTCGATGTCAATTGCGTAATCGCCAAAAGTTTCGGGGCTTTTTTGCCATTGCTTTGAGCACCTTCCAACAAACCGTTTTTTGCGGCTTTCATCATTTCGCTGCCGCCACTTGCGTGCAAGGTCGTCAATGAGACGCCGAGTTTTCCAAGCACGCGCATTGCTGATTCGACCGTATGCGGAATGTCGTGGCATTTCAGATCCAAGAAGACATCGTGCCCCAGATCCATAATTTCTTTGACCATGTCCTGCCCTTCGGAATAGTAAAGTTCCATTCCGATTTTGACGAACAGCTTTTCTTCTTCAGGAAATTTTTTTAAGAAATTTCGACATGCCTCTCTGTCAGGAAAATCCAGAGCTATGATTGGACGCTCAATTTTCATTTGCAAATGCCTCCTTGACTTCTTTTCGCAGTTCTTCCAATGATGAAATTTGAAGCTCGTCCATCAAATCGGGAAGCTTTTCAATCAAATGCGGGCAAATCAGCGGATCATCGAAATGTGCCGATCCTACCTGCACGGCGGAAGCACCCGCAAGAAACATTTCAATGATATCTTCAGGCCGTTCGATTCCGCCAACGCCAATAATCGGCAAATCGCAAACATGGGCAACTTGATAAATCATGCGAATCGCAACGGGAAGAACTCCGTGACCGGAAAATCCGCCTGTCAGATTGCCCAAAACGGACTTTCTCGTCTTGAGGTCGATGTGCATCCCGAGCAAAGTATTGATCATCGTCAATCCGTCAGCCCCGCCTTCTTCAACTGCCTTGGCAATTGCGCAAATATCCGTGACGTTCGGAGAAAGCTTGACGTATACCGGCACGCTGGAAGCTTTTTTGACTTCTTCTGTCAGCTTCTTGGCAACTTCCGGAACAGTTCCGAAAGCCATGCCGCCTTTTTTGACGTTCGGGCAAGAAATGTTGAGTTCCAAAGCATCAACGTAGCCGCTTTGAGACAAGCGGGATGCGACTTCGACGTAATCTTCCTCAGAAGAGCCACCGACGCTTCCGACAATTGGCAAAGAAGGATACGATTGCTTCAATGAAGGCAGCTTTTCAGCAATAACCGCTTCAAGCCCTGGATTTTGCAAACCGACGGCATTCAAAACCCCATTATCCATCAAAGCTATCTTAGGATTGGGATTCCCTGTCCTGGCTTCAACCGTCGTTGTCTTGACAACGATTGCGCCCAATTCATTCAAATCATATTTCGGATTTTCGCCAAAGCCAAAAGTACCGCTGGCCGGCATAACCGGGTTCTTCAAGTCAAGTCCTGGGAGCTTGACTGCTAGACGTTCATCAGACATGAAACTACCTCCAAAGATTTTATAATGACTCCGTTGCAAACGAACGATTTTCAAGCGCGCGCAATAAAGCATCCGCGGTATTCAAAGACGTCAGCAATGCAATGTTGTGTTCAATTGCGGTCTGACGGATGACGAAACCGTCAGAAGACATCTCCTGATCGTGACTCATTGTATTGATTACGAGATCAACTTCATTGTTCATCAAAAGTTTGATAATTGCCGGATTATTTGAATCTTCTTCACCGATCTTGGAAACTTTCGTCGCATGCAGCCCGTTTTGACGCAAGAATTCGGCCGTGCCCTTGGTTGCAAAAATACGATACCCGATTTTTGCAAATCTTTCCGCAAGCGGAAGAACAACATTTTTGTCCTTATCTTCAATCGTGAACAAGACGCGTCCGCATTCTGGAAGCAGCATATTGGCGCCGGCAAATGCCTTATACAAAGCTTTTTCAAAAGTAAAGTCGCTGCCCATGACTTCACCCGTAGACTTCATTTCCGGCCCAAGGAAGCTGTCAACGTCAGCCAGCTTGCTGAATGAAAAGACAGGTGCTTTGACGTGAACCTGTTTTGATTCTTGATAAAGTCCGGACTCGAATCCGAGCTCTTTAAGCGACTTGCCCAAAATGACCTGGGTTGCCACCTGCGTCATTTCGATTCCGGTAATCTTGCTTAAAAACGGCACCGTGCGACTTGCTCGCGGATTGACTTCAAGGACGTATGCTTCACCCTTGTGAATAATGAACTGAATATTCATGATGCCGATGCACTTCAAAGCAACGGCAAGCTTCTTCGTTGCTTCAACGATCTGATCCTTGACGTCTTTCGAGAAGCTTTGCGGCGGATAAACAGCCATTGAGTCGCCAGAGTGTACTCCGGCATGTTCAATGTGTTCCATGATTCCCGGCAACAAAACGTCTTTTCCGTCACAGATTGCATCAACTTCACATTCATACCCTTCAAGATATGCATCGACCAAAATCGGATGGTCAATTTCTGCTTTGGCATTATGTGAAAGATATTCCTCAAGTTCTGCATCATTGTTGACGATTTCCATTGCGCGCCCGCCAAGAACGTAGCTTGGGCGAACGAGAACCGGATATCCGATTTCATGAGCACATTCCATAACCTGTTCTTGAGTCGTTGCCGTTTTGCCGATTGGTTGTTTCAAGCCAAGATTATTGATAACCTGATCAAATAATTCGCGATCTTCTGCCCGATCAAGGTCTTCGACCGTTGTTCCGAGAACCTTGACACCATGTGCTTCAAGTCCAGCAGCAAGGTTGATCGCGGTTTGTCCGCCGAATTGGACGATAACCCCGAACGGCTGTTCCAGTTCGATGACGTTTAAAACGTCTTCCAAAGTCAAAGGTTCGAAATAAAGCTTGTCTGAAATCGAAAAATCGGTCGAAACCGTCTCAGGGTTAGAATTCATGACAATTGCTTCATAACCGGCCTTTTGAATGGCCTTGACGCTGTGAACCGTCGCATAGTCGAATTCAACGCCCTGTCCGATTCTAATCGGACCAGAACCGATGACGAGGACTGAAGGCTTGTCTGATTTAATGCTTTCGTTTTCTTCATCATATGAGCTGTAGAAGTACGGAGTGTGTGATTCGAATTCGGCAGCGCAAGTGTCGACCATTTTATAAACCGGCAAAATCTTATTTTCATGGCGCAATGAACGAACCTCGTCTTCATCCATGTCCCACAGCTTGCCGATCGTATGATCGCTGTATCCGTAGTATTTGGCCGTTTTCAAGATTTCGATGTCTCCAACGTTGTGCGCAAGTTCCGCTTCAAGTTCAACAATGTGTTTGATGATGTCAAGAAAATAAACGTTAATCTTTGTCAGTTCGTTGACTTCTTCCAACGTAAATCCTCTTCTGAACGCTTCTGCAATGTAGAAAATGCGATCATCCTGCACGTGGAAAAGCTTGTCTTCAACCTCATCGTCACTGGCATCACGCGCTTCTTGGCTGATAAGATCCTTTTCATCGATTTCAAGTGAACGAACGGCCTTTTGAATTGCCTCTTCGGCATTACGACCGATTGCCATGACTTCGCCTGTAGCCTTCATCTGTGTTCCTAAGCGACGATCGGCACGCGGAAACTTGTCAAACGGCCAGCGCGGAATTTTGGCAACCACATAGTCAAGTGCCGGTTCAAATTCCGCATATGTCGTTCCGGTAACCGGGTTGATGATTTCATCCAAAGTCAAACCAACGGCAATTTTGGCAGCCATCTTTGCAATCGGATATCCGGTAGCCTTTGAAGCAAGCGCACTGGAACGCGAAACGCGTGGATTGACTTCAATAACGTTGTATTCATAACTGTTCGGATCAAGTGCCAATTGAACGTTGCAGCCGCCTTCGATCTTCAAAGCACGAATCAGTTTCAGCGCACAATCGCGCAGCATTTGATATTCGCGATCGGTCAGAGTCTGCGTTGGTGCGAGCACGATCGAGTCTCCGGTATGAATCCCGACAGGATCGAAGTTTTCCATTGAGCAGACAACCATTGCGTTGTTTGCTGAATCGCGCATGACTTCATATTCGACTTCTTTATAGCCTTTGATTGATTTTTCAATCAGACATTGCGTTGCGGGAGAAAGGTCAAGTCCGTTTGCACAAATTTCTTGCAGCTGCTGCTTGTTGTCGCACATGCCGCCGCCTGTTCCGCCCATGGTAAATGCAGGGCGCACGATTACAGGATAGCCGATCTCATCGGCAAATTCCAAAGCCTCTTCAACGGTATTGACAGTTTTTGAGGCTGGAATCGGCTCGTTTAAATCCTGCATCAGCTCTTTGAATTTTTCGCGATCTTCAGCCTGATCGATTGCTTCAAGCTTCGTGCCTAAAAGTTCAATATGCAGTTCATCCAAGATGCCTGTCTTGGCAAGTGCAATCGCCAAGTTGAGTCCGATTTGTCCTCCGAGAGTCGGAAGCAGGGCATCCGGATATTCTTGACGCAAAATCCGTGAAACGGATTCCGTCGTCAAGGGCTCAATGTAGACTTTGTCCGCAATCTTCGTATCCGTCATGATCGTTGCCGGGTTGGAATTGACCAAAACGACTTCATAGCCTTCTTCACGCAATGCCATGCAAGCCTGCGTTCCGGAATAATCAAATTCGGCAGCTTGTCCGATGATGATTGGGCCGGATCCGATCACCATGATTTTATGAATATCTGTTCTCTTAGGCATTGCTCTTTCCTTCCTTTCTATGGTCAATCATATGCATGAAATCGTCAAACAAATCGTCTGCATCATGCGGACCAGGAGCCGCATCCGGGTGAAACTGAACGGTAAATGCCGGGTAGCGCTTGTGACGCAGACCTTCGACCGTATTGTCGTTGATTTCACGGTGAGTAATGATGAGTTCATTCGTATCGACTGATTCAGGCTTGACCGCATAACCATGGTTTTGCGAAGTGAAATTGATGCGGCCGGTCGCAATTTCTCTTACCGGATGGTTGAATCCGCGATGACCGAATTTCATCTTGTAGGTATCGGCACCGTTTGCCAAAGCAAAAATCTGATGTCCGAGACAAATGCCAAAAAGAGGCAGGTGCTTTTCGATTTCTTTGACCATTTCGATTGCAGAAGGCACGCTCTTCGGATCTCCAGGCCCGTTAGACAGCATCACGCCATCCGGCTTGAGAGCCAAAATTTGTTCTGCCGTCGTATTGTAAGGAACGACGATCGTATTGCAGTCACGTTTTGCAAGTTCGCGCAAAATGCTGTGCTTTGCGCCAAAATCTACCAAAACGATGTTGCGCTTGCTGCCAGGGTTTGGATAAGGACGCTTGGTCGAAACCTGTGCCACGACCCGATCGCTGATTACGGTAGCATGAAGCTGGTCGAATGCATGCTTCAAATCATCAACAGGATCAATCAAACTGCCCTTCATTGTCCCATGAACACGCAGCTTTTTGGTCAATGCGCGCGTATCGATTCCTTTTATTCCAGGGATATTCATCTGTTTCAAGAAATTATCGAACGTATCCTGCTTGCGCCAGCTATCGGAAACGCGTGCGACTTCGCGACAAACAACGCCGCGACAGTTGGGCTGAAGCGATTCGTAATCATCAAGGTTGACGCCGTAGTTTCCAATCAGTGGATTAGTGAAAACCAAAATCTGGTTTGCAAACGATTGATCCGTCACTGCTTCTTGATAACCGGTCATCCCGGTCGTAAATACGACTTCGCCTGTCGTTTGGCAATCGGCTCCAAATGCCTCGCCTTTATAGACCGTGCCGTCTTCTAGAACCAAATAACGTTTCATCGGTTAATTCCCCCTCTTGTAAGCAATTTTGCCGTCAACCAAGGTCATTGCGGTCGAAGCATGAACGGTTTCTCCCGTAAACGGAGTATTGATTCCTTTGGATAAATATTCTGATTCTTTGATCGTCGTTTCGTGATTAAGATCGAACAAAGCCAGATCGGCTGGCTTGCCGGGCAGAATTTCGCCGGCTTTTTCAATCTTGAAAATTTCAGCCGGATTGATGCTCATCCAATTAAGCAGCTGTTCCAACGTAAATACGCCGGTTCTGACATAACGTGTATACAGCATGCTGAAAGCTGTTTCGCTCCCTGTAATGCCAAATGAAGCATTACGCATGTCGCCTGTTTTTTCGTCAACGCTGTGCGGAGCATGATCCGTAGCAATAACGTCGATTGTTCCGTCCAAAAGGCCATTAATCAAAGCCTGCTGATCATTTTTTGTTCTAAGCGGAGGATTCATCTTGTAGTAGCCGTCATTTCCGGGGATGTCCTCTTCATTTAAGAGCAAGTGGTGCGGTGCGACTTCGCAAGTCACATTGATTCCATGCTGTTTTGCCAAGCGAACGAGCTCGACGCTTTCGACGGTCGAAACGTGACAGACGTGATAATGAACACCGGTTTCTTTTGCCAACAAAAGGTCGCGCGCGATCTGCGATGATTCACTGATCCCCAAAATTCCGGGCAAGCCAAGTTCTTCGGCACGTTTGCCGGCATTCATCACGCCACCGAACAACAATGAGTTGTCCTCAACGTGCGCAACGATCGGCATGTCGATTTCAGCGGCAGCTTTCATCGCAAGATACATCGTGACAGCCGTTTGAACGCCGCATCCGTCATTGCTGAAGCCGAATGCGCCGGTTTCTTTCAAAGCTTCATAATCAACGCGTTCTTCTGATTTCAATCCTTTTGTGATTGAAGCGTATTGCAAAACATGAACCGCACCGTCTTTTTCGTTCAAATCCAGCATGTGCTGAAGCTTTTCGGGCGTATCCGGAACGGGATCGAGGTTTGGCATTGCGCAAACAGTCGTATATCCGCCATGCGCAGCTGCCATGCTGCCCGTTTTAATCGTTTCCTTGTACGTGAAACCAGGTTCGCGATAATGAACGTGAACGTCTACCAAACCTGGGGCAACCAAAAGTCCTGATGCATCAACAGTTTCATCGATGTTATCCGTCAAATCTGCCAAATCTTTACCAAGAGCTTTGATCTTGCCGTTTTCAATCAAAATATCCTCATCAGTAAATTTGCCGGCTTGATAAACCGTACCGTTCTTAATAAGCATTTTCATTATTCCAAACCTCCCAGCTTGCGTCCGCGCATCACTGCCTCAATCATTGCCATTCTCATAAAAACGCCGTTTTGCATCTGAACTTTGAAACGAGACTTATCTGATTCGACAAGTTCTGACGCAAGTTCGACGCCACGGTTGATTGGACCGGGATGCATGATAATTGCATCGTCTTTCATTTTTTCATAACGTTCTTCGTTAATGCCGTATTTCTTATGATATTCTTCAGGATTAAAGGAACCCTCGTTTGAATCTCCGTCATGACGTTCATGCTGAACTCTAAGAAGCATCATCACGTCCATTTTTTCAACTAATTCATCGACAGGAAGATATTTGCCATATTTTCCGAATTCATCAGAATACCAGTATTCAGGGCCTGAAAAATACACTTCTGCGCCAAGCTGCGTCAAAAGCTCCATATTGCTTCTTGCAACACGGGAATTTGTCAAGTCGCCGATAATCGCAACTTTCAATCCTTCAATTCTTCCAAAATGGTCATGAATGGTCATCATATCGAGCAGACATTGAGAAGGATGCTGTCCGCTTCCGTCACCAGCGTTTACGATTCCGATATCAAGCGTTTGATTATCGGATGTTTCAACCAAATCGTTGTAATAATTATTTTCCTTATGGCGAATAACTGCTAAGTCCAATCCAATCGCGTCCATTGTCAAAAGCGTATCGTAAAGCGTTTCTCCCTTCTTGACCGAACTGTGTGCCGGATCAAAAGGAATAACGGTTAAGCCAAGTTTTCTTTCGGCCATCTCAAAACTCGTATGAGTTCTTGTCGAATCTTCAAAAAACATATTGACCGAATACACCGGATTCGTCAACGTCTCAGGAGTTCCGCCGTGCTTGAAATATTCAGCTCTTTCGATCAATGCTGAAACATCATCGTTGCTCAAATTTTCAATCGTTACAAAATGCGGTAATCTAACAGCTTTCTTTTCGATATTCATTCTTGTCTGTCCTTTATCTTTAATTTAATTTAAAAAAAGACCTGAATCCGCAATCAGATCCAGATCTGCAAAGGTTCGTCAAAACATACGCACTTGTGCATACACCAAGTGTTTCAACCTTTTTGCCCTCTCTGGAGTCAGTTAAATGGTTGCTGCTTAACTATTCTGAGTATCACGCAATTCAATGCCGTCTTTTCCGTCGATTTCCTCAACATAAACTGCGATTTCTTCATCAAGCGAAGTCGGAATGTTCTTGCCGACAAAATCTGCACGAATAGGAAGTTCGCGATGACCGCGGTCAACGAGCACCGCCAAGTTAATCGTTTTAGGACGTCCTTGATCCATCAAAGCATCAAGAGCCGCTCTGATCGTGCGTCCTGTAAACAAAACGTCGTCAACCAAGATCACGTGTTTGCCCGCAATGTCTTGGCCAAGTTCGCTGTCGTTAACGACAGGTTCTTTGAGATGCCCGTCTTTATGGCTGACATCATCACGATATAAGGAAATATCAATTGCACCGACAGGAATATCGGCACCTTCAAGCTGTTTCAATCGTGAAGCGATGCGTTGCGCAAGATAAACGCCTCTTGTCTTGATGCCGACAAGGACGATTCCTTCAATTCCCTTGTTTTTTTCAATAATTTCATATGTCATGCGCGTCAAGGCACGCTTCATTGCCATTGCATCGCAGATCTCTTTTGTCATGTCAGGATCCTCCTTAAGATTTCAGTCCAATAAAAAACCACTCAGCCTAAAACGTACTGTTTAAGGCTAAGTGGTAAACGAATTTCATCAGTACCGACACACTGATTCCATTGCTCAATCCGCACCTTCTTAGCCTCTCTGGACTAATTTTAAAGGACTTATCATTAACATACAAGTTACACTAAACGATTGTTTTTGTCAAGTTTTTCCAGGCATTCTTGAAAAATTTTCGGCAAAGGAGCTTCAAATACCAACAATTTTCCAGTCGTCGGATGAACGAAACCGAGCTTTCCCGCGTGAAGGAACTGACCGTTTCCCTTAATGGTCTTTTTCGGACCATATAGTGGATCACCGACAAGCGGATGGCCGATGTATTTCATATGAACCCTGATCTGATGGGTTCTGCCAGTTTCAAGAATGCACTTTACAAACGTATAATCGCGATATCTTTTCAAAACCTCAAAGTGCGTCACTGCATTTCGCCCATCTTTGACAACGGCCTGTTTCTTTCGATCTTTTAAACTTCTGCCGATTGGAGCATTTATCGTTCCCTCGTCTTCAGCAATTCTTCCGTGCACCAAAGCAACGTACTCGCGAATATTCGTTTTATCCTTAAGCTGTTTTGCAAGAGATCGATGCGCCTTGTCATTTTTAGCAACCATCAGCAAACCTGAAGTGTCCTTGTCGATTCGGTGGACGATTCCTGGTCGAAAGGTTCCGTTGATTGTCGACAACGGACAATGATATAACAAAGCGTTGACCAACGTATGCTCATCGTGTCCCGGAGCCGGATGAATAACCATACCTTGAGGCTTGTTGATGACGATTACGTCGTCATCTTCGTAGACGATATCTAACGGAATATTTTCTGGTCTTAATTCAAGCGTCTTAGTTTCAGGTTCTTCAAGTCTGATCACATCGCCTGACTTAACCTTGTACTTTGCTTTTTCGGTTTTGCCGTTAACGGTAATGTTTCCACCATCGATCAGCTGCTTGATTTGCGAACGCGAATAATCCGAAAAGATTTCGCTGCAGGCCTTGTCCAGGCGTCCGTTTTGCATTTCAACAACTGTTTCCTTCATAATTCATCATCCTTCAGCATTGCAATCAAAATCACTGCCACGCCGATTGTCAATGCGCAATCGGCGACGTTGAAAACCGGAAAATTGATAAAGTCAAGCTGGAACATGTCGACGACGTATCCTAAACGCAAACGATCGATAAAATTTCCAATTGTCCCGCCAATCATTAAGGACAGTCCCGTTAAATACAGAGGCCTGTTACGAAACTTCCAAAAAAAGAAAGCCATCACTGCCAAAGAAACGATCGAAATGATTACGAAAAACCAAATTTGTCCAAGCAGCATGCTCCAAGCCGCACCATAATTTCTGATGTGAGCAAGCGATAAAATTCCGTCTACTATGCTGATGCTGGCATTAAGTTTGATCGATCCGACAATCAGATGTTTGACCGTCTGATCCAATATGACGATTGCTGCTATTATTACAAAATATAGAGGCATCTTTTTCTTACCTTTCTGTTGAATGTCACTTAACACAGTATACACTAAAAAAACGGGGAATTAAATCCCCCTGTTTGTTAAGTGTTTTTTCATTTAAGTTAAAGTAACATAATATAATTTCTTAAGACGGATTCGGCAGCAAAAAAAGACCGAAAATAATCTGCTTTAGAGTCAAACACCACCGACTGGCGCATTAAAAAAACGGATTTTTTCGTATGAATAACAACCGCCTGCAATGATGGAAATAAAGCCGAAAAAAGTCTGTCGGCAAATTTGAATGAGATATTGGCTGAAATAGTTGAGCAGCGCTTCTCTTTAAAAAGATAGTTTTTTCATATATAAAAATCAAAGAAAAGCCGGACAAATTCAATCGCAAATCGACCGCCTTTGTCCGACTTTTCATTTATTTCAAGAGGAAAAGGAGAATTTTCCCCCCAAGCCTCTTCAATAGAAATTTTTACTTTTGTCAGGCCCTATCAATATAAGCCTTCAATTACGCCTTCGTCCGTCAGATTTATCCCCATGGCGGCCGGAACTTTAGGCAGGCCAGGCATCGTTAAAACATTGCCTGTCAACGCAACCAAAAATCCCGCTCCGAGCTTCGGCACGAACTCGCGAACATGAATCGTAAATCCTGTCGGTGCTCCAAGAAGGCTGGCATCATCCGACAATGAGAATTGGGTTTTGGCCATGCAGACAGGCAACTTGTCCCAACCTAATTTGCGGAACTGCACAAGCTGTTTTTTCGCTTTTGGTCCGAATTCGACTCCGTCTCCACCATAAATTTCCCTAACGATTTTTTCAATCTTGACTTCAACCTCATCATCTGAACCGTACAAAGGCTTGAATTCCGTTTTCTTGTCGCATGCTTCGACAACGGCGTCCGCAAGTTCCAAAGCCCCGTTTCCGCCTTTGGCCCAAACGTCGCAAACAAAAGCTTTGGTTCCGTCTTGTTCGCAAAGCTCTTGAATTTTTTGAAGTTCAGCGTCAGTATCTTGAACGAAACGGTTGAGCGCAACGAGAACCGGCAAGCCGTAGCGCTGCATGTTTTGCACGTGCTTTCTAAGATTTGCATAGCCTTGCTCGACTGCTGCAACGTTTTCAGCATCCAGCTCTTTTTTTGAAACCCCACCGTTCATCTTAAGCGCACGGACCGTCGCAACGATTACTACGGCATCTGGCGTCTTGCCCAAAACTGGTGCTTTGATGTCCAAGAATTTTTCTGCCCCTAAGTCGGCACCGAACCCGGCCTCGGTAATCGTATAATCTGCCAGATCAAGGCAAGTCTTCGTTGCAAATACGCTGTTGCATCCATGAGCGATATTGGCAAACGGGCCGCCATGAATGACAGCTGGCGTATGTGCCAACGTCTGAACGAGGTTCGGCTTGATTGCGTCCTTCAAAAGAACGGCAATCGCACCGGTCACTCCAAGCTGGTCAACCGTAACCGGCTGCCTGTCAAAAGTATATCCGATGACGATGCGTCCAATGCGATTTTTAAGATCGGCAATGTCTTTTGCAAGACAGATGATGGCCATCAGTTCGGATGCCACCGTAATGTCGAAACCGTCTTCTCTCGGAACCCCCGAAGTCGGGCCGCCAAGACCGACAACGACATGGCGCAGGGCACGATCATTGATGTCAACCACGCGTTTCCAAATAACACGTCTTTGATCAATGCCAAGCTGATTGCCTTGATGAATATGATTATCGATCAAAGCAGCCAAAGTGTTGTTGGCAGCCGTCAAGGCATGCATGTCGCCGGTAAAATGAAGATTGATGTCTTCCATCGGAACGACTTGAGAATATCCGCCGCCGGTTGCACCGCCCTTCATGCCCATCACGGGTCCAAGCGACGGCTCGCGCAAGGCAATCATCGTTTTCTTATTCCTGAGCTGCATCGCATCCGCCAATCCGACCGTGACCGTCGACTTGCCTTCGCCGGCAGGAGTCGGGTTGATTGCCGTCACCAAAACAAGTTTGCGTTTGGTCGGTTCGTGATCTTTAAGCGGCAATGAAATTTTTGCCTTGTACTTGCCGTATTGATCAATTTCGTCCTCCGTCAGACCGGCACGTTTTGCAACCTCGCCAATCGGTTCCATCGTGCATTTTTGTGCAATTTCAATATCTTTCAACGCTGAACTTCCTTCCTTGTCATGAATGATTTAAGTATATCTCATATGACGGCAATTGTCAGCAAAATCTTCTTTTTTTAGTCATTTTATAATTATTTTTGCATTTAAAACGTCTTAAACACGAACTTTTTCGGGATTATTTAAAATTTTGTACAGTTTTTTGGCATTCTTGCATTTCATCATGACCGATAATTTCTGATATTTGGTCGTGAAAGCAAGGCCATGTTTTTCAACTTCAACATTTAAAATGTCGTCATATGAAATCTTTTTTGCATTCATGGAAAATACAGTCTTTATGGCCACACCGTCATTCTCAAGCACAATTTTTCTTCGCGCAATCTGCAAAATTGCGGCAATCAAAAAAATCACAAAAACAATGGCAGTGTAGACTTGGAAGACGGTGATTTCAAGCCACAAAAGCATACTGAATAAGAAAGCCATCCCAGTGTACGACCAACACGTAATTGAGGTCGGCAAATCAGGTTGATAATAAAAACGTTTTTCCACAAAAAAACATCCTTTCAATAATAACTGTCGGTTACATTATATCAAAAAAACAACGGCGATATGCTATAGTATATTTAATAATAAGTTAAGAAGAGGTCCAAAATGATCAAACTGTATACCGATGCCGCATTCAAAAACGGAAAAAGCGCGGCAGGAATCCTTATCGTCAAAAACGGACAGCAGTTCCAGCAAAAGTTTGCGTTGAATGAAAAAGACAATCACGCAGCCGAATTTGCCGCTGCAGCCAAAGGTTTTGAGCAAATAAAAAAGATTGCTCAAGAAGACGAAGCAATCTTTTTTTATACCGACAGCAAAATCGTTTTTGACAGTTTGAGCAAGCATTACAGCAAATCCTACCAAGAACAGCTTACCCGTTTGGAAGAAACGATTCGTCCGTTTTCTTTGATGATTCCGAACCAGATTTCGGATAAGGAAAACCGCGGAGCTCATGAGCTTGCGCTGCAAGCTCTGCATTAGGCGCGCGGTTTGCGCTTGCCCCAATACTGAAACAAATCAGTTCTCAATGACCCGTTATAAAGCTTGCGTTTCTTTGTCGCTTTTTGACCATACCATTCTTCAAATTTAAGGTCGCTCGTCAAAATGTACTTGCCCCACGTTTCAAGCGGGCGATAAATCTCTCCCATTTGCCGATAAAGCTTGTGAACTTCGTCTCTGCTGCTCAAACGTTCCCCGTACGGAGGGTTGGCAACGATTACGCCATATTCCTTATCGGTTTTAAAATCTTTCAGAGCCATCTGCTTTAAATTAATGCTTGAACGAACTCCGGCTGCAGCAGAATTCCTTCTGGCAATTTCGACCATTCGTCCGTCAATGTCATAGCCCCAAATGTCGAGTTCGCGTGACATATCAGCCCTTGACCGTGCTTCTTCGCGAATTTTTTCTTCAATACCCGTTTCGGCAAGTTCCCATTTTCCGCAAGCAAATTGTCGATTCAAGCCGGGCGCAATGTTATGACCAATCAAAGCTGCCTCGATTGGAATCGTCCCAGACCCACAGACAGGATCGACGAAGGTCTGTTCAGGATACCAGTGAGAAATCAGAACCAACGCTGCAGCCATGTTTTCCTTAAGCGGCGCCCCGCCCTTTTCGGTCCGATATCCGCGCTTGAACAGGCTGCTTCCGGTCGTATCAAGCGTAAGCATGACATTATCCTTGTTGATTGCGCATTCAATCGGATAAAGCGCCCCCGTTTCAGGAAGCTGCGTCCGTCTAAAATAAACGGTACACATTTTATCAACAATCGCCTTCTTGACGATAGACTGTACGCTCGGAACATTGTGCAATTTTGATTTTTGAGATTTTCCTGAAACCGGAAACTCTGCGTCAAGCGGAAGAAACTCATCCCACGGCAATGCCTTGGTTTTTTCGAACAGCTCGTCGAAAGTCCTCGCCTCAAACTCCGCCACAACAATTTTGATTCTGTCAGCCGTTCTTAACCATAAGTTTGTTTCAAAAACATCTTTCATCGTCCCCGAAAAACGAACTCTGCCGTTTTCAGTCTGAACGTCATATCCAAGATGTTTCAGTTCGTTTGCAGTAATTGCTTCAATTCCGGCTGCACAAGTTGCAATTAAATTGAATTTTTCCATGTTATCCCTCACAGATTTGTTTAAAAATTTGTTTTCTACGAAAAAAGACCAGGGATAACACCCTGGTCAATCCTGGAATACAGTCCTCTATAAGCCACGTTCCGTACGTCATTCGGTTCAGGAATCCGAAATCGGTGGTAATCATCTATCTCCGAGTCAAAGACTCGCCCCCATGATTAGTTCATTTCCGTCATGAAGCGCCCCTACCAAAGTTTGGGTTACCTGCTCGCGGGGTTTACCTCGTTCCACCAGATGCGTTTCCGCATCCGTTCGTCTCTGTGGCACTTTTCAAGACTACTTAAGCTTAGCCGAAACCTTAGCCAGTTCATCTGCCGTTACCATAAAAGGTACCTTGCCTTATTTTTTCAGCAAGCACGATCACTACAGGCATCTCAGCCTGTGCAAGCTTGGACTTTCCTCAGCCTATATAAAATAGACCGCGATTACCCGAAAACTGTATTGCTATATTAACATATTTTAGAAGCGATTACCTTGATCGCCATTATCGTTGAGCTGCGCACCAAACACATGACGTTCCAAATTGGAAAGACGTTTCAACACATCCATGTTGGTCATGTTCGTCTGAGGACGTGCAGTTTGCGAATTCCCGCCGACGCTGACCTGCTTGGTCAACTCATCGACGCGACTGCGCAACTTCTCATTGTCAGCCTGAAGTTTCTGAATCTCAGATGTAAAAACTTCATAATCTTGAATGACGGCATCCAAAAATTCATCGACCTCTGTCGGATCATAGCCACGCATCTTCGGTTTGAAGTTTTTGTTCACGATGTCCTTAGGGGTAAGATTTACATTTTCCATAGAAACTGCACCTCATTTACTATACAGGAACTTAACTCACAACACATTTTATTATAGCAAGCTATCGTCAGAATGTAAACCATAACTTTGAGTTTCTTGATATTGTTCGCTCGCATCCTGCAAATCGAACATGTCGATCGTTTGAAGAAAATAATCGTTGTTCTCCTGATGACGCAAAATCGCTTCATAATCATAGCGCGATTTTCCTTCATTTTCTTTGTCGTACAAAAGCAGACAGCCTTCGGTATGCTCAAGCATGAATCGTTGATAATTTCTCAGCTGCTGCGGCGATTCGTAAGGCCTTGAACTGACCTTTGCGCTAAAATCGCAATTTTCTTCCAATTCTTTGAGCTTGATTTTTTTGTCTTCTTTCCAGTTGCTGCCAAATTCAGAGAACGGGTACATCAATGACGTTTTCAGCTCAAAATTAGTCATTGCAATCTTTTCGGCAACTTCCAATGCCCACTGCTCAGTTCCCAGCTGCCCGCCCGTGATGACCCACTCGAGTCCCTTTTCCAATAAGGAATTCAGGTTGTTTTCCAAACAGTACTTGATTACGGCGACTTTCGGATCGTTATCATTAAAGATTCCGAGCTCGTAGCTGCGATAACCGGTTATCCAAAGTCTCATCTTTTCACCCCCCTATCTGATTGTACTACCTTCTTTGCTAATTTGCGCATAACTTGTTATAATTAATCAGATGGGAGTTGATACTCTGTGGTAATTAATTATCCCAACGGCCAGCCTTTTAAGGAAAGTCATTCGGCTTTAAAGAAGACGCGGACCCAAAATACTATTTACGGAAACCGTGGCATGTCGCTTGAAGACGAGATCAACGAAAGCAACGAGTACTACCTCGAACACGGAATCGCCGTTATTCATAAAAAACCGATTCCAATCCAAATCGTTGACGTTTCTTATCCGAAACGAAGCGCCGCGGTTATCCGCGAAGCATATTTCAAACAAGCATCGACGACTGATTACAATGGCGTCTATCATGGAAAATACATCGATTTCGAAGCAAAAGAAACAAAAAATAAAGTTTCTTTTCCGCTAAGCAACTTCCATAAGCACCAAGTTGAACATATGCGTGCCTGTCAAAAACAAGGCGGGATATGTTTTACGATTGTCAGATTCGTTTTAAGCTCTGAACTTTTTTTGCTTCCTGCCGATATTATATTTGAGTATTGGGACAATCAGGAAAGCGGACGAAAGTCGATTCCCAAAAAAGTCATCAAGGACAAAGGCATTGAGCTCGACTACGGATTGGAACCTCGCATTCCTTACTTGGAAGGCGTCGATTGCTTGATTTCAAATCATAAGTTTTAACACGTATCAAGGAGGATATGAGAGAATATATGGGAAACAATAATCCAAAATATTCGCGTACCGCTAAAAAACATGAACAGCACCACAGTTCGAAAAATCATAACGGTCCACGCAAACGTCCAGTCAGACGCCCTAAGAAAAAGATGTCTCTTTTTTCAAAAATTCTCTTAGGACTTGCATTGACGGCACTTGTCTGCATCTGTTCCGGGGCAACGTTGTTCTTCATGTGGGCAAAAGATTCACCAACGTTGTCAGAACAGCGCCTCGCCAGTGCAGGCTCAACCATGATCTATGATTTCGACGGAAACAAGATCATGTCGCTCGGAACCGAAAACCGTTCCTATGTCAACGGCAAAGATATCCCTCAAAAACTGAAGGATGCCGTTATCTCTATTGAAGACAGGCGTTTTTACAAACATATGGGCGTTGACCCGTTCCGAATCGTGGCCGCCGCGCTCTCCAACGTCAGCGAATCTTCGGCCGGTCTTCAAGGAGGAAGCACGCTTGACCAACAGTTGATCAAACTTTCGTTCTTTTCAACCAAACGCTCAGACCAAACTTTTAAACGCAAGGCTCAGGAAGCTTGGCTCGCTTTGAAACTTGACAAGACATACAGCAAAGATCAGATTTTAACCTATTATGTCAACAAAGTCTTCATGGGATACGGCTGCTACGGAATGCAGACGGCCGCCAAGTATTATTACGGCAAAACGCTCGACCAGCTTGATATTGCACAGACGGCTCTGATTGCCGGAATTCCGAATGCCCCTTCCCAATATAATCCGTATTCGAATCCGACGTATGCCAAAGCAAGACGCGATGAAGTCCTAAACGCAATGGTCACAAATGACAAGATTTCATCGCAAGAAGCAGCTTCAGCCAAAAACGAAGATGTCAAAAACGGATTGCTTCAGTCTCATCAGAAGCAAGGGACTACTGAAAACGAAAAAATTGCCGACCCTTATATCAAACAAGTCATCGAGGAAGTCAAAGATAAAGGGTACGATCCATACAAAGGAAGCTTGCAGATTTATACGAACCTGGACATGAACGTTCAAAAACGACTCTACGAAATCGCGAACACCGACTCATATCTGAGTTATCCAGATGACGAGCTGCAAGTCGCATCGACCGTTATCGATCCCAAAAACGGAAACGTCGTTGCGATGATTGGCGGTCGTAAGAACGGCAACGTTACTTTTGGCTTGAACCGTGCCGTTCAAACCAATCGAACAAACGGCTCCACGGCCAAGCCTTTGATGGACTATGGTCCTGCAATCGAGTATCTTTCATGGGCAACGTACAAACCCATCAAAGATACAAAGTACATTTATCCAGGGACAAACATCCAGTTATATGACTTCGATCATAAAGAAAAAGGCACGATGACGATGCGCAATGCTTTGATTCAATCGCGAAACATTCCGGCCATTCGTGCTTTGGAAGCAGTCGGCATCACCAAGTCTCAAGCTTTCATCGAAAAACTCGGGTTTAAATATAAGAAGACGCTTGAATTCCAAAACGGCATTGGAATGCCTTCTTCGACCTTGCAAAATGCTGCCGCCTATGCTGCATTTGCCAACGAGGGAATCTACCATAAGCCGCAATATATCAATACGATCATTACGGCTGACGGCGAATCGAAAAAATTTGCAAGCTCTGGCAAACAAGCGATGCAGCCTTCGACCGCCTATATGATTACAGATATGCTGAAACAGGTAATCACGGAGGGCACCGGCACGAGAGCTTCTATCAGCGGACTTTATCAAGCCGGAAAAACCGGGACGAACGCCTATCCGTCTGACATCGCTTCGAAGTTCCCTTCGAGTGCTTCCATGGATTCATGGTTTAACGGTTACACCAAGCATTATTCCGTTTCCGTTTGGGTCGGATATGATCATCAATACGAAAACGGCAATTATCTTGACCGCTATTCTCAATCATTGGCATCGCTTTTTTACAAAGCTGCCATGACTTACCTCTCACAAGGAAAAACAAATACTGACTGGTCGCGTCCAAGCAGCGTCTATGTCAAAGAAGTTAACGGTGTCCGTGAACTTTATCTTGCAGGCTCTTCAAGTCAGACGGTCAAGGACGAAGACGGTGATTCTTCTTCAATCAGTTCTCTTGAAACGACTTCAAGCGTTCTTTCATCAACATCATCATCTTCGGCTTCAGAAGAAACGCCGGCATCCTCCAGTGAATCTTCTTCTGACAACGTCAGCACGTCGTCATCATCATCTTCGGCAACCAATTCGTCTCCGACTAGCAGCACGTCATCAACCGGGAAGACAAACACCGAACAAAACGGAAACCCCGACAATTCTGACGCGGGAAAAACAAATCCTTAATAACAAAAATGAAGGCAACAAAAAGCAGCATCCAAACCCGGATGCTGCTTTTTTGCTGCTATCAGCCGTTTATTTCTTTGAAATATTTGCACTCAAAACTCAACGGACACGTTTCGCACTTCGGTTTTCGCGCAAGACACTGATTCCTTCCCCATGCAATCAGCAAATGATGAGCTTCGATCCAGCGACTCTCATCGACTTGTTCCATCAACTGACGTTCAATTTCTAAAACGTTTTTTGTCGGCTCGACCAAAGCAAGCCTGTTGGCAACGCGACTGACATGGGTGTCAACGGCAAATGCAGGAATTCCAAAACATTCGGCAAGTTCCACGTTGGCAGTCTTTCTGCCGACGCCGGTCAAGTCCATCAACTCTTCGCGCGTCTTTGGAACTTTGCCATCGAAACGTTCGACCAAATCTTTTGCGCACCCGACCAGATACTTGGCCTTATTGTGATACAGTCCGATCGTTTTGATGTATTTTTCAACTTCGCTCGGATCTGCCTGAGCCAAATCAGCCGGCGTCGCATATACTTTAAAAAGTGCAGGTGTTGCCTTATTGACGGAAACATCGGTTGCCTGTGCGCTTAAAATAATCGACAGCAAAAAGTGAAAAGGATCGGTCTTTTCAAGGGTCGTATCCGCTTTTGGAAAGCGTTCCTTCATCGTATCAAGAATTTTTGAAACCTGTTTTTTCTCAAGCATCTTTGTCAACTCCAGACCAGTGACTCAATGGGATTTTTGGACGATTGGCATTGCCTTTTTTCTTTTTCCGATTCGTTTTTTTCTCTTCGCGCTGATCCTTGACTCGCTGAACGTCCATTGCCGAATGAACGTTTTGCTTTTCCCATGAAATAAGAATTCGGTCAATATATTTGAAGTTGTATGCCTGACTCAAAACTGCTTCTTTCAATGCCAACAGGATAATTTCCGGTGAATAGCCGTCTTCTTCCATCCAGCACCTGATTTCTTCAAGCTCAATGCTTGAAAGCGGTCGTCCGAATTCTTTTTGAAAACTGTCAAAAACTTGTTCTTTCGTTGCAGTTTCTTGTTTTTGACTTCGTGTCCGCAACTGATTTTTAACGATTTGAACAAGCTTTTCGTACAAAAACGATAAATCGTAACAATCGCGCTGCCTGCCCGAAGCATCAATAACTGTTCTTAACTCAACGACCTTTTTGACGATCAAATTGTTGAGCAGAGTCCCGATTTCGGCATCCGTCTTGCCCATCATCTTAGACAAGGCTTCCAAATCAACGTCTTCTTTTTGCTGGTCGAATTTCATCAGCATCAGCAGCAATAAGAATTCACCGTCATTCAGACCCAAATCCGTATAATTTTCAAGCAGCAGATTTGAAATCGAAGTTTGACCTTTCCTTAACATAAACACTGTTGCATCATCCATTGAAAACACCACTTTCACGTAAAAAAGGCCAGGAAACATCCTGGCCTGAGACTTTTATCAAGGATAAATACGGTTCAGCAAACGTGGGAACGGAATTGCTTCACGAATATGATCTTCGCCCGTCAGCCACGTGATGCAGCGTTCGAGTCCAAGCCCGAATCCTGAGTGAGGAACGCTGCCGTAACGCCGCAAATCCAAGTACCATTCATAATCATCCTTATTAAGACCAGCCTTAACTATTTGTTCTTCCAAATATTCAGGATCAGTTGAACGTTCAGATCCGCCGATGATTTCACCGTATCCTTCCGGTGCAAGCAAGTCGGCACAAATTACGACATCATCGCGCGTCGGGTGCGGCTTCATGTAAAACGGCTTGATTGCTTTCGGATAATTCATGACGAAAACAGGCTTGCTGAAATGTTCTGCAAGATAAGTTTCTTCAGGAGAACCAAAATCTTCGCCCCACTTGACGTCAGGAAATTCGCCGCTTTCCTTAAGCAAGTCAATTGCTTCGTCATAGGAGATGCGTGGATAAGGAAGTTCCGTATAACGTTTCAAAACGTCACGATCGCGTCCAAGAATTCCAAGTTCATAGTCGCAATGATCAAGAACGTTTTGAACAAGATATGCAATGTAGCGTTCCTGAATCTCCAAGCTTTCTTCTTGATGCATGAAAGCCATTTCCGGTTCAATCATCCAAAATTCGATCAAATGACGACGAGTCTTTGATTTTTCGGCACGGAACGTCGGCCCAAACGAAAAGACCTTTCCGTATGCCATTGCCCCTGCTTCTTCGTACAACTGCCCCGATTGAGACAAATATGCGTCCTTGTCGAAATATTCAGTATGGAACAATTCCGTCGTTCCTTCAGGTGCGCTGCCCGTCAAAATCGGAGCGTCAAGCTTGATGAAACCTTCTTTGTTGAAAAATTCGTACGTTGCACGAATTACTTCGTTTCTGATCTTCATCACGGCAAACTGACGCTTGGAACGAAGCCATAAATGGCGATGGTCCATCAAGAAATCCGTGCCGTGCTCTTTTGGCGTGATCGGATAGTTCTCGCTTTCACCTACTACTTCAATGTCTTCGATCTCAATTTCATATCCGAAATGAGAGCGCGTGTCTTCATGAATCGTTCCGACCACGTACATGCTCGTTTCCTGCTTAAGTTCCTTTGCAAGCTTAAACGTTTCTTCAGAAACATTGTTCTTTACAACGACTCCTTGAAAATATGCCGTTCCGTCACGAAGCTGCAAAAAGGCAATCTTGCCGCTTGAACGCTTATTGGTCAACCAAACTCCGATTTTTACTTTTTGATTGACGTAATCTTTGGAATCGATAATACTTATTGTTTCCAAACCAAATTCCTCCTACATATGTTTTTCTACAAATTCTTTCATCCGGCTCATGGCCTTTTTCAAGTCTTCAAGACTTGTCGCATAGCTCAAACGCACATGTTCGCTCATGCCAAATGCAGAGCCCGGAACGACGGCAACGTGTGCTTCTTCCAACAGCTTGTCCGCAAATTCTTCCGTTGTTTCGAATCCGCAAAGAGAAACCGCCTTTTTGACGTTTGGAAACATGTAAAATGCCCCCTCAGGCTTGTTCTTCAATTCAAAACCAGGAATTTCGCAAACAAGCGGATATATTTCGTTCAGACGTTTTTCGTATGCTTGACGCATTTCCTCAGTACATGCCTGATCGCCAGTAACTGCAGCCAAAGCCGCATATTGACTTACTGCTGCCAAATTGCTTGTTTCGTGTCCGATAACGGCTCCGATCTTCTTAATGATCTCTTCTTCAGCAACAACGTAGCCAATTCGCCATCCGGTCATTGCATATGCCTTTGAAAAACCGTTGACAAGAATCGTATTCTGTCTGATTGAAGGAGAAAGCTCCATCAATGAGACAAACTTATTTCCATTATAGACTAACTTGCTGTACATGTCATCAGCAACCAGATAAATATCGTGTTCGACTGCCCAATTGCCGATTGCTTCAAGTTCTTCTTTCGTATAAATCAAGCCTGATGGGTTCTGAGGCGAATTAACGATGACTGCGACGGTCTTTTCAGTCCGCATCTCTTCAAGTTCTTTGACCGTAACTTTGTGGGTTTCGTTATTTGCTTTGACAAACTTCGGAACTCCGCCGACAAGCTTGACCTGTTCCCCATAGCTCACCCAGTACGGCAACGGAATCAAAACTTCGTCGCCCGGATCAAGGATGGTTTGCGCGATTGCAAAAAGCGCCATCTTTCCGCCGGCTGCCACGGCGACGTTCTCCTTGGAAAATGCAGTGTTGCAATCATCATTGATAAATTTTGCGATTGCTTCCCTTAATTCCAAAATACCGGTTGCCGGAGTGTAAAAATCGGACTTTCCTTCATTTATGGATGCAACAGCCGCATCCTTAACGTGGCGCGGGGTATTGAAATCCGGCTCTCCGATTGATAAATTGATCACGTCGATTCCGGAAGCCTTCATCTGTTTTGCCTTGGCAGAGAGTGCCAGTGTGGCCGAAGGCGTAATATTTTGCGCACGTTGCGATATCTTCATTTGAAAAAAACCTCCATCAAATGTTTTGAATTGTTTTGATAACATCACCATTTTTGAAAGCAATGATGTCATAGCACAAATTGCCGTAAGCGTTCAGATAGGTAACTTCCCAAACGGGAGTTTTTCCCCTCATACCCATTCCGACATTCGTAATCTTTTTGACGTCCTGCCGTTTTCTGACTGCTTTTTTGGCTGTTTCAGCAGAGATGCCGTCTTCTTGACCGTAGATGTTGATTTTTTTGCCGTTTTTCGAAACAACGGCGTAAATTTTTTGATTGTCCGCATTCGTTCCGAAAACAGTATAAAAAGTCTTATCTCTGCTATAACGATAAAAAGCATCCTCTTTTTTGAGATGCGCATATTTTTTCGCCAGGCGCACCGCTTCTTTGTGGGCTTCATTTTCTGGCTGCACTGATTTAAAGAAAATCCCTAAAACAGCAACTATTGCCAGCAAAACTCCCATAAAAAGATACAGCTTGCCATGCTGCTTTTTTTGCATTTAATTAAAAACTCCCTTCATGCATCGTGCAGAATCGACTGACAATAAAACACATGCTTTATTATACCAGTCTTTTCTCGTCAGCGGCACCTAAAACCCAAAATCTTTTTCGGCATCACGAATAATTTCGGGAATGTCTTTCATTTCGACGCGATCAATTCGCAAATTTTTCGGCAACGTGTCGGTAAACTCATGAGCATAACGCTTATTGACGATGCGCGAATCCAACACTGCCAAAATGCCGTGATCGTCTTTTGTTCTGATCAGCCTTCCAAAACCCTGCCTGAACTTTAAAGCTGCTTCGGGAAGCGAAACGGCCGAAAAAGGATTGTGTCCTTTGGCTTGAACGTTACGATAACGCACCTTGTTGATCAATGAATCAGGAGACTGAAATGGCAGACGCGTAATTACCAACAGTTCAAGCTTTTCTTCCGGAAGATCGATTCCTTCCCAGAAACTTCCCGCTCCAAGCAAAATGCTTTTTGAAGACGTCAAAACGAACCGTTTCTTCAATTTTTCGGGAGTTCCGTTCACTCCCTGAGCCAAAATCTCTCTTTTCTTATTCAGTCCGCGAACCGAAAGTCCATTGTAAACCGCTTCGATATCCTCCAAAGAATTAAACAGAACCAACGTTTGCAAAGAGGTTTTTTCAATAATGTCTGCCAACGCATCCGTTAAATATGCATGATATTCAGCCTTGCTGAGCATTGACGAAAGATCGGGCGAGTCCGTCGCAAAGACTGCTCTTGCCTGATGAGCATAGTCAAATGCGCTTTGATATCGTTTTGTCAAAACGTCGTTATCCAGCCTGAGCTGATCCTTCGTATAATCTTCGGTCTTCTTCGTGAATAAAAGCGCCCCGCACATCACGATATGCTTAAAATATCCGTAAACTCTTTCTTCAAGATATTTTCCGGCTTCAAGTCTTGAAAAGCACAGGCGCAAATGCGTTTTAGGATTATTTGGCGAGTATTTCATCCAAACCAGCGTTGTTTCGTCCATTTTTTCGAGTTCGGAAAATTCCAGCAAATGCCACTTCTCCATTGATTCGACAAGCTTTTCGCAATCAATAAACCAATCAGTCAGAAGATTTACGGCCTCGTGATCAAGCGTCCCGGCATCAAGTGCTCTGAAAAAGCGCTGCTTCATTTCCGTCATCTGCCCTAAAAGTTCGGTATACGCCTTGGTCGTCTTCAAAAAAATCGCAAAATTTCCTTTTAAAAGGCCTAAAACTTTATTTGGAGAAAGCAACGTTTCAACGAATTCTTTTTTTGATCCGCCCTTTGTTCTGACGTATCGTTCCCAAAACTTCTCTCTGATGAACGGCACGGAATGGTCGATTATCTGAATATTGCGCAAAATCGTTCGATATTCGTTTTTCGTCAGAAAATGCTGCCTGATCAGTCCTTCAAACGAAAATGAAATGCGCGACTCCATCGAAACGAGCAGCGTATCTGAATAAATTTTGACCAAATCAAAATCAAAAACGGACCCGCTCTGTTCCATTGCAACGCTCGGAATATTTTGGGCCTCATCCAAAATCAGATTGGCCTTTTCCTTGCCGATTTCTTCGGCATGGCGCACCAAATAAGAATGATTGGTAAAGACGAAATCCGCAAATTTGACTCTGACGTCCCTCAGCCTCACAAAATCAAGCCCGTAAAATGCGCTTTTATCGGACAATGACCCGACTCCCGCATGTTTAATCATTTTAAACAACTGAGCTCGATAGGTCGTCAGACGAAGTTCATCCATATCACCGGTCGTCGTTTGCCAAAGCCAAGACAAAATGCGCATCTGAAGCAAACGCGTCTGATTGTTCATCGGAATCTTGAGCGTATGACTGAATTTTTCAAGATCGATATAATGTCCGCTGCCTTTCATGACTTCATACGTGAAATCGAACGGAACGATCTTTTTAAGCAGCGGCACGGATTCCTTGACAATCTGATCCAGCAAAGCAGTCGTCGACGTTGAAACCACGGTTGAATCTCCTTCTTGAGCCTGATATGCGCCCGGCACGAGATACCCGAGCGTCTTGCCCATGCCCGTCGGAGCTTGAACCAAAAGCATCTTTTCATCATCGTTGAAGTGCTCGTAGATATCGTTCATCATTTTTGCTTGTTCTTTTCTCCAGTCGATAACTCCCGAAAAAAGCCGGGACTGCTCAGCCTCAGTTTTCGGAAATTTATCGTTAAAGCCCTTTTTGACCTCAAAACGAGGTCGTCTGAGCACGATTCCCTCAACTTCGATGTGCTCTTTGTCCAACATTTCATATTGTTTTCGCTTATTTTCATATGCCTGCAAAATGCACTGCTTCGTTTCATAAAGGAGCGCATCAGAGAGCTTGAGCAGACTTTTCAGCAAGGCTTCCGGCATTGAAGCAAGTTTCTTTTGCAACAGGATGAAAAGTTCGGCCGTTACGAAAGCATCGCTGTCCGCATGATGAGGATGCTTGTGCTTGAATCCCAAAAAATGTGCAAGATCTCCCAAACGGTATGAAGCAAGCGTCGGGAACGCGATTTGCGCAAGCTGGACGGTGTCGATCCCTTCAAGGTCAAGTTTCGGAAATCCGATGCGTTCAAATTCGCTGTTCAAAAAACGGTAATCAAGTTCAATATTGTGCGCAACAAAAACCGTGTCGCTTAAAAGCGCATAAATCGTCCCAGCGACTTCATCAAACGTCGGAGCATTTTTAACGTCCTTATCCGTGATGTTTGTTAAATTCTGTACGTCTTCCGGAATTTTTCTCAGCGGATTGATTAAAGTCGAGAACGTATTGACGATTTTGTTTCCTTCCGTAAAAACGCAGGAAAACTGTATCAAGCGCTCACTGCCGTTCGGATTGGTGCCCGTCATCTCGAGATCGACGACAGCATATGTTTGCAAATTAGACATTTTTTTCACCAATTTCGTTTTAAAATTTGCCGAATCGCCCAAAAATTCGAGGCGATGCTCTGCATTTCGTTTCTGATTGCTTACCTTTAAGTTTACCACATCTTATTGCCTGATTAAACTTCCCTACTTGTAGGCAAAAACAAATACTAGTATAATTAGTCTGATTGCAAAAACACGGAACGGAAAGGAAGCAATATATTTGGAAGAAGAATCACGTTTCGGCTTCGGTGAAAGCCACGCGAAAGTCATCTTAATCGGTGAACATTCCGTAGTCTATGGAAGACCAGCAATTGCGATTCCGCTCAAAACAATTAAGGCAACATCCACGATAAAATCTCGAGAAGACGGGCAGATCATCATTCACAGCGAACGTTTCGACGGTTTGTTGGCTGATGCTCCGTCCGATATGACGGGAATCAAAAAATTGATTCTGGATGCTGTCAGAAAACAAAATTACCAAAAAGGACTTGAAGCAACTCTTAAAAGCATGGTGCCAATCGCACGAGGAATGGGATCTTCGGCATGCGTCGCCGTTGCTTTGGCACGTGCGTTGTTCAGTTTCTTTTCTCTGCATTTCAGCGAAAAAGAACTGCTTGCGGCGGCAAATATCGAAGAAGTTGCCACGCACACCAACCCGAGCGGGCTTGATGCCGCAACCTGCGCGTCAAACACGCCGATTTGGATGATGGCCGGCAAAATCAAGCGCATCCCGATCAACTTGGACGGCTGCCTTTTAATCTGCGATACCGGCATCAAGGGACAGACTTCTGAAGCAATCGCTGCCGTTAAAAAGCGGCTCGGAAGCGCTGCAAAAGAAACAAATGCCCTGTTTGACAAGCTGCAAGAGCTGACTCTTGCCGCCAAAAAACAGTTGGCAAAAAACGATCTGCTCGGCTTGGGTCAGACGTTTGATGCCGCACAAAGCGTGCTCAAGACGCTTGGCGTAAGCTGCGACGAACTTGACGAGTATATTTCCGTCGCCAAAGACAACGGCGCGCTTGGTGCCAAGCTGACCGGAGGCGGACGCGGCGGATGCTTCATCTGTCTGACGAAAAATGCAGCGCAAGCAAACGAATTGGCTCAAAAACTTAGTTTGACCGGGGTAAGACAAACATGGATCGAACCGCTCGCTGACAAGGAGGAGAAAAACGTTTTATGAAAAAAACAGCAAGAGCTCACACGAACATTGCGCTTGTCAAATACTGGGGCAAAGCAGATGAAGAACTGATCATCCCTATGAATGGGTCCGTTTCGCTAACGCTGGATCACTTTTATACGGATACGACGGTCGAATTTGATCCTGCCTTGACGGAAGACATTTTTTGTCTTGACGGCAAACAAAAGCACGACCCCAAAGTAGCCAAATTCATGAATCTGGTCAGAAACTTGGCAAAAAAAGAAACTTTTGCAAGAATCGATTCGATCAATCACGTACCGACCGCTGCCGGACTGGCCTCTTCCGCATCGGCCTATGCTGCCCTTGCGCTTTCCGCCACCAGCGCCGCCGGACTGAATTTGACAAGAAAAGACCTTTCAAGACTCGCAAGACGCGGATCAGGGTCTGCCACGCGCTCGATCTTTGGGGGGTTCGTCGAATGGCACAAAGGCACAGACGACCTGACGTCTTTTGCCGAGCCGATTGAAGAAGAAACGGACTGGGAAATCTGCATGATTGCCATCGTCATCAACGGTCATGAAAAAAAGATCAGTTCCAGACACGGAATGCAGCAAGTCGTCAAGACTTCCCCCTACTACCACGAATGGGTCAAAACGGCCGAAGAAGATCTCAAACTGGTCAAACAGGCCATCAAAAACAGAGATTTCAGCTTGCTCGGCGAAGTTTCCGAAGCAAGCGCCATGAAGATGCACGCTTTGAACATGAGCGCCAAACCGCATTTTTCATATTTTATGCCGGAAAGCATCCTTGCGATGCAAAAAATCGAAGAATTACGAAGTCAGAACATTCCCTGCTATTACACGATGGATGCGGGTCCAAACGTCAAAGTCATCTGCGAAAAGCAAAACGTTGCTTTCATCATTGACGAATTATCAAAATTATTCGCAAAAGAAAATCTTTTGGTCGCAAACCCCGGACCCGGCGCAAGACTTATCTGATTTCTCGATGGTTCCCGCTGAATCAAGGGGGACTTTTTAATCATTAATCATTGAAAGGATTTGAAAAAATTGATTAAGGTCAAAGCACCTGGAAAACTTTATATTGCAGGCGAATATGCGGTCGTTGAAACCGGATGCCCCGCAATTTTGGTCGGGCTCAACAAATACGTCTACGTTTCAATCGAAGACAGCAAGGATTTTGGCACGATCATTTCAAAACAATACGAAAATTCGACCGTCGTTTGGAAAAGACGCGGCGAACACATGGTGATCGACAATCGCGACAATCCTTTTGAATATATCCTGTCAGGCATCAGAATCACTGAACAGTATGCACAGGAACTCGGCAAAAAAATGCGCTGCTACGATTTGAAAATCGACAGCGAACTTGACAGTCAGAGCGGCAAAAAATACGGTCTCGGATCATCTGCGGCAGTCACCGTTGCAACCGTTAAAGCTCTTTGTCAATACTACGGTCTGAACGTGACCTTGGATCAGCTTTTCAAACTTGCTGCCATTGCTCACTTCGAAGTCCAGGGGAACGGATCCTTGGGAGACATCGCCACCAGCGTTTTCGGCGGCTGGCTCGAATATCATTCGTTTGACCGTCAGTGGCTCAAAGCGGCCCGTCACAACTATTCTTTGAGCGAACTGCTCGCTAAAACCTGGCCAGGTCTCAAAATCATGTCCCTCCCTGTATTTGACAAACTGAACCTACTCATCGGCTGGACGGGATCGCCTGCTTCAACCTCGAATCTGGTCGATAAAGTCGAACTTTCAAAAGAAGAACGCCGCAAAAAATACCTGGAATTCGTGCATGAAAGCAGCAAATGCGTTGAACAAATGGAAGCATCATTTCAAAAACACGATTTGCCAGGCATTCAGCAATGTCTGCGCAAAAACCGCAAACTTTTGGAAAATCTGCATGAAATTACCGGCGTCGAAATTGAAACGCCGACATTGAAGTATTTGATCGAAAGCGCTGAGCGTTTCGGCGGTGCCGCTAAAACGTCCGGTGCTGGCGGCGGCGATTGCGGCATCGTTTTGATTGATTCTTCGATCGACACGACTTCCCTGCTCGATGAATGGACGAAACACGACATCATCCCGCTTGATTTGAGCATCCATTACAACGACTGATATGTCCAAGGAGGCCAAAATGAATCTTCATTCGCACAGAAAAGACGAGCACGTCATGATTGCAGAAAAGCTTTACCGCCAAAAAAGCACAAACGGGTTGGAACACATTCGCCTCATTCCGGCCAATCTGCCGGAAATATCATTGGATGAGATCAGTCTTTCGACGACTTTGGCCGGAAAAAAGCTTGAAGCTCCCTTTTTCATCAATGCCATTACAGGCGGAAGCCAAACGACAGATTCGCTGAACGAAAGTCTGGCAAGGGTTGCAAACAAGACCGGGGTTGCCATGGCCGTCGGATCTCAGAGCGTTGCCGTCAAAAACGCGGCTTATGCCAAAGGTTTTGAAAAGCTTCGCCGGTTGAATCCGAACGGAATCATGCTGGCCAATCTTGGCGCAAACCACCCTTTTGAAAATGCAGAGCGGGCTTGCAGCATGATTGATGCCGATATCATTGAGATTCATCTGAATGCGGCTCAGGAACTCGTAATGCCTGAAGGTGATACTGAATTTTATTGGCTTGAAAATCTCAAACGCTTAAACGAAAAACTGCATGTTCCCATGCTCGTCAAAGAAGTCGGAACGGGCATGACGCCGCAAACGCTGAAACTCCTGGCCGAAAACGGCGTTTCTTACGTCGACCTGGCCGGTGCGGGCGGAACAAACTTTGCCGCAATTGAAAATGAGCGTCGCAAAAACAAGGAAACGCTCGCTTTCATGCAAGAACTCGGCCTGACGACTGCCGAATCGCTTTTGGGTGCTCAAAAACATCGCAGTGAGCTTGGCAGACTTAAGTTGACGGCCTCAGGCGGCATCCGCGATGCTCAAGACATCGTCAAGTGCCTGGTCCTGGGAGCAGAAAACGTCGGCATCTCCGGCATGTTCCTTCACGTTTTGCTAAAAGACGGCGAGGACGGACTGGCTGCAAAAATCGAAGATCTCAAAACAGGTATCAGAGCTTTGATGGCGCTGCTCGGATGCCGCAAAATTTCCGAACTGAAAGACGTCCAAAGAATTTTGGATCTTGAATTGAAAAACACGGTGGATCAGCTGTAAAAAAATCCCGTTTCTAATTTGAATTAAATAAAATGCCGAACAAGGACGGTCGTCTTAAGACTATACTATGTCCTGTCAAGTATACAGTTCAAATATAAAATTTTAACTAACAAGATACGGCTTGATTGCGGAACTGTTCTGCGGTCAGGCCGTTTTGGGGTCTATACTAAATGGTGTTGATGATGATTTTTCAACACCATTTTTTGTATTCACAAAATATCTTCGCAATGCTATAATTTGAAAAAACACAGGAGAAACCGACGGGAACAAAAAAACTCCACTCCATTTCTGAAGTGAAGTTTTCGAGGTCATGAATCAAAATATTCGAAGTCCTTTCGGAAAGAAATTCTTGACCGTCAAATCAACGACTTTTCCGAATGCAAAGGCCTTGTCTTCGCATTCAAGCAAATACCAGCCGTTTCCTTGCGCAGGTCGTTCTTTTAACGAAATGACGTTTCCGGCAACGTATTTTTGCCAGTCTTCTTTTTCAACGGCAAGTTTTCGCTGACATTTCGTTGGATCAAGCGCAAGCGCAAGTCCATAAGAAGGCTCAAAGCGCTTTTTCTTGAACGTTCCGAGCAAAAATCCCGGACGAATGAATTTCAAACGCGAAATGTCGGGCCAAGATTCTTGATAAAGATACAGATGATCGCCCAAGACCTTCAGATTGCTTAGCGAAAATCCTTCCAGTTCGAATTCTTTGGCAAAGTTTTGCCAAAGCTCGACTTGTTCCGAACTCATGGCAGCCTTTTTGCCGTGTTTTTTCTTGCCCTTCTTCTTTTTAGAAACGTTTTCACCCACAGGACGCATATCCTTCAGCTTGGCAATAAAATGCCCTTCGCCCTTAAAATGGTGCATCATCAGCCTTACGCAGCCTCTGAGCTCCTCATTTCCGTCAGAAAATGCAGGGCGTCCCTCATCCATTCCGGAGTACTTTTTAATCGGAACGAGTTCCAGATACGGGTATTCGTTCAAAAGCCACGTTATTATCTGCTCATCTTCTTCCGGTGCAAACGTACAAGTCGAGTAAACAAGCGTACCGCCTTGTTTCAGCATCTTCATGGCATCGGCCAAAATCAGCTTTTGCCTTGCGGCGCATTCATTTGGATAGTCCTTATGCCAGTATTTGGTCGCAGCATGGTCCTTTCTGAACATCCCTTCGCCCGAGCATGGCGCATCGACAACGATTTTATCGAAAAACTGCTCGAACGTTTTTAAAAGTCCGGTCGGATCTTCGTTGGTGACGATAACGTTTCTTGCCCCGATTCGCTCCATGTTTTCAGCTAAAATCAGCGCACGTTTCCTGTTGATTTCGTTTGAAACCAACAAGCCTTCATTGTTCATCAAAGATGCCAGGTGACTGGATTTTCCGCCCGGCGCCGCACACAGGTCAAGAATTTTTTCGCCCGGCCTTGGACCGCAGACTTCACCGACGTACATTGCGCTCAAATCCTGACTGTAGACATATCCGGTTTGATGCTCAAGCGAGTTGCCGCTGACGGAGCCGACATACCCGACTGCAGAATAATCAACCGGGTGTTCCAGATTCAAAGCAACGTTTTGATAATTTGATTTCAGCGGATTCAATCGAAAGCCCTTTTGAGGTTCGGTGTCAAAACTTTCAAAAAAGGATTCGGCCTCATCTCCAAGCAGTTTCGTGTATTTTTCAATAAACTCATCAGGTAGATTCATGATCAACAACCTCTTCTAGTCTTTTTTCATCTGGCACTTCAACATCCAGTAAAACAGGCCGCTTGAGCAAACAAAGAGTCCGCCCAGGAAGCAAAGCACCAAAACATAAGAATTAAGATTGTAGAAGAGCGTTCCGGCAAGACCGCCCAAAATCAATCCGAGTGCAATGCAGATGCTGAATGCTCTCCATTCGGCAAAAATAAAACGAGGAACGTCAAACTTTAAAAACATCGTTTCATCGTAGTTTCGCTTGGAAGAAATAATCCAAAAGACGATTTCGCCGATCATCAAAACGATGACCAAAACAATCCCTAAGGCTTGTGCCCAGTGCGAAGCAATCCACGATTCATCAGAGACGATAAAGTGATTTGTGACCTGACGCTTGACTGAATTGGCATCAAGGGCCGTCTTGATCTCGCTTGGTTTCAAGTCTTGCGAGCTGTCGAGCAGGATGCGATAATTATTCGAATATGCATCTTGAAGCTGAGCAGTCGAAAGAGAAATGAACACCTGGTTATCGAGCTCAGAATTATAGTTGTCGCCCATAATGCCGATTACGGAAACATATTTATCGTTCCACTTCAAATAAGCCTGGTCTTTTGGACGATACAGCTTGTTTTGCCAATTTTTACCTACAACCACCGTCGCTACGTTTGATTCAAAGTCGCTGTCCGAAAAAAAGTGCCCTGAAAGCATCGGTGGAGCGGTGAAGCTGCCCTTGCCGTAAAAATAGGTCACGTTCTTGTTTTCACAATCCTGGTAATGAACCTGAACGTTGTTCAACAAATCAGTTTTTTCGATTTTTTGGTTAAGATCATACAAGGTCACGTTCTGCTTCAGCGTCACGTGATACGTGTTCGGTGAAAGATTATGATTATTAAGCTGAATGATCATGTCTCGTTCCTGAATCTTAAAACACAGATAAACCGAAAAAAACGCGACTAAAAAGATATAGAAAAATACGTAGATGCGCTTTTTAAACAAAATCTGCCAATCCTTCCGTTAGTGGATGCCCAATGCCATTTTGGCATAACTCGTCATGCGGTCCGTCGTCCAGGCCGGTTCCCAAATGAACTTGACATCGACTTTTTTAATTTCTTCAACGTCTCCTAAAGCATTCGTCACAAGATCGGCTAAAAGATCGGTCAAAGGACACCCCATCGTAGTCAAAGTCATGGAAACGACGCATATTCCGTCTTCAGTAAGATCTATCGCATAGACAAGGCCCAAGTTTACGATGTCGACGCCAAGCTCCGGGTCGGTCACCATTTCCAATCGATCCAAAATTTCTTCCTTGATTTGTTCATTCGTACGTTCTGACATTTGATTTACCTCGCTTATCTGTTTTCGTAATATTCAGCAAATTTTTCAGCCATCTCAACCGTCGTTTCATATGAGACCTTGTGCACGGCATTCTCCGTCGTCGTAAAAGTCGTCTTTTGAGCGTAATCTTCATCCTTGATCCGATCGTAAAAAGCCTTTGTCGGCTTATACGGTACTATCTGATCGGCCGTTCCGTGCCAAAAATGGAACGGGCGTGCGGCAATCTTTTCAGGCGCAAGCGACAAATCAATCGCACGCAAAGCCTGAAGCTGCGAATCAACGTATTGCTGCGGAACGTTTTTGACCTCCGGCATCGAAGCAATCAGCTTTTTCGCAAATTCGACAGGACACGGGGATCCCATCAGGCAAACTGCAGAAGAAATCCAATCGTAAGAAGCCATTAATGCGCATGTTGTGATGCCTCCCATTGAAAGGCCGCTGACACCGATAAAATCATCTTTGATTCCGGTCGTTTCCTCATAATAATCGACAATCTTTGGAAATTCAGCAACCGAATCAGCAATAATCTGCCAGAATTCCAGAAAATGCGTTTTAGCAGGGCCACCAATCATGCGCTCTCCGTGGTATTGAGCATCAGGCATGACCACTCTGAAACCACGTTTGGCTATTTCATAGCCTTGCGTCAAAACTTTTTCTTTGCAGCCTTCCCAACCATGGTAAAAGAACGCGAGCGGCAGCGATTCATCTCGCAAATTGCTGTCATTGAGCTCCAAAACGGGATACTCTCCCGCATGTTTGCATGCAACTTCAATCATCAGAAAACCCCCATCCGAAATATCTATTCTAATTATACACTATTATGGCATATTTCGCCTTTTACCGAAATCGAAATTTAATGATTCATAAACACTAGTTAAAGTAACAAGGTATGCTTTCTCAAAAATCATCACATTTGCCGAGAATATGTCTGACTTTCTGCAAGGATACGGGTGCATCTTCTTTTTTATGGTATTCGACGGACTCGATCTGTCCGATTTCATCAATTCCTTCGACATAAACGCAATCACCGAATTCGTATTGATCCTCATCTGCAAGGCACATGATTGCCGAGCCGCTGTCATCAAAACAGACGTTGCAAAAAATCAGCTCGTCCTTGCAGCGCAGCACCTTCTCATAGTTGAACGGGTTGAGAATTTCGCCGGCGACTCCGTAATAATAAAGCAGATAATTCAATTTTTCAGCAAACTTCGGCCAATCGACGGGCAGACCGCGCTTGTCAAAACTGCCCTTGACCTCTTTTTTTCTGCCGAATTTTGTTTCAAGTCTGATCAGATAATTTTGCTCTCCGGCAGGATTTTCGCAAACGTCAGCGGGATTGCCTTCAACCCTTGAAAAAGCATTCACTGAAACATCATCCAAAAAGTTAGATACGATGCCAGCAAGCTGCACGTTGCTTCTCACCTTTAGACGATCAAACGTGTTTCTTTGCACGACGATTGACTCGGATGCACGCTCAATCACGATTCTTTCGCTTGAATCGACGATTTCTTCGTCTGAAAAATTCAGGCACCGGTTAAACAAAAGCTCGATTCTGTCGACTTTGTCGGGATTTCCGTCAAACACCAGCAGATCATCTCGCTTGAACATGGAGCGAATCATATCAGAGATGGACGAGAGTCGTCCGCTTTTTTGCAGTGCCCCGTGCGTTTCGAACTCTTCTCCTGCTTCATTTACGAAAACGAGCTTCCAGTCGTCACGACTTGATTTTTCAAAAAAAGTTTCGTAAACGTCTTTCAAATCTCCCATGACCCCGTCAAAAGCAGGATTCGGAAAAAGATACTCGTCCCCCATGCCGGGCGGATTGTGATTGACGATTTCGATCGTTGCCTTTTCATCATTCAATTCCAGAATCTGCTCAAAAATCGTGCTTCTCTTCTTTCTCGAATAAAGCGTGACTTTCTTGATTTTGCCTTCAAGCGGACGATGCGTTTCAAAATCATTTTCCATTCTGATTCCCCCTAAAAATGCAGTGCTCTGACGCACCTTTTCCTGAATTTCCTGTCACTTTTTCAAAAACGTTTTACTTTCCTGAAGCCAGATCAGATAATAGATTCCTGCTGAGTTGATATTAAATCATACCATATGAAGCAATACCAGCTCACGGCTTAGGCAACCCTTATTCTCAACCTAATTTGACCAACCCATCCACGCCAAGACGAACGTCCAGCACCAAGCAGTGCCTTTCTCCGGGACAACTTTACAGTCAGTTCGGCAGTTGAATTTGTTTCGGAATCTTTCGGAAATGGTCTACCCTAAAATCGCAAAGACCATTTGACTGGGCACAATCCGATGCCCTCTATCCCATCCGCAAAAGCATTCGGGACTACTTTCTTGATGATTTGTAAAGCACCGTTAACATCGGCGTTAATTAATTGACCAGTATTTGCTTTGTACAAGCCACGCTTTAATCGACGTTTAATTGGCGACAAGCCTTTGCGCTGTCGGGCCTTGTTCCCATTCTCTCGAATGGGTTCTTCCTTATCTAAGAAAGATGTTTGACTAGTATAGGATTCGCTATGCTGAATAACTACAATGCCTGCTAAGTTCGCCTTATATTTAATCAAATTGATCATGACTTGATGTGGAATTCCAATGAAGTTTTGATTATTCTGCTTACTCATGCGGGAACGCTGTTTTTGCCCCTTGTTTTTTCCAATGATAATCGTGTTTAGCTCATGGCTTAGCGCAAAATCAACAATACGCTTACTTGCTTCATGAGCAAAACGACTCATCTTTTGGTTTCGGTAAAAGTCAAGACTAGCCAGCTGATGGCTGGAACGATTTTGACCTAGCCGGTCATGCAAGCTGGTCAGTCGAGCTCGCTGTTTGTTGTAGAACTGGTTAATTGACTTAATTGGCTTGCCGTTGACGATTACCGGCGTAATTCCCGGTACGTTGGTTGCCAAAGTAAAAGCGTTATTAACGCCCGGATCAATTCCTAGGTAACGCCCATTGTCCGGCTTGTATTGAGTGATCTGGTTAGTTTTATAGACCACCTCAACGATAAAACGGCGGTTCTGTGGGACAATTCGCACCTCTTGAATCGACGTTGTTTCCGGGTGCGCTAATTTAACCTTAAACTTGTCCATGCAAGGAATCTCAACGTAACCATTCTGCCGTAACTTGACAGTCTGATTGTCAACGATAATAGTGCTCAAACCACCCTTTGTCCGATACTTTGGCAATTTAGGCCGACCCGTGAACTTGCTAGGATTCTTGGCGTAAGCTTTCCGAGCCTTGTTCCATGAATCCATGCTGCGAGCGACCAACTTGAGTTGTTGTTGGACCAAGTGCACGTTATTCATTGAGCTATAAATCATGCTGTCCTTTTGGCGCTTAGATTGCTTTAATGATGCGTCTAACTTGTTATAAGACAACCACGAACCCTTAAACAAAGCCTGCCTAGCCCGATACAAACCTTGATTGTAGACGTTGTTAGCCAGGTGGCTAAAATGGTCTAAAACAGCGTATTTCGGGTGAGTCGGGCGAATCACATGACGTTCTGTCAAGTAGTCATACTGCTGTTCAGTCAGATTTTGATGAATACGCTGATAACGAAGCAGCTTATTCTTTTTCGTTTTTTGTGCCATGCAATTCCACCTCGCTTTCCTCATTATTACTTAGAGCCTCCTTAATCTTCTTGCGTCTGCCAGAATACATACGCATTGAAAAGGAATGAAGCAAGCCGATGACTTCCTCGAAGATTTCCTGTTGATCGGTTTTCTTGTCACATTTGAAATTGACAACATCAACCATCCCGTCTTCGTCTGACCCTAACCCTTTTTTTGAACGTTCATCACCAACGCAAACCATTTTTTGCTGTCTTTATGCCTGAAGACCTCGTTTTTAGGCGATTTCTTCCATGGATAATCAAAACTTGCATCGTCGTTTTGGATGACGAACTTTTCAAAATCATCCCTGTTCATCAAAATCCCCCCACTTAAGCGGATTTTTCTACCGAAATCAGGCTGCCTGTTTTAAATTCTTTCAAAATATGATTTTCAATAATTATATCACACAAATATTACGAATGCACGTTCGACTAACGTTAAAAAAACCGCTCGTTCGAATCAAAACGAGCGGCGTCAATAGGATTATATTTAAAATACTTCGGTTCGAAATATCTTCCCGATTTCCCTGCTAATATTCATATACGGATTATCTTTTATGATATCATTGTTTGACTTCAACAATTTATCCCCGTTATTCTTCGCATCCGCCACTCGATCATAAAGAAAATCATCATAATTATTTCCCTTGAATTTGTTGTAGTTCGTATTAAAATAGTCTTTTCCCGAGAGTTTTCTTTTTAGCTGCTCATTTGTGTACTGCCTGTTGACCTCCTCAAAATGCAGCAGAATCCATACCTCAAAACTAATCGACGAAAAAAGGAGCTTGTATCAAATTTTTTCAGCATAGTTCACGCACTTAGCAACTTCATTATCACTCATCTTGTCACGATCAAATGCCACGTACACCTCATCGCTCTTTCGCTTGTTATTTCTTTCCTGGATGTATGCTCTCTTCAAAATACTGAGGCCGTATTTTCTTAAATTTTATTTTATTCGCATGAAGACACCTTGCAGCAATTCGCGCAAAAAAATTCTCACTGCGCCAAATTGCAGTGAGAATCTGATTTATCATGCTTTCGTTGCTTGTCCTGTTTTCACGTCGTACACGTATCTTTCCGACTCTCCTTCGCCATTCGGGCGATTGTCGGCTTGAACTTCTGAAATTCTTACTTTAAAGTTCTCTTTTGCCGTCATTTCATAAGCAAAATTTCCGCTCATGTTCTGCACCTGCTGTTTGCTTGGAACGTATCTGAACGTCATAGTGCGTTCATTTTTTCCGCCTTCGTCGAACGTAATATTGTATTCTTTCATTTTGTTCTTCCCTTCTCAAAAATTCTTTCGTCATATTTTCCCCAACGCATTACGAAAATCTCCTCAAAAACCTTGTTCCATTTGTTCTTTGATATGATGCGATCGTACTGCCTTTTGGCATATGGCACCAAAACGTTCGTCGTTCCAGACTCCTTTTCGGGTCTGATTATGTAGTTCGTGACCGTATCAACTCAGCAACCTGCATCGCAATAACCGTCTTGCCGTAGCCGACGGGGAGTTTGAGCAGCGTGAACCTGTTGTCCAACACGTGTTCGAATGCTCCGAATGCCACGCCTTCGGTAAGCGGGTCCTCAAAGTATTCTTTTGGCAGCATTTTAACATCGCCTTTTTGATTTTTATGATTTCATTATACAACTTTGTGACTTTTTTGTCAAGTTTACACAAATCCGCAAAAAAATTAATCTTTATTCTTTACGTAAATCACCCTAAATCAAGCCGCTGATTATTCTCGGCGATGACGTTTAAACCAACAAACAGTGCCTTCGTTCCTTTTTTGATCGCATTCGTTTCGACCAAATACTCTTACGCTGTTCTCGCAAACGTAAATCAAATCCGTTGAACGACGATCTCGAAGAACAAAAAGCTGCTCAAAATGAGAATTTCATCACAGAAAAAATAACCCGTTCCCTTCATTTTTTCGGGAACGAGTCTTTTTGCATGAAACAAACGGAAAAGAAGGACGGGAAGCAAATTGACGCCCCGCTCTGAATTTGGCATTACGTTCAAAAAAGCGCCTCTACGACAAATTATGTTGCCGGTTCTGACCAGAAAAAAGAGACTGTCGCAATAAAAAAATTTTGTTCTAAGGTTTTGGCATATCCATGTTTGCTGAAAGTCAAACCTCTTTTAATTCTGAAAAAACGTAAACATCCTTTGGCCCTTTTTTCAAAAAAGTCCATGAATATCCGTATGCTTCATCTCGCCGATGAGCAAGGCACTCACAGATGTCTCTGACGGCCGGAAGCTTCAATTTCTCTTTGGCGTCTTCAACATTTGCAAACTTTTCCTGAATGCCTTCTTTGGGGTCGAATGCTGATATCGGAACCTTGCTCTTTTCGATCGATCTTGCCCTGAACGATACCCATGCGAGGTTGTCCGCACTGTTGAGTCCTTCTTCAACTGAAAGCGAATCGTCGATGTATGTGACAAACTTAGCCTTATCCGGATAACGATTTTTTATGAACGCTTTTGCAACCAACCGCGTAATCAGTTCAAAATGCAATTTTCCGTCAAGTCCTTTAAGCCTGATGCAATATATTCCGCTTTTCATTTTGGAAACCTTTAACTCTTTCCCGCCTCGAGGAACACCGTTGACCAGTCTTCTGATGCTTCTTATTCGACCGTCATTTGAGATTTCATAAATTCCTTCATATTCTTCAATCATTCGCCATTCTTGCTTTGACATTTCTGACAATCCTTTCCGCGCGCTTTCATCCAAATCGTGCAAGACGCAACGTTTCAACTGCTCCGATCAGAGTAATTTTTGCTTTTAATCAATGGCGTTCTTTGTCTTCGGTAAGCCCTAAAAGATAATCCACTGAAACATCGTAAAAATCCGCAAGTTTTACAAGGTAATCGGCCCTTGGCATGCGCGAACCGTTTTCGTATCGGCTCACGAGAGACGCCGTACATCCCAATACGCCTGCGATTTCTTTAATGGTGTAAAGATTTTTAAGCCTTAATTCTTTTAATCGTAATTCGATGATAAACACCAACCCTTCTTTTTTAAGATATTGATTTTGCAATCGTCGCATTTCCGCAACGTCGTCTTCGCAGAGCTCAGTCTTGAGCTGAGCAACAGATTCTTTCTTCAAGATCCTATCGAGGTCTTTTCGGAACAAGCACAAAAACAACAGACCGAAAAGAATCTGATTTACGATATATATTATATACCAAAAACTAGTTTTTGTCAATATTTGCACTGATTGCTCTCATTGCTGCATACCTTGAACCGGATATCAAAGAAAGTCACGATTGCAGCAAAGACCATGATTGGTACAAGTCGAGCCTCCATCCAGTACTGCTTTTTTCTCATAAGCGTTTGGCAACCATCATCGACCTCTTCGCTTGAGAGTCATTGCAGCACAAAAAATTCTCACCGCGTCAAAGCGCAGCGAGAATCTGATTGATCGTTCTAAATTTCTTGTCTTTTTTATCTCAAAAGCCCTTCATCAGTCTTCCGATCGAATTTTCTCAGAATATGCTTGATCTTATCAAACGGGTACGGTGCCTCTTCTTTGACATGATACTCAATCGATTCGATTCTGGCAATCTCTTCATGCCTGTCTTCTCCAACTGGAATAATGACAAAATCGCCCGGCTCAAAAATGTCTTCATCTGCAAGGTACCAATACTGATGACCGTATTCTCCAAACGTGACGCTGCAAAAAATCAGTTCATTGCGCCGACGTCTGATTTTCCCGTATTTTCTTTCGTCCAACATTTCGCCCGTTCCGTAAATCCTTTCGGTACACAGGCACTTGCGATGTATTCGGCAACGATGCGGGTAGAGAATGTTTTTTCATTGATTTTCGTATCCATCGGCAATGCGGTTTCCCCATATGTTTCCCAAAATCTTGGTGCAAAGAAAATTGAACGGATCAAAAAATGATATCACGCTGCACTGGTGTTAGACGTATGTTTTGCAGTTCTTGCCTTTATAGTCATTGAAACATTACATACTCAAATTTCCTCACTGTTCCTTGGCAAAGATGGAACTGCCCTGGCTTATCAGGTATCCGAGGGTTATATGAGATGGCTCGGTTACTTCTACATCTTTATGGAAATCAAAATGGCAACCGATGGGGTTCTTCGTGGTCTTGGAATCATGCGCCCGTTCCTTATGCAAATATGGTGAACCTGGCGATCCGCCTGTCGGTTGCTTTGATTTGCGCACCGCATTTTGGCATCGTATTTGTCTGGCTTGCCGTACCAGCAGGTTAGTTTGCAAACTTCTTAATATCCTATGCGTCCCTTCGAAGATTATGGCCAAAGAGGTGCAATCCCGATGTAAGCAGTCGTTAAAACAGCGATGTGTACACAAATATCCTGAGATAGCATCATTATCTCAGGATATTGCGTATGCATCGTTTTTATTTTCTCATTTATGAGACAATCTCGATGTTCCATGGGATAAGATGGCGGAACCTTTCAGGATCAAATACCTCAATGTTGGTCATCTCCGTTAATACTTTTCTCAAGTATTTTTCAGGATCCAACTGATTAAGTTTGGCCGTCTCGGATGAACTTCCGTCACTGTGAGTAAACGCGGCAATCAAAAGCAATTCGTTCATTCAGTTCAGCGACTTGTTGTTCCAGCTCTTTGATACGCTTATCTTTTTCGTCCATCTCGTTCACCTCCGTTCCGTATGCATGAATTGAATTATATTTGGAAACATTTTGATCATGATACCAAGGATAGTTATTCAAATTTTTAAAAATCTCTCTCGAAGCTCCGTTGTAAATTCGAATTTCAACATCTTCCATAATAGTTTTCGCAGCCATTTCCCTGACCGGTCGATATGTTTTCTTAGGGCTTCGGTCAACAAGGTTGACTTCCACGACGTCATCCAATTTCATATTTAAACCTCCGATATACTTGATGTCTAAAGCATACCAAGATATCGGAGGTTTATGAAGAACGCTTATTTAACGACCGCTTACGCATGCTCATCACTTTCTCAAAAGATTAATAAAGTGAGTATACAAAAAAATGCAGGAAAACCGACAATTTTAAACCGCCGATTTCCTACATTTTACAACCACCCTTTACAACGCGATGATGTCATGTTTTGGAAAAATTTCAAGCAATCTAAAAACCGTTACTAATCTTGAAAATCTTATCCTAACACGATTTTCTTAACTTCCTCAAGATAGTCATCTTCATATTCGGGAACAAGCATCGGTCCTTCAATAGCATCCATCATTACTTGTTCCTTTTCCTTTAACCGGCGATAAACCTTTTCATCAATGAATCCTTGATGAGCAGAATCACCTTCCGTCATCAAATAGTGGTACCTTGTGTACTGATCATCGGGTAACCCTAGACGATTAATTCTATCACGAGATTGCAGCATAAAAGTCAAATTGAAGTTGTATTCAAAATAAACAGCATCGTGCACGGTTTGGTGAAGGGAAATTGATTCACCCAATGTGTTTGGATTTGAAATCAATACCTGAGCAGAACCATCGCGAAATTCATTAATCAATCCTTCGCGATCCTTCTTAGGCGTTTCGCCATATACAAGAATTGTCTTTAATCCTTTTTCCTCAAGACATCGCTTAATTTTATGCATCGTCCCGACAAACATTCCCCAGACTAAAACTTTCTTGCCTTCCGCAACCAAGTCAGTAATCAGATTTATCCCGTGATCGAATTTAGGAGTTTCGATATCTTTTAAAGAAAAGCGCTCATATGCTTTGACATCACTTTGATTTGCTTTTTTGATCTTAGCTTCGTCTTGGCTCCATGTATATGAATCACCGTCAACCAAACCTAATTCTCGATAGTTGATATTGTACTTCAATAATTCCGGATTAGTAGACGCCTGCAACAAACGAATAAACAATGCTAAAGCACCATTTTCATTTTCATAGATAGCGTCAGCCAAAATTTCTTGTTTTTCTGATGGTTCAACTTTAATAATATTATCCGGATCAGGTTTTGGCACATGGAGGTCTTCTTTATTGGTTCTCCAAAAGAACGGTGCCATCTTGCGGTTAACATCCTCTGGATCGATACTATTCAACTCATTTAAATCCCAAGCAAAGAAAGTCGAGTATTCGTCCGGATACATCAAATGCAAAAAATTATAAATGTCCCGAAAGCCATTCGGAATTGGAGTTCCAGTCAAAACATAGCGATAGTGCGGTGCTTTACTTAATTCCAGTGCCGCCCTTGCCCTTTGACCGCCAATACCTTTAATTCGATGAACTTCATCAAATACTAACATGGTCTTGCTGTCAATCAAATCATTTAAGACTGAAATTTTGCTCTTCAATGCTTCATAGTTGATTGTTATCACGTCTGATCGTACCCAATCATGCTTAATAGAACCGGGATCATTATTATACTTGTTATCCCGTAAATTCATATAGTGCAATTGACGCTTAGAACCAAAGACCTTTTCAAACTCAGTCCTCCAAGCCGCAAAAGCGTTCAATGGTGAAATGACCAACAGTTTATCAACTTTATCCTGTTCCGGACTTGATAGATAAGCAAAGGTTCCATACATCATCGCTGTCTTCCCTGCACCAGGAACGGAGAAGTTGGCGGCCCGTTTCATAGTCGCCAAAAAGAAGCTTGCCTTTTCTTGTTCCGTTTTTAAAGGACGACTAAGCTCTCTGCTTACCGCTTGTCTAAATTCATCAAATTCGTTTTGCCATCGAGGATCGCTATTTTTGATCGTCAAACCCGCTTCACTCTGTTCTTTGATGTAATATTGCCTTTCTTCAACAAATTCATCAAAATCATTGCTAGTTTCAACCTCTGGCAAGCCTTTTCTTGCAAGCTTATGATTTAGTTTATCAACCATATTTACCAACTGGACATAAGTCAATTCAGACTTAAATATCATTTGAGCTGAATCCAGGAAATAAGGTTCAAATATCTTTAAGCCGCGTCGAGCATACTTAGTCTGCAAAGTTTTTCGGCTATCGTCAACCAGCTGAAAAAATCCATCTTCATTTTTGATGATTTTTGGATTATCGAACTTCACTTCCATATTTTTCAAATAGCTCCTTGCTTGTAAGACTCAAATCACGCATATATGACTGTAATTCCTTAAGTTGGGAATTAGACACTTCATTATAGCGCAAACTTCCCGTTAAACCGTTATTATCGTTGATTGTCCTTATCTCTTTGACAATATCCTTGACCGATTTAATGAACTTATCAACTGACTCCCCGTTCTTGGCAGCCCGCATATGTGCATCGTAACTTTCTCCAAACTCTTTAATCAAGTTGTTTTTATTAGAAAGTTCTTTGCTTAATTCCGTGTAATTTTTAACATGAGCATCTTGAATTGCATCTGATAAATCATCAACAACGTACATCACTTCATCGTTGAAATCGTTGTTTCCGGATGATTTGACAATATACTTGCCAAAATCACGAACCTGATTTCTAGCCGTATTGCCGGTAACTCCAACGTGCATTTGATGAAGAATAATTCCAAAGTAAGACTGCATTGTTTCATTCTTCTTAACTTGTGCTTCAGCATCATCGCCAAATTCATTGTTTAAGACTTTGCCCATAACTTGAAATTGCGTCCACGTCTTGCTTTCCTTGACAATATTATAGCTGGTTTCAGGTGCTCCTATAAACTCTAAAAACTTCTTAACATACACTGCGCCAAGATAGTATTCATGGAGCTTTGCTTTGCTCATCCGTGAATTTTTACCATAATCAGCCAGAGTCATAATTGGATTTTTTCCGCCTGTAGTTTGGTAAATATCAATAGCAAGGTCTACCGGATCGTAATCTTCACGTTCTTCGACCCCCATCTGTAAAGCTAATTCAAGCTGTTTAATCTTAACACGCTCACTTTTATTCTTATATGAAAAAGGTAATAAAACAGCTTCAAAATAAATAGTCTGACCTGTTTTCTTTTGAATATTGCGCAAAGCAGTGAAACGACGATTGCCATCAATTACACGACCATCATCTAAAACCCAGCCGTATACTTGCTGACCGGATTCTTCAATCGACTTTTGAGTTCTTTTTAAGTCAGAAGCACTGCCGTTTTCAATGATCTTTGCTATGGTTTCGTTATATTCAGGATTTTCATTATCATAAGCTGGATGAATTTCTTCCCCATACTCAGCAATTCCAGTCGTAATCCGTCCATTTTGGTCATTGTAATACAGGTATTCCAAGGGAATCTTGTATACATCCAAAGTTTCTGAACTTACACCGTCAACCTTAATCGGCAGTTTAGGTTTAGCACCTGTCGTTTCAATTTTGCCTTCTTGAGCCAGTTTAATCAGTGATATCATTTATGTCCTCTTCTCCATTTTCAAGCTTATTAATTAAGTCGTGTACTTCCTGTTCGCTCGTGGCCATTTGGTAGTAAACACCGCTTTCCTTAAGCTTATCAAAATAAGTTTTCTGAATAACCCTAATCGTTTCATCACCCAGGCGCATATTCGCTGCCTTGGTTTCAATCACCAAATAGATTGGTTTGCGTTCACGTTCAATCTTGAAGATGAAGTCCGGTGTCGTTGTTCCGTTGTCATAGCGCGGAATTTTAATAGCTCGCTTAGGCAACTTTCCGAAGGCAACAATTTTATTGTCGTAAGTACGTTTTAAAATTTTGAGTTCCGGATTAGCACTGTCATAACGCAATGGCGGCCGGTCATACAGGTACTTGTCATCGTTAGTTGCTCTCTCATCACTGTAAACACCCAAATCATTAGCAGAAATCTCGTCAACAAATTCCTTCTTTTTAGCATCATAAATTGATGTGGACGCAGCAAATTTCAACGGTTCATAACTATACGAATTTTTGATTCGTTCATTGAAACGCTTATTAAATTCACGAACCAGATTACCTAGCGTTTTTTCATTGATATAATCTTTATTGCCATTTAAACGTTTGATTGCTGAAATCATTTGCTGATGTAAGAAGTTGACCGGCAAATCAGTCTGAGTTGCTAATTTTTTCAGAAATGATCCGTACTTCATCGTTAAATAGTTATTTTCATAATCAGTTGGAGATTCCTGAATTACAGCTTGATTATTCTTAGTAACGACTTTTTGCTTAATCATCTGCGGACGCTGACGAACAAAGATTTTATTTTCATTATCTTTGAAAATTTCTTCCGCAACCGTCTGTGCCAAATCGTTAACATCATTATCAAACTTAATCATTTGTCGTTTGGATAATTGTTTCCATAGTTCTTCCAACTGTTTCCAGTTAGACTTACGCAACTTGACTTTTGTAGTCGGATGGTGCTTATGATCTCTAACCTTTTCAGAAGAGACTTTAGTCCGATGTTCCACTTCCGGATAAAAATAAATCAAAGCTTCATATCCTGACATTTTACTTCCGTCTATCTCAACATCCGGCTTAAACTCATTGGAACGAGTAATGACGTTATGGGCATCCAAATCTTTAAGCAACTTATCTTTGTCAAATGACTTATCTGATTTTTGGCGTTCCTCAACGATTAACTTAATCATTGCATCCGTCAATTCATCATGGTTCAGTTCAATTGGTGCATCTTCATTAATCTGATTGACCAACGTTTGAGCAAAGTCACGTTCATCATAACCAATCAGAAAGGCTAAGCGGCTCTCGAATTCATCTTGTTGTACCCGATGCCCGGTCTCATCGACCGGCAGCCGTAACCCACGACCTACTTCTTGTATCTTGCTGATTTCTGATCCAGAAGTCCGCAATTTGGCAATGACAAAAACGTTAGGGTTATCCCAACCTTCACGCAATGTCCATTTGGAAAATAAGAAACGACGAGTGATCCAATTACCGTCTTTATCTTTGAAACTCAATAATTTTTCCTTATTTTTCAGGATATCATCAACTTCAGCTTGAATTGCTTCATCCCCGCTGCCACGATCCTCGCTAAAATAGCCGGCATAAACTTGTTGATGTTCTGCATTCAAATCACGTAAAGTTGCCTGCAAAAATTCACAGTATTCCTTTTCCCGAGACTCAATGGACATTTCATATTTTTTGATAAGCTGCTTTAATTTTTTAGTCAGCATTTTTTCAAAGTGCTTAGCCAACCACCCCTTGGTATGTTCAGGTCCGCGGAAACTAGCGATGCTGTCAATAAAGAAAAGCGAAAGAGTTTTAATCTTAGGGGCATTGCCTCCGCTTTCCGACCGCATGAAGTTTCGCACTTCAGCTTCAAAATGCCGATCAATTGCTTGTTGAATAATTTCATCCTGATAGTTTTGCGAGAACGTTCCCGGAATCAATTTCATATCAGGTTGAAGTTCAAGTTCGTTGGAAAGCTTCTTGCCCCCAGCATAGGTAATTTCTCCGGCAAAACCTTCATCTACATCAGCCAGGTTTTCATTTACATTTACAGGATAGTCTTTGCCATTACGTGATAAGACCAATTGCTTAGCCTTAACACTCTTAACCTTGTATAAACGACTCGCTTCTTCTTCGGTAATCTCAGGATAATTGATATCAATAGCTTTGACCAATCCTTGGTTAAAGCTGTCAATGGCATTCAAAGTGAATTGAGGCTCGCCACGGTAGTAATCGATAATCGTCCGTTTATTCTTTCCTTTTCCGGTCATAGTCTGCGGGAAAGTAGCCCCGAAACGAACAATCAATTGCGGTTTCATTTCTTCGATAGCCTTGTAAGTAACCTTATTCCGTGGAAAACGGTGCGGTTCATCAATGATGATAACGGGTCTCGTTGCTGCAATCGCCTTAATCGGATTTGTTTCACCGCCAAGCAGAGTTTGATCATAGTCACTCTTGTGCATTCCGGAATTCTTACTAAGCATCCCTGAATTAATCAAAAGAACTTGGATTTGATTAACATTTTGCCTGGTTGCTTCGACAAATTCAGACAATTGTGCAGGAAAGTTTCTCCTCCCTCTCTTATTCTTGAAATCACCAGCATTAATGGTATTTAACTGAATTTTGACATTTTCATAGCCTGGAACCCCGGAGAAATACTGCCGAGCATAATCACTGGTAATAAAATTCTTAGTTCCTTCCTTAATGCTTGGAGTGGGAACAACAATCACAAACTTAAAGATTCCTTGTTTGTGCATTTCATACATCATTTGAGTGTAAACGAAAGTCTTCCCAGTCCCGGTTTCCATCTTAATATCGATGTAGGACTTTTCATTGCCGGCGTAATTTAAAATCGGATTAGCATATATATAGCCAGCGTCCGGATTTTTAGTATTGACATCGACACCTTTAAATGCCTGATTAATGGCATCAATCGCAGCCACTTGATGAGGCAATCGTTCTAGTTGAATTTTCATATTAGTACCTCTTCAGCAAGTTGATGTTTACATCAAGCTGCTTTAAACCAATTTCTAATTCCCTCAATTCTGCAATATTAAAGGAATATCCAAACAAGACAATGGTTTGAACTGTCAATTGATGCGTACCAAGCTTATTTAGCAGATCTTCAGTATTTTTACTGGTCCATCCGTCATTAATTAAGTACAGACGACTGCCTTCCACCAAACTTGCTTCATAACCAGCAAAATCAACCTTCTTGACATCCGCGTCAAATGAATAACCGTCCTTTGCTAACCAGGTAGTACGGATGGTTTGTTCGCCACTGGCATTCCCTAAAACATTCAATGCATCACTAGAAAATGACGAAACCATATCATTAAACAAATCTGTGTTATTTATATCAAAATCTTCAATTTCTTCTAGGGTTTGCCTGGTTGGTTCCACTACTCGATAGTGTTTAAAGCTGCCATCAAAGTCTTCAGAAAGATTATTGTCTTCTCGAATTTTTGCCGCTGCACGCCTGATACGTTCACGAGATATTTCATCGATTCCCATGTAACCATCTTCAAGTGCACTACGTCCACCTTTAGTGGGAATCATTCGACCATCTTTCAATTTAGGAGCGCCATCTTCGTTTGTCTTGTATGTTTTCTCTGGCAATTGAACCATGATGAAACGGCGATGACCCCCATCATCCATATTTTGTTTCATAACTGCTTCTGCCGTCGTAGCAGATCCTGCAAAGAAATCCAAAATTATCGAATCTTCATTTGAATATAGCTGAATAGCACGTTGCACTAATTTTACCGGCTTGGGATAAGTAAAATACTTTTTTCCACCCATCAATTCTTGTAGTTTTTGGGTGGCCTCCTGACTGTGTCCAACATCTTTGTACTTCCAAATAGTCATTGGAGTGATTCCAGTCTTTTTCAATTCAGATTTAAACCTCTTGATTCGAGGTACTCCGTTACCATCAGATCCAAACCATATGCGATTATCTGCGAGTCTCTCGTAAAACGCTTTTTGCGAGAGCCTCCAGCTTCTTCCTGCTGGAGGCTCCACCACCCTACCTGAGGGAGTCGTGACAGGGTAAATATTAGCCTGAATTGCGGGGCCGACAGATATATCACTGGAACTCCATGGACCTCGTGGATCGTTATCGGGATTCTGATACCTATCGTCACTCGTATTATTTCTTGCAATACCATTTGTCTCAATTACATTAGCATCTCGTCCATAAACCAGCATGTAATCGTGACTAGGCGAAAAATTCTTTTTCAAATTAATTGGCGCATATGCTCTTTCCCAAACTACTTGAGCCAAGAAATTGCTTTCACCAAAAATCTCGTCACAGATTTCTTTTAAATTGCCATCTTCGTTGTCGTCAACAGAAATAAAGATAACTCCATCGCGTTTTAACATTCTCTTAGCAAGTTGCAACCGTGGATACATAAAAGTCAACCAAGCAGAATGACTTGATTTTCCTTGAATACTCTTTAACCTTTCAACCTGCTCATCATCTAAACCAAACATATCTTTTAATTTATCGTCAGAATATTCAAAAGAATCTGGATATGCAAAGTCATCTTGTCCAGTGTTATATGGCGGATCAATATAAATAACATCCACTTTACCCGCATAATTCGTTTGCAAGTGACGCAACACTTCCAAATTGTCTCCAGTAAAGAACAAGTTTTTGCTGTTTTTCCCCTCGCCATTATTTTGAATTTCATCAGGAACAATTACCGTGCTAGGCATTTCCCCGGCTTGTCGGCGAGCATAGTCTTTACCGATAAAGTTTAGCTGATATCCGTCCTTTAATTCATCAATGTTGTGTTCCTGCAATTGTGACTTGAATTTATCCAAGTCAAATTTTCCGTCTTTACTGAAAAAATCCGGCAGCTTGCTTTTCAAATTTTCAAGAAAGAAGGTGTTGGGCTGGACAGATTCATTATATTTTTCATTATCCGTTTTCATGCCCAAACACCTTCTTTTTTTAAAGATGAAAAAAAGAATCCACTTACCCTCTGTATAAGCGAATTCTCTTTAATTTTTATTAAATTACCAAAAAAAGTCTTGACAAATAAGACTCGGTCTAAATAATCAGAGTGAGTGAGTGAGTGAGTGAGTGAGTGAGTGAGTGA
>NZ_FOPI01000004.1:0-26109 GCF_900113455.1 Ligilactobacillus ruminis DSM 20403 = NBRC 102161 | reverse complement strand
GAGTGAGTGAGTGAGTGAGTGAGTGAGTGAGTGAGTGAATCTCATAATCATAATTCCTTTCCGCTAGAAATTCGATAGCAATCTTAAATTCATAAAACTTTCCGTCAAGAGATCGCTACGTACATATATTACGTCCATTATATTCCCTCTCGCTATTAATGGACAAGACTGTTTTTATCAATCTTCTTACCCTTTAGCGAGATTTTCTTCTAAATTGACCAACATATTTTCAATTTTTTGAAATAACTTTCCTGGACATCCTCCCCCTCAAAATCTTCAAACACCAATTTAAAAATTGCCACCGCCCCCTTTCTGTGTTACCTTTGAGTAAGCAACACAAACGGAGGGAATCATGAAACGCAAACTGATCGCACTGGATTTGGACGGAACAACGCTTAACGGCAAAACGCAAATCACGCAAAAGACAAAAGAAATTTTGAACAAGGCTCAACAGGCGGGACACGTCGTTTCAATCGTCACCGGACGGCCCAACAGAATGGCCGTGGGCTATTATGACGAACTGAAGCTCAAAGGTCCGATGATCAACTTCAACGGTGCTTTGGGATACATCCCGCACAAGCAGTGGGAGCACGAGTATCAGACGACGTTTTCCAAAAGCATCGCCTTCGACATTTTAGAGGCCAAACAACGCCTCGGAATCAAGGTCGTTTCGGCAGAGGGCAAGACGATGGCGCTGTCAGACGTGCCGAACACGCTGATCGACGGTTTCTTTCCGGCGGCTTTGCGCAAGGATCAGGTGCTGAATCGAACGAATCTCAAGCACGATCCGGCAGCAATGACCATGCTGGTGGATCAAAACAGCAAGGCAGACATCGTCAAAAAGCTTGAAAAAGCGTTCGGCAGCAAAATCAACGTCGGCGTCTGGGGCGGCCCGAACCCGATTCTCGAGCTGTCGCCAAAAGGCATCAGCAAGGCTCACGGCGTTGAGTTTTTGGCCAAAACCTACAAGATCGACCGCAAAGACATCATCGCCTTCGGAGACGAGCACAACGATGCCGAAATGATCGACTATGCCGGGCTTGGCGTCGTGATGAAGAACGGAACCGACAAGCTCAAGCGAATCGCAGACGACGTGACCGAATTCGACAACGATCATGACGGCGTCGCAAATTATCTGCAAAAAGCTTTAGGCCTGTAACAGAATTTATTTTAAATGCTCCTTAACAGACGTTGCATTTGGCAAAATCGCTGTCGTTTACGGACACGTCGATGAAAATTGAGATTTTGTCCGTAAACGGGCTGCTCGAAAAATAGCGATTACGGACAAAATGGTTAAAAATCGCTGTTTGTCCGTAAGATTTTGGAAGTTTCGACCCGAGTTTTACGGACAAACGCTCCAAAAAGCCAGCTTTGTCCGTAAATTTGAACGATATCTTGTTCAGATAAATTGAGCAGCACTGTATCTTATAAAATAAAAAATGCCGAACAAAGTCAGTCGCAAATCGACCATACTTGTTCGGCATTTCATTTGATTCAGGATGGTTCCCAGACTCTTTTTAGTCTTCCAAGCCTAGTTCGCACGCCATCATGTCGGCATACGTTTCTCTTCTGACAACGAGTCTTGACTTGCCGTCTTCGCAAAAAACGACGGCAGGCCGCGGATTGCGGTTGTAGTTTGAGGCCATCGTATAACCGTAGGCACCGGTCGACGGCATGGCCAGGATGTCTCCCGGCTTGGTGTTCGGCAAGGCACAGTCATGGACCAAAACGTCGCCCGACTCGCAGTACTTGCCGACAACGGTGACCATCTGCTCGCGCAACGCGTTCGGCCGATCGGCAAGATATGCCTCGTAATGCGCATCGTAAAGCGCAGGGCGGATGTTGTCGCCCATTCCGCCGTCAACGGCCAAAAAGTGGCAGACGCCGTCGACGTCCTTTCGCGAACCGATCGTGTAAAGCGTCGTTGCGGCTTCACCGACCATGGCGCGACCGGGTTCGATGATGATTTCAGGCATCTTGAGATCGTATTTTGCGACCAGTTCCTTGACGCGTTCCACGATTGCGGATACGAATTCTTCGGCCGGAAGCGGCTGATCGAAATCGTTGTAGCGAATGCCGAACCCGCCGCCAAGGTTCAAAACGTCTGCTTCGTAGCCGAAACGCTTCTTCCAGTCGGCCAAAACTTCGACCAGCTTTTCTGCCGCCATTAGGAAACCGTTGACGGCAAAAATCTGCGAGCCGATGTGGCAATGAATCCCCATCAGGTTCATCCGCGGATTCTTCATCAGCTGCTGCAGCGCCTCTTCTGCTTGACCTGAACGGATGTCAAACCCGAATTTGGAATTCGACTGCCCGGTCATGATGTACTGATGCGTTTCGGCTTCAATGCCTGGCGTGACGCGCAAAACGACGCCGATGTTTGCATGCTTGCGGCGTAAAATGTGATCGAGCAGTTTGATCTCGCGGAAGTTGTCGACGACGATCGTGCCGATTTTTTCATCGACTGCCATTTCAAGCTCGTCTTGAAGCTTGTTGTTTCCGTGAAATTCAATGCGTTCAGGCGGCATCCCACCCTTTAATGCCGCATAAAGCTCACCGCCGGAAACGATGTCGCAGCCGAGCCCGTACTTGTTGATCAGCTGATACATCGCAAGCGCGGAAAAAGCCTTGCTTGCATACGAAACCATGTATTTGACGCCAGCATCCTCAAAAGCCTGTTTGAATCCGCGAATCTGCTTTTTTATTTTCCTGACGTCGTATGCGATCAGCGGAGTGCCGTACTTTTCGGCCAATTTGACAGCATCGACCCCACCTATCAACAAATGTCCCTGTTCGTTTACTTCAACTGAATCTGCCAACTGCACTCTTCCTTTCCCGACGCTGAATTTGTCATATATAACGAAAAAGCCGCGGATCTCCTCCCCGGCTTCACGTATTGCTTATTTTTCGTCGCTCTTGAGCACGCCGCCGACCGCATAGCGGTCCTTGCGCATCTCGCTCAAAATGACGTGCACGTGTTCTGCCGGAGCACCGGTATTTTTAGTTACGGCATCCGTAACGTCTGCAACAAGATTTTTGAGCTGCTCTTGCGTGCGACCTTCGATAAGTTCGATATGAATAAGTGGCATTTAAAACATTCCCTTCTGTTCACTGTCTATGTTAACATTATTGCATAGATAGAGATTAAAATGCAATTAGAATTTGGCCTTTTATGCGTTTTTTTCAAGTTTTGTCAAAGACAGATAAGCTATAATCTAATTGCAGAAGAGACTAAAAAAGGACGTGAACAAGCAATGCTGCAACATAATTTTGAATTTTCCGCCTGCACGAGCATCCTCGTCGGCAAAAAAGCCATGGCCGACGGTTCGACCGTCATCGGCCGCAACGAGGACTCAAAAAGCGCCTGGCCAAAACATATGGTCATTCATCCGCGCCAGACGTTTGCTGAGGATCAGGCCTTCGTTTCAAAGGACAACGGCTTTGCGATGCCGCTTGAAAAGACTCGGTTCAAATACAGTGCCACGCCGGAGTGGACGGACGAGTTCGGTCTGTTTGAAGAAGACGGCATCAACGAATACGGCGTCTGCATGAGCGCGACCGAAAGCGCCTATGCCAACGAGCGTGTTTTGGGCTTTGATCCGCTGGTTGAAAAAGGCATCGGCGAAGAAGCGATGGTTACCGTCGTCTTGCCGTACGTCAAGACTGCAAGAGAAGGCGTCAAACGGCTCGGAGCCATCGTTGAAAAATACGGAACCTGCGAATCAAACGGGATTCTTTTTTCGGACAAAGATGAGATCTGGTACCTTGAAACGGGCTCCGGTCACCACTGGGTCGCACAACGCATCCCTGACGACTGCTATGCCGTCGTGGCCAACCAGCTTGCCATCCAGGAAATCGCCTTCGATGATCCGGACAACTTCATGTTTTCTGCTTCCATTCAGGAATTCGTTTCAAAAAATCATCTCAATCCGGATGAAACGTGCTTCAACTTCCGCAACATCTTCGGAACGCACACGCTTTCTGACGAAATTTACAGCACGCCGCGCGTTTGGGACGGACAGCGAATTCTTTCTCCGAGCCAAAAACAAGATCCGATGAGCGAAGAATTGCCTTTCATTCGCAAACCCGATCGCAAGCTTTTCATGGACGACCTGGAATACGTCATGAGCGCTCACTTCCAAAACAGTCCGTACGATCCGCTCGGCAAAGGTCCTGACGATCTGAAGCACAAGTTTCGTCCGATTAGCCTGGCCAAGACGCAGGAATCTCACCTGCTGCAGATGCGCCCTGGATTTGCCCCGGAAATCGCCGGTCTTCACTGGCTTGCAATGGGCGTGACCTGTCAAAGCGTCTTCGTACCTGTCTACGCTGGCACGACCGACGTTTTGGATGCATACAAGCATGGCGAAAAGACCTACTCCAAAGACTCCGCCTACTGGGCATACAAGCTCCTGGGAATTTTAGTCGATCCGCACTATCCGCTCTTTGGAACGAAACTTCACGATCTTCAAAAAGAATGTGCAATCGAATTCAAGCAAAAGATTCTTGAAACAGATAAAAAAGCTAAAGAACTCAAAGACGAGGCGCGTTTTGAACTGCTGACGAAGGCTTCGCTCGAGATGCAGAGGCTTGCTTTGGACAAGGTCGAAAAGCTGACGGCCGAACTGATCACCGAATCAACGGATCTTTCGCCGCTCAACTTCAAAACCGATGCCAATCTGTAAGAGGTGAACGATATGAAAAACATCTGTCTTGATCCGACGGACGCAAGCGAGATGCACGAAAAAGACCATGTCTTCTTTACGCATCTGACGACCGAACTGATTCATCTGCTGCCCGTTTTGCCTGAAAAATGCACAGCGTTCACGACACAAGAGATTTACAAGCTGCTTCAAAAACTGAATCGGTACTGCGAGCTTGGACTTGATTTTCCAAAAAACCTGAAAATCTTGCCTTACGACTATCCGCTGAACCTTAAAAATCTTCGCGTCACTGCCAAAGCAAGCGACGACGGCTGGTTTGGCGCATGCATCTTACTTTTGGAAGACGAAAATGAAAAGATCGGCTATGCGAAACGCTTCGTTGCGCACGGCCTGCATAAAAAACGAATCAAAAAATGGAAACAGTTCTTCAGAGATCAAGCTTTGAGCTCATTGATCCTCGGCAAAGATCTGATTGAAAACAAGGACTCGCTCTTGCCTGATTTCAAGAAGATCGCAAAAGAACTCGAAAATCTTGAAGAAGGCGCTGCAGTTTCAACGAATTTTTCTCTTTATGATCCGGAATCTTTGGCCAAGCTGAACGATTTGTGTCAAAAAACAGGACACCGGCTGCTTTTGACTCCTCTTCAAGCAAACATTGCCAAGTCCTTCTTTCCGTTTGACGATTTCGAAACGGGAACCGACGGCGACGTGCTGATTGCCGACTTGCGCCAGACATTTGACGTCGTGTGCGAAACGCAAAGCCCAAGCGAAATCGACGACCTGATCAAAATCATCGTTCCAAGAGAAGTCAGATATTGCTAAGCAAAGTGTTTCAATTGTGACAAGTTAGGTGTTATACTTGAAGCATGGAAAATTTAAATGACATCTATAACGAAATCAAGTCCGACCCGGAAAATGCAAAATATTCCGCAAAAAACATCGATCCGCTCTACTATGCGACAAAAAACGCTCGTATTTTGATTATTGGGCAGGCTCCCGGAAAAAAAGCCCAAGATACGGGCATCGTCTGGAACGATCGCAGCGGAGATCGCTTGCGTAACTGGCTCGGAATTGACAGGAACGTTTTTTACGAATCAGGCAAAATCGCCGTTTTGCCGATGGACTTTTATTTCCCCGGAACTGGCAAGTCTGGTGATTTGCCGCCGCGCAAGGGCTTTGCCGCCAAATGGCATCCCCGTTTGCTCAGCGCCATGCCGGATATTCAACTGACTTTGCTCGTCGGAAGCTATGCGGTCAAGCATTATCTTCATTTGAAAAGCTCACAAAAATTGACGGACGTCGTAAAAGACTACAAGAGATTTTTGCCGAAGTATTTTCCGCTCGTCCATCCTTCGCCGAGAAATCAGATTTGGATGAAGAACAATCCGTGGTTTGAAGCAGAGGTTTTGCCGGATCTTCGCGAAAAAACGGCCGATATTTTGAAATAGCTCAATCGTTTCAGGTTGGGCTATTTTTGTACGCTTGATTCTAAAAAAAAGAAAACCCGCCTTGGTTTTTGGACTGTATTTTTCAAAAAAGTTAAAGTAACCTCCTATCGTTGTCATTTGTGCAAATTACTGCTATACTTAAACCGAAACAATCAGAAGCGAGGCGATAAAATGGCTTTCCCCTATGAAAAACAGTTCCGGCATTATCTGACCAACAAACGCGTTTTGGCCGACAGCACCCAACAAGACATCTGCAGCGACGTCGAACGGCTTTTTACTCATCTCAGGCAGTTCAATCTGGTCTATCGCTTGAACCCGAGCCTTTCAAATATCGAAGAATCTGACGTGCGCGATTATCTCAACATGCTTCAGGTCAAGCGCGAAATCAAAAATTCGACCTACAACAAGACCCTGACGCATCTGAACGTTTATTTTACTTTCCTTTTCACCCATAAGCTGTCGACTTCTTTGCCGACGATTTCTTTAAAGGGATTGAAAAAGGAAACGGAACAAGTCGTTCCCTTGAACTGGGCCGACGGGCTGGAAGACTGCTTAAAAAATCAGCAGCTGACGTTGTACACCCGCATGGTTTTGCTTTGTCTTTCACATTTTTATACAATTTCGGAAATCATTCAGCCGGGATTTTACAAGGTCTTGGCTTCTGAAACGTTCAATTCCTTTGAGCAGACGTTCATTGACGAATTCAACCGGGGAACTTCCGAACTGAAGCGTCGTCAAAACTGCGAAGATCTTTTTTTAAAGCAAAGAATCAACCTGCTTGAACCATGCGTGACTTTGCCCGGGATTCACAAATACCTGAAAAAAGACCAGAAGCTGACGGATTTGCGCCTGATACCGCAAAAGCTTTATCAGGCAAACATTTTGAACTTCATTAAACAAAACCAACAGCTTGGCGATGCTGATCTGTGCAAAGCGATGCGTCTTGCGCCTGATTCGCTGAATTATTACCGCATGAAGCTTTCAATGCTTGAATCGACAAAAGAGGCTGGAAAAAAGTCCCGTTTTCCTCTTGAATTAAATTAAATGCCGTGCTGCTCAACCAATCTATCCAAAATCTCACTCAATTTTACGGACAGAAGGACAATTTTACTAAATGTGTCCGTAACCGGCAGAGCTTTTGCCAAATGCAGCGCCTGATAAATCAGCGCGACAAACTCTCAGTCAAATTTACCGCCAAACTATTTTTGGTTATTTCCATCATAGCAAGCATCATGCATGCAAAAAAACCGGATTGGATTTGCGATTGACTGCAAATCATCCGGTTTTTCATTTTGAGACATGGTTTCTTCCCAGCCTCTTTTTTAAAACTCCAATTCTTCTTTCAGCATTTCAAGTTCATAGTCTTCGCTGAAGGTTTCCAAGGCTTTTTTCGCACACGCCAAAGCGCGCTTGCGTTCGCCGGCATTGCGATAGAAGTAGGCTGCATCCTTTAAAAATTCAGGGTTTTCACCTAATTCGCGCTCTGCTGCCAAATAATACCGCAAAGCTTCGTCATATTTGTCAAGCGAAGCGCAGGACTTGCCCAAATTCCAGCAAAGCTCAGGATCTGCCTCATCATTTTCAAGATATTTGTTGACGAGTTCGATATTTTCTTCGTGAAGCCCTGATTCGACAAGCAATCTGCTCAATTTGAGAACCACGTTCAAGTCTTCTGGATCGATCTCATTGGCATGCTTGAGGTACTCGAGTGCCTTTTTTGGTTCTCCGCATTTTGCGGAAAGCTCTGCCGCCTTTTCATAAAGCGCCATATTGAACTCATCGACTCCGAGTCCTTCCTGGGCCGTCCTCAAAGCCTGAGCCAAGTTGCCGTCATGCTCATAGATTGCGGTCAGGTACGGATAAAGCGTCGAATAATCCGGATTCGTGTCGCGCAGCTTTTCGAAATTCTTTTGAGCATTTTCAAAATCCTTTTGCTGAAACTGGATGAACGCCAACTGAAACCGCGTGTCCGAATCAAGTTCTTCTTCCGGAATCTGTTCCAGGTATCCAAGAGCCGTTTCGAGTTTGCCAAAGCCCGCGTATGAAAGCCCGAGTCGGCTGACGAGGTTGACTTTTGAGAATTCCAACACGCCTGATTTGACCAAATCAAGGTAGCACCGGGCAGCTTTGCGGTATTCTTTGACGTTGAAATACAGTTCGGCAAGGCCAAACAAAATCACCGTTTCATCCGGGGCAAGCCTTCTTGCCTCAAGCAGTTTCTGTTCGCTGACGTCAAACATGCCCTGTGTCTGATACAAATCGGCCGAAACAAGCAACGCTTCCAGATATGAATCGGAATCAGGCGTAATCTGCGCTAAAAGCTCAAGCGCACGATCATCATTGCCGTCGCTGATTTCGATATCGGCCAGTGCCGTTTTGATGCCGTCTTCATCCGGATAGCGTTCAAGCAATTTTTCATATGCTCGCTTGGATTGTTTGGAAAATCCGAGCGAATAAAGCTCTTCTGCAAGACTGTAGATCATCTGATCGTCATCTTTTCGCAAAGCCCAGCCAAATTCTTTTTTTGCTTCCTCAAGCTGTCCTTTTTCGAGCAGCTCAAGCATTTTTTCTGAATGAGTCATTTAAGTGATGCCTTTCCGTCCAAAAAACGGCCCAGACCTTCAGCCTCGCTGATGCCCGTGCCGTTTTTGAATCAGTCTTTGAATTGTTTCTTCAGTTTTTCAAAGAATCCTTCGCCAAACGACTTTTTGCCGGAGGCTTCCGCAAAAGCCTTCAAAGCAAGCCTTTGCTTTTCATTGAGATTCTTTGGCGTCACGATGTTGACCGTGACCTGCTCGTCACCATTGCCGGATCCGCGCAATTTCGGCGCGCCCTTGCCTTTCAAGCGGAAAGTCGTGCCGGTTTGCGTTCCTGCCGGAATCTTGAGCTTGACGTTTCCGTGGACGGTTTTGACTTCGATTTCATCGCCCAAAGCCGCCTGAACGAAGCTGATGTCTTGATTAAAGTAGATTTCGGCACCGTCACGACGGAACTCTTTGCTTTGATCAACGACAAAGACAATGAACAGGTCACCGTAAGGACCACCGTTAAAGCCGGCTTCGCCTTGTCCCTGCAAGCGCATCTGATTGCCGTTTTCAACGCCGGCCGGAACCTTGACTTGAACGGCATGCTTCTTTCTGACGTGACCTGCGCCGTGGCAAGTCGTGCATTTTTCTTTGATTTCCTTGCCGGTGCCATGACAAACGTCGCATTCCTGCTGAGTCATTACGCGACCAAGCGGCGTTTGACGCTGAACCTGGATAAATCCGCGTCCGCCGCAGTGAGAACAGGTAACGGGACTTGTCCCGGCCTTGGCACCGCTGCCGTTGCACGTTGAACACGTTTCTTCTCTTGAATACTGAATTTCAGTCGTTTTGCCGAAGATGGCCTCTTCAAACGTCAAGCGCATCTCGTATTGAAGATCGCGTCCCTGACGCGGAGCATTTTGATTGCGAGAGGCGCCTCCGCCTCCGAAAAATGAATCAAAGATGTCGCTGAATCCGCCAAATCCGCCAAAATCTCCACCGCCAAAGCCTTGGCCTCCAAACCCTTGACCAAATCCGCCTTGCGCACCTGCTGCGCCGAATTGATCGTATTGAGCTTTCTTTTGAGGATCGCCCAAAATATCAAAAGCTTCATTGACTTCCTTGAATTTTTCTTCAGCCCCTGGCTCATGATTCAGATCAGGATGGTATTTCTTTGATAATTTGCGGTATGCTTTTTTGATTTCATCAGCAGATGCGTCTTTTGAAACGCCCAAAACGTCATATGGATCTCTTTGTTCTGCCATATTGATACCCCTTCAAAAATTTTCTCATTCTTATGAATCTAGCTTAACATAGGTTCAATAAATAAAAAAGAGCCGGAACGAATCCAGCTCTTTTTTGACTCTTAGTTCTTATCGTCTGGATCGACTTCTTTGAAATCGCCGTCAACGGTATTGCCGTCGTTTCCTGCAGAACCATTGCCCGCATCCTGCGTTCCGGCTGCGCCTTGAGCACCTGCTTGTTGTTGTGCCTGTTGTGCTTGTTCATACAACTTGACGGAAATATCTTGGATAGCCTTCGTAAGGTCGTCTTTTTTAGTCTTCATTTCTTCAAGGTTGTTTGCTTCCTGTGCCTTCTTCAAAGCATCGCGAGCATCTTCAACCTTCTTGATTTCAGAAGCATCGACCTTGTCCTTGACTTCTTCCAAAGTCTTGTCCGTTTGGAAGAGAAGCTGATCGACTTCGTTTCTGAGATCGACTTCTTCCTTGCGTTTCTTGTCGGCTTCTTCGTTTTCCTTAGCTTCCTTGACCATGCGATCGATTTCTTCATCTGAAAGGCCGGACGAACTCTTGATTGTGATCTTTTGTTCCTTGTTCGTGCCAAGATCCTTGGCAGAAACGTTAACGATCCCGTTCTTATCGATATCGAACGTGACTTGAATTTGAGGAACGCCACGAGGTGCGGCAGGAATGTCCGTTAATTGGAAACGACCGAGCGTCTTGTTGTCGGCAGCCATCGGACGTTCGCCTTGAAGGACGTGGATGTCTACGGCAGGCTGATTGTCGGCAGCCGTTGAGAAGACTTGAGACTTGGACGTTGGAATCGTCGTATTGCGATCGATCAGCTTGGTGAAGACGCCGCCCATCGTTTCAATCCCAAGGGAAAGAGGCGTAACGTCGAGCAAAACGACGTCCTTGACGTCACCCGTGATGACGCCGCCTTGGATGGCAGCACCCAAAGCAACCGCTTCATCAGGGTTGACTGATTCGTTAGGAACGTGACCCGTTTCAGCTTTAACGGCTTCCTTAACTGCAGGAATGCGCGTTGAACCGCCGACCAGGATGACTTCATCAATATCGGCATTCGTCAAGCCGGCATCTGCCAAAGCATTGCGAACGGGAATCTTCGTGCGTTCAACGAGGTCTTGCGTCAATTCGTTGAATTTGGCACGCGTCAGCGTTGTTTCCAAGTGAAGCGGGCCTTCTGCTCCGGCCGTGATGAACGGAAGGGAAATCTGTGCCGAAGTTACGCCGGAAAGGTCTTTCTTAGCTTTTTCAGCAGCATCCTTCAAACGTTGCATTGCCATCTTGTCAGCTGAAAGATCGATGCCGTGTTCGCTCTTGAAGCCTTCAACCAGCCAGTCGATGATCTTGTTGTCAAAATCGTCACCGCCAAGATGCGTATCGCCGTTTGTCGAAAGAACTTGGAAAACGCCGTCGCCAAGTTCAAGGATGGAAACGTCAAACGTACCGCCGCCAAGGTCGAAGACGAGAATCTTTTCGTCTTTGTCCTGCTTGTCAAGACCGTAAGCCAAAGCTGCAGCCGTTGGTTCGTTGACGATGCGTTCAACTTTGAGTCCGGCAATCTTGCCGGCATCTTTTGTTGCCTGACGCTGCGAATCGTTGAAGTATGCAGGCACCGTGATAACGGCTTGCGTAACTTCTTCGCCAAGATACTTTTCAGCATAGTCCTTGATGTATTGAAGAATCATTGCCGAAATTTCCTGAGGAGTGTAATCCTTGCCTTCAACGTTTACCTTGTAGCCTTCTTCGCCCATGTGACGCTTGATTGATGAAATCGTGTTCGGGTTCGTGATTGCTTGACGCTTGGCAACTTCACCGACTTGCGTTTCGCCGTTTTTGAATGATACGACGGAAGGAGTCGTACGATTGCCTTCCGGATTTGTGATAATCTTAGATTCTTTGCCTTCGAGGACTGCAACTGCAGAGTTAGTCGTCCCCAAATCGATACCAATGATTTTTGCCATTAGATATTCTTCCTTTTCTTAATTGATTTCCTTAATTATTGTGCAACGACGACCATTGCCGGACGCAAAACGCGATCCTTCAGCATGTAGCCGTCTTGATAGACTTCAACGATCGTTTCGGCTTTTTGACCTTCTTCGACGGGCACCGCTTTAACGGCCTGGTGAAGCGTCGGATCAAAAGTTTGTCCCAATGCTTCAATCTTTGTGACGTCGTTGTCTTTCAAAGCCTTTTCCATGTCTCGCTGAACCATCTCGATTCCTCGCTTAAGCTGTTCGGAACCGCTCTCCTTGACGTCGATCTGCAAAGCGCGATTCAAGTTGTCGACGACCGGCAAAATCTCTCGAATGAGGTCTTGTCCTTCATATTTGAGCAGCTGCTGCTGTTCTTTTTTGAAGCGTTTGGTCATGTTCTGCATCTCGGCTTCGGCACGCAGATACTTGTCTTCCAGCTCATCATATTTCTTTTGGAGATCTGAAAGCTTCTTTTCCGTTTCCTCGTCCGTTTCCTCGCTTGATTGTTTTTTTTCGGGCTCTTTTTTTGCAGTGTCTTGATCGACGTTCTTTTCAGCCGTCACTTTTTCCTTTTCAGAAACCTCAGGCTTTTTTTCTTGATCTTTTTCAGCCACGTAAACACCCCTTTTCTTTCAAAATTCAGTTCAGATGCTGGTAATAATCAAAGATGCGCTGCGTAAGCTCATCTCTGAATGCATCGAGCAGGCCGATGACTTTTGAGTACGGCATGTTCGTCGGACCAAGAATCGCAATGATTCCCTGACCGTTATTACCGTCATCATACGCTGCAGAAACAAGGCTGTAATGGGACAAAAGCGCATCCGAAAGCTCGGATCCCAATTTGACGGAAACGTCACCGTCCCTGTTTTCAAGCAGCATTCCAAGGTTCGCCGACTGATCGATCAGCGAATACAAAGCTTTGATCTGCTCCGGGTCTTCCCAGTGCGCAAAGCTCAAAAGATTCGTCTTGCCACTTACGTATACCTGCTTTTTGACCGCTTTGTCAAGGATGCTGCCAAACGCATCCATGAATCCGTCAGGCTTATGCAAATACTTCGTAATGAGGGGCAAGCATTCATGCAACTTGGCAACCACCTGATTCAGTGACAAGCCGACAACCTTGTCATTAATGACGCGAATGACCGATTCGAGCTCGTCGCCATGAATTCCTGCCGGAAGATTGTACATCTGACTTTCAACCGTGCCGTCACTGGTAACAAGAATCACCATGACTTGCCGATCGCCAATCGGAACCATCCTGAACCCTTCCAACCGAATGTCGGCTGATTCAGGTTTTAACGAAATAGCCGTGTATTTCGTCAGATCAGACAAAATCCGTGCCGAAGTGGCGACGATCTCATCAACCTTTTGAAATTCATTCCCAAACGATTGTCGAATGTTTTGAACCGCGCCCCTGTCTATCTTGGCAGGTTTCATGATATGGTCGACGTAATAGCGATACCCTCGTTCCAAAGGAATTCTCCCGGAACTTGAATGCTCCTTTGCGATCAAGCCCAGTTTTTCAAGCGCAGCCATCTCATTTCGAATCGTTGCCGAACTTGCATGAATAGGCAATTGCTGTTCCAGACGTTTCGATCCGATTGGCTGTCCCTCATTCGTATAGTCGCGAATGATTGCCTCAAGAATCAAAAGCTGTCGTTCAGTTAACATACAATCACCTCTTTTTAGCACTTAACACATCTAAGTGCTAAGTCAATTATTAATATACACAAGGTTGGCAATCTTGTCAAGCGGATAACACCATAAAAACGTGATTTCAGCGGCTTTTTCGTCCTGTTTTTAGCACTGTTCATGCTAGAGTGCTAAGAATGACGCGGCTTTTGGCACCTTGCATTTTTTCTGCTAAAAATTATTAAAAAATTACTAAGAAATCTCGGCAATCGCTTCTGCCAATCTTTCAAAGCCTTCGATCATTTTTTCTTCGCTGACCTGCGCGATTGAAATCCGCAAATGATCGTCAGGTTTGGAGTAAACGTAATATGCGTCTCCGTTTGAAATGATCAGTCCCCGCTTGCGCGATTCTTCGACGACTTTTTTGGCTGAAAGTCCGTTTTTCAGTCTGATCCAAAAACAAAAACCTCCTGACGGAAGACACCAATCAAACGAAGCTCTGAATTTTTCATCAAGAATGCGACAGGAAGCGGCAAATTGATGCTGATAAGACTCTTGAAGCTTTGTTTTATGCTCGTTCCATAAATTGCTGCGCAGATAATAGTCAAAAATTCGCTGAATCAAACCTGAAGTTTGAATGTCGGTCATTCGCTTGACGCTTTTCAGGCTGTCGGCAAGCTTGCTCGGCATAATCAGATATCCGAGTCTCATCCCGGACACGAACATTTGCGACAAGCTTCTGATGTAGATTACGCGATCGTCGCGGTCATAGGCTTTAAGCGGAGCCGATTCGACCTCATCGTACAAAATTCCGCTGCAATAATCGTCTTCAATGACGTAAAAATCATAAAAATGCGCCAGTCCCAAAATCTTGCGCTTGGTCTTTTGCGACATTGAAAGCCCCGTCGGATTCTGCACGATTGGCATCAAATACACCAGCTTTGGCCGAAAAACTTCCAGTTTTCTTTCGAATTCATCAACGCGAAGGCCATTTTCGTCAATCGGAATTCCGATGATTTTGGCACCGCTCGCCCGAAGCGATTCGAGCGCCCCGGGATAGGTCGGATCTTCCGCAAACACGCAGTCGCCAGGTTCAATCATTGCGCGCGCGCAAATATCGATCCCTTGCTGAGCGCCAGAAATCACCTGCACGTTTTGGGGCGAAGTCATTATCTTGCGTTTGGAAAGCTCAAGCGCAAGCGATTCTCTTAGCGAATAGCACCCAAGATTGTCTTCAACCGTAAAGGCTCTGCCGCCCGAAGCGTCAAGAACGCGATTGACGGCGCGTTTGAAGCTTTTGGCGGAAAATCTGTCCGGATCGAGCGCAACGCTTGACATGTCGATCATTTCTTCTGAAAATGCAGTGCTTTGATACGCGAATGCGGTTTGTTCGTCAGATTCTTCGCTTTCATAAAGCGGTACTTCAGCCACAAAGCTGCCGCTGCCCCACTTGCTGATCAAAAAGCCGTTCTTTTCAAGCTCCTTGTATGCTCTGACAACTGTTCCCGGATTGATCTGAAGCTTTTCTGCCATCCATCTGATCGGGGGCATCTTGAAATTGGTGCTCAGTTTTCCCTGCTCGATCATTTGTTTGATATGGCGATAAAGCTGAACATACAGCGGAATCATGCTCTCACTATCCAACTGTATCGATACAATCTCTTGTTTTATGTCTTGTTCCATTGTCACGCACCTCGCTTTTGATTATAATGTCATTGACTCTTGGAAATTCTTCAAAATTGTTACGTTACAATTTTATCAAGGGACTTATCTGCATTCAAGGAGGAATTTTATATGTCAGATCGCTACACTTTAAACAAGAACTTGGCTCAAATGTTAAAGGGCGGAGTCATCATGGACGTGACGAACGTCGAACAGGCCAAAATCGCAGAAGACGCTGGAGCGGTCGCCGTCATGGCCTTGGAACGCGTTCCGGCGGACATCCGCAAAGAAGGCGGTGTTGCACGCATGTCGGATCCGAAAATGATTCGCGAAATCAAAGAAGCAGTTTCGATTCCGGTCATGGCAAAGGCAAGAATCGGTCACTTCGTCGAAGCGCAGATTTTGCAGGCAATCGGAATCGACTACATAGACGAATCAGAAGTTTTGACACCGGCAGATTACGAAAATCATATCGACAAGTCCTCGTTTGACATTCCGTTCGTTTGCGGTGCCAGAAACCTTGGCGAAGCGCTTAGACGCATCGGCGAAGGAGCCAGCATGATCAGAACAAAGGGCGAAGCAGGCACGGGCGACGTTTCGCAAGCCGTTCGCCACATGCGGACGATGCAGCAGGATATTCGACGCGTTCAAGCAGCGTCGCAGCCTGAATTGATGCATCTCGCCAAAGAATACGCTGCGCCGTTCGATCTGATTCAGTACGTTCACGACAACGGCAAGCTTCCGGTCGTCAACTTTGCCGCCGGCGGCGTTGCAACGCCGGCCGATGCTGCCTTGATGCTCCAGCTTGGGTCGGATGGCGTCTTCGTCGGCTCAGGCATCTTCAAATCCGGCGATCCGAAGAAACGCGCCAAGGCAATCGTCGAAGCTGCCACGTTCTACGATGATCCGGAAAAACTCGCTGTCATTTCTGAAGATCTCGGCGAAGCCATGGTCGGCATCAACTGCGATGCTTTGCCTGAAGAAGAACACCTCGACAAGCGCGGATGGTAAGCAAATGAAAAAAATCGGAATCTTAGGCATGCAGGGCGCGATCGAAGAACATCGAGAAAAGCTTAGAAAACTCGCAGGAATCGAGCCCGTCATCGTCAAAACAAAAGAAAAGATCGCAGAAGTCGATGGCCTGATTCTTCCAGGCGGTGAATCAACTGCGATGGGACGTCTGCTCAACTACTTTAATCTGACCGAACCTTTGAAACAGTCGATTGAAGCAGGTCTGCCCGTTTGGGGGACTTGTGCAGGAATGATTTTGCTCGCCAAAAACATTGAAGATCAAGACGAACGCTATCTGTCAACGATGGACATCACCGTCAAACGCAACGCTTACGGATCTCAGCTTGACAGTTTTTCATGCGAAAAAGAAATTCCTGAAATTTCAAAAGATCCGCTTCCGCTCGTTTTCATCCGTGCTCCTTACATCACAGAACTCGGACAAAAAGCACAAGCCGTGGCTACGGTCGATGGCAACATCGTCTGTGCAAAACAGGACAACATGCTGGTTTCGTCTTTTCATCCGGAACTGACCGACGATGCAGGCTTTCATGAATATTTTGCAGAAAAATTCGTTTGAAACAAACGGCAGCTTTGAAAAAAGTCCCGTGATGATCTTAAAACAAAGTCCGGATGAGTTTCAGTTGCTTGAAACTCATCCGGACTTTTATTTTTTTATCCTCTTAATGCTTTCACGAAAGCGATTCAAGCGTCCGTTCGGCTTCGTCTTCAATTTCTTTGATTGATTTTATTGCAGGCATCGGAACGACATGTCTTGAGATGAACTTCTCCATCCAAATCATGTCATACCACGTGTCAAATTTATAACCGCACCTTTTGAACCTTCCAACGAGTCGATAATCATGCTTTTTGTGAAAATCAACGCTTCCGTGCGTAAGATGCTCATCTTCTTGATCCGCATACGTGATGCAGGCATTGACGTTGGTGATGCCTTGAAGTTTCAGCATCGCTTCAAGCGCGGCATACAACAGCGTGCCCGTCCCATGACCGCGATCGTCTTTTGCAACGTAGATGGACGTTTCAACTGCCCAGTCATAGGCAGCCCTGGATTTAAACGTGCCGGCATAAGCATAGCCGATGATTTTGCCGTCACTCTCCGCAACGATGTAAGGATACCTCTCCTTGGTATTTTTGATTCTTTTTGAAAATTCGGCTACCGTGGGAACATCATATTCAAACGTGATAGCAGTTTGCTCAACGTACGGAGCATAAATTTGAAGCAGCTCGTTTGCATCATCGATTTCTGCAAATCTTAAAGTTGTCTTCGCCATATCAATCATCCTTTTTGATTTATGCGTCAATTTTATCCAAAAAAAGCGCTCCTGACAATATCAGAAACGCTTTATCTCAAAAATTATTTAGCCAGGCTTTCTTCTTTGAGCAAAATCTGAAGCGAGTTGAGCAATTCGTCAAGCTTGACTTCAAGCGTTTCACCCGTGCGACGCAATTTGATTTCGACGATGCCTTCAGCAGCCTTTTTGCCGACCGTGATTCTGGCAGGAATTCCAATCAGATCGGAATCGGCAAATTTGACGCCCGGACGTTCCCTGCGATCATCGACGAGGACTTTATACCCTGCATTTTCAAGCAATTCCGTCACCTTTTCGGAAAGTTCGACCTGTTCTTCCTTCTTGATGTTGACCGGGATCACGTGCACGTCAAACGGTGCGATTGAACGCGGCCAAACGATGCCGTTTTCATCAGAATGCTGTTCAACGATTGCAGAAAGCAAACGGGAAACGCCGATGCCGTAGCAGCCCATGATGATTTGAAGCTGACGTCCGTTTTCGTCAAGCACGACGGCATCCAAATCCTTGGAATAGCGCGTGCCGAGCTTGAAGATATGTCCGATTTCGATTCCGCGCGTGAACTTGAGATGGCCTTTTCCGTCAGGCGAAATTTCCCCTTCTTGAACCGTTCTGAGATCTGCAAAATGAGTTACGCTGAAATCGCGACCAAGGTTGGCATTGAGGTAGTGGAAACCGTCCTCGTTTGCGCCGACGCTGGCATTTGCCATGTTTTCAACGTCAAGATCAGCCAAAATTTCGATTTCTTCGGAAACTCCGACGGGGCCGAGCGAACCGAAGCCTGCACCGAGGTATTTTCTTGCCTCATCTTCTTCGGCAGGACGCAAGAAGTCGCATGACAGATAATTTTTAAGCTTGACTTCATTGACTTCGTCATTTCCGTGCATCAAAACAACGACCGGCTTTTCATCAGCAATGAAAAGCAGCGTCTTGATTTCACGATCGGCTGAAGAACCCAAGAATTCAGCAACCTCATCAATTGTTTTGGCTCCGGGAGTTGCCACCTTCTGCAGTTCTCCCAACGTTTCATGCGACTTTGGCATCGTTCGCTTGTTTTGAGCCATTTCCAAGTTGGCAGCATAGTCGCTTTCATCAGAATAAACAACCGTATCTTCACCAATCGGAGCAATCGCCATGAACTCCTTGGAATTGTTGCCGCCCATTGCTCCGGCATCACCGATAATCGAGCGGAAGTTCAACCCGACGCGATTGAAAACGTTCGTGTAAGCAGAGTCCATGTCGCGGAACGTCTTATCAAGACTTTCTTCTTCAGCATGGAACGAATATGCGTCTTTCATGATAAATTCACGACCGCGAAGCAACCCGAAGCGCGGACGATTCTCGTCTCGATACTTCGTTTGAATCTGATAAAGCGTAATCGGCAGCTTTTTGTATGTCTTGATGGCATCGCGCACGATCGTCGTAAATGTTTCCTCGTGCGTCGGTCCCAAAATGAAGTCACGTTCATGACGATCTTGGAATTTGAAAAGATTCGGGCCATATGTTTCATAACGACCGGTTTGTTTCCAAAGTTCTGCAGGAAGAGCAGCCGGAACCAGCATTTCAGCCGCATCGATATTCTCCATCTCTTCTCTGATAATTGTTTCAATATTGCGCAAAACGCGATATGCCAACGGAAGATATGCATACATCCCCGCCGTAATTTGCTTGATGTACCCACCGCGAAGCATCAATTGGTGGCTGATTGCTTCAGCATCGCTTGGCACTTCCTTTAAAGTAGGAATCAACAATTTTGACTGTTTCATAGAAAGCAGATACCCCTCTCAAATTTTTACTTGTAATATTATACACCATCTTAGCGGAAGAAATACCGCTGAATATCGTTCCACGTTACCAAAAACATTAAAATCAACATAAATGCGAAACCGATCAAAGTCAAAACGACTTCCTTATTCGGATCGATTGGCTTGCCTCTGACAGCTTCAATAACGTTCAGCAAAAGCTTGCCGCCATCCAAAGCAGGAATCGGCAGCAGGTTGACGATCCCAAGGTTGACCGATAGAAACGCGAGCAGCGAAATAACACTGACAACGCCATACTGAGCCGCTTTTGAAGTATATGAATACATCGCGACGGGGCCGCCGAGATCATTCAAGCTGAATCCGTGAAGCATTGCTCCCAAAGCCGCAAAAATCTGTTTCATGACGTTCCACGTTTGAACGAACCCGTACTCGGCAATCGCAATCGGAGAGCGGTTGACTGCTTGTTTTGCAATCACCCCGATTTTGCCTGATTTTTTGCCGTCTTCAGTCACCGTCTTGGGTTTGAGGCTGATGTTTAGAACCTGATCTTTGCCGCGTTTGACCTTAAAAATAAGTTTTTTGCCCGGGTTGGCATCAATTTTTGCAGCCATTTCCGAAAAATCGGCAACCTTTTCGCCGTTGATCGAAACAACCGTGTCGCCCTTTTTCAACCCGGCTTTTTGCGCAACGGAATCGTGCTGCACTTGACCAAGCGTCGTCGTATTGGTAATGACGCCGCCTTGCATTACCGCTACGAGCGCAAACGCAACGATTGCCAACAAAAAATTGTTCAATGCCCCGGCAAAGTTCGTCATCATCCTGTTAGGAAGCGCCGCCGATTGAAATTGAACGTCAAGCGGTGCAATCTGAACCTCGGTTCCGTCTGATTCGATAATCATCGCATCGTGATCGACCTGATAGGTTACCTCTTTTGTTTCGTCACCGTTTTCGTAACCTTTGATCCATAATTCTTGATCAAGATCCCATGCAGACACCTCAAGCGGCACTGCATTTAACAAAGTCATCTTGGAAGATGCGTTGATTTTCCTGACGATGCCGTTATCGTCCAACAACAGCGAAATCGGCTGTCCTTTTTTCAAAGAATCTTCCTCATCTTCAAGTCCGGCCATGCGAACGTATCCGCCAAGAGGCAAGATCCTCAACGTATAAGTTGTTCCGTTTTTGTGATACGCGTAAATTTTTGGCCCCATGCCGATGGAAAATTCACGCACCAGAATTCCGGAACGCTTGGCGAAGAAATAGTGCCCGAATTCATGTACGAACACCAATACTCCAAAGACGATGATAAAAGTTATTATTGTCGTAATCACGGGCAGATTCCTCTCTGGCCTAAATCAGGCCGAACAAATGCATCAATGGCAACACAAACAACAATGAATCGAAGCGATCCAAAATTCCGCCGTGTCCCGGAAGAATTTTACCGGAATCTTTAACGCCATAATGACGTTTGAAAGCAGATTCGATCAAATCGCCGATCTGACCGCCGACAGACAAAACAACCGTCAACAACAGCATGATCGGAAGGCCATAGGCAAACTTGACCGGTGAAAATGCAAGGTAAAGGCCAACGACGATTACGCTCACGAGACTTCCGCCGATTGACCCTTCCCACGTCTTGTTGGGGCTGACATGCGGCGCAAGTTTGTGCCTGCCGAGCTTTCGACCGATCAGATAAGCACCAGAGTCGGTAATCCAAACGATCAAAAGCGCATATAAGATGACCCAAACGCTTTGGGCACGAGCCTGCATCATCAAATGAAAGCCCATCCCGGCATAGAGCGCACCTAAAGCCGTAACGCCTGCATCATCAAACGAAATGCGGTTTTTTGAAAAAACGGTGTAGATCAAAAGCGCAAGCATTACGAAATAAAAAGCATCAAGCGTCGTGACGTTTTTCGGCAAAAACCTTGCACACTGGCCAGGCGCAAGCATCACCGCAATACCAATAAAACTGAGCAATGCTTCAACGGAAACGATCAGCTCTTTTTTCATGATTAAAAATTCAGACATTCCGGCAATGCCCATTGCAAAAACCAAAACATTAAACGGCACGCCGCCAATCAATAATAACGGAATAAAAACGGCCAAAGCCACGACTGCCGTAATGACACGTGTTCTCATTATTTTTTGTCCCCCTCGTTCAGACCGCCGAAACGACGATCTCGTTGTTGAAATTTGCTGATATCTTCCGCCAGATCAGCCGGAGAATAATCAGGCCAAAAAGTATCGGTGAAAACCATCTCGCTGTAAGCAAGCTGCCACAACAGGAAGTTGGAAATGCGTTCTTCACCGCTTGTCCGAATTAAAAGGTCCGGATCATCATACGGATAAACGGATGCCGTCATCAGACTCTTGCGGATCGTTTCTTCATCAATCTCATCTGCAGCAAGCTCGTTATTTTGAACTTTCTCGGCAATTTTTTTGACGCCGGTCACGATCTCTGCTCTGCCACCGTAATTCAAAGCAAAGTTCAAAATCATTCCCGTGCAGTTTTTTGTTTGCTCAATCGCATCAAAAACGGCTTTTTGCGTCTTTTCCGGCAATTGATCCGTATACCCCATCACGTTTACCTTGACGTTGTTTTCAATCAATTCAGGAACAAACGTGTCAAAAAATTTTGAAGGAAGATCCATCAAAAAACTGACTTCAGACTTGGGACGCTTCCAATTTTCAGTTGAAAATGCATAAAGCGTCAAAACTTTGACACCAAGATTGCTTGCTGCTTTGGTAATTTCCTTTACGTTCTCCATCCCTTGCTTATGTCCGGCAACTCTCGGCAAATGTCTCTTTTGCGCCCAGCGTCCGTTGCCGTCCATGATGACAGCGATATGGTTTGGAATCTTATTTTCATCTAAATCGACTTCTTCAGTTTCATTTTCTGAATTCGTCTTAAATAATTTTGAAAACATCTTTTCAAAACCTCCGAATCATGTTTCAGCAGATACAAGAATAACGGGGCAGCTGAGCGCATTCTGCCTGAAATTGCGCCGTTTTGCCCCGTTATTTCGGAAAGCTGACTATTCTGCCAAAATTTCTTTTTCCTTAGCAGCCGTAATTCCATCAATATTCTTGATTGAAGCGTCCGTAATCTTTTGTGCTTCGTCTTCCAGATCATGAAGCACGTCTTCGCTCATGTCGCCGTTCTTTTGTGCCTTTTTTAATGAATCCATCATTTCGCGACGAACGTTTCTGACCGCAACTTTGCCCTTTTCAGCCGCCGCACGAACCTGTTTGGCAAGTTCCTTGCGTCGTTCTTCAGTAAGCTGCGGAATGACCAAACGAATTGCACTGCCATCGTTCATCGGCGTCAAGCCGAGATCTGATGCCAACAAGGCATGTTCGACGTCTTTTAAAGAAGACTTGTCATATGGCGTAACAAGCAAAACGCGTGCTTCAGGGACTGAAATTTGCGCCATTTGGTTAAGCGGAGTCGGAGCACCGTAGTATTCAACCATCACGCGATTGAGCAGGCTGGCATTGGCGACGCCGGCACGAATCCCGCCAAGCTCATGCTGCAAAGCGGCTTCTGCTTTTTGCATCTTTTCTTGATATTTAACTAGTTCTGAACTAACACCCATTGTTATTTCTTCCTTCCTGATTATCGATAAATCATCGATCAAGTATTTAAGTATCCGTTGCTTTTTCAAGTCAACCTTTTTGAGGAAATTATCATTGATATCACGAGATAATTCCAAATCATCACCAAATACTATGTTATCTAACCAAAGTAAATTTGTCAAAAATAATCTGACATCAAAAAAGCCGGGAACTGCGCACCCGGCTTTTAAAGCTGTCAATTATTTCGTAACCGTCGTACCGATATTTTCACCGACAACAACTTTCTTGATGTTGCCGTGCTTATTCATATTGAAGACGACAAGCGGAATATCATTATCCATTGAAAGGGAGGATGCCGTCGTATCCATTACGTTAAGACCCTTGTTGATAATATCAAGATGCGTCAAATTGTCATACTTGACTGCATTTTCATCTTGACGAGGATCTGCCGAATATACCCCGTCAACACCGTTTTTGGCCATCAAAATCACATCGGCGTTAATTTCTGAGGCACGTAACGCAGCAGTCGTATCAGTTGAGAAATATGGAGAACCGGTCCCAGCGGCAAAAATCACGATGCGGCCTTTTTCGAGGTGACGCATGGCTTTTCTTCTGATATAAGGTTCAGCAACCTGGCGCATTTCAATCGCCGTTTGAACGCGTGTCGGAACCCCGACCGATTCCAAATTATCCTGCAATGCCAACGCGTTCATCACCGTGCCGAGCATGCCGATGTAGTCGGCTTGCGCACGTTCCATGCCCATCGCTGCGCCTGCTTCGCCGCGCCACATATTGCCGCCGCCGACAACAATCGCGATTTCGACTCCGAGATCATGAACTTCCTTGATTTCTTCGGCAACTTTACGGATTTCGGGTGGATTGATGCCATGGCCTGCTTCACCGGCCAATGCCTCACCGCTCAATTTCAAAACAACACGTTTGTATTTAATATCCGCCATCTGAGTTAATTCCTCCTAAATCTTGATTCATTATAGGCCATAAACCATTCTAAGATATGATACCATTATTTTCATATGCTTTCAAACTGCTTTTCTAAAAAGATTTCCATCGTGAAATTCAGAGTTTTACGACATCATCGTCTTTATGACCCCAACGAAGCGGATCTACCAAATTTTCCAACACGAAATTCTCGGTTTCAGACTCGTATTCAAAAACCGCAATGCTGCAATTCGGAATTCCATGCTGATTTCTGATCAATTGCATCGTATCCGGTGCGAAACGATCCAAAAAAGTTCCGATCGTGCATCCGTGCGAGACGATCAAAATATTTTCTCCTTCTTCTTTTTTCATGATTGCCTTAACGCAATTTTCAAATCTTTCAGCCATTTCTTGAACGGACTCGCCTCCGTACGGAACAAACGCATCGGTGTTGTCAACGAACCAATTCTTAGGCTGCGTGAACTCGCGCTGCCCTTCATAAAGTCCGAAATAAATTTCTTTCAATGCCTTGAGTCTAGTATAGGGCTTGTCCGTGATTAATTCCGCAGTATCTGAAGTTCTTTCCGAAGTCGACGTGTAAACTGCTGAAAAATCAACGTTCCTGAGCGATCTCCCTGCTTCTTTTGCCTGTTTTCTGCCAAGTTCGGTCAGCGGCGAATCACACCATCCTTGAGTCATGTGCAATTCGTTAAACAACGTTTGACCGTGGCGCACCAAATATAGTTTTTTCATGTCTCTCACCTCGAAATTTATCCTGTCTGTTATAGTATGCAAGAATTTTAAAAAAATGAAAAGAACTTCTTATGGATATTTTGCGATTTTTTTCACTGCTTCTTTTAAAATCAAGCATACTCTTGCTATAATTGATAATGTTGAGATATAAAGAAAGGATTGAAATTTCGTTGACTAACCAAACTCGACAAAAAAGGTCTCATCCTCAAAAGCGAAGCCCGTTCTCCAAAAGCAGCCTGTTGCTCATGCTGCTTGTTCTCGGACTCGGTTTCATCTTGGGCTATCGGACCAGGACTTATATGAATCAGATAGTTGTCGAAACAACTGATGCCGTGTTAAAAGAAGGTCCCGGCACTGAATTTCCGCAAAAAAGCTTCCTGAAAAAAGAACAACGTCTGACCGTCTATTCAAGAAAGAATCACTGGCTTCACGTTAAAACGGACAACGGCAAAACAGGATGGGTCGCTGATTGGATGATTGCCGATGGTTATAAGAACCCGATCGAAAAGCTCAGCGATGCGACGATCGTCATTGATGCCGGTCACGGCGGCGCAGATTCGGGCGCATTGTCAATCAAAAACAAGATGGAAAAGAAGTACACACTCCTTTATGCCAAAGAACTTGAGCAAAAGCTTGAAAGTTATGGTACCAAGGTCTACATGACGCGTTCTTCAGATAAAACGGTCAGCCTTTCTTCAAGACCGATTCTTGCCCAACAGGTTCATGCCGATGCTTTCATCAGTATTCACTTTGATTCTTGCGATCAGCCGAATGCCGCTTCGGGATTTACGACATATTACTATCACACCGGCAAATCGCTTAAACTCGCACGCTGCATCAACCAAAGCTTCGGAGCCCTAGGACTTGAAAATCGCGGTGTTGACAAAGGAGATTTTCTCGTTATCCGTGACAACACTCAGCCGTCAGTTTTGCTTGAAATGGGCTACATCAACACCCAAAAGGATTTCGAAAACATCTCCGATCCTTCATATCGCAGCGAAGCAATGGACGACGTCGTAAAAGGCCTAAAGAAGTTTATTGAAAATAACGATTGAAAAAGAGGCTGCCTCAAATTAAAAACCCGAATGATGCCGGGGGTTTGCGGATGCGTGACAATCGCCTGCTATGTCGGAACAACCCAAAAACAAAACGTGTCTGTAAATTTTAAATGAGATCTTTCCTTGAGCAGCACTGTATTTTATAAAATAAAAAATGCCGGACAAAGCCAGGTTGTACTATGTCCTGTCAAGTATACAGTTCAAATATAAAATTTTAACTAACAAGATACGGCTTGATTTCGGAACTGTTCTGTGGTCAGGCCGTTTTTTGACGCATAGGCACGTTTCCTGTTGAAATAGTCTATTGCTCCCTGAACTAATGTTTCAAGCTCTTCAAGGTTGGCAGGCCGCGGATGATGATCCATCCAGATGTGCTTGAAATCGTTCCACCAGCGTTCCATAGGTGAATTCTCCCATGGATGCCCGGGATGAGACATGCTGTGAACACATTTATTCTCTGTCAGATAATTATTGAAATCCATTGAACAGTATGCTGCTCCGCGGTCCGT
>NZ_FOPI01000017.1:14192-53782 GCF_900113455.1 Ligilactobacillus ruminis DSM 20403 = NBRC 102161 | reverse complement strand
CCCAAACGAGAACTCGCTGATGCGGCTGATGGGTTCCGTTCTGTTGGAAAGAAACGATGTCGTTAGCTCCAAGAAAGCCATATTCAGTCCGGCAACCTACGCAAAAATGATCAAGTCTAAGACGGTTGCTGAACTAAAAGAATTGGCAGAGGAACAACAAAAACTAAGAGCTGCGTAAGGTGTATCACTCTTTCCGAAGCTGTCAAGGGAACCTCTTCGAGGTGCGCAGATGGCGCACCCTTGACAGCTCCTTCAAGAGTGATAATGGACAGACATGGATGCATTCGCATCCCCTGCACAACTTGTGCCTGGGAAAAAATATTTTACACACAAATTAGGACTTGACTTGAATTTTACGAGCATAACCCGATGCGCAGCACTGCATTTGGAAAAATAACTGCTGTTTACGGACACATTGGGAAAAGTGGAGCGTTGTCTGTAAATCTGGATGAGATTTTGGCTGAATTGGTTGATCAGTGCCGTTTTTTTGGAAAAAGATAGTTTTTAGATGCTAAAATCAAAAAAATACCTTACAAATTCAATCGAAAATCGACCGCCTTCGTTCGGTATTTCATTTAATTTAAGTAAGAAACGGGAAATTTTTCCCGGCCTCTTTTTTAGTTTAGGATTGATGATTCACGGACTGGATCTTATGAAGAAATGGCCAAGACCAACGAATTAAGATGACTGACGTTTTCCTGGCTAAATTTTTTTGATAATCGAAAACTTCTTTGCTTCAGCCGTTTCCTGAGCAATCGCGGCATCTTCATCGAAAATGAAATATGGGTGACCATCTTTTTCCTGGACGATGAGAACCGGCTTTTCTGCCTTATGTCGATAAATTTGTGCTGAAACGTATGCTTTATTAAAATCGAAATCGCTGGCGATTGAATCGCCAGGGTTGAAAAATATGTTTTCGCTCATAGAAATCACCCTTTCATATTATTGCCTGCAATTTTATTTTACCACGATGCTGAAGAATTTTCTGAGAATGCGGCTTGAATTTTGTGATATAATTGACCGCGTATCAAAATGGGAAGAAGGTTTTTTTGTGCAGGCCACACAAAACAAAGAGCTGTCGAATGTCAGGCTTTTGATTTATTTTATTGTTTCTTTGATGTTCAACTGTTTGGGCAATGCCTTGACCGTATCACTGAATTTGGGAAGTGCGCTATGGACGGCTGCAGCGGTCAACATCTCTGACGTGACGCCTATTTCGCTCAGCATGATGTTGTTCATCTTTGGCGTCTTGATCATTATTACGAACGTGATTTTATTAAATAAGATTGACGTGAAACGAATCATCGGTAACTTCATTTTTATGGTTCCTTTTTCGACATTGGTTGGGGCATTTTCTCCGCTTTTGATCAACGTCGGCATTACGAGTTTGCCGATTTTTTTACGCATAGTGCTTGATTGCATGGGGGTCGTGTTCATTTCAGTTGCAATCTCGATCTATCAAAGAATCAATTGGATGCTGCATCCTGCGGACGACTTGATGCAGATCGTGCGTTTTAAATTTTTTAAAGGAAATTCTTCATTGGCTCAGTTGGTTGTCTTCATGCCGCCGATCATTGCAATCAGCGTTTCGTATGCATTGACGCATCAGATTTATGCAATCAACATCGGAACCGTTTTTGCGCTGCTGTTTCAGGGAGGACTTGTCGGTGTCTTTGACAAAATCGTCTTTCCGGACCTTAAACACCGTAATTTGGAATAATGACGAAGCTCTTGCTGAATGCGGGGGCTTTTTTGCTGCAGCGAGTTTACAAAGAAGCGATGTCATGGTAAATTAGGAAGAAATAAAAAAAAGCGAGGAACTAAATTGATTACTGTAACAGATGTTAGTTTGAACTTCTCCGGACGTCTATTGTACGATGAAGTAAATTTGAAATTCACGCCCGGAAACTGCTATGGAATTATCGGAGCAAACGGTGCGGGCAAATCAACATTTTTGAAACTTCTTTCGGGTCAGCTTGAGCCGACGACGGGAACGATTTCGATTGGAACGAATGAGAGAATTTCAAGTCTTAACCAAAATCACTTTGCTTTTGAAGATTTTACCGTCATGTCAACCGTTATTCAAGGACATACGAAGCTTTACGAAATCATGCAGGAAAAGGAGGCTTTGTATGCCAAAGCTGATTTTACCGAAGAAGACGGCGTCAGAGCAGGCGAGCTTGAAGCACAGTTTGCCGAAATGGACGGGTGGAATGCGGAAGCCGACGCATCGGCTTTGCTGCAATCGCTTGGTATTTCTGAGGAATTGCATGAAAAGAAAATGAGCGAACTTGATGAAGCGCTTAAAGTCAAGGTTTTGCTGGCCCAGGCATTGTTCGGAAACCCGGACATTCTTTTGCTTGACGAACCGACAAACGGTCTTGACGTTGCAACGATCAGCTGGCTTGAAGATTTTTTGGCCGATTATGACAAGATCGTGATTGTTGTTTCTCATGACCGTCACTTCTTGAACCAAGTCTGCACGCAGATGTGCGACGTTGATTTCGGCAAAATCAAAATGTATGTCGGAAACTATGACTTCTGGCTTCAGTCAAGTCGCCTGGCAGCTCAAATGCGTGCTGATGCCAATGCCAAAAAAGAAGAAAAAATCAAAGAGCTGAATGATTTCATCGCACGCTTTTCAGCAAACGCATCAAAGTCCAAGCAAGCAACTTCTCGCAAGAAGCAGCTGGAAAAAATAACCTTGGATGATATCAAACCTTCTTCTCGCAAATATCCGTTTGTCAAATTTGAATCTCAACGCGATCTGGGCAATGACTTATTGAGAGTGGAGAACGTTTCAAAGACGATTGACGGCGTAAAAATTTTGGATAACATCAATTTTACGATTCGACCGGGAGAAAAAGCCGCAATTTTGTCTAGAAGCGATTTGGCACAGACGACCATGATGCAGATTTTGGCAGGAACGCTCAAACCAGATACCGGGACGGTCAAGTATGGTCAGACCGTGATTACGAGTTCGCTTCCTCGTGATCTGGATGCAAATTTCAATAACGAAGAGTTGTCGATTTTGGATTGGCTCAGACAATATGCCACCAAAGAACAAAACGATAATACTTTTTTACGCGGATTTTTGGGTAAGATGCTCTTTTCAGGAGATGATATTCAAAAACAGATCAAAGTTTTGTCTGGGGGCGAAAAAGTGCGTTGCATGCTGTCCAAGATGATGCTTGAACAAGGAAATACTTTGCTTTTGGATGATCCGACGAATCACCTGGATCTTGAATCGATTACTTCGTTAAATGATGCTTTGGTATCGTTTAATGGTTCAGTTATTTTTACGTCGCACGACCACGAGTTTATTTCAACGATTGCCGATCACTTGGTTGAAATTTCTGACAATGGATCGATTGATCGTGCCGAGACAACGTATGACGAATTTTTGGCTCATGAAATCGTTCGGCAGCAAGTGGCAAAATTATATGAGAAGTAGAGAAAACAAATAAAATCATTTTAGACATATACTGTTCACAGAAATTTCATGTTAAAAATATAAAATGAAACTTAAATTATGATTTAAAGTTTCTTTATTCTTTAATGAGGTGTTTCTTTGAGTCAGCAATATGTAGGGAATTGATTAATGGATAATAAGAAATGCCTGGTGTACGTAGCTTAACATGTTTTTAGGATTTAGGGGGGAGCAGGCGTGACGCTTATAAATGGTAAGATGCTGCTACGGGATTTCATGTGCGGTTTTGTAGTCATATTTGCCATGGTTGTTTGCTTTGTTTCGATTTCTTTTGAAGGAACTGTTTTAAATGAGTCGTATTTGTTAAAACAAAATGAGCAATCGAAATATGTTCAGAAATATAAGAGAATTTATGATGAAGTTCTCATATATTGTGCACAAAGCGTTGACTTTTCAAGTGAACAGGCACGGGAAATGTCTTTGACCAATACCCAGATGAGCGAGCTTTTGGTTGGGACCACAAAGGGTTTTTGCAGAGGGAACAGCAATCTGGTCGACGTTGAGCTTTTTTCAAAGATGTCTGAAGACAATTTGAGAAAAGCAATCAAAAACAGGCGCATCAAGGCTACTCAGCGGCAATTGTATAATTTTCACGCAAATTATAAAGAGAATGCTGCCAGATATTTTAGAATAAAATTGGCAAATTCCGGTATTTTTGATGCGCAGAAGCTGTTTATTTCTGCTAAAAGAAAGATGAAGTACATGCCTTTGATTTCGATGTTTGTCATCGTAGCGATGATGTTCGTATATTATTTTTTTAATGACAATGACTGCAAAAAGGTTATGCGCTGGTTCGGCAAATTGTTGTTCATTGCCAGTCTGTGTACGGTTTTGATTGCTTTGTTGGTGTCTTTGTCCAATGAATCAGTTTTAAGCGATAATTCAGTCGTCGAGTTTGATTCGTTGTTTATGAATTATGTTTCAACGATCCAAAATTTGTTTTGGATCATCGGATTATGTTCTTTCGGAATCGGTTCATTTATGATTTTCATTAGCTCTGATGGTTTTTTGAAACTGTTGGATGCTGTCAAGTATAATTCTGCTTACTGAAATTTTTGATTGAAAGGTCGGGGTGTCCCGGCCTTTTTTATAAAATGCAGTGTCGAGCAACAGATGCTCAATCAATGCGTCAAGACTGGCTTACGGGCAGAATGGCGATTTTTAAGACTTGACCGGAAAAGTCGTCCCTTGTTTATGGGTAGGATGTTTTGATTCATGGAAATGAAAACAGGCTTATTTCCATCATGGAAGACGATCGTCCTGCATACGAAAAAACGGATCAGATTTGCAATTGATTGCAAATCTGATCCGTTTTTTTCAAGTCTCTTTCAATTCAAGGCATAGTTTTTTGTCAGCATCCTTTAATTTAAATTATACTGAACTCTTTAGCATTTAGGACAAAAAACAGAATTCCGTTTCAGCATTTTGCTTTATCAAAAGCCGATTAATCCGTGCTTATGATTTTTGTAACTTCTCCTGAAGCAAGCGTTTCGCCTGATGACAAGACAAGTCGTCCTTGATTATCGATGGTAGCAACGTGGCCTTCAGAAGTTTGACCAGAGCGGTTGATGGTGACGTCTTTTCCGATGGTATTTGAATGAGCGCGATATTCATCCATAAATGAAGCTGCTTTATAGTTTTGGTATAGCGAGAAGAATTCGTTGAGATAGTTTGCAATGAAGGTATTTCGACTGACACCGGAGTCAAGCGTGTATCTTCTGAGAGAACCTGCACGTTGTCTGATTTCTTCCGGAAATTTTGACGGATCGGTCAGGTAGTTGATGCCCGTTCCGACGATGACATGCTTGATGAGCTGCGTTTCAAGATCTGCAACTCCTTCGGTCAAGATGCCGACGATTTTTTTGCCGTCGACAAGGACGTCGTTGACCCATTTGATTTCGCACCTGGCATGAACTAATTTTTCAATCGTTCTGGTAACGGCAATGGCGGTTGCAGTCGTCAAAAGGCCGGGATTGAAATCGGGATCGTCATTATCAAGCAAGATGCTTATGTAGATTCCGCCGCCGACAGGTGAGGCAAAAGGGCGGCCGTAACGTCCATGGCCGGCTTTTTGACTGTCAGAAATAACAACGAGCGGAGTTTTTTTTTCAGGGTCCATGGCCTTTTGACTGCAGCGATTGTTCGTGGAATCAATCGTATCATAAATTTCAAAATTTAAATCAAGCTCAGGATTCAAAAAACGTCTGATTGATGCTTCGCTCAGTTTCAAGCCTTCAATATAACGATACCCGATTCGCGGCTTGCTTTCGATTTGGTAACCTTCTTCTTGAAGCGACTGAATTGCTTTCCAAACCGCGGTTCTTGAAACATTGAGCTCATCTGCCAGTTCTTGTCCTGACAGGAAAGCTTGTTTTTTCAAAAGAAGCTGAAGAACTTTTTCAGATGTTTTCATACTAATTACCTTCTCTGTTATATAAAATATAGAATAATATAGAAATATGAAATATTTTTCCACATTATCAGAAACAATATAGCTTTTCATTTCTTAATTTTATTTGCTGCCGTCAACACCAGTATTCTCATATCCTAACGTGAGGGTAATGACAGAGACAAACTCGGTCATAAACTTTTGAACAATGTCATGTTGAATGTCAGCAAGCAATTCGTCGTGGACTTTACGTTCATTTGGAAGCAACTTTTTATCCTCTAAAATTAACGAGGTATCGTACATGGAGTTGCATAAAGCCAGTCAGCAGCGTCTGTAATCGCATAAGTCGTCAAGAACCTTTTTCATGGTTCTTTTGAGTCTTTGTCGTTGTTTTCGCCATCTGTCAAAGACTTGCCGTTTGCAATTTTGCTTTTATATTTTCGCAAACCAGGCAAGCGACAGGAAAATATGTTAACGATGCTTACAATATCATCAACCATTTCCTGGTCGGGACTTGTTTCAACGTTATTAAGCACTACGATTTCAGTATTGTGTTTTCTGCATAACGTTTCAAACCAATCATAATCCAAGCGAACGAATCTGTCTTTATAAGTAATGTAAATAGTTTCAATTTGGCCGTTCATCATTTCATCAAGAAGTTCGTTCCACTTCGGAAGCTTGTAGTTAAGCCCGCTGCCGATATCAGTAACGACTTCATCCAAGATGATGCCTTTGGTGTTGACGTATTCCCTGATGAAGTCAATTTGATTTTTCAGATCGCCTTTTTGACCATTAGTTGATACTCTGGCATAAGCTGCAATTTTTCGATTATCTTTATCAGATTGACCTATATATTTTAAGTACTGTTCTTCCGTTTAGTATCTTCGATTAGTGGGAGTTCGATAGGCTTTTAAAGTGCCTTTTTTATCCCGAATTTGCAAAGTTTTGACTGTGACGTTCAATCGTTCAGCCATTCCTTAGGTTTTAAAATTGCCATAATAAAATCACCTGTATTTATTTTATCTTTCTATGATTTTATTATAAAATATAATTCTATATAATTCCGCCTTTTTCTACTGATGAATTAACAGCTTTTGTTCTTGATGTTACGTATAATTATAGCCTAGCATTTGTCAATTATGCAAATCATAACCTTTTTCTCTGATCTTTGTAACTTCTCCTGACACTAGGATGGTACCGTCAGTCAAAACGAGCCGTCCTTTGTCATCGATTGTTTTGACTGCTTCTGAAACAACTCGGTCGGAAACGAGCACGGAGACCTGTTTTCCGATGATGTTTGAACGTTTGCGGTACTCGTTCATGAAAGCCCCGGTCCGATAATTTGGATATATTTTGAAGAATTCGTTTAAAAAGACTGCGATAAGCTTGTTTCTGCTGACGTCTGAACGATGAGCGTATTTTCTGAGAGATCCGGCACGATTCCTGATGTCGTCAGGGAAAATTTCCGGATCAGTCATGTAGTTCATTCCGAGCCCGATAATCACGTGATCCATTGCCCCTGATTGTAAATCAGTCACGCCTTCGACCAAGATGCCGGCGACTTTGCGATTATCGACGATGATATCGTTGACCCATTTGAGTTGGCAATTGATTCGAAATAGTTTTTCCAAAGCCTTAACGACTGCCAGCGATGAGGAAATAGTCAGCAGACCTGGATCGATTGGATCGTTGTTGATTTTTAACAGAATGCTCAAGTAGATTCCGCTGCCTTTTGGAGAAAAGAAGCTTCGTCCATAGCGGCCGTGACCGCCTGTTTGATGTTCTGACAAAACAATGTGCGGTTTTGATGTTTTTGAATCGAGAGCCAGTTTTTTACAAAAATCGTTGGTTGATTCGATTTGCTCATATGTTTCAAAAGTCAGATCCAACGCGGGATCAAGATATCGTCTGATTTCATCTTCGTTCAATTTCATTGACGGAAGATAGCGATAGCCCATCCGCGTTTTGCCCTCGATTAAGAATCCGCGTTGCTTTAAAGAACTGACTGCTTTCCAGACGGCCGTACGCGAGATGTTGAGTTTGTTTGCTATTTGTTGCCCCGAAACGTATTCAGGCGTTTCGGTCAGTAAGTTGAATACTTTTTCGATTGTTTCCATAATGGGCTCCCTTTTGTTAGTTAACCTAATCTTATTATTAAGTTAACGCAAAAGCAAGCAAATATTTTCATTGCAATATTTTCTTTAATTCTTTACATCAAAATGGTATCTTAAAAGTGAAGCTTGGGGTGATTAATAATGAAAACATTATTTGATAGGCACAATTTGTTAAAACTTCTTTTAATCGTTCTCAGTGGGCTGATTTTATATATATTTGCAAGTAATGATGCTTTTCTTTATAAACAACCGGTAGGAAAAGTCGAAAACGTTTCTGTCAAATCAGTCAGCAAAACTAAGGACACGTTCAATAATCAAGATAAGATAACGGTTCAGGAAGTAACCTTTAAAATCTTGAACGGGAAGTATCGAAACAAGATTGTCAAATTAAGAAATACTTATTCGCGATCAGGCGGGTTGGATCAAGAATACAAAGTCGGAAATCAGGTCTTTTTGACGATCAAAAAGCACCATGGAAAGGTGAATTCCTCGATTTCTCACTATAAGCGCGACGTTTGTCTGGTAATGCTGTTATGGCTTGTCATCGTTTTGTTATATGCAACGATGAAACTCAATGGGTTAAAAACATTGCTGAGCGTAGCGGTTAATTTTGTCGTTTTCCTGATTTTCGTTCAGCTTGACGTGATGCTTAATCTGACGCACTTTTTTTGGTTGTTTGCAGCGGCAGCTTTTATTTTTACGATTCTTTCGCTTTGGCTTGTAATCGGGGTTAACAAGCAATGGTTCGTGACTTGCGCGTCAGTCGTTTCCGGAACGGTGATTGCTCTTTTGATCGGACTGATTGCGATGAGCGTCACGAACGGCAAGGGTGTTCATTATGAGGCGCTGGATTATGCGACGCAATCTCCGAAGCAGCTTTTTCTTGCAGCAACCGTCATCGGACTTTTAGGAACGGTAATGGATGCTGCAACCGACATAGTTTCAACTTTATTTGAGATGAAGAGAACTGATGAAAAGATCAGCGAAGGACAGCTTTTCAAATCAGGGATGGCAGTTGGACGATCGATAATGGGACCCTTGATCAACGTTCTTTTGATGATCTTTTTTGCAGAAACTTTTACGATGGCGATTCTGTATTTTAAAACGGGAAACAGCATTGCTTATACGTTCGAATGGACGATGGCGCTTGGAATCGTGCAGACTTTGGTCAGCGGAATAGGAGTAACGCTGGTCATTCCATGCGCAAGCTTTCTCAGCGCGAAAGTTTTAGGGGGTGCTCAAGATGTCAACGATTAGTCTGTTGACGCTCATATTGATGATTTTGATGATCCTTGTTGGCGGAAAAAGCGGTTTTACGTCATTTTTGAGCGTTGTCTTCAATTTTTTGATTCTGTTTGCGGCCGTCATCCTGATTACCGGCGGAATTTCTGCAATCGGCGTAACTTTTTTTGCGGGGGTTTGCATTCTGGCAATCACGATTTTCATGGGCAACAAGAACGAGACTTCGACGAATACGGCATTCGTTGCAACGCTGATCGTAATGGTCATAATGCTGCTTTTGATCGTTCCTTTGGATTATTTTGCCCAAATCAAAGGTTTTTCAAATGAGCAATCAGAAGAAATCGAAGCTTTCAATCTGCTTGTCGGTGCCAATTTTGAAACTATTTTGATTTCAACGACCGTTTTGAGCACGCTTGGCGCAATTGCTGAAGCGGCAGTGGCAATTTCAAGCGGTCTGGAGGAATTGAGTGAACAAAATCCAGGAATTACGATTGCGGAAATTTTCAAAAGCGGACGCACGATTGGTTTTCAGATTATGGGCATGACGTTCAACACCTTGTTTTTTGGAATGTTTGGCGGCGATTTGGCATTGTTCATTTTGCTTTACAAACTGAATGCCAATTTTGGCTATTATTTAAATTCGAAGATTTTCGTTGGCGAATGCATGGCGGTTTTGTACTCAGCCGTTGCGGTAATTTTGGTTATTTGGATTACGACCTATCTGATGGGAAGAAAAATTAACCAAAAGCGCAAAGGTACCGATTTTTAGAAGGGATGAAATCGATGAAATTTTTTAAAAATGCAGTTAAGGTAGCGTCAGCAGCGATAATGGCATTATTGCTTGTCGGGTGCGGTGAAAAGCAAAACAAGACTACAGTCGGAAATGATGGGAATACGGCTTATCAAACGGCGATTTCCAATCTTGAAACTGGGGATAACAAGCAGGCGTATTCCGAACTGAAAGCAGTTGATGAAAAAAGCCTGTCTGTCAAAGCAAAAAAATTGCGCAACAATCTAAAGTATCTTTTGGCAGCAAAAAAGGCACTGACCGGAAACGATGTTGAAGAAGCGGAAAAAAACTTGGCAAATTTGGATAACGTTACGAGTCCGGATGCGCTTGTCAAGCAGATTAAAAAAGTACAGCGCGAATATCAGATTATTCAACTTGCAAATCGTTATTATGAGGACGTGACTGCTTATTACAAAGCCGGCAAGTATTCTGAAGCAGGCGGAAGTCTGCAAGCCCTTAATTCGCTTTCAAACAGCTATCAGGCGGTTGAAAATTTGCAATACAAAGCTTCCAAATATGATTCTTTGATTGCACAGGCACAAAATGAGTCCGTTAGCAAAGCTGAAAGCGCAGGCTCCGAGTCAGGTTATACGAATGCCAGGAATTCCAAGCTGATGAGTTCGCAGTATGAGAAGGCAACGGGAAGGGACATTTCGTCTGCTGATAATTCAGAAGTTTCATCGTTTGCATCTTCGATGACGAATGATGAAGTTTTAAATTCATTCAGAACAGCGACGAAAATTCCGCAAGAAGCCGGGGATCAGTATTACGTGCAGGAAACTTCAAAAGACAACTATCAGATTGAAATTCGCCATACGAGCGATTCTAACACGCAAGTTTCTAATTTAAAGGGAATGTATCAGTTCAATTCGGTAACTAAAAAGGCCAAGAAATTGAATGAAATCAGCGGGGATTATGAAGACATCAATTGATGTCTTAGCTTTTTTATGTAAAAAAAACCGCCATCGACTGAATGGCGGCAAGTCAGTTAGTTAGTTGTTGATTTTGGGGAATGCGTCAGTGCAGGCAATCTGCTTATGAGAGGCGCAGATTGCCTGTAAAGACCATGTGTAAAGTAAAATCATAACCCTTACATACTTTGTTATCGGTATTTGGGCGGCAAATTTAAGCCTTCTTGGTAATTTTTTTTACTATATTTCAAAATTTCAAAAAATTCGGTGATTTGACCCAATATAATCTAATGTTGACTTTTAATTATGTCTATCCGTAAGAGGTTGTGAAAAAACATGGCTCAAATTGAAAACCAGGATGATTTGCGATTGATTGCAAATATCATCCTGGTTTTTGCGTATACGTGACTTTTGTCAGATCGTCATCGTAATTGCGATGAGAATCAGAATCACTCCGATCAGAGTGCAATTAAACGAGAGTTTTTTGAAGTGGATGGGTTCGTTCTTTTTTTCCGAAGCGACTTTGCGAATGTCGATTTTGCGCTTTTTGAAGTCTTCATCGCTTTCTCCTTTGCGTTGCTTTTGAAACCATCCTGCCATCAGATGCGCATGAAGCAAGATGTCAACCATCATGATGCAAAGGCAAAAAAGACCAAGCATGAATAAAAAATTTGAGCACGGCAAACGATATTTGTTCAAGCATGAGATTGAAGAAACAATCAAAGCGACTGCAATGATTATCGGCGTCCATGGAAGCCAGAGGTTTTCTTTAACAAATTTCAATTTAAAGTTCCTTCCTTAAATGATGCGATCATTTTTGATATGTTTCAAAAATTCGTCATAGTAGCATTTGAAAATTTCTGATTGAGATTCTTCTTCAAGCATTTCCTTAGGGAAAAAGAAACGTTCATCTCCCAATGATTTGTTTGTTAAGGCTCCGACCAACGCGGAAACATTTGAAAGTTCAACCAGATCTCCGTTTTTTTCCAACAACTTGATGTTGGCCTTGTCATATTTGTACGGAAGGTCGAAGCTGTTGTTCGTGCCGGTGTAGTAATCAGCATTGTAACCGCAATTTGAAACCAGTTCTTTTAGATTATCCAAGCTGATTGAGGCGGTTTTTGAATCGTAGAGCATTGATTTTAACGGATGACGATCCAAAAAACGGATGGCAAAATCTCTTAAAATCCTGTCTTTTGAATAGCGCCAGGATTCAAAGCACGTATTGAGCACGCCGTCATCCAGTCTGAGATAATCGCCAAGCGTAAATTCTTCGTTAAAAAACGGTTCAAGATAATTTTTGGCAAACCCGTCTTCAAGCTCGTTTTTAAGATACAAGTCTTTGGCACGTTTTAAAAGGTGGCTCAAAATAACTTCCATTGAACGCGAAACTGGATGAAAGTAGATTTGCTGATACATCTGAAAACGACTGATGATGTAATCTTCAACCGCGTGCATCCCCGTTTTATCGAAAACGATCCCGCCTTCATAAGGGCGCATGACACGCAGGATTCGCGTCAAGTCAAACGTTCCGTAGTGCGTTCCGGTAAAATACGAATCACGCAAAAGGTAGTCCATGCGGTCGGCATCCAATTTGCTTGAAATCATCTGAACGACTTGAGGATTAGAATAGGTTTTATTGATGACGCTTGCGACTTTTTCGGGAAATGCAGGGGAAACTTCGCGCAGGACGGCATTTATTTCAGTTGATTGATCGGTAATGATTTTTTGGGTCATTTCTTCATGATTTGTTGAAAAAATATGCTCAAAAGTGTGCGAATAAGCGCCATGGCCGACATCGTGGAGCAGGGCTGCGCATAAAGCCACCAATCGTTCGGAATCATCCCAAAGACCGTCTGAAGGCTCTTTTGAAGGGTAGTTGCGTTCGAAAAGGTCACAGATGCGGCGCGTTATTTCGTAAACGCCAACAGAATGAGAAAACCTTGAATGTTCTGCACCGTGAAAAGTCGAACTGGTGGTTCCGAGCTGCTTGATGCGCCTGAGACGCTGAAATTCTTTGGTGTTGATCAAATCAAGAATAACCTGATGCTGGATATAAATATGATCATGAACAGGATCTCTCAGAACCTTTTCTCTTTCGAGCATTTTTGGTGTATAATCTGTGATGATATTACCTTCTTTACGATGTTTTAGTTTCATTATACACAAAGAATGCATGGCAAGAAAGGAAAGGTTTTTTCATTGGAAAACGGAATACCGGTCAAAGTTGACGTAAGAACAAGGCAGATTCAATCAGGAGAAAAAAACGACTATTCGCAAAAATTTGACGGAAGACTTTCGATTAAGAATCAAACGCTTTATTTGCGTTATGATGAGAGCAGCGAAGCCAGAGTGACTTTTAAAGTTTGCGAAGACGACGTCTATTTGTCGCGAAAGAGCGGTCAGATGAGATTGAAACTGCATTTTAATGAAAATGTAAAATTTGAAACCAGCTATTTGACGCCTTACGGAGCGGTTGAGCTGAGGTGTGAAACGGATTGTTTCAAGTTTGACTATGATCGAAAAGTTCAAAGTGGATCTTTGACAATTGATTACAGACTTTTTACGGGCGATGAAATCTTGGGAGAATACAAAATCAGATTGCAATTTGCGGCCTAATATAGTATGATGAAGAGTAAACTGTAGACAGTGGAAAGGACGTGTACCAGTGGAACTAGAAAAGTTCAAAGATGCCGACAGAAACGAATTGTCCATGATTGAGGTTGCTCACGCAATTCTTAATGAACATGGCAAAGAAATGGTATTTGCTGATTTGGTCAATGAGATTCAAACGTTTTTGGGTAAAAGCGATCAGGAAATTCGTGATCGTTTGCCTCAATTTTATATGGATCTCAATTTTGACGGCAGCTTCATCTCATTAGGCGAAAATACGTGGGGACTTCGTTCATGGTATCCATACGAATCGATTGACGAAGCGCTTGTTCACACCGATGATGAAGACGATGAAGATCGTCCGCGCAAAAAGAGCAAGAAGGTCAACGCTTTCTTGGACGATGATGCTGACGATGATGACGTGATCGATTACAATGATGACGATCCTGAAGACAACGACCTTGACGATGATTATGACGATGAAGATGATGAAGACGAAAATCGTGAATTGAAGGAATACAGTCGAGATCTTGACGATATCGATGATGCAGACGATACTGAAGACGATCTTCCGGACGGCATCGAAGGTCAGCTGAACGAGTTGGATGATGACGAAGATTCCGATGGTGACGACGAATTATAATTTTTGCTTGACGCTCGTCGATTAATTATGTAGAATGCTTTATGGGCGCCTCACATATATTGAGGCCAAGAGTACGGCAAGACAAGCTCCCTATTCATAAAAGAGGAATAGGGAGCTTGTTATTTTTGTTGGAAAATACCCGAAAAAATTCAAAGGAGCTTTTTATAATGACCAAGTATATTTTTGTTACTGGCGGTGTGGTTTCTTCGCTTGGCAAGGGAATCGTGGCTGCGTCACTGGGACGTTTACTTAAGAATCGCGGTTTAAAAATTACGATTCAAAAATTTGATCCATATATCAATGTTGATCCAGGGACGATGAGTCCGTATCAGCACGGTGAGGTATTCGTTACGGATGATGGTACTGAAACGGATCTTGATTTAGGTCACTATGAACGCTTCATTGACATCAACCTGAACAAGTACTCGAACGTTACAACCGGAAAAATTTATTCAGAAGTTTTGAAAAAAGAACGTCGCGGCGATTATCTCGGTGCAACGGTGCAGGTTATCCCTCACATCACGAACATGATCAAGGAAAAAATCATGCGTGCAGGAACGGTGACGGATGCTGACGTCGTTATCACAGAAGTCGGCGGAACCGTTGGTGATATCGAATCATTGCCGTTTTTGGAAGCATTGCGTCAAATGCGTTCCGAAGTCGGCAGCGAAAACGTCGTCTATATTCACACGACGCTCGTTCCTTACCTTCATGCAGCCGGCGAAATGAAGACGAAACCAACGCAGCACAGCGTTAAAGAACTTCGCGGCCTTGGAATCCAACCGAATATTTTGGTTGTCAGAACGGAAAAGCCGATTTCGGAAAGCATGCGTAACAAAATTGCCAATTTCTGCGACGTTGAACCAGAAGCGGTCATTGAATCAATGGATGTTGACACGCTTTATCAAATTCCTCTGAATTTGCAAGCACAACACATGGACGAAATCGTCTGCAAGATGCTTCATCTTGACACGCCGCAAGCAGACATGACCGATTGGAAATCGCTTTGCAAACGCGTTCGCAACCTTGAAGGAGAAGTCAAAATTGCGCTTGTCGGCAAGTACGTTCAGCTTCCTGACGCTTATATTTCGGTTAACGAAGCTTTGAAGCATGCTGGCTATAAGATTAATGCAAATGTCAAAATCGACTACTTTAACTCTGAAGAATTGACTGCAGAAAACGTTGCTGACGAGTTGAAAGGTTATGACGGCATAATCGTTCCCGGGGGCTTTGGCAATCGTGGCCTCGAAGGCATGATTCAGGCCATTCGTTATGCGCGTGAAAACAACGTTCCGTTCCTTGGCATCTGCCTTGGCATGCAAATGGCCTGCATCGAATTTGCCCGCGACGTTTGCGGACTTGAAGATTGCAACAGTGCTGAAGTTGATGCAAACTGCAAGAACAATATTATCGATTTGATGGCTGATCAAGCTGACATCGAAGATATGGGCGGAACGCAACGCCTTGGCCTTTATCCATGCAAGCTCAAGCAAGGAACAAGAACAGCAGCAGCGTATGACAATCAAGACGTGATTCAAGAACGTCACCGTCATCGTTACGAATTCAACAATGATTATCGTGAAATCTTGTCAAACAAAGGCTTGACTTTTGCCGGCACGTCTCCTGACAATCGTTTGGTTGAAGTTGTTGAAATTACTGACCATAAATTCTTCGTAGCTGCGCAATACCATCCGGAATTTCTTTCACGTCCGCAACGTCCGGAAGGATTGTTTGCTGAATTTGTAAAGTCTGCAGCGGAAAAATAAATTTTAATTATGTCTGGCCGGAAGAGGCTGGGAAGAAACGATGACTCAAATTGAAAAACTCGGATGACTTGCAGTTAATTGCAAATCTTATCCGAGTTTTTGCGTATGCAGGACAATTTCTCGTCGTGGCAAAAATAACCAAAAAGCCCCAACATCGAATTTATCGATTTTTGGGGCTTTTAGAATTTATCTTTCATTTAACTTTCCATCGTTAAGATCGTAGACTCTGTCGGCCTGATCCAATAATCGCAAATCATGAGTTACAGTGATGACGGCCTTGTTTTGACGATGGGCAAGGTTGCTTAAAAGATTGCCGACTTCTTTGACTCGCGGCGTATCAAGTGCGGCCGTCGGTTCGTCTGCGAGGATGATTTCCGGATTTGCATAAAGGGCACGTGCAATGGCAGCACGCTGCATTTGACCTCCTGAAAGCTCGTTTGGATATTTAGATATCAGATTAGAAATTTCAAGCGATTCAAGCAATTTTTCAAGTTCTTTTTGACTGAGATTTTCAGTGTTTTTAACTTTGTCTACGAGCTCGAATTGTTCTGAAACGGTCAGATAGGGTACGAGGTTATGCGACTGGAGCACGAAACCGATTTTGTTCAAGCGAAGTTTTTCTTTGGAATTCATCGGCATGTTACGAGTATTCGTCCCGTTGATCAAAACGTCGCCGGAAGTCGGTTTTTGCAAGATGCCGGCAATCGTCAGAAACGTGCTTTTTCCGGAACCTGACGGGCCCAAGATCAAAACAAACTCGCCTTTTTCAGCCTTAAAACTGACGTCTTTTAAGACGTGGACCTTGCTTGTGCCTTTTCCGTAGTACTTGTTGATGTTTTTTAGTTCGATTGCTTCCATTGTCTTAACCTCCGATTGCGTTTGCAGGATCTACTTTGAGAATCGTTCTGATTGGAACCAGCGATCCGAGAATTGCCGCGATAAGCAGCAAAAATCCGACCAGAAGCATTGCCAACGGCTCAAATTTCAAAGGAACCGAACTCGGAATTGCGAGCGAACAGATGAAAGTCAGCAAAGTCCCGAGGACAAGCCCGATTACGCCCAAAAGAAATGCCTGCGAAATCGTATTTTTGACAAGGAATGACGAGGGGATGCCCTGTGCTCTTAAAACGGCAAAATTAGCTAGCTTTTGGATGGTGATGATATATTGGAAAACGCCCATGATGATGAGCGAAATCACTAGCAAAAAACCGATCATCAAGCCAAAAGTGGCATTTTGCGCCTCATAGCCGGGAAGATTGTCAATCAGTTTTTGTTTGGAATACGTTGAAAGATCGTTTGCTTCAAAACCTTTTTTCTGCGACGCGACGGCACTTGCCTTGAAGTTTTCGGGGACGTTTCTCAATGATTGCCAATCTGACAGGGTACCATAGATTACGGGCGAAATGTTGATTTTGGCATCATCGACGAATCCGATGACGGTGAACGTTTTGCCTTCTGAATTCAATTTGATTTTTGAGCCTTTCTTCAATCCGGAACGTTTGAATGAGTCATCAAGCAAGACATCGCCTGATTTTGTCGGAAAATTTTTGATGTCTTTTGCAATAAACCCGTTTTTCTCAAGGCCGATGAAGTTGGCACTCGTATTTTTCATCTTTTTGTGCTTGGCTACGACGGATGCCTGTCCAAGCAGCGTTTCTTTTTTGGTTAAATGCAGGGCGCTGATTTGTTCAGATGTGATCAAAGATTGACGCAGGTTTACGTCTGCGTCCTTGTTCAATGCGATTGATTTGAAATTCCAGCTGTCGATTGCTGCGGTGTTTTGGTTTCCCAATCCTTGCGCAAGGCCGGTCAAGATAAAGATGAGCCAGCTGATGAGGGCAATCATGGCGATAATCATTCCGTAACGTAATTTTTCGTGTTTTATTTCTTTAATTGCAAGATACATATTGAATTCCTTTCTGATATTTATGTATTTATGTAAAGAAGAAAGTCATCTGCTCTGATCACCTAATGCAAGGGTAACGGTCATTATTTGGAAAGTCAACAAAATAGCTCAGAACATAGCGCATTTTTGTTAAAAAAATGAGATAATATTTGTAATGATATTGAAACAATAGCACATATCTTGTAAAATGCAATATGGCGCATTCTTTTTTCAGCGCATGCAAAATGAAGTTGATAACGATTAATTTTGCATATTAATTGATGATGATTCGAAAAAGTTTTGAGTGAGGATATATTTGAAATGGAAAAAATGATTGTTAAGGGACAACAGAAGCTGTCTGGCGAAGTTACAATCGGGGGCGCCAAAAACAGTACTGTTGCATTGATTCCTGCGGCCATTTTGGCAGATACGCCTGTTAAATTTGATTCGGTTCCGGATATTTTGGACGTTCATAATCTGATGCTGATTTTAAAGGCGATGAATGTCGATTCGACTTACAGACGAGGGGAACTTTTGGTTGATCCGACAAAAATCAAGAGTGTTCCGCTTCCAGGCGGCGCAATTCGAAGTTTGCGCGCGTCATATTATTTTATGGGGGCTTTGCTTGGAAAGTTCGGCGAAGCAATCGTTGGATTTCCAGGCGGCGACAATATCGGTCCGCGTCCGATTGATCAGCATATCAAAGGTTTCAAAGCGTTGGGGGCGCATGTTGAAGAAAAAGAAAATACCGTTCACATTACGACGGGTCCAGAAGGATTGCACGGAGCAAGAATCTTTTTTGACCTCGTTTCTGTCGGTGCGACGATCAACGTTTTGTTGGCCGCCGTCAAAGCCAAGGGACTGACGATTATGGAAAACGTTGCTCGTGAGCCGGAAATCGTTGATTTGGCAACTTTTTTGAATAATATGGGTGCCCATATTCGCGGAGCCGGTACAAATGAGATTCGCGTTCAGGGCGTTGATTCGCTCAGATCAAAGAACGTCCACACGATTATTCCCGATCGAATCGAAGCGGGGACGTATTTGTCGTTTGCCGCAGCCAACGGCAACGGCGTGCTGGTCAAAAATGTCATCACGGAACACCTGGATCCGTTTTTGTCCAAATTGGAGGAAATGGGCGTTCGAATGGAAATCGATGAGGATGAGATTTATGTTCCGGGCGGAGACGTTTTGAGTCCGGTAAATATCAAAACGGCTCCCTTCCCTGGATTTGCCACGGATCTGCAGCAGCCGATCACGCCGCTTTTGATGAAGGCAAGAGGAAGTTCGACGATTATTGACACGCTTTATCCTGAAAGAACCAAGCATATTCCTGAGATGCAGCGGATGGGCGCAAAGATTTCCAGCAAAGACGGAATTATTACGGTCGGGCATTCGATCGATCTTTCCGGGACAGTGGTTGAAGCGGGCGAAATTCGTGCCGGCGTGTCTCTCGTCGGCTTGGCACTGATGGCTAAGGGAACGACCGTCATCAACAAAGCGGACAATATTTTGCGCGGATATGACCGGATCGTTGAAAAATTCAGAGGCTTGTCAGTTGATCTTGAAGTAATTAATGAAAGCGAGAGTCTCAATCATTAGAAGAAAACGAGGGATGATATGAGCAAAAAAAATTTGACACTTGAAGATCTTCAAAAGAAGACGCTGAAAGAAATTTACGAGTATGCGCGTGAATACAAGATCAAATACTATAGTCAGATGAACAAAAAGGAATTGTCTTTGGCTGTCATCCGGGCGCAGGCCGAACAAGACGATTTCAGGATGAAAGGAATTCTTGAAATTTTTTACGATGACGGCGGCTATGGTTTTTTGAGACCGCTCAATTACAGTCCTTCAAAAGAAGACATCTATTTGTCGGCATCTCAAATCAAGCGTTTTGGTCTGAGAAACGGTGATGAGGTGGCCGGAAGAGTCAGACCGCCGCGTAAAGGCTCCAATAACGATCGTTACGGCATGATGTATATTGATGCGGTCAACGGAAAAGATCCGGATGAAGCCAAGGGAAGACCTCATTTTCCTGCTTTGACGGCAATTTATCCTGATAGGAAACTAGTCCTTGAAAATAATCCCAAAGATTTGTCGACACGCTTGATTGATCTCTTTGCACCGGTCGGATTTGGTCAAAGAGGCATGATTGTTGCGCCTCCTAAGGCCGGAAAGACTACTTTTTTGAAGAATATTGCAGCCGGAATTTCAAAGAATGCAAAAGATGCGAAACTGATCGTTCTTCTAATTGATGAGCGTCCCGAAGAAGTCACCGATTTGGAAGATTACGTTTCATCAATCAATCCGAACGGTGAAGTCGTTTATTCGACCTTTGATCAGAGACCGGAAAGTCATGTTCACATTTCAGAAATGGTTCTTGAGCGTGCGATGCGATTGGTCGAGGATAAGCAGGATGTCGTGATTTTGCTTGATTCGTTGACCAGACTTGCGCGCGCATACAATCTCGTGATTCCTTCAAGCGGCAAAACCCTGTCCGGTGGTCTGGATCCGACGGCTTTGTACCGTCCGAAGAAATTTTTTGGATCGGCACGAAACGTCCGTGAAGGCGGAAGTCTGACGATTATTGCGACTGCTTTGGTTGAAACGGGCAGCAGGCAGGATGACATCATATTTGAGGAATTTAAAGGGACCGGCAATCAAGAACTCCAATTGAATCGTGATTTGGCAGAACGCCGAATTTTTCCTGCTGTTGACATCAAGAAGTCGGGCACGAGAAAAGAAGAACTTTTGTTGACCAAAGAAGAGCTTGAAGCAGTTTGGAAGCTTCGCAGAATTTCAACAAGCGATACCGTTCGTTTCACGAATGATATTTTAAAAGTCTTCAAGCAGACGAAAGACAATGCTGAATTTTGCCAAAAGGTCGAAGATTTGTCGAAAACGACGCGGTCAAGCAAAAAAATCGGAAAAAGATAATTGCATGACTTGAAGTTTCATGTTATTATGAAGTATGTTGCGATAGCACAGAATAACTCTGATCCAGCAAATGGTTCAGGGCAAAGGAGCGAAATTATAATGAAGCAAGGAATTCATCCAGATTATCATGAAGTTGTTTTCTTGGATTCTGCAACAGGCTATAAGTTCTTGTCAGGTTCTACGAAGACATCTTCAGAAACGATCGAATGGGAAGATGGCAAAACATACCCATTGATTCGTGTCGAAATCTCTTGTGATTCACATCCGTTCTACACAGGTAAGCAAAAGTTTACGCAAGCAGATGGTCGCGTGGATCGTTTCAACAAGAAGTACGGTTTCACAAAATAAGACGATTAATGAAAAACAGCCAAGTGTCCAGGTTGAGGATACTTGGCTGTTTTCATGTTTTTTCAAATCTGCCCGTAAAATCCAGTTCCCGGTTACGGCAAAACGTCGATTTTGAAATTTACCCGTAACCTCGTCAAGCTCTCATTCAATTTTACGAACAAATTCACCTTTCCTAACGAAAAACCGATTTCTTTTGGTTATTTCTGTCATAACATAAGATTGTCCTGAATACGCAAAAGCCCCAGATGAGATTTGTAATTAATTGCAAATCATCCAGGGCTTTAATTTTAGGCATGGTTCATCAGCTATTTGAAGAAACCGAACTTGGCCTTATAGCCTGCATCTGAAACCGCATCTTTTAATGCCTTGTCCGATACGGTCGAATCGGCTTCAATCGTTGCCTTTTTTTGTTCAAGGTCAACTTTGGCGGACGTTACTCCGTCAACTTTCAATAATGCTTCTTTGACGTGATTTGCACAATTCATGCATGTCATGCCTTTTACGGTAAATGTTTTTTCCATTGTTGATTCCTCCTGGATTAATTTTTATGATTAGAGTGCCTTGCGCTGAAAAAGCGCAGCCGCAAAGCATTGGTAACGACAAAGACGGAACTGAAACTCATTGCAAGAGCACCGATCATCGGACTGAGTTTAAGTCCGAATGCAGGGTAGAAGATTCCTGCAGCAATCGGAATTCCGATAATGTTGTAGATGAATGCCCAAAAAAGATTTTCTTTGATGTTTTTGATGGTCGCCTTGCTGAGCCTGATAGCGGTCGAAACTTCAGTGAGCTGGCTTTTCATTAAAACAACGTCGGCTGAATCAATGGCAATGTCGGTTCCTGCTCCGATGGCAATGCCGACGTCTGCTCTTGCAAGGGCAGGCGCATCGTTGATTCCGTCACCGACCATGGCGACTTTTTGTCCTTGATTTTGCAGCTTTTGAATCTCATGTTCCTTGTCAGCGGGCAGGACCTCCGCGATGACGTTTCTGATGCCGGCTTTTTTAGCGATGGATCTTGCGGTCGTTTCGTTGTCACCGGTCAGCATGATCGTTTGAAGGCCCATTTGATTGAGTTCCTCAATTGCTTCTTTACTTGTGTCTTTAATAACGTCAGCGACGCGGATGATGCCGATGAGACGATTGTCTTGGGCAAAGTAAAGCGTTGTTTTTCCGCTGTTTGTACTGTTGTCAAGAAAATTTGCTGACGTTGTTTCAATCTGGTTTTCATTCATCATTTTCAAATTTCCGGCAAGAACCTTCTTACCATCGATAATACCACGAATTCCCTGTCCTGCAACCTGCGTGAATTTTTCGACCTCAAGCAAAGAAAGATTTTTTTCTTTTGCAGAATTCGTAATTGCTTGAGCCAAAGGGTGTTCAGACAAGGATTCAAGCGAAGCCGCAATTTGCAGCAAATCGTTTTCTGTATTTTGCAACGGAAAGATGTCGGTGACAACCGGCTTGCCTTCCGTAATCGTTCCGGTTTTGTCAAAAACGATTGTTTGCAGCTCATGCGTTGTTTCAAGCGCCTTGGCGGATTTGAACAAGATTCCGTTTATTGCCCCCTGGCCGGTTCCGACCATGATGGCTGTCGGCGTCGCCAGTCCGAGAGCACACGGACAACTGATGACAAGGACGGAAATTCCGATTGAAAGAGCAAATTCAAACGTTGAACCAAGCAACAGCCAAGTAATGGCCGCGATAAAAGCGATGCCGATTACGATCGGAACGAAGACGCCGCTGACGCGATCGGCCAAATTAGCGATGGGAGCCTTGGAACTTGTTGCTTCATCGACAAGTTTGACGATTTGAGCAAGGACGGTCTCATCGCCTGTCTTGGTGACTCTCATTTTGAAATAGCCGTTTCGGTTGATGGTTGCGCCGATTGCCTTGTCGCCTTCTTTTTTGTCGACCGGAAGACTCTCGCCCGTCAGAGCAGATTCGTCGATTGATGCGCTGCCAGAGATGATGACGCCGTCAACAGGGATGCTTTCTCCGGACTTGACGATTACGACGTCATCTTTCTTGACTTCTTCTACCGGAACGTTTTTTTCCTGGTTGTCACGCAGCACTCTGGCTATTTTAGGTGCCAGATTCAAAAGCTTTGAAATGGCATCCGTTGTTTTGCCCTTGGCTTTTGCCTCAAGCGTTTTTCCGAGCGTAATCAACGTCAAGATGGTTCCTGCAGATTCAAAGTAAAGATTCATGACGTGTGCCGAGACGCTTTTAAAATCCAGAAATTCCAATCCAATGCCAATTTTGTAAATAGTAAAGATTCCGTAGACAAGAGCTGCCGAAGCTCCTAACGCTACCAGAGAGTCCATGTTCGGCGTTCCCTTGAAAAGAGACTTGAACCCGTTGATGAAATAGCTGCGGTTAAGGTAAATGACCGGCAGAAGCAGCAGGAACTGCGTGAAGGCAAAGGTGATGGCATTCGTTGTTCCTAAGAAGAAAAACGGCAAAGGCCAACCAAGCATGTGTCCCATCGAAAGGTAGATCAGCGGGACGGTAAAGATGACTGACCAGATCAAGCGCTGCTTATAAGACTCATACTCTTTTTGAGCCGAATTTTCTTCCGTATCTTTGGTCAAATCAGCGTTTTTTGAGCGAAGCCTTGCTCCATATCCGGCATCTGAAACGGCATGTTCTATTTCTGATTGATTAAGCTTGTTTTCGTCGTAATCAACCACCATGCTGTTTTTTAAAAGGTTGACCGTGACTTTTTTGACACCCGGTTGCTTTTCGACGGCTTTTTCAACGTGTCTTACGCAGGAAGAGCAGGTCATTCCGGTAACGTCGTAAGTTTCTTTTCTCATAAATGTTTCTGCTATATAAAATGTAGAATAATATGGGAATACAAAACATTTTTCCACATTATTAGAAAGAATATAGCTTTTCCTTTCCTAAATTTTATTTGCTGCCGTCAACGCTGGTATTCCCATATCCTAACGTGAGGTTAATGACAGTGACCGGCTCTTGCAGCTTAAGGACGTATCCCACCCCTTTTGATTTTTTTATATCAATGCCATTAAATTCATGACCGCATTTTCATCTCTGTCCATGACGGCATCGCATTCATAACAAACGTATTCGTTATGCTTGGTTTTATGTTTCATGTTGCCGTCAAGACCGATTTTGTCATCACCAGTCTTGACGAATCCGCATCGAGAACACCGTTGCGTGCCTGGATAGAATTTGTCGGCTAAAAATAATTCTTTGCCGTACCATTGGCATTTATAAGCTAAAACCTGTCTGAAACAGCCAAACAACGACCGTTGCAATCCTTTAGACGCAACGTGACTCATCTGCATTCGCTTCACGTCCAAATCTTCAATAACGATTTCGTCATAATTGTTGACCAGCTCGGTCGTAAACTTTTGAACGATATCATGCTGAGTGTTGGCAACTTTTCGATAATCACGCTGCAACTTGGCTTTCGTTTCAGCGTAGTTATTCGATTGAGCTGCCTTCTTTCCGTTTGCTTTCCGTTTTCTGGCTAACGATCGCTGATAATGCTTGATGCGCTCATACAAGGTTTTGAGATTATGCGGTAAAGTTTTGACTTGTCCTTCCGTGTAGCTGAAATGACCAATGTTGAAGTCAACAGCCGTCTGCTTGCCAGTTTTGGCTTTTGTTTTGATTTCGACTTCAAAAGGCAGACTCGCCCAGTATTTGCCGTTTTCACGGTAGATAGAAACGACTTTCAATTCGCCTTTTAAGAATGCTGCTCCTTTAAGACGAATATCGTACCATTTCTTGATTCCGCGCGGTTTATCCAATCGCAGCTTTCCGTTGACGATTTTGGCTCTATCGGTCTTGAATCCCTGTCTGGGGGCTTTTTTAGACTTGAACTGCGGTTTGCCCCAGTCGGGCTGAGCTTTGTTAAAGAAATTTTTCCACGCCTTGCCTAAATCAGAAACGGCAAGCTGAAGACATCTGGCTGACAGCTGATACTGCCAGTCGGCTTTATCGGCAACCAGTTCGTCACGAACCTTGCGTTCATTGGGCAAAAGTTCTTTGTCTTCCAAAATCAAAGAGGCATCATACATATCGTTCCATAAAGCCAATCCTTGATTCCAGCAATAGCGTCTGTAATCGCACAAATCGTCAAGAACCTTTTTCATGGTTCGATTGGGATACAGCCTTACCTTTTGGGTTCTTATCATCATTTTCATCTCCTTTCAAAGACTTGTCGTTTGCAATTTTGCTTTTATATTTTCGCAAAACATGCAAGCGACAAGAAAATATGTTAACAATGCTTACAATATCATCAACCATTTCCTGGTCGGGACTTGTTTCAACGTTATTAAGAACTATGATTTCAGTATTGTGTTTTCTGCATAACGTTTCAAACCAATCCGGTTAAAAATCGGAGACGGCTGTTTGTCTACAGATTTAAGCATACATTTTCAAATCAAAATTAACAAGGAAAGCGGCTTGGTTTTGCCCGAACGGGACAGATATTTTTCCGAAAGGGATAATTTTGGCGATAAACTGATTGAAAATTTGGATAAAAGATATACGATCGACGTGCTTTCAAGCGGGTTTTTGATGAATCAGACGACGCTCAAAGCAGTGTTCAAGAAGGTTTACGGAAAACCGATCGCTTCATGTATGAAAGACTATCGAATGAAAAAAGCTGCCGAAATTCTTAAAGAAAGCGATATGCCGCTTTTTGACGTTGCAGGCACGGTCGGATGCTCCAGCCAAAGCAAGTTCAGCCAGGCGTTTAAAGAATCGTACGGAGTCGTTCCGAGCCGCTGTCGTCAAGAACAAATGCTTGCCAGTTTTAAGCGACAATAGGATAATTGAATTCGAAAGGATGTGTTTTGAATATGAAAAAAGCTACTGACTGCGGGTTGGCGGCAATTGTGCTGATGATGCTCTTTTCCCTTGTTTTGACAGCTAAGGATGTGTTTTTGGCCACTGTCCCCAAGAATAAAAATGCAGCATTGTTTCTTTGTCTGGAAATCGTTTTGGGAATCGTGATCGTTTGTTTGCCGAAAATCATTTCTGTCAAATTTGATTTATACCTTCCTCCGATGATTTACGGATTCTTTTTGCTTTTTATCTTTGGGGCAATTTATTTGGGAACCATCTATCACTTTTATCGAATTCCTTATTGGGACAAAGGACTCCACCTTATCAGCGGTGCTTTGCTCGCAAGTTTTGCGCTGTCGCTTTTTGGTGCGCTCATTCCAAAAGAGCAGCAAGAACTTCCGCCGGGTTTCATCAGTCTGTATGCGACGGCGTTTGCGATGATGTGCGGTGTTTTATGGGAATTTTATGAATTTACGTGTGATTCGTTCGGGATGAATCTGCAGCGCTATATGGCAAACGGTCACATGTTGGTCGGAAGAGCTGCCTTGATGGACACGATGGGCGATTTGATTGCCGACTTCATTGGTGCGGTTTTGTTTGCTGCGGTTGCCTTTGTTCAAATCAAGAAGAATGATTCGTGGATGCAAAAATTCTTTTTTCACAAAAATTAAAAAAGACTAAAAAAATGGTTGACGAATCACTAAAATCGAATTATAATCGTATCAACAAGTTTATTTAATGACGATTTAATTTTTTAAGGAGAATGTAATCATGAGAAAATCAACTGCAAAATCACAATTACGATTTTACTATTACTGGTTTATCCAGTGACGTCGATGCCGCATCTGGTATGGGCGTTACTTTCCCAAACTGGATGCGGCCGGTAATGATTTTCTTGTGGTCGAAGGTCGCATGGATGCAATTGCACTGTGAGGCCTTTTTAATTTTCTGTTTTTCGTATCTTGACAGATTTTTGGTTCTTACAGTGTCGCTGTAGGAGCTTTTTTATTAATCGGGAGGAACGAAAATGACAAAGGAAGTTGGACAAAATATTGATGAACTTGCAATCAACAATCTGCGCGTTTTGAGCTGTGAAATGATTCAGCGGGCAAATTCAGGGCATCCGGGGATTGCCCTTGGAGCGGCACCGATGATGTGGGCGTTGTTTTCACGTCATTTGCGAGTAAATCCGAAAGATCCCGAGTGGTCGAATCGCGACCGTTTCGTTCTTTCTGCCGGACATGGATCGGCACTCTTATATGCAATGCTTCACGTCAGCGGCTTTGATCTGTCGATTAATGACTTGAAGAACTTCCGGCGTTTTGGAAGCAAGACACCTGGTCATCCTGAGCGTGGACATGTTCCCGGTGTTGAAGCAACAACGGGTCCGCTTGGCCAAGGCATCGGGATGGCAGTCGGAATGGCGCTTGCTGAAAGAACTTTGGCGGCTCGCTTGAACAAAAAAGCCAAAGTGGTCGACCATTTCACGTACTGTCTTGTCGGTGACGGTGATTTAATGGAAGGAATCTCGCATGAAGCAGCCAGCTTTGCTGGTAATCAGCGTCTATCCAAATTAATCGTCTTATACGATTCAAATGACGTTTCTTTGGACGGACCGGCTTCAAGAAGCTTCAGGACGGATGTTTGCCGCAGATTTGAAAGCTATGGCTGGGATACGCAGCTGGTTGCAAACGGCAATGACGTCGATGAAATCGATCGGGCGATCGAAAAGGCCAAGAAAACGGATAAGCCGAGTCTGATCGAAATCAAAACGACAATCGGTTTCGGGGCTGACAAGGCTGGAACGAATGCCGTGCACGGTGCGCCGCTTGGAGAAAAAGGACTTGAAAATCTTCGGACTCGTCTTGAGTATGACGGACCAGCCTTCACGGTTTTGCCGGAAGTCAAAGCTGCAGCTGAAACGATGATCGAAAATCGCGGCAAAAAGGCTCATGACGATTGGCGCAAGGTGCTTGACGATTTGGCGGCATCTGATGAAGAATGCTTTGATGAAACGGTTGCGGTCTTAAACGGAAAACGTTGCCTCAATGCTCTTGACGGGATGACGCGCTACGAGAGCGGAGCGGAAGCAAGCCGCGATACGAGTCATAAGGTTATCCAGGTTCTTGCAGAAAAAATGGACAATCTTGTCGGCGGTTCCGCAGACTTGTCTTCGTCAGACAAAACCGCAATTGACGCAAGCGGTCTGCTTGATGACGAGCATCCGACCGGAAGAAACGTCGCATACGGCGTTCGCGAGTTTGCTCAAGGAACGATCATGAACGGAATGGCTTTGCATGGCGGTCTTAGAGTATTCGGCGGAACGTTCCTCGTGTTCTCGGATTACCTGAGAGGTGCGATTCGCTTGTCTGCTTTGCAAAAACTCCCGGTCGTTTACGTTTTCACCCATGACTCAATCGCAGTCGGAGAAGACGGACCGACGCATGAACCCGTTGAACAGCTGATGAGTCTGCGCTCATTGCCAAATATCGACGTGCTTCGTCCGGCTGATCCGAACGAAGTGATCGCTGCTTGGCAACAGGCGATTGATTCCGTTGATCATCCGACGGTTTTGGTTTTGACTCGTCAAAAGCTGCCTGTTTTGTCACGGACGTCCAAGCTCGCAGATGCAGGCGTTGCTCGCGGAGGATACGTTGTTTCTCCGCAAAAGGGGATGCGGCCAAGTGGAATCCTGATTGCTTCCGGATCAGAAGTTTCATTGGCAATCAAAGCTCAAGAGCGTTTGTTCAAGCTGGGTGAAGACGTCAGCGTCGTATCCATGCCATCTATGGAACGTTTCGATGCACAGCCGCAAAATTACAAGGATCAGGTGCTTCCGCCGTCCGTCAGAAGAAGAACGGCCATTGAAATGGGCTCGACGCGCGGTTGGGAACGTTACGTCGGACTTGACGGAACGATCGTTGGACTTGATGAATTCGGCGCAAGCGGCGCAATGGACGATGTGCTTGCAGATGCAGGCTTCACGGTCGAAAACGTTGTTTTGACGTTTCAAAAAACAAATGTAACCGGTGAAAATCATTTATCGGCAATTCGCTTATAATTTAGGAGGAAAATATTATGATTATTGTTTTGAAGAAGGATGAAGCAAAGGAAGAAATTGAAGTTGTCAAGAAGGCATTTGATGGCAAGAAACAGGTTTTCGTGCATGAAAACCGCGTTGCCGTTCAAGGTGCCAAGGCAGACGAGATTCCAGGCGAAGTTCTTAATGCGGCAGAAGACGTGATTACGAACGTTCCGGCAGCGGTTCAGTCAAGCCGTCTGCTTCATCCGGAAGATACGATCGTTAAAACGGCGCATACTGAAGTCGGCGGCAACAAGCTGGCTTTGATGGCCGGCCCTTGCTCCGTTGAAAGCGAAGAACACATTCACCGGATGGCCAAAGTTGCAAAGGAAGCCGGCGCAACGGTTCTTCGCGGCGGCGCATTCAAGCCGAGAACATCACCCTACTCATTCCAGGGCCTTGGTGAAGAAGGTCTGAAATACTTGCGTGAAGCTGCTGATGAGAACGGAATGGACGTCATTACTGAAGTAATGGATGACGAACACGTTGAACTTGTCGGAAAATACACGGATTTCTTCCAAATCGGTGCCCGCAATATGCAAAACTTCTCGCTCCTTAAAGAAGTCGGCAAAACGAAGATCCCGGTTGCTTTGAAGCGCGGCATGTCTGCAACGATTGACGACGTGCTTAATGCTGCTGAATACATTGCTGCAGGCGGAAACAATCAGATTATCTTGATTGAACGGGGAATTCGCACGTTTGACAACAAGTACACGCGCAATACGTTTGATGTTGGTGCGGTTCCCGTTCTTCAGCAATTGACGCATTATCCTGTCATTGTCGATCCGAGTCATGCTGCCGGAGTCTGGGATCTCGTTACGCCGCTTGCCCAGGCCGGCGTTGCGGCAGGTGCCAGCGGTTTGATCGTTGAGATTCACGATGATCCGGAACATGCATTTTCTGACGGACCGCAAGCACTCAAGCCGGATACTTTCAAGGAAATGGCACGTCGTTGCGAAGAGATTCACAAAGTCGTTTCAGCCTGGAAATGAGGTGGTTGAATGCGAAGCGTTGCGGTCGATACCAAAGACAAATCATATGAAATTTTAATCGAAGAAGGAGTTCTCGACAATCCTGCCGAACATCTCGAAAAGGTATGGACCAGGAGACGTTGCGTCATTTTGACCGACACAAACGTGTACCCGCGTTACGCAAAGAAAGTTTCAAAAAATCTTTCTGAAGCCGGATTCGAAAACATCGTCATTACGGTTGAAGCTGGAGAAAAAAGCAAATCATGGCAAACTCTCAGCAACGTTGTTTCTCAAATTGCCGATTTCGGTTTGACCAGAGGAGACGGCTTGATCGCGCTTGGAGGCGGGGTTGTCGGAGATTTGGGCGGACTGTGCGCTTCGCTTTATATGCGCGGGATCTCGTTTGTTCAGTTTCCGACTTCGCTTCTTGCACAGGTTGACAGTTCCGTCGGCGGCAAGACCGCGATTGATATCGCGCAAGGAAAAAATCTTGTCGGAACCTTTTACCAACCCGATCTGGTGCTGATTGATCCCCTGGTATTGAAGACATTGGACGAAAGGGTTACGGTCGAAGGTTATGCGGAAGTTGTCAAGTGTGCCGCAATGGTCGGCGGAACGTTTTGGCAATTGATTGAAAAAATCGATGATGCGCAGGCAATTTTGAAACACGCTCCGGAACTGATCCAAAGAAGCGTGGCATTTAAAGCTGAAGTCGTTACAAAGGACGAAAAAGAAGGCGGTTTGCGCAAATTGCTCAATTTTGGGCACAGCATCGGCCATGCGGTTGAACTTCTTGCGGATGGCAGACTGCTTCACGGTGAAGCGATTTCGATCGGACTTGCCGAAGTCAATCGAATTTTTGAAAGTCGCGGACTAACCGAGGAAGGAACGACACAAGCAATTTGCGACCGTTTGCAAGCGGTCGGACTTCCGCTTGAAGACGAACTCCTTTCAGATTCGCGTATGACTGACATCATGAAGCATGATAAAAAAGTTTCTAAAGCGGCACTGACTTTTGTCTTCCTTAAAAAAATCGGTGAGCCGGAGATGTTTTCCGTCTCGTTGGATGAATTGCAAAGATTCATTGAAAAATAAAGATACGAATAAAAGAGGCTGGGAAGAAACCATGACTCAAATTGAAAACCCCGGATGATTTGCAGTACTGCGATTGTCCGGGGTTTTGCATATGCATGACAATCGCTTGCCATGATGGAAATAGCTCAGAATAGTTTGGCGGCAAATTTGACTGAGAGCTTTGCGCGCTGATTTAGCGAGCGGTTGCATTCGGCAAAATCATTGCCGTTTACGGACACATCGATGAAAATGAGTCGTCTGTCATGAAAAGCATTCTTTTTAAACAAAACCGACAATTGTCTGTTTTTTGCTGATTGATATAAAATCCAGTAATGGTTATAATCGATAATATCAAATTAAACAACATCTGTCGGTTTTATTGAGAGGATTAGAAGGCACTATAAGGTTTCGGGTTAATATTTTTCGGTAAGCCTAATCACATTATTTGACTATACAAAAATTAATTGATACAGTATATTAGCGTAAGCTAAAGTTAAATTTTTACGGAGGTTTCATATGGCAGTTTTGGAATTGAAGAACGTTAAAAAAGTTTATAAGATGCCTGGCGGCGGCACTTTTCAAGCCTTAAAGGGAATCAGCGCCTCTTTTGAAGAGGGAGAACTGGTTTCGATTGTCGGCGAATCCGGCAGCGGAAAGTCGACTTTAATGAATCTGATTGGCGGACTTGATTCTGATTTTGAGGGAGAAATCATCTATCAAGGCAAGAACCTGCGTGACTATACCAAGCAGGAACTGGACAGATTTCACAAAAAAAGCATTGGATTCATCTTCCAGAACTTCAATCTGATTTCTCATCTGAGTCTGCTGGACAACGTTTCGCTTGCGATGACTTTGTCAAACGTTGACAAAGAAACTCGCGACAAAAGGGCAGCAGACCTTTTGAATCAAGTCGGTTTAGGCGAACACATGCATAAAAAGCCTGATGCGATTTCCGGCGGCCAAAAACAGCGCGTGGCCATTGCGCGTGCTTTGATCAATGATCCGGACGTGATTATTGCCGATGAGCCGACCGGAGCTTTGGATGCTGAAACGACCGACACCGTGCTTGAAATGATCAAGGAAATTGCTGAAAGCGGCAAGCTCGTTTTGATGGTTACGCACTCTGACAGGGTTGCTTCGCATTGTACCAGAGTTCTTAGAATCGACAGCGGCTCGCTTATCTCAGATACGACGCAAGATGTTGAATTCCATAAGAAACCAGCTGATAAGAAAGAAACAAGCCCGGTTAAGAACATGAGCTTGACGAATGCGATTCGCCTTGCTTTCCTTAACATGAAAGCCAAGTTCGGGCGCAATGCTTTAGTGGCATTCGGTTCGAGCATCGGCATCATGGCGGTGGTTTTGATGCTCGGAATCGGACGCGGCGTGACGAATTACATCAAGAGCACGATGGTTACCTATACGAATCCGAACGTGACTGAAGTACATAAGCAAAGTCTTGAAATGGATAAAAAACAGCAGGAAAAAGTTCAGGCCGGAGATTCAAGCACGATCGGAAGCGTGCGTGAAGATCATATTTCAATGATGACCGGGACGTCCAAAAAGAATACTTTCAGTCAAAAAGACATCGACAAATTGAAGAAAATTAAAAACGTCGATACGATTCAGCGCGGATATTCCACGTTTTCTCTTGGGACGAACAAGGTTGCTTTTAATTCCAATACGGCAAACATCATGATGCTGATGACGATGTCCAAGTCGGTTACGAAATCAAGCATTACGAAAGGTCATGCTCCAAAGAAGAACGAAGTCTTGCTTGATCAGGCGACGGCAGATCTTTTGGGCAAAAACATCATTGGCAAAAAAGTCAGGCTTTCGCTCACAATCGGTGACAAACCGATTGAAAAAGAAGTCAAGGTCAGCGGAATTTACGATACGCAAACGAGCACGATCGTCGTTCGTTACGGTGATTTGAATCAGGTGTTCAAAGACAACGGACAAAGGCTCAAGGCCAATACGGTATTCTTATATACAAAGAACTCCGACAATACGAAAGCCATCAAAGACAAGGTCAAAAAGCTCGGATATTCAGGATCGATGCAAGAAACGATGACCGACATGTTTACGCAGATGCTTGACGTTATTACGTATGTCTTGGCGGCAATCGCCGGCGTTTCGCTGGTTGTTTCCGCAATCATGATCTTGGTCGTGCTGAACATTTCCGTTGTCGAACGGACAAGGGAAATCGGCGTGCTCAAAGCTCTCGGAGCTCGTCGCAAAGACGTTCGTCGCATTTTTGTTTCAGAAGCGTTTCTGATTGGGCTCGGTTCTGGTCTCTTGGGGGTCGTCATTACGGAGATTCTTGGATTTGCAATCAATTCGGTGACAAAGCCGGCCTATGACGTGAACGTTGTCAACCTTGAACCGCAGTTTCTGATTTCCGGCATCATCATCAGCATCGTCATCAGCATGCTGGCAGGACTGTTTCCGGCAAACCGTGCTTCCAAACTTGATCCTGTTGAATCATTGCGCAAGGAATAGTCTTGAAAAAAGAATCCTGAAAAAACCGGTCCTCAAACTGAAAACTCGAGGCTTCGGAAAAAGGACCCGTTTTTGTCTTGAAATAAATTGAATGTCGAACAAAGGAAGTTGCAAGTCGACTGATTTTGTCCGGCATTTTTTCTATTTTGATACGTGAAACTCTTTTATCCAAATGCAGCGCTGCATTTGGATAAAAAATATTCTCAATTTATTATTGCTGTTTTTTAATCTTGATGTTAGAATTATCTCGATATTTTACAAGGGAGTGACGGGATTGAGTCGAGAAAAGGTCGAACAATATTTGGAAAAAGAAAATTATGCGGATCGAATCATCGTGCTTGAAGATTCCAGCGCAACGGTCGAAGAAGCTGCTCATGCATTGGGGTGCGAGCCTGAACACATTGCTAAAACAATGTCGTTTTTGCTTGATGAAAAGCCGCTTTTGGTCGTTATGGCGGGGGATGCCAAAGTTGACAATCGCAAGTTCAAGGATCGTTTTCACAAGAGGCCGCGCATGATTGCGTCAGACGTTGTGGAAAAGTTCATCGGGCACGCTCCTGGCGGCGTTTGTCCGTTTGCAGTCAAGGAAAACGTGGCCGTCTTTTTGGATGAATCGCTCAAACGTTTCAAGACGGTATATCCGGCTGCAGGGGATGCTCATTCTGCGGTGCGGCTGTCGCTTGAAGAACTTGAAAAACTTGCTCATCCCAAGGAATGGATCGACGTTGCCAAAGGATGGGAATGATGACGCGAAGCTGTGAAAAACGATGCCGTAAATTGAAAAACCGGATGATTTGCCATCAATTGCAAGTCTGATCCGGTTTTTTGCATGCATGACGCCTGCTATGATGGGAATAACCAAAAATAGTTCGGCGGTGAATTTGAGTGAGAGCCTGGCGGAATCGGGTGAGCAGCACTGCATTTAAAAAGACGGTTTTTACTCGCGAATCGGCCGCCTTCGTTCGGCATTTCATTTAATTCAAGCAAGAAACTGAACTTTTTTTGCGAAATACAGTGAATGAAACGTCAAAGCGAATTCAAAGATTTTGCGAACGATATTCATCAAAATGGACGAATTTGTTCGATGATATTGTTTAAAAGGTAACATTGAAATTTAGACTTGTGATATAATTTGAAACAAGTCGATTTGACGAAAAAATTCATGGAGGGTATTATTTTGGACAATAAAAATAAAACGTTTCGCAGCGTTTTGATAGCGTTGTTTTGCGCAATTATCATCGTACAGAATTTTGTGCCTTTTTTCGGTTACATTCCGGTCGGTCCCTTGAATCTGACAACGATTCACGTCACCGTAATCATTGCGGCAATTGTTTTGGGACCTCGTGACGGTGCAATCGTCGGGGGAGTCTGGGGGCTCATCACGTTTATCAGGGCCTACGTCTGGCCAACGAGTCCTTTGGCGACAATCGTCTTTGTCAATCCGTTGGTATCGATTGTGCCTAGAATTTTAATCGGTGTCGTTGTCGGTTATGCATTTATTTTTCTCAGAAATAAAATTAAAAAAGTTCCGGCAATGTGCGTTGCTTCAATTCTTGGGGCGATGACGAATACGATTTTGGTGCTCGGCTTGATCTATCTGCTCTATCGCGGACAGTCACAGACATTGTATTCGCTTGACGTCAAGGCCCTTTTGCCGTACCTGCTCGGCGTTATCGGGACGAATGGCGTTCCGGAAGCTATTTTAGCCGGCATCGTTGGTCCTGCAATTTCCGTTCCGTTGCTGTCAAGACTTGAAAGGAAATAGTCGTTTTGCGCAATTCCGTTCAGTGCTTGTGGGGTGAGACTTTGTGGCACGCAAAAAAAATTATCCAAAAAAGAAGAGAGGCTTTCTGATTGTCAACGGCAGGCTTCGGTATCCTGACATTATCTTGGTTTTATTGGTCGTTGCGTTAATCAGCGTTCAATTGACGAAGTGGGTTCTGGATGTTGGAAACGTTCAAAATACCGAGCCGAAAACGGAACAGTATGCTAAAAACAGCTCTGATAAATCAAGCTTCATCAAAGTGCTCGTACCTGTTGCTCAAGAGCAGCAAAGACGGCATCATGTTTTTTCAAGCATTACCTTGGCGCAGGCTGCTTTGGAATCTGATTGGGGAAGAAGCGAACTTTCTTCCAAGTATAACAACTTGTTTGGAATCAAAAGCAATCAGGCAAGCAGCGTGCTGCTGACGACGCAGGAATATGTCAATGGACAGTGGATAACCGTTAAGGCGCGTTTTGCTACATATGACAGCTGGGATGATTCAGTCAGAGCACACACGCAGCTTTTTTTGAACGGAACGCAGTGGGATAAGGAGCATTATCGTTCGGTGCTTGAGGCATCTGATTATAAACAGGCAGCCCAGGCGCTTCAGGATAAAGGATATGCGACTGACCCCGGATATGCGCAGAAACTGATTTCCTTAATTGAAGAATATGATTTGAACCAGTACGATTCGCTTTGAAATCTGATGATGTCCGGTCATGGCAAGACTTTTTCTTAGCCGTTTATCATTGAAGAATAATTTGGAATATGTTATCCTATGCTAGTGTTACTTGTATAAATGCCGTAATATGGTCGGCAAGTTTCTACCCAAGGCCGTAAATCTTGGACTATGAGTAAGAATAGCTAGGTTTATTGGCTTTTTTTACTGTTGAGGGTAAGGAAAGCCTTTTTGTTTGCAATTTTATTTCGTACGATGCACGAGGAGGAATTATTTTGAAATTGCTTGAGGATCGCATTCGTCAAGATGGCGTCGTTTTGCCGGGAAACGTTTTAAAGGTTAACCAGTTTTTGAATCACCAGATTGATCCGCAATTGATGTATGAGATTGGTCAGGAATTTGCGAGGTTATTTAAAGAACGTCCCGTCACCAAAATTTTGACGGTCGAAGCTTCCGGGATAGCACCTGCAATTATGGCTGGACTCGTCATGAACGTGCCGGTTTTGTTTGCCAGAAAGAAAAAACCGTCAACGCTTGATGACAGGACTTACACTGCAGAGGTTTACTCATATACGAAAAAAGTGACAAATACGATTTCTGTTGACAGCAAGTTTTTGTCAAAAAATGATCACGTTTTGATTATTGACGATTTCCTGGCTAACGGCCAAGCAGTCAAAGGAATGCTTGAAATCTGCAAGCAGGCTGACGTCAAGGTTGAAGGCGTGGGAATCGTCGTTGAAAAATCGTTCCAGGAAGGTGCCGGTTGGATCAAAGGTCAAGGAATTCGTCTGGAGTCTCTGGCACGCATTTCTTCATTTGAAAATGACACCGTGCATTTTGTGGGGGAAGAATAGTTATGGAAAAAGAAGTCAGTCAGGGAAGAGCCGCCGTTTTAGGATTGCAGCATTTGCTCGCCATGTATTCTGGCGCTGTTGCCGTTCCTTTGTTGATCGGCACGGCTCTGAAGTTTAATGCCGAACAAATGACGTACCTTGTTTCAATCGATATTTTCATGTGCGGTTTGGCGACTTTTTTACAGCTCGCACGCAACCGTTATTTTGGGATAGGGCTTCCGGTTGTTTTGGGATGCGCGATTCAAGCAGTCGAACCGCTTAAGATGATCGGCAAGCAGTTTACGATTGGCACGATGTACGGCGCAATCATCGTCGCCGGGTTTTTTGTCTTTTTTGTTGCAGGGCAATTTTCAAAAATCAAGCGCTTGTTCCCGCCAGTCGTTACCGGAACGCTGATTACGGTCATCGGTTTGACGCTGATTCCGATTGCCGTACAAAACATGGGCGGCGGTGATGCGACGGCTAAAGCGTTTGGTGCTCCGAAAAATCTTTTTTGTGCATTTTTGACGATTGCGATTATTTTGGGAGTTCAGGTTTTAGGAAAAGGCTTTGTTCGCTCGATTGCCGTTTTGATTGGGCTGATCGTCGGGTCGCTCGTCGCATTTTTAATGGGGATGGTTTCGCTTTCTCCTGTCAGCGAAGCAGCCTGGTTCCACTTGCCGCAGCCGTTTTATTTCGGCGTTCCTCAGTTTGAGTGGTCGTCTTCGGTAACGATGATTATCATTTCGCTTGTTTCGATGGTCGAATCGACGGGGGTTTTCTTTGCGTTGGGCAATCTGCTTGACAAAGACATCACGGCAGACGATCTCAAACACGGATATCGTGCTGAAGGACTCGCGGTTATTTTAGGCGGGGTGTTCAACACCTTCCCTTATACGACTTTTTCGCAAAACGTCGGACTGCTTGAACTTTCCGGCATCAAAACCAAACGCCCGATTTACTGGTCTGCAGTGTTATTGATGCTCATGGGCCTTTTGCCAAAAGTCGGTGCGCTTGCGACGATTATTCCGACGCCCGTTTTGGGTGGGGCGATGTTGGTGATGTTTGCGATGATCAGCGTTCAAGGGATCAGAATGCTGTTTGACGTTGACTTTAAAGATGAGCACAATATTTTGATCGTGGCGGTTTCAATCGGGCTCGGTCTTGGCGTTTCGGTTTATCCGGGAATTTTCCAAGACTTGCCGAAGACGCTGCAGCTTTTCTTAGGAAACGGAATCGTCGTTGCAAGTTTGTGCTCTGTCTTGCTCAACCTCATCTTTAACGGCAAGAAGGGCTTGGATAAAGAATAATTGATTGGTAAGAAGAGGACTTTTGCTTAAAAAATGGTAAAAGTCCTTTTTGAATGCTCTGATAAATGTTTTGATACGACTGGTTGTGGTAAAATTGTCTTATAAATATGAAACTAGAAGGTTGTGGCAGAATGGAAAATGCGATGTTGTTCCCAGGTGATACGATTGGAATTATCGGGGATAGCCAAAACGGGATTATGTTGGCTCAAGCCGCCAAGAAGATGGGCTTTAAAGTGGCAGCATATTGCACCGGCCAAAGCGTGCCAACATTGTCAGAGGCAGACGTCAAAATCGTTGGTCGCATGAATGACAAGGAAAAATTACAGGATTTTGCGCAAAGATGCAATGTCGTCACATATGAATCAGAAAACATTGCTTCAGAAACGGTCGAGTTTCTCGAACGTTTCACGAAAGTCCCGCAAGGACACGAAACGCTTGAGATTACTCAGGACAGACTGCTTGAGCGAGCATTTTTTGAGCAGTTGAACGTTAACATTGCGCCTTATGCGACGATTGTCAGCTTGGACGATATTTATCAGGAAATCGGCTCAATCGGGTATCCTTGCGTCTTGAAGCCGATTCAAAAAGGTTTTGGCAAAAGACGGCAGCGGATGATTACCAAGCAGACCGATATTGCAAGATGCGCAGACATCATCGATTTGGGGACTTACATTCTTGAATCATGGGTCGAATGTGCCAAAGAGCTTTCGGTTGTTTTGACCAGGGATGCCGACGGTGAAGTGAACTTCTTCCCGCTGGTCGAGAACGTCTATCGTGACAGAGTCCTGCATGAAACGCTTGCACCGGCCAAAGTGCCTGAACAGATCGAACAAGAAGCAAAGCGCATTGCCAAAGAAATCGTCAGGGGATTGAGCTATGTCGGCGTCATGCAGGTGGCATTCTTTTTGACGGCTGAAGGCACGCTTTACGTCAAACGCCTGGTTCCGGCGCTTAGCGTTCCGGGTTACGTGCTTGAGCAGGCATCAAGCGTGTCAATGTTTGAACAGCACTTGCGGGCTTTGGCCAGGATGCCTTTGGAAAATGCAGTGCCGCGTACCAGTGGCGCAATGGTCATCGTATCAACGGCCGATCTCGAGAAGGTGCGGCTTCAATGGTCGTTGAAATCCAATTGGTCATACCGGTTCTTCAGAATTCCCGAAATGTTGCGTCCGGTCGAAAGAGAAGGCTACATCCTCGTTTCTGCCGAGACGCCTGAAAAAGCGGCCGCACAAATCGAAGCAACCGGAATCTGGGATGAAGCAAAAACAGAAGAAGAGTAAACATGTTGATATGAAGGCAGCCGTGATTTGACGGCTGTTTTTTTGTGCGCTAAAAATTCAGTGCTCGTTTCCGATTACGGAAAAATCCTCGATTTTTGAAATATTCCCGTAAAACCCAGTCTTCGATTACGGGCAAATCC
>NZ_FOPI01000017.1:0-14087 GCF_900113455.1 Ligilactobacillus ruminis DSM 20403 = NBRC 102161 | reverse complement strand
ATTACGGGCAAATCCCCGATTTTTGAAATATTCCCGTAAAACCCAGTCTTCGATTACGGGCAAATCCCCGATTTTTGAAATCTGCCCGTAAAACCCAGTCTTCGGTTACGGGCAAATCCCCGATTTTTGAAATCTGCCCGTAAAACCCAGTCTTCGGTTACGGGCAAATCCTCGATTTTTGAAATCTGCCCGTAACCCCCGGCTCCTGATTACGGGCAAATCCTCGATTTTTGAAATCTGTCCGTAAAACCCAGTCTTCGGTTACGGGCAAATCCTCGATTTTTAAAATCTGCCCGTAACCCCCGGCTCCCGATTACGGGCAAATCCCCGATTTTTGAAATATGTCCGTAATCTCGCCGCTTTCTCATTCTGGTTTTCTGACAAAGCATTCATCTCCGTAATTTGTCAGAAAACTGACGCAGAAACCGGCCGTCTGCAAGGTGCTGATTGCTACTGTGGGCGCTGCATTTTTCATGCTCAGAATCAGCATCGAAAAAACGCGAAGAAACGGGGAAAACAAGTTCTTTTAAAGCAATTTTAAAAGAACTAATGAGCCTTTTTTGGTATAATAGGAAATGATTGATTACTTTCAGAGGGGATTGAACAACTTGACGCAAAATGACTTATTGAACGGAATGAATGATAAGCAAAGAGAAGCCGTTGTTTGTACGGAAGGACCGCTTTTGATCATGGCCGGTGCCGGAAGCGGCAAGACGCGCGTTTTGACGCACCGCGTAGCCTACCTTATCGAGCATCAAAATGTCAATCCGTGGAATATTTTGGCGATCACGTTTACGAACAAGGCTGCACGCGAAATGCGTGAACGTATCGACAGGCTGGTCGAATACGGTTCAGAAGCCGTTTGGGTTTCGACGTTTCATGCTTTGTGCGTGAGAATTTTGCGTCGCGATGCCGAGAAAGTCGGATTTTCAAAGGCATTTACGATCGGCAGTCCGAGCGAGCAAAAAACTTTAATGAAACACATCGTTGCCGATACGCTGAATCTTGACACGAAACAATACGATCCGCGCAGCTTTCTCGCCTCAATTTCTTCCTGGAAGAATGAACTGATCGAACCAGAAGAAGCGCTTTTGCAGGCAAATGCAGAGGCGAATCCCATGGAAGTTGCCTCCGCACGTGCTTATCAGATATATCAGGACGAATTGAAGAAAAATCAGACGATGGACTTTGATGATCTGATCATGAAGACGATCCAGCTGTTTGAAAGTTCGCCTGAAACGCTCGAATTCTATCAGCGCAAATTCCGTTACATTCATGTCGACGAATATCAGGATACGAACGAAGCACAATATCGTCTGGTCAACATGTTGGCGCAGGGGTTTCGCAACCTTTGCGTCGTCGGTGATGCCGATCAGAGCATCTACGGATGGCGCGGTGCCAACATGGAAAACATCTTGAACTTTGAAAAAGATTACAAGGATGCCACCGTCATCAAACTTGAACAAAACTACCGCTCGACGAAAACGATTCTGCAGGCTGCAAACGAAGTGATCGAGCATAATCTCAATCGCAAGGACAAGACGCTTTGGACCGAAAACGAATCCGGTGACAAAATTACCTACTATCGGGCCGACAATGCGGCTGACGAAGGCTATTTCGTCATCAAGAGCATTCAAAAAGAGATCAGGGAAAAACATCGCAGCTATAATGACTTTGCGATTTTGTACCGTACGAATGCGCAGTCGCGTACGCTTGAAGAAACATTTGTCAAGGCAAACATCCCCTACAAGCTGGTCGGTGCCCATCGTTTCTACGATCGCAAGGAAATCATGGATATTTTGGCCTACCTGCGTCTGGTTGCCAATCCGGACGATTCGATGTCGTTTGCGCGCGTCGTCAATGAGCCGAAGCGCGGAATCGGCGCAACTTCGATCACGAAGCTGCAAAATTTTGCCGACATGCATGGCATTTCATTGTACGAAGCGGGCAAGAGTGTTGATCTGACGGGGATTCCCGTGCGGACCGCGAAGAAGATCACGGAATTTTGCGATATGCTGAAATTATTCCATCAGGTTCAAAAGAAAGCCACGATTACTGAAATGACGGAACAGATTCTGTCGATCACAGGCTATCAAAAAGCATTGAACGATGCCAATACGCTTGAAGCAAAAGGTCGTTTGGAAAACTTGGAAGAATTTTTGTCAGTGACGAAAGAATTTGACGAAAACTGGGATCCGGAAGACGAAGAAAGCGATCCGTTTACGGACTTTCTGGCCGATTTGGCGCTTGTTTCCGATCAGGACGGCGTTGACCAGAATGATGACGTCGTCACGCTGATGACGCTTCATGCGGCTAAAGGTCTGGAATTTCCGGTCGTTTTTCTGATTGGAATGGAAGAAGGCATCTTCCCGCTCGGAAGAGCAGCCATGAATGAATCAGATCTAGAAGAAGAACGACGCCTTGCTTACGTCGGGATTACGCGTGCCGAAGAAAAACTGTATCTGACAAATGCGCTGTCGCGGATGCTTTACGGCAGAACGCAGCAAAATACCGCCTCGCGCTTTATCGGCGAAATCTCGGATGCTCTGCTGGAATCGGCCAACGAAACCGTCAAGAACTCAAGCTATCCGTTTTCAAGCGGTCCCGTTGCGGCTGAAAAAGTCGAAAAGCCAAGGAAGAGACCGGGGACAATCGAACGACCGGCACAGACCGGTGCCGAAAACGTCGGCTGGAAAATCGGCGACAAGGTCGAGCACAAGGCATTCGGACTCGGAACGGTCGTCAAAGTCAATGGTTCCGGAGAAAATGCAGAGCTTGACGTCGCCTTTTCCGGCAATGGCATCAAGCGTCTGTTAGCTGCTTTTGCACCGATCAGGAAAGTTTAGAGGAAAAAGACCATGGATAAAGAAGAAGCAAAAAAAGAACTTGAAAGTCTTCGTGAAAAGCTGACCAAATGGAGCAGAGAGTATTATGTTTTGGATGCGCCGACGGTTGAAGATCACGTCTATGACGAAAATTACAAGCGTCTGTTGGAACTGGAAGCAAAGTTTCCGGAGCTTGTGACCAAGGATTCGCCTTCGCAGCGCGTCGGTGGCAGGATCTTGACGAATTTCACGAAAGTCGAGCACGAAATCCCGATGCTTTCATTGGGCGACGTGTTTTCAAAAGAAGAACTGGCGGACTTCGTTAAACGTCTGAATGAAAACGCAGGGGCTGATTTTGGCTACAACTGCGAACTCAAAATCGACGGCCTGGCAATTTCGCTGACGTATGAAGACGGCATCTTCGTTAAGGGCTCGACGCGCGGAAACGGGACGATCGGAGAAGACATCACTGAAAATCTCAAAACGATCAACGCCGTTCCGCTCAAGCTCAATGAAAAAATTTCGGTTGAAGTTCGCGGTGAATGCTACATGCCGAAAAAATCGTTCGTTGATCTGAACAAAAAGCGCGAAGCAGAAGGACAGCCGGTGTTTGCCAATCCAAGAAATGCAGCGGCCGGATCTTTGAGACAGCTTGATTCAAAAATTACGGCTGAACGAAATCTGAGCATCTTCATCTACTATCTGATGGAACCGGAAAAATTCGGCGTCAAAACGCAAAGCGAAGCCTTAAAGAAGATGGCATCCTGGGGGTTCAGGGTCAACGGCGAGTCGCGCGTTTGTTCAACGATGGATGAAATCGATGCATATCTTGACGAGTATCAGGCAAAGCGTGCAGGACTTGAATATGACATCGATGGCATCGTGCTCAAAGCAGAGCCGTTTACCGTGCATGAGCTTGTGGGAAACACGGTCAAGGTTCCAAGATGGGCGATTGCCTACAAATTTCCGCCGGACGAACAGGAAACGATCGTCAGAGACATTGAATGGACGGTTGGCAGAACGGGCGTCGTGACGCCGACGGCCGTCATGGATCCGGTTTTGCTGGCAGGAACGACCGTTTCAAGAGCCTCTTTGCACAACCCGGATTATCTCAACGAAAAGGGGATTCGCTTGCTTGACACCGTCAAATTGCATAAGGCAGGAGACATCATTCCGGAAATTTCAGAAGTCGTTTTGGAAAAACGCCCAAAAGATTCAAAACCATATGAAATTCCGACGAATTGTCCGGAATGCGGCGCAAAACTCGTGCATCTGGATGATGAAGCAGCGCTTCGCTGCATCAATCCGAAGTGCAAGGCATTGATGAAGGAAAGTCTGACGCACTTTGCTTCGAGAAATGCGATGAATATCGACGGCCTCGGCCCAAAGATCATTGAACAGCTGTTTGAGCGCGGGATGATCAATGACGTTTCCGATCTTTACAAGCTGACGTTTGACGACTTGCTTTTGCTTGACAAGTTCAAGGAAAAATCTGCCAGCAATTTGCTTAATGCAATTGACGCAAGTCGCAAAAACTCGCTTGAACGCCTGTTGTTCGGCCTTGGCATTCGTCATGTCGGTGCAAAGGCGGCCAAGCTTTTGGCGGAGCGTTTCATGACGATGGATGCCTTGGCCAGGGCGTCAAAAGAAGAGATCGTTGCAATCGAAACCATGGGCGAAACGATTGCCGACAGCCTGTCGACCTACTTCAATTCAGAAGGAGCAAACGAGCTGCTTGAAGAATTGAAGAGCGTCGGCGTCAACATGAGCTATCTCGGAAAGACTGCGGCCGAATTGGAAGAAGATGCCTCCGGTAGTGCATTTAACGGTCTGACCGTTGTTTTGACCGGCACGCTTGACCGTCTCAAGAGAAGCGATGCCAAGAAATGGCTTGAAGAGCACGGCGCAAAGGTCACCGGCAGTGTCACGAAGAAAACGAATCTGCTGATTTGCGGACATGATGCCGGTTCCAAACTGGCCAAGGCAAAAGAACTTGGAACAAAAATCATGAATGAAGAAGAGTTCCTGCAAAAGATGGAGGAAAAATGATGAAGAAAAAACTGCTGGTTTTGACCAGTCTTTTTGCCAGCACGGCAATGCTCGGCGCATGCGGCAACCTCGGCAAGGCTATCTCTGGCGGCGGGGCTTCGCAGGTCGTTACCTCAAAGAAAAAGGGATATCAGACGACGGGCCAGACCGATACGGACTATTATCAGGGCATTATCAAAGATGGCCGGTATCTTACGAACAAGGCCCGCGGAGTCGGCGTTTATCAAAATTCAGATAACATGCTCAACTTGAAAAGTTTTGAAGCAGGGATGATGAACCTTTCAAAAGAACAGTTCCCGACTAAAAGCTATGTCTTCAGAGAAGGCCAGGTTCTGTCAAAAGATACTGTCGAAAACTGGCTTGATCGCAAGTCAAAAGACAATCCTGACGGGCTCAATCCTGAAGACAACGGTAAAAAAGAAGCCGACAAGAGAAATCCCATCTATGTTCAGCAGATTGAAGAACAAGATTATATGCAGGAAAAAGACGGCAAGCTTTCACTTGCCGGCGTGACGATCGGAATCGGGATGAATCAAAAAGATTATTACCAAAAAGAAGAGTACGGCGCAACCTATACGACCGATATCTCGACTGAAAAAATGAAAGAAGAAGGTCAAAAGGCAGCGACAACGATTCTTGCGCGTCTGCGTCAAAAGTCAGAAATCGGAAACGACACGCCGATTTTGATCTGCATGTTCAAGCAGGCTCCAAACGACAGTCTGGTCGGCGGTTCATTCTATGCGTATGCACTGAGCAAGAGCGGAACTTCCATCAGCTCATGGACCGATACGGATATCAAGAGCGTGGTTCTTCCGGCAACCGATTCTTCAAGCGTTCCGAATGAAAATGATGCAACGTCGTTTAGTGCTTTCATGAACAAGACGCAAAGCTTCTTCCCGAACCTGGCCGGCGTTACGGCACAGGCTCAGTACAAGGGCAAGGAACTTCAAGGGATGCACGTCAACATTACGACTCAGTTCTACAGCATGACGGAAATTACGAGCTTTGCCCAGTTCGTTTCGCAAATGGCAAGGACGTATCTGCCGTCAGGCGTTCCGATTGACATCACGATCAAGGGATCGGACGGGACGGTTCAGGCCTTTTTGTCAAGAGATTCTGGCCAAACCTCGTACTATACGCATGTCTTCAACAGTTATTAATTCCGTAAAATGCGGCAAGTGGGTTTAATAATTCGGAATAATCGATTAAAATTAAGAAAAGACATTACTCGAAAGAAGGATATCAAATGGCAATCACCGCAAATGAGGTAAAGCACGTTGCCTCCTTGGCAAAGCTTGAATTTACCGATGAAGAACTCCAAAAGTTTACCGGTCAGATGGATGAAATCATCAACATGGTCGAACAGTTGGGAGAAGTCGACACGACAGACGTTCCCGTGACGTCGACCGTAACCGAAGAAGTCAACGTCATGCGTGAAGACGTTGCCGTCAAGGGAACGGATCGCACCCTTTTGATGAAGAACGTTCCGGAAGAAAAAGACGGCCTGATCAAGGTTCCGGCAATTATCGATGAAAGCGAGGAAGGCTGAAAATGAACTATTTCGAAAATGACCTCAAGAGCCTTCACGAAGGTCTTGTCAACAAAGATTTCAGTGCTGAGGAATTGGCAAAGGAAACTTTTGAAACGATCAAAAAGCGCGAGGAAGAAATTGATGCGTTCATCACTTTGGACGAAGAACGCGCAATGGAAAAAGCACGCGCAGTCGATGTAAAAGGAATCGATGAGGGAAACGTGCTTGACGGAATTCCTGTCGGAATCAAAGACAACATCGTAACGAAAGGCCTGAAGACGACGGCAGCCAGCAAAATGCTCGAAAACTTCAATCCGATCTACAATGCGACGGTCATGGACAAGCTTGACGAAAAGGGCATGATTACGGTCGGAAAGCTCAACATGGACGAATTTGCGATGGGCAGTTCGACCGAAACGAGCGCCTTTAAGAAAACGAAGAACGCCTGGGATCAAACGAAGGTTCCCGGCGGTTCATCCGGCGGATCTGCCGCAGCCGTTGCTTCCGGCGAAGTCATTGCTGCGCTTGGCTCCGATACCGGCGGTTCGATCAGACAGCCCGCTGCATTTAACGGCATCGTCGGTCTCAAACCGACATACGGTCGCGTTTCGCGTTATGGCTTGATTGCTTTTGCTTCAAGCATGGATCAGATCGGACCTTTGACTCGCAGCGTATACGACAATGCCTTGATGCTTAATGCCATCAGCGGTCACGATTTTCGCGATTTCACGAGTTCAAGCAAGGAAGTTCCCGACTTTACGAAGGGAATCGATGAAGGCGTCAAGGGCATGCGCATCGCCGTTCCGAAAGAATATTTCGCAGAAGGCGTTGACGCAAACGTTAAACAGGCTGTCAAAGATGCAATCAAGAAGTTTGAAGAACTCGGCGCAACGGTTGACGAAGTTTCGCTTCCGCATACAAAATACGGCGTGCCCGTCTACTACATCATCGCTTCATCCGAAGCTTCATCCAATCTGCAGCGTTTTGACGGCATCCGTTACGGATTCCGCGCAGAAGACGTCAAGAATCTCGAAGACGTTTACGTGCGTTCTCGTTCAGAAGGCTTCGGCGATGAAGTCAAGCGCCGCATCATGCTCGGAACGTTCTCGCTTTCTGCCGGCACTTACGATGCGTTCTTCAAGAAGGCGGCTCAGGTGCGCACGTTGATTTGCCGCGACTATGAAAATGTTTTTGAAAATCATGACCTGATTTTGGGACCGACGGCACCGACAACGGCATACGGCATCGGCGAAAAGATCGATGATCCGGTGACGATGTACATGAACGATATTTTGACGATTCCGGTCAACCTGGCCGGACTTCCGGGGATGTCCCTGCCTGCCGGATTTTCCGATGGCTTGCCGATCGGGATGCAGCTTGTTGCGCCGCGTTTCAGAGAAGATACGCTGTATAAGGCAGGCTTTGCATTTGAACAGGCAACTGATTTCCATAAAGCCGTACCTGAGATTGGGGGTCAAAACTAATGAACTTTGAAACAACGATCGGGCTTGAAGTCCACATTGAATTAAAAACAAACTCCAAAGCATACTCGCCGGCACCGGTTGAATACGGTGCAGAGCCGAACACGAACACGAACGTGATCGACTGGGGCTATCCTGGCGTTTTGCCGCAGGTCAACAAGGGTGCCTTGGAATACGGGATGCGCGCAGCCTTGGCTTTGAACTGCGAAATCAGAAAAGACCTGCACTTTGATCGCAAGAACTATTTCTACCCTGACAATCCGAAAGCATACCAGATTACGCAATCAGACACGCCGATTGCGCATGACGGCTGGCTTGAAATCGAACTGGAAGACGGAACGAAAAAGAAAATCGGCATTGAAGAAATGCACGTTGAAGAAGACGCTGGCAAGAACACCCACAATCCGGACGGATATTCATATGTCGATCTGAACCGTCAGGGCACGCCGCTGATCGAAATCGTCTCAAAGCCGGATATCGCTTCTCCTGACGAAGCTTATGCATATTTGACGCGTTTGCGCCAAATCATTCAATTTACCGGCGTTTCCGACGTTAAGATGGAAGAAGGCTCCATGCGTGCCGACGTCAACATTTCGGTTCGTCCAATCGGATCCGACAAATTCGGCACGAAGACGGAAATGAAAAACCTTAATTCGTTTGAGCACGTCAAAAAAGGTCTGGAATACGAAGCAAAGCGCCAGGCCCGCGTTTTGATGTCCGGTGGCCAGGTTCAGCAGGAAACGAGACGTTTCGACGTGCCGACGGGAACGACGATTCTGATGCGTGTCAAGGAAGGCGCAAGCGACTATCGCTACTTCCCTGAGCCTGATCTTCCGCCGATCCATATTTCTGATGAATGGATCAAAGAAGTGAAGGACTCGATTCCGGAAATGCCTGACAAGCGCCGTGAACGTTACGTCAATGAATGGGGAATTCCTGAATATGATGCCGGCGTTTTGACGCAGACAAAGGAAATGTCTGACTTTTATGAGGCAACCGTTGCTTCCGGCGCAGATGCCAAGCTTGCTGCCAACTGGCTGATGGGCGAAGTTTCTGCCTACCTGAACGCCAACAAGGTTGAGCTTCAGGAAACGGCTTTGACGCCTGAACACTTGGCAACGATGATCAAACTGATCGAAGACGAAACGATTTCTTCAAAGATTGCCAAGAAAGTCTTCAAGGAAATCATTCAAAATGATACGGAACCAAAAGCCTGGGTCGAAGAAAAGGGCATGGCCCAGTTGTCCGATCCGGCCAAACTTCAGCCGATCATTGATGAGGTTTTGGATAACAACGAGCAATCAATCATCGACTTCAAGAACGGGAAAGATCGTGCCGTTGGCTTCCTTGTCGGTGCCATTATGAAGCAGACTCGCGGCAAGGCCAATCCGAAAGTCGTCAACAAGCTGCTTATGGCAAGCCTTGCTGAAAGATAATTGCCAAACAGGGTCTTGACTCTGTATTTCAAAGAATGATCAAGAAGCTGTGAGAGGGACCGCTTCCGGGACTTTGCAGCTTTTTGTTTTGAGGTGATAAAATGCAAAAACGTTGTCGAATCATCTACAACCCGACTTCAGGCCGGGAAGCAATGAAAAACAATCTTGTCGACATTTTGAATATTCTGGAGCGGGCCGGCTACGAAACGAGCGCATATGCCACGACTCCGGAGCCGAATTCCGCTAAAAACGAGGCCGAGCGTGCTGCCAAGGCCGGTTTCAACCTGATTGTCGCAGCCGGCGGCGACGGCACGATCAATGAGGTCGTCAACGGAATCGCACCGTTGAAGCATCGCCCGAAGCTTGGTATCATTCCGGCCGGGACGACGAACGACTATGCCAGGGCATTGAAGATTCCGCGCGAAGATCCAATCGGTGCCGCCAAGGTGATTGCCAAGGGCCAGACCGTCAAGATGGATATCGGTGAGGCGGGCGAAAACTGGTTCGTCAACATCGCAGCCGGCGGTTTGCTGACTGAACTCACGTATGGCGTTCCGTCGCAGGTCAAGTCGCTGTTCGGATATCTGGCCTACCTTGTCAAGGGGGCCGAACTTCTGCCGCGCATCAAGCCGATCAGGATGCATCTTGAATATGACGGCGGCACATATGACGGCAAAGCCTCAATGTTCTTCCTGGCTTTGACGAATTCCGTCGGCGGGTTCGAACAGATCGTGCCCGATGCTTCGCTTGATGACGGCAAGTTCACGCTGATCGTCGTCAAGACAAGCAGCCTGATCGAAATTTTGCAGCTGATCACGATGGTCTTGAACGGAGGCAGGCACGTCAACGATTCGCGGATTCTCTACGTCAAGACTTCCAAGCTTGTTGCCAAGCCGGTCGACGAGAAGATGATGATCAACGTTGACGGCGAATACGGCGGTGATGCGCCGATGATTTTCAGAAATCACAGGCAGCATCTTGAAATTTTCGCCAATACCGACGAAATTCCGGACGAAGCAATCACGGGTGACGAAGAAGAGGAAACAAGTGCGCGCGAGCATTTTGTTGAAGGCGTCAGTCATCTTGAAGACGTCGGTGAACTGGAGCTTGACAAGGAAGACAGGAAAGAATGAGTTTCAGAGAGGCTGGGAAAAAACCATGTCTCTAACAAAAGTCCCGGATAATTTGCAGTTAACTGCAAATTTCATCCGGGACTTTGTTTGTATATGCAACGTTAAATGTGTGTCTTTGACCTTAACCGAAGACTGCCATTTACGGTCAAATCCCAGAAATCTCTGTTTTGCCCGTAATCGGGAGTCAGAATTTACGGGCAAATTTCAAAAATCTCCGTTTTGACCGTAATCCTGCCTTGGAGACCTGATTGAGCAGGCGATTCTCAGCACTGTATTTAAAAAATAAGGTTTTCATGTCTCAAAAATGAAGGAGTGCCGGACAAAATCAGCCGGCCTGCACCCTCCTTTGTCCGGCAGTTCGTTTAATTCAAATGTGAAAAAGGAGTTTTTTCCCAACCTCTTTTTTATCTGCCGGAAAATGCGGCGGGATACGGATTCAGAGCAGCTGATTCATCCATGTGTCAGGAAACATAAGCAGGAATTGATTTGAATCAAGTTTTAAATTCCGCATTTCTCATATACTGAAGTTAACGGAGGAAAAGAAATGCGCAATAAAATGATTTTAATGACGATTCTTGTCCTGCTGGCTGAAATTCTCAGGCAACAGGCATTCTGGTATGATGCACTGATGATTGCAGTTGCCGTCATCGGTGGAGTTCCGATTATTATCGGGGCATGGAAGGCGCTGAGATACCGCATCATCTCAATTGAACTGCTAGTGTCGACGGCCGTCATCGGGGCGGTGATTCTCGGAGAGTTCAACGAGGCGGGGATAGTCACCTGGCTGTTTTGCCTCGGTGAAGTTCTGCAGACCCTGATCTTGAGCAGGACGCAGTCGGCGATCAGAAAACTGACGGAAATGGTGCCTGACAAGGCATTGCTGCTTAAGGACATTGATGACGATGAGCCAGAGGAGGTCAGTCTGTCGGAAATCAGACAGGACGACCTGCTTTTGGTCAGGGCAGGCGATAGGATTCCCGCTGACGGAACTGTCGTGAAGGGATTCGGCAAGGCGAATCAGGCAAATCTGACGGGTGAGGAAGAAGCGATGTTTAAGGATTGCGGAAAGGAAGTCTTTGCCGGAACCATTCTTGAAGACGGGATGCTTGTTATTTCAGTCAGCCGTGTCGGAAGCGGCACTGTATTTGGCAGAATCATCGAGCTTGTTGAAGACGCACAGGATTCCAAGCCGAGAGTGCAGAAGATGATCGACCGCTTTGCGAAATACTATACGCCGGCCGTCTTCATTCTGGCACTTGCAGTTGGAATTGTCCTGAAAAATGCAGAGCTTGGGATCACCATTCTGGTTCTCGGCTGCCCCGGGGCGCTGGTCATCGGCATTCCGGTCTCGCTTGCGGCCGGAATCGGACGGATGGCTCAGGAGAACATCCTGATCAAGGGGGCCTCGACAATCGAAAGCCTGAGTAAAATCGATGCCCTGGCGTTTGACAAGACCGGAACGCTGACTGTCGGCCGCCTTCGAGTCGAGGAAATGGTCTGGAAAAGAGATGACAGGTCACTGCTCAAGGCGATTGAGTCAAGGAGCAGTCATCCGCTTGCCGGGGCAATCGTCACGGCCCTGGAGGACGTCGATTCGGGCGGACATGACGTCAGCGGGATGGTGACGGTTCCGGGAAAGGGCATCGAGGCGGTCGTTGACGGGAAAAAAGTGCGGGCCGGAAACGCGAAGTTTGTCGGAAAGCCTGATTTTTCCATGAAGAGCACGGGAAAGTCACGTGTTTATCTTTCCGTTGACGGCGAGGTGACAGGCGGACTTGCGATTGGCTCCTGTCTTCGGGATGATGCCGTGAATGCCGTTGAAAGGCTGAGAAGGAACGGCATCAGAAAGATTGTTCTGCTTTCTGGAGACAATCAGGAAGCGGTGGACAGAATCGCAGAGGACGTCGGAATTTCCGAAGGATATGGAGAACTCATGCCCGATCAGAAGGTTGAGAAGATCAATGAACTGAGGCAGGAAGGATTCAAGGTCGGATTTGTCGGTGACGGAATCAACGACGGACCTGCACTGGCCCTGGCCCACGTCGGAATTGCGATCGGTTCCGGGACTGACGTTGCCCTGGACGTCGCCGATGTCGTTCTCATGACGTCGGAACTGACGAAGCTTGATGATGCGCGGGCATTTTCAGGAAGAATTGAGGCAAACATGAAGGAGAACATCGTAATTGCAGTGCTGACGGTGGTTATCCTGCTGCTTGGTCTTGTCTTCGGATACATTCATATGGGATCCGGCATGCTGGTGCATGAGGCAAGCATTCTGCTGGTGATCCTGAACGGAATGAGACTTTTAGGCAGAAAATTGATTTGAATCAATTTTTTATCTTGAGTCATGCAGCATAATTTAGTTGAGGTGATTAAAATGAAACATGTTACAATGAAGATTGAAGGAATGAGCTGTCCTTCATGCATGGGAAAAATCAAGCAGGTGCTTGAGGAAAGGGCGAACGCAAGGGATGTCGAGGTATTGTTCAACTCCGGCAGAGTGAAGTTCGTTTCAGACGATGAAAAGGGAGCAGAAGCTGCAAGAAGCGTCATTGAAAGTCTCGGGCATGAAGTGGGCAGCGTAAGAATCAGTGACTAGGTTCACTTAAGGCCGTCAGGGGGATGATCAGATGTCAAGTAAGCTTTGTGTGGGCATTGTGCCTTTATTCAATGAACTGTCCCATGACGAACAGGAATTGATTGAACGTCTCGTTCAACATCGCAGCGTTGCGCGCGGTGAAGTGGTCGTTTCGCCGGACAGGTCAGGCGGCATGATCATCGTCAGAAGCGGACGTCTTCGTGTCTATCAGCTGAGTGAAGACGGAAGCGAGCACGTCGTTAGAATCCTGGATTCCGGCGACTACGAAGGTGAACTGTGGCTTTACGGGGGCAGAAATGACAATCTGTTCATCTCAGGTGAGAGCGATTCTGAAATATGCGTCATCGCATATGACGAGTTCAACCGCCTGCTTGAATCGTATTCGGGTCTTGCCATTCGTCTGCTCAAGCTTTCAATCGAGAAGATGAACGAGCTTGGCTTCAAGAACAGTCTTCTGGCAATGGATTCGATTGAAGACAGGATTGTCGCCTATCTTGAAAAGATGCAGGAACGGCATCATTCAGGAAAGATTGTCCTGCCGATGAAGCTGAAGGATCTTGCGCTTTACCTGGGGATTACCCCGGAAACACTGTCGCGCAAGCTGCACCTTTTGGAAGAAGAGGGCATCATCAGGCGCAGGGGCAGGACGATTGAATTGAACGAGCGTTGAAGAGACCGGAAGGAAATTTCAGGTCATATGAAATGCCGAACAGAATTGGTGGTTATAATGTCCTTTAAGTATACAGGTAAAAAAGAAAATTTGCTGTATGCTTGGAGGGCATTTTCATATGGGAAGAAAATCGAAATATTCTGCTGATTTTAAGCTGATGATCATTCATGAAGCAGAAACATTGGGAATCACCAGAACATCAAGGCTGTATTCCATATCAGACCATACCATCAGAACCTGGAAGCTCATCTATAAGTATCAGGGTATTCAGGGCCTGGAACCCACACATTCAAATAACACATATTCCAAAGAATACAAGGCATCACTGGTTGAAGAATATCAGAAGTCAGATGAGAAGCTTGA
>NZ_FOPI01000003.1:135894-160499 GCF_900113455.1 Ligilactobacillus ruminis DSM 20403 = NBRC 102161 | reverse complement strand
GTTCCGTTCTGTTGGAAAGAAACGATGTCGTTAGCTCCAAGAAAGCCATATTCAGTCCGGCAACTTACGCAAAAATGATCAAGTCTAAGACGGTTGCTGAACTAAAAGAATTGGCAGAGGAACAACAAAAACTAAGAGCTGCGTAAGGTGTATCACTCTTTCCGAAGCTGTCAAGGGAACCTCTTCGAGGTGCGCAGATGGCGCACCCTTGACAGCTCCTTCAAGAGTGATAATGGACAGACATGGATGCATTCGCATCCCCTGCACAACTTGTGCCTGGGAAAAAATATTTTACACACAAATTAGGACTTGACTTTTTGAGGAGGCATTTCTTTGAAACGTAAAGTACCAACAGAACACATTATTTTCGTCGGGGTTTGGACGGGGCTTTGCTTTGCCGTTTACGGCGGCATCGGCATCGTCAATATCGTCAAAGCTATTTTGGCTAAGGACATCAGCATGACGACAGCTGCTTCAATCATGTTCGGATCATGCATGATTTATATAATTTTGCAAATTATTTCAGTCAGCATGGTCAATACCCGTGCCAGCACGACGATGGGCAAAATTTCGCTTGATTTCGCCATCATTGCTGTAATCAGCTCGCTTTTCCCGTATTGTTTCGGCTTGAAATTTTCGGCAAGCGGCTGGGTTTCGTTCGGATTGCTGTGCGGAGTCGCAATTTTGATGATCATCTACACCAGTATCAGATATTTTAAATATTGGAATTTTGTCTATCCTGTCTTTGCGGTTATCTACATCGCCAGTTTCATCCTGGTTTTTTCGAAAATGAATTTTATTTCCGTAATCGCATCCGTCTTGACTTTACTGGGGATGTTCATGCTCAGCCGCGAGAAACTGTTCTTGATTTCAAATATTTTGGTTCCGACGGGAATCACGCTCAGCGCGCTGGCAACGTTATTCCTTTCGTTATCAGGCAAGACCGTTCAATTGGTGTAATCGTCATGCAAAATCATAATTAAAAAAGCGCAACCAGACTCATGCGGGTTGCGCTTTTTTGGGGGTTATTTTCTTTCATAAACGAAAAACGTGTGCTGATATTGATTCTTTTCGTCCGTCGTTCCTTTTTCTTCGTATTTTAAAGCAAAACGGTCCATGTCAAGGTCCGGCATTGTCGTGTCCGCGTCAAACTTTTCTTTAATCTTCGTGACATAAAGCAGATCGACGTCATCCTTGAACATTTTAAATAAAGATGCGCCGCCGATAACGAACGTTATTTCAGAATCGTGTTCCGCAAGCCACTTTCTTAAATCATTTTCGTTATGAACTACGACGACCTGATCATTGTCTGCATATTCTTTTTCAAATTCAATGCTGTGGGTCAAAATGACGTGCAAACGACCAGGAAGAAGCTTCGGAAAACTGTCAAACGTTTTTTTGCCCATAATCATCGGATGTCCCGATGTCTGTCGCTTAAAATAGGCCAAATCATTCGGCAAGTGCCACGGCAGTCTGCCGTTGATGCCGATATGATGCGCGGAATCTTCAGCCCATATATATGCTAGCATTTCAGTTCCCCCTGTCAAACAGCAACCGGTGCCTTGATTGCCGGTGCCGGATCATAGTCGATGACTTTGATGTCATCAACGTCAAAGTCTTCCAAATGCTTCTTTTCAGGGTTGAGCCATAACGTCGGTGCTTTCTTCGGAGTCCTTTTGAGTTGTTCTTTAACCTGTTCGATATGATTCGAATAAATATGAGCATCACCCAAAGTATGCACGAATTCTCCGACTTCAAGGCCGCATTCGCGCGCAATCAGATGCGTCAGCAGCGAATAGCTTGCAATATTGAACGGCACGCCCAAAAAAACGTCCCCGCTTCGTTGGTAAAGCTGACAGCTGAGTTTTCCGTCGTTTACGTAAAATTGGAACAATGAATGGCAAGGAGGCAGAGCGCTTGTCGGCACGTCTTCCGGATTCCATGCGGTGACGATCAGACGCCTTGAATCAGGATTGGTCTTGATTTCTTCAATCACGTTCTTGATCTGATCGATCGTCTCGCCATTGCTCGTCTTCCAGTGACGCCATTGTGCACCGTAAACGTTGCCCAAATCACCGTATTTTTTGGCAAATTCGTCATCATTGACCATTCTGTCGCAAAAAAGTTTCATCTGTTCTCGATAGACTTTGTCAAATTCAGGGTCTTTTTGGCAGCGCAAGCCAAAATCCGTCATATCCGGTCCTTCGTACTCGTCTGATTCAACCCATTTTTTGAATGCCCATTCGTCCCAAATGTGGTTTTTGTGCTTAAGAAGATACTGAATGTTCGTATCGCCGTTTAAAAACCATAAAAGCTCGCTTTTAATCAGTCCCAACGGAACCTTTTTGGTCGTCAAAAGCGGGAATCCTTTGCCGAGATCAAAGCGCATCTGGTATCCGAACAGGCTTATAGTTCCTGTCTTCGTCCTATCATCTTTTTTATGTCCATGATCCAAAATATCGCGAATCAGTTGCAAATACGGTTCTTCTAGTTCTGCCATCATAATCCTCCCTATACGTACTGTCCTAAATACTCCCAACGTTCCATTGCTTCTTCGCTTCGCTGATCGATCTCGTCAATCTGACGCTGCAAATCGCCAAGTTTGCCGTAATCTGAGCCCGGAACGTTGTTCATTTCTTCCTGAAGCTCTGCTTTGCGTTCATCAAGATTGTCAATTTCTTTTTCCAGTTTGTCAAATTCCATTTGTTCCGCATAAGTCAGCTTGGTTTTTTCTTTTGAGACTTTCTTGTCTTCCGTTGAAGAATTTACGCTGCTTTTTTGCGGTGTGACACTTTCTTTTTTAGCATGAGTTTCTTGACTCAGATAATCGGTGAACATTCCCGTATAACGCTCTATCCGTGCTTGACCTTTGAAAATCAAAAGATCTGACGCAACCTTGTCCAAGAAATAACGATCATGAGAAACAGTGATGACCGTCCCTGCGAACGATTCGAGATAATCCTCAAGAATCGTCAAAGTTCCGATGTCAAGATCATTAGTTGGCTCGTCAAGCAGCAGCACGTTTGGTGAAGACATCAGCAATTTCAACAGATAAAGTCTTCTCTTTTCACCGCCCGACAATTTTCTGATCAAGGTTCCGTGCATGAAACGCGGAAAAAGAAACTGTTCGAGCAGCTGCGTCGTGCTGACGCGTTCGCCGTTTTTGTTGACGACGCTTTGTCCGACTTCATCCAAATAATTGATGATTCGCTTGTCTTCCGGAATTTTTTCCGTTTGTTGCCGATAGTAGGCCAGCTTAACGGTCTCACCGACGATCATCTCACCCGAATCAAGCGGCAAATCGCCTGCAAGCACGTTCAAAAAACTGGATTTGCCGGCACCGTTGACGCCGGTGATTCCGATTCTGTCGCCAGCTTTGACCAACAGATCAAAATCATTGATAATCTTGTGATTTTGAAGCGTCAGTGAGCCTTTTTTGACCTCGAGCACTTTTTTGCCGAGTCGAGCCTGCCCAAGATTGATGTCGACTTTTCCGTCAACCTGCACTTTGTTCAGGCCATCCTTTAACTCGTTGAAATGATTGATGCGAGCCTGTTGCTTGGTAGTTCTGGCCTTGGCTCCGGTACGCATCCAGGCAAGCTCTTTTTTGTAAAGCTGCTGCTGCTTGTGTTCGGCAACCAGTTCGCGTTCGACGCGTTCTGCTTTTTGTGCAACGAAATCTTGATAGTTTCCGGTGTAAAAATACAGTTTTCCAAACGAAAGCTCAATGATTCGCGAAGCAATCTGATCCAAGAAATATCGATCATGCGTAACGACCAACAGTGCTCCCTTATATGACGCAAGGTAGCTTTGAAGCCACTCGATCGAATCAAAGTCAAGATGATTCGTCGGTTCATCCAAAATCAAGAGGTCTGGTGCCTGAATCAAAACCTGAGCCAGCCCGACACGTTTCAGCTGTCCGCCTGAGAGCGTCCCGACCTGTTGGTTCCAGTCGCTGATGTGAAGCTGCGTCAAAATCGTCTTGACGTCGCTTTCTGCAGTCCATGCATCTTCTTGATTCATTTTGTCTTCAGCATCCGAATATCGCTTGGCGAGCTTTTCGTTTTCAGGATCAGACCCGTATGCTTCCAACGCCTCTTCGTAATTTCTGACGGTTTGAAAAATCGGTCCCGCCCCTTCAAAAACGGCCTCGATAATCGTTTTTGAATCGTCAAGTTCAGGCATCTGCTTCAAATACCCGATGCGATAATCGTTTGGAGCGATTAATTCCCCCGAATCAACTGGATCGATTCCGCTGATCGCATTGAGCAAAGTTGTTTTGCCTGAACCGTTCGTTCCGATCAGACCGATGCGATCATGTTCGTTGATGATGAAATCAGCATCCTCAAACAACGTTTTTTCACCGTAGGTCTTGGTTAAATGTTCAATCCTTAATGTTTGCATAATTTCACTTTCTTCGTCTTTTTTGAGAACGTAATTAATTAAAATTATATCATATCTATTTTATATGTAAATTTGCTTACAGATCATTTGCCAAAAAATATCCGTTCCTTAAAAAAAGCACGCCCAAAGACGTGCTGTGCTTATTTCATTCTTTGCTTTGCCAGCTCAAGCAAGGAAGTTTTTTCATTTTCCACTCGTCCAAACAAAACCTCTTCCTCAAGGTAATCAAGTATTTCTCCCATCTTCGGTCCTGGCTTGATGCCTGCTTCTTTAATCAAATCCCCGCCGTTTGCTTTAAGATCTTTTTTTGACTTGATTGGAAGAGTACGGTAATCATGAATCAATTTGTCTTCATCAACGGTGATTTCCATTTGCTTTGCAACTGCCAAAGCGGTCTTTAAACCTGTTTCTCCAGCGTTATACAACGTAAAACGCGTAACGCGGCGATCCGCAATGCTTTCCAACGCGGCAACCGCTTTTTCAGTTTGGGCAATTGTTTCGTTTGACGACTTCCATGCTCGCAAAAGCTTTGCCGAATCCTTTCCATCCATCTTCAAACAGTATGAAAGAAGCGTCCAAGCTTCGATTTCATCTTGAATTTCCAACTTTCTTTTTGAAAGTTCATTGAACGTTTCGCCGTATTTTGAAAACATCGGACAATGCTGATACAATTTCGTTTCATAGAATGCACTCAATCCACAGCCAGGATTTTTTCCCATCAGCAGTTTGATCCATTCGACGTGAATTCGCTCAACGGCGATTTTTTCCAGCAAAGCCGCATTTTCTTCAAGAGCCTGAAATGTCTTTTCTTCAATTTTGAAATCGAGCTGACTCGCGAAACGAATCGTACGCATCATTCTCAAAGCATCTTCGTGGAATCGCTCATGCGCATCACCGACAGCTTTCAAACACTTGTTTTGCAAATCGCTCAAGCCGTCAAACATGTCAACGACTCTGCCCGTTTCATCCATTGCGAACGCATTGATCGTCAAATCACGCCTCTTTAAATCTTCTTCAAGCGAACGAACGAACGTCACGTGATCAGGACGTCTAAAATCCTGATAGGTCGATTCGGTTCTGAAGGTCGTAATCTCATAGCCCTCGCCATGATCCAAAACCATCACCGTTCCGTGCTGAATGCCGGTATCAACGGTCTTTTTGAAAATTTTTTTGATTTCCCGCGGGTATGCGCTCGTGGCGATATCAACGTCATGAATCGGAAGCCCAAGCAGCGTGTCACGGACGCTTCCGCCGACAAAATAAGCTTCAAAGCCGGCCTGCTTGATTGTTTCAATAATCGGTTTGGCATCAAGAAATTCTTGCGGAAGTTCCTTTACGATCATAAGAGATTTTCCAATCCAACCATCAATTCATCATAGTTGCGAATCTTTTCAGTTGCTACGGCAACGCCCGACATGAATGAAATTCGATCAAACGAATCCTGACGAATCGTCAAAGCCTCGCCTTTTCCTCCGAATAAAACCTGCTCGTGAGCAACGTATCCCGGCAAACGAACGGCATGAATGCGCATGCCTTCGTAATCCGCGCCGCGTGCTCCTGCCAGGGTTTCTTTTTCATCCGGATTGCCCTGTTTATGTGCCTTGCGAACTTCAGCAATCATTTTGGCGGTATTGATGGCCGTGCCGGATGGAGCGTCCAGCTTGTTGTCATGATGCATTTCGATGATTTCGACGTCCGGCAAATATTCAGCTGCCTTTTTGGCGAACTGCATCAGCAAAACGGCCGAAATACCAAAGTTTGGCGCAATGAGCCCGCCGACATGTTCTTTTTTTGCAAGGGCCTGAAGTTCGGCAACCTGATCATCGCTCATTCCCGTTGTCCCGATTACCGGACTGATGTGATTTTCCAAAGCAAACTTCGCATTTTCAAAAACAGCGCTTGGTGCAGTAAAGTCGATCCAGACTTCGGCGTCCGTCTTGATTTCTTCGCGCGAAACATAGACGGGAACGTCCGTATCCTTATACTCTGCATTTTCATTAAGGTTCTTTTCCTTGGCGCAAGGATCAAACACGCCGACCAACTCAAAATCTTCATGTTCGAGGACCATTTGAACGGTCGTGTTCCCCATGCGTCCCTTAAAACCGGCTACTAATACTTTAACCATTTATATCATTCCTTCTTAAACAGTATTCTTTGAATTCCTTTCAAGGAATCGCCTATATCACTACAATTTTACACATTTTTTTGCTTATTCGCAATCAAACTTTATCTCGTTTCAAAAGAACTTGATTTTAGTCCGACAACATACTAATATAGTATACTGATATATCAATTCAAATTATGGAGGAATTTTTATGCCGGATTATTCTCTTAACATGAGCATCGATCTGACCTGGTTCAAATGCAACATGCTTTATTCCAGATGGGCCGCTAAAAACGGAATGGGGTATCCCGAAATGATGGTGCTTTATGGCCTTTATGCTTTTAAATGCAGTTCCCAAAAAGAAATCGCCGAACATTGCGGCATCGTCAAACAAACCGTCAACACTGTCGTCCATGATTTGGAAAAACACGGTCTGATTGAAATGACGCCATCGAAAACGGACAAGCGCTCCCGCATCATTTCCTTGACGGACGCAGGCCAAGCCTATGCGTTGGAAAAAATCGGACCTCTTCTTGATACGGAAAAGCAAATTTGTCATCAGATCGGATCTGACCGCATTTCTTCAGCCGTTGAAACGCTTGATCTGTTCAATGTCTTATTCGAACGAAACTTAAACGAGGTATAAAACATGTCTGACTTGAGAACTTTTATGAATTACGTCATCCCGTCCGTGTTCTCATTTGCTCTTTCAGGAGTCTATGCGATCGTTGATGGCTTTTTCGTCGGAAACACGATGGGCGACATCGGACTTTCCGCCATCAACGTTGCCTACCCGATCACGGCCGTTATTTTAGCCGTCGGAACCGGCATCGGAATGGGAGGAGCCGTTCAATATTCGATCAGTTCGGCCCAAAACAAGCCGAAAAAGGCAATGAATTTTGTCAACGGAACACTTTGGCTTTTGATTGTTTCAAGCATCATCATCACCCTTTCAGCGGGACTTTTCCCTGAATTCTTCGTCAGCCTGCTCGGCGCGAAGGGAACCTTGCTTGAAATGGGAACAATTTATATTCGCGTGATTGCGCTTGGAGCCTTTTTGCAAATTGGCAGTACTGGTCTGGTCCCGATGATCAGAAACTATGGCGGGGCTTTTTTCTCCATGGTGGCCATGATCAGCGGGTTCGTCACGAACATCATTCTCGACTATCTGTTGGTTTGGGTTTTAAATCTGGGGATGACGGGAGCAGGTTTGGCCACGATTCTCGGAGAGGGATTGACGTTCTTGCTTGCAATGATCTATTTGCTTAAGAAAAGCAGCATCAGCCTGAAAATCCCACTAAGTATCATCAAGAAAATCAGCGGACCCGTGATTAGAGTCGGGATTGCTCCATTCGGAATGTCGCTTGCTCCCAATATTTCTCTTGTCATCATTAATTGGTTTTCGATCAAATACGGAGGAGACAGAGCCGTTGCAACTTATGCCTGCATTTCTTACGTCATCTGCGTCATCTATCTGATTTTACAAGGTGTCGGAGATGGCAGTCAGCCGCTGATGAGTCGATATTATGGCGCTAAAAATCTGCATAAGCTGAAGATCACGCGCGATATGGCCTATGTCTTCTCACTGATTCTCGCTTTGCTCGGATGTTTTGCGACGTTTTATGCCAAGGGAGCCATCGGTGCATTGTTCGGAACGTCCGCTTCGGTAAATGCAGAGATTGAAAAGATAATTCCGATCTTCTTAGTTTCTGTTCCGTTCGTTTCAATCAGCCGCATTGCCACTGCGAGTTTTTATGCGACCGAAAAAACCGCCTTTTCATATGTTCTGACGTTCATCGAACCTGTTTTGATGCTGATACTGATGCTGATTTTGCCCCCTCTGTTCGGTGGACAGATCATGGTTTGGTGGAGCAGCGTTTTTGCCAGAATAATTTCTGCGATCCTGGCATATGCCCTGAAACTCGTCGTCGAAAAAAGCGAAAAAACGCAATTAAGCTGAGCTTGAAACAAAATTTCGGGTTAAAATAATAAGTTTTTGCTCATATTTAACAAATTTTTCTCTAACGTGATATGATGAAAGATGTTAAGTTCATCATAATATGGAGGTGTGGTCGTGAATAAAGACAAAATTCATGTCCTGGATTTCCTGATGATTGCATTGGGGTGCGCATTTTACGGATACGGACTGGTAAACGTCAATATTGCCAATAATTTGGCAGAAGGCGGAGTTACCGGTGTGACGCTGATCATTCGCTACTGGCTGCATATTGACCCGGCATATACGACGGTTTTGATCAACGTGCCTTTGATTTTGATCGGCTATCGTTATCTTGGCAAAAAATCTTTACTGTATACTGTTTACGGAACGCTCAGCCTGTCCTTTTTCATCTGGCTGTGGCAACGTGTTTCCTTGCCGTTCAATCTCAGCGTCCAGCATGACATGTTTCTTGCGGGAATTTTAGCTGGTTTCTTCGGGGGACTTGGGTCCGGTTTGATCTACCGATTTGGCGGAACCACCGGTGGAACCGACGTCGTTGCAAGAATTCTCGAAAAACAAAAAGGAATTTCGATGGGCAAAACTTTGCTTTCGCTTGACGTTTTGGTTTTAACTCTGTCTCTTTCCTATCTCAATCTCAGACAAATGATGTATACGCTGCTTGCTTCATACGTCTTTTCAAAGATTGTTGATTTCATTCAGGAAGGTTCCTACTCTGCCCGCGGTTTGATCATCATCTCTCCGAAAAGCGATGCAATCGCAAACGAACTCATGCGTCAGCTTGATCGCGGAGTCAGCTTCATCAAGGCTGAAGGCGGATATTCGGGACAGGACAAAAAGGCGATTTACAGCGTCATCAGCTCAACCGAGTTGACGATTGCCAAAAGAATTATCGAAACCATCGACAGCAGTGCTTTTATCTCAATCATTGACGTTAATGAAGTTCTCGGAGAAGGATTTACTTATGAGAAGAAGCCGACGAAGTTTTCTAAATAAATATTCTTAAAGTCAGATCGAGGGGTCTGGCTTTTTTTTAGAAGCTAATCCCTCCTGTTGATATGAATTGGATTTGTTTATTAGTTAAAGTAAGAATGTATTATTTCTAAAATTGACTCACGCATCATTTTCAGTTGTTTCCTTATGGTTAAAGTAACTATCTATTGTAACTTAGGCTCAGCCTTGATTACCCGCTTTTATTCAAAAAGCGCCCTCTTCTTTCAGAGAACGCCTGCTCAAAAATTTTTTGAACTTCTTAGCCTGTCCTTTTTCCTTAGCCGATAACTAAATTATGCCCTATCAATTTGTTAAATAGGCTTAAATCAAGAAATTTTTTCACCTGAATGAAACAAAAAACGCCCGTTCCAAAACGGACGGGCGTTTTTAAACAGCAATTATTTTATTTATCCTTCAACAGTGAGATTATCAGTTTCTTTCTTCAATTGGCCGGAAATATCACGCAAATCTGAAACGTGCTGCGTGAATTCGTCCATCGTTGCCAAAACTTCTTCGGAATTTGCGGAAACCTCTTCCGTTCCAGCTGCGTTTTCCTGCGTTGAAGCAGAGATGCTTTCAAGTCCTTCGAGCACTTTGCTTTGAACTTCTTCAATCTTTTCTGAAGCTTTGGAAACACCCGCGACTTTTTGTGCCATTTCCTGATTGCGCTTGAAGACTTCCATCGTCGATTTGATGGCTTCTTGAATCAGCTTGGACTGCTTTTGACCGCCTTCAACGGAACTGTTCGTCTTGTCGACCATTTCAGTTGACTGATTCTTGATGTTGTCGATGATGCCTTCGATTTCCTTCGTCGAGGCCGCGCTTTGTTCGGCAAGCTTGCGAATTTCTGCCGCAACGACTGAGAAGCCTTTACCGGCTTCGCCTGCGCTGGCGGCTTCAATCGAGGCATTCAATGCCAGCAGGTTCGTCTGACGCGAAATTTCGTTGATGACGTTGATGATCTTGGTAATGTCCTGAATATCCGCATTCATATTCTGGACGCTTTGAGATAAAGCTTTCATATCATCAAGTTCAGCCACCCAGTTGCTGTTGACGCTGTCCATCGTGTTCATGTTGTCCTGATTGATTTTGGCAGATTCGTCGGATTCAGCATTCATGGCCTGAACGCTTTCGTTCAACTCATCGATAACCTTGGAAAGTTCTTCAAGCTTAGTTACGCTTTCCTGCGTTTCCTGAGCCTGCGAGCTCGTAACTTCAGCAATGCCCGTAATCGTTTGGGCAACTTCTTCCGTTGCCTTGCCCGTCTGCTTGGAAAGTTCCAACAGAGAATCCGATTTTTCAGCAACGTTGTCCGATTGAGACTTGACGCTTTCAAGCAATCCGCCGATTTGTTCAACCATTTCATTGAATCCGTTGGCGATACGACTGAATTCGTTGCCATCCTTCTTAGGTGCAACAATTCTTTGACCATAACGAGCCCCTAGAGATGAAGCTTTTTCAAATTTTTCAGGGATCTTCTTAAAATGACCTTTTCCGGCTTGTTCAAGATGTTCCATTAAAATATTTGCGATTTCCTTCAATCCTTTTACCGTCAAAACGGTAAAGAAAAGAATCAAAATTACAACGACGACTGACACAATCATGGCATTCTTGATCATTGTCATCCGTTCCCTGTAAAGATCGTTCTTACCAACCGACGAAAATACCCATAAGTCGCTTCCGACCGCGCCTTTGTCATAGTAAACGTCAGTTACCTTAGACGTTCCCTTGAGATGAATCGTTCCCTTGCGCGCGTTTGCATTTTTGATTTTATTAAAGACGGTGCTTGAAGTAAGATCTTCAGAATCTTTATAGCCGCTGTTTCCAGTGCCTTCTGATGCAAGAACGATTCCCGTATTTGAGACAAGAGTGACCTGACCGGTATTACCTATTTTAAGCTGCTTGATAACCTTTTCAATGCTTGAATAACTAAGATTAACGCTGACAACGATCAGCTTTCCCTGACGTGATCTCATAGCATACGATGCGCTCACCAAATACTTGCCCGTTGACGCACTCTTATACGGATTGGTCCAGCAGATCTGGCCCTCATTTGCAACAGCCTTGATATACCAGGGACGTGACGTCACCTTGTAGTCTGCCGGCTCAGACCACGTGCTGACATACTTGTTGTCAGAGTAGCCGACGACCATGCCTTGGATGTACTGACAAGAATCCTTTGCACGATCAAGCTGCGTCTTGATAATTTTTTCATCATATTTTCCCCCGGAAATTTCAGGATACCCCGCAACGTTCTTTAAAACACATTCGCCTTGCTTGCGAAAATCCGAAATTTCCTTCTGAACAACATTGGTCGCGCTTACCTTAGCAGAGTCGTTTCTTGCCATCAAAAGATTGGACGTCGTATTGTATATTGATAAAACCATCACAATCAAGGGAAGAACCCCCACTGAAAGAAGTATGCAAATTATATAATTGCCGATTGATTTTTGACGTTTTCTCACCATTATTCTTAAATCCTTTCCGATTATAATCTATCAACTGTTGTTATAGTTCGGCTAAAAAAACAGGAATATTAAGTCTTTAAACAAAAATAAATATTTATTTTTGAAATCATTATAATCAAAAAAGTATGATAGCGTTTCAAAAAATAGCTTTCATATTTTAAAATAATTGACACAACAATCAAAATTGCTCCCGTTTCAACAAATATAATCGCAGCGCTGATGGCTTTTTTGCTCTTTTCAATTCTTTTTGAAAGTTCGCTAATCAGATATTTTCTCCGTTTAATCAGATACAACAGCAGAACACTGCCATTATTCGATGAAATCGAACATAGTCCCCATGTCTTCGGATGCTTGAATCCTCTTGATCTTGCATCGGTTTGGACGATTCCATAAAGTCTGTAAGCAAAACAAATTGCTCCGACCAACATGATTGCCGCCCCAATCATTATAAAACGTTTGCTTTCATACATTCTGCTCCTAAATTCTCTTGACATTCTGATGCATCAAAAATGATGCGGCAATTATCATCACGCAAAAGACTCCCGCCAAAACATATTCATTTGACGGAACAATAACACTTAGTCCGATCGTTGCAATAGCCGTCAAAATATTTGCGATAATCGCAGACAACAGCTTCTTGTTGCTCTTCACGATATTCGTGCTTTCTTCCAAATGTTCAAGCATTTTTTCATCCCCTTTAATCAAAACATCCAAGCTGACATCATAGATGTCGTTCAAACTTACTACGCTCACGATATCAGGAAACGTTCTGCCGTTTTCCCAGCTTGAGATTGTCTGCCTTGAAACGTCAATCTGTTCGGAAACCTGTTCTTGAGTATATCCTGATTCGATGCGGGCATCCTTCAACCGTTTTCCGATATTCAAAAATTTCCCTCCTTTAGTGCCAAATTTTGCCACTGTCGTTTTCTTAAGTCCATCAAAGTTTCTTGACAACCGTTGTTTTTTGACGTAAAACTTCTTTTACGTCGCTTAAAAATGCAGATTTCATCGTTATTTAAGCAATTCTTCCAGCTTTTGGCGCTTCAAAACCCTGATCGTTCCGCGACCGTATTCAACCATCCTTTCTGCTTTAAATTTCTCCATGATTCTTGACACCGTTACCCGATTCAGATTAAGACATCCGGCAAGGTCGCTATGCGTATAAGGAATTACCGGTTCGTTCGGATTCGTTTCGGTCAAAAGAAAATCGGCAACTTTTTGAATGCTGTCATAATTAACCAATCGATTGATCGTGTTCGTCAGATAATTGCAAGTCGAAGTCAAATGTCTCATCATCAGAAGCGCAAGCTCTGAATTTTCCTGAAGAATCGGAATCAAGTCCGTGATCCGACAACAAATAAGCTCAACATCCGTAATCGCAACGATGTTTGCCTTGCGGACGGAATGTTCCAAAAAAGACGCATCGCCAAAGATTCTGCCTTCTTTCAAAACTTCAATCGTCGTTTGCTTTCCTGAAGACGTCCCAAGATAGACCTGAACCCTTCCCTTGACGATAAGATAGATTTCATTTGCTTCATCGCTTTCGCAAAAAACAAACTCCCCCGGTGAAAAGCGAATTCTTTTTCCGATTGATTCAAATAAGCAAAAATATTTTTGATCAATTACAACTTTCAACAAAATGCTCCTTTATGTAGCCTAAACTACAGAAAAAATGGTTATTTCAATTATAATATCAATTGGTGATTGAAATGAAGAAAAAAATCTTATCTTTGGCCAAAATTTTGTTTGGCGTTGCCCTGACCGACATTGCAATGGGCATGATCGTTTTGCCGCAAAATTTTGCCGTTGGCGGCGTGACAGGCTTGAGCGTCCTTTTGAGCAAATCGATTCCTTTATCAGTGTCGATGATTGTTCTTTTTTGCAATGCCATTTTGTTTATCCTGGGATATATATTCGTTGGTCGAAAATTCATCCTGAAAACATTGCTGGTCAGCATTGCTTTCCCCATCGGACTCGATATCTGCCAACACATCAATTTTCTGCTTCCTTTAAAAAGCGATCCGCTGGTCAGCGCAATTATCGCAGGATTGCTGGTCGGAATCGGGAGCGGTCTCGTCTTGAAAGGAGACGGTTCAAACGGCGGCTTTGACATTTTGGGCGTAATTTTCAACAAGTACTTCAAGATTTCCGTTGCAGTCGTCATGAATATCTGCGATTGCCTGGTTTTGCTTGCCCAAGCAATCCAAAAAGACTTCATGCAAAACGTTTATGGCCTGATCGTGATCTTCATCTGTGCTTTTGCCGTCAACAGGGTTCTCTCATATGGTCAATCACAATGCGAAATCATGATCATGTCAAAAGAGCATATCAAAATCAAGCAGCGCATCTACGAGGAAGTCGATGCAGGCTTAACGCTTCTGCATGCCGAATCAGGCTATCTGAGCGAAAAGATGAAAGTCATCATGGTCGTAACGCAATACAAGAAAATTGCAAAAGTCAAGCAAATTGCTGTCTCAGAGGATCCGACCGCCTTCGTTTTCGTCAGCGACGTTCATTCTGTCAGCGGCAAAGGCTATACGATTTCGCGCTGAAGTTCCATAATTAACAAAAGGGACTGGGAAACCTTCAACCGAAAATCAAGAGCTTGCGATTGTTTTTTCAGATTCAATCACAGGCTCCTAATATCTACAGGGCAAACACAATTCACACTTTATTTTGAAGAATATGAAAATCCGACTCCGAATCTGGATAATTCCAAATTCTGGAGTCGGATTGTTTTTTGAAAGCTGAAAATCGTCAGTTTCATCCTAGCTTCGTTTCTTCAATATATTTTCCTATCCTTCAACCTTGAGCTTGTCAGTTTCTGACTTAAGATGGCTCGGAATGTCACGCAGATTTGAAACATGATGTGTGAATTCGTCAATCGTTACCAGGACTTACTCGAAGTTTGCGGAAACTTCCTCAATCCTGTCCGAAACTTCGGCAACATCGGAAACCTTTTAGGCCAGCCCCTTGTTGCGCTTAAAGACTTCCATCGTCGACTTGATGGCTTCCTGAATCAGCTTGGACTGCTTCTTGATGTTGTCGATGATATCTTCGATTTCCTTCGTTGAAGCGGCACTCTGTTCGGCAAGTTTTCTGATTTCAGCCGCAACAACGGAGAATCCCTTGCCGGCTTCTCAGGCGCTGACTGCCTCAATGGAGGCGTTCAATGCGAGCAGATTCGTCTGACGGGAAATCTAGTTGATGACGTTGATAAACAGCGAGTGCAGCGAGAATCCGCCAATCTGCTGTCCCATTTTCTCACGGTGGTGATTGAGTTCGGCCAGTGAGCTGAACTCGTCGAACTTCTTCTTGACGCTTTCAATGCCGACAAGGCGTTGGAACTTATCATATGCGTCATCGTCTCCGTCCTGTTCTTGATAACTGTTTCGCTTCAAGACTTCCTGAATGTCTACGTTCTTTATTAAGTCTGCGTCTGCATCAAGGTCATTTATGCTGATTATGTGGCTTGCAACGCTCTTGACGAATTTTTAATTGAAACCCCTGATCCAGTGGCCGTTGCACGGCAGCATCACAAGAATGATCAGCATAACTGTAACATATTTCAATCATGTCACCTCTTCCAGACAATATGCGCAATCTGTCAGATAAAATTCTGCCTCCGCTGTGCAGCAGCCTTTACGCACATCATGACAAAAAACACTTATTGCAACAATTTACCACAAAGAATCCTGTTGCAGAACAATTTCATAAAAAACACCGCAAATCAGCAAAAAAACGGACAGTCAAAAGACTGTCCGAATGGGTTTCTATTACGCAGCTAACCCGCGAACCTCACACCCCCTAGGCATACTTTCAGATATTGTAAAGTGTTTTCGGTGAATTCACTTAGATCGCATTCACTTTCGTTTTATAATTTTTCCGCTTCTTCCAACACAATGTCACTTCACCAGGTATGAGAGAATCTCACTAATTGGATGATGAATCAGACCTGCCATCACTTCATCAATCATTCATTAACTACTTCAATTTCTTTTTTCAAATAATCGATAAACCTTTTCCTGTCCGCTGGCGTAAGGACTGAAGGAACCAATTCTTTTTCCAAATCATCAAAATAGATGTATGCATCCGTTTTGTCCAAATCAAAGCTACTCCACTTGCCGACTAAATCCGCAATTTCTTCATATTGTTCCTGACTATAATCATCTCTAGGTTCTAACATTGAAGACTCGTAATAAACTGACTCTATACGGAATCTTTTGTTTCTGTTTCTTTCTTCCATTCAATCACACCCCTGTTTAATACGCTGATGGTAACTGCCAATTTACTTATACATCAGGTTTTTTAAATAAGCTCTTCTTAATATACTCAAATCTTATCTCTTCAGCAGCATTACCTGCCTGGCACATGGGAAATCTGCACCAAAAAATGCCGGGGACCAGGAACATTCACTATTCCACCATCTACAGAACTATCAAGTGCGGTACACCCACCGTCAGCTTAGGGGCATTCTTGCCAAGAATTGTAATCTGCTTGTCATTAACCTCATCCGGCAGCAGGTAAAGTGTTATCGCACCGGCAGCAGGTATTTCGTTCCTCAGTATTTCAATCAGCCGGTCGCGCGTATTCTGAGACTGAACCTCCCGCTCATACAGGCTGAACTGTTTCATCGAAAAACCCAATTCCACCAGCCTTTTCCGGTATTCTGCAGCCTGTTTTCTCTCTTCCTTCGTATCCCGTGGAAGATCAAAGCATAAAAGCAGCATCATCACTTACCACCCTCAATGAATCCCGGCAGCTTAAGACTGCTGGATGTACTGTTGTTGATGCAGTTCACATATGAATTAACCGTCACCTTAATGGCATCACCAAGATAGTATACCTTGTTGTCCATGACGCATTTTTCAAACAACACCCTGACAATGTCCTCGCAGTCACTGGAATCAAGCTGCTCGTGATTCCTGGGAATGATGACGTCATGAACAATCAAGTCGACAAATGCCCTGTACGGTTCTATCAGATCATCGGACAGATTGAACGGATTCTCGACGGAAGCGTGATGGATGCCAAATGAAGGTTCCAACCCGTGCATCACGATCTCCCTTCTGATCAGCGCTCTCAAAACGGCATAGCCATAGTTAAGACCCGCATTGATTATGTCGTCAAACCTTCCGCGCTTGAAATTCTTCCCGAACATCATCGGAAAGTACTCACGGGCGGCATAAGCCTCAACATTATGCTTGTCACCTTCAGTGATGTTTGATGAAATGGACTGAATGAGTCCGACATCATTTCTGCTGTGACCCGTCTGCTCCACGCATTTCGCCTGGTTCCTAATCTTGGCCATGACAATCTTCGACCAGATTCTGTTCTTCGTCTTGCTTGCAAGAGACAGCTGCGCACTGAGGAGTTCAAAGCGGTTCTTCTGGTTGTACACATTATCCATCAGAAGAAGAGGCGAATGCCTTGCATCACAGAAAAGCAGGGCTATTCCGTGTTCCACGCATTTTTGAATCAGCTTGCTCGAAAGGTAGCTGTTGACGTTGTCGAAAATCAGAACACCGACATCATCATAAGCCATATACTGCTTGCTTTTGTCAATAACGTTTGAAAATTTAAGACCTTGATTGCTGGTAGAAACAAAATACTGCGTTTTAACATAAATTATATTTTTCACCCAACATCAACTTCTTTTATGCTGAAACCGCATTTTCCCATTTCATAGAAAACATCCTTAGTTAAATGAATATATTTGCCATCTTTCGTTTTAATTTTCAACTTCTTATATCGTGCAAGCTTTAAAACCCCATTACCTTTCATCTTCATTTTTATATACGACTTTTCTTGAATTTTATCAATTCTTACATGGTGATAATCAACTTTTGTCCATAGTCCGCTTCCTGCACCAAGATAAATCGGACAACCGATGTTTTTCTGAATAACTCTGTCGGGGTACGCACTCAGAAATTTATTTTTATATCGTTGATAGAAACTTTTAGCATAATGGCTCAATTTTTCTATCAGTTTCCTTGCACGTTCACTTGAAGTTGTAATCGTGAATTCAATTCGTGTCAACGGTTTCAAAGATTCTCTCCAAATCGGAAGCGAATTTGAGCAATTCTTCTTAGCATTGTAGTCCCACTTTTGAACCAGAGTCAGATTGTCAACGCTTATTGGCTTACTGTCAGAAATCCTTATTTCATTGAAAATATTATCCCCATCCTTCCAAGGAACATCGTCCGTTTTAAACTCTTCATTAATGAGTATCGTCCTGATTGCGCCCTTCAGTGAACTTCCGGGAATATATGGCCTGCCGTATGAATCCTTGACAAATGCAGAGATTTCATTCAGGTTGCTCCCGGCACCAGGTTTCCGATTCCGGCCGTTCCAGCTTCTTCCGGATGACTTTTCAAATTCGTATTCTGATTCAGAAATAGAATATCCGCCGAAATCCCGGTCCGAAATACTGTTGGCCGAAAGAAACTCCCCTAATGTAGTCGTTCTCCTTCCGTCGTTGATTTCAGTCATGAAGGCAGTGAAGGCACTGTTAAGTCTGGGGTCGTCCTTGATTCTCAGATAAAGTCTGCCCATGTCCGGAAAATAATATTTATTGTTCTCATATACATATTCCTTTTTTGTATACTTTTCCCCTGATCCGATATGTACAGGTCCTAGAACAAGCAGAGTAAAATTAAACTTAGTATGATAATCCTTCATTTTCCCTTACCCCCTTGAGATCTAAAAACAAGCCCTTCGCAAAATTGTAGACGGGATGCGGATATCCGTCCGGACGAACATCTGCAATCTTCCCCTTGAACTTATTGACAAAGACACTGCCTGCTCTGAATTTGTACAAATCCTGCTTTCTCACCAGCTGACCTGCAGTCTCGCTGTACGCAAAGCCACTGCTCTTCTTCAGGTCATATCTTGCACCGGTCATTGCCTGATGCAATTCGGCGTCCTGCGGAAGTGCAGTTGTCAGAAGCATCTGTTCATTGCCGTCGGTATTAAGCATTTCCTCGAGTCCTTCAGGAAGTTCCTCGATTGCAAGGTCGAACCTTCCGTATCCGCTTGAACGCTTGCCGCCAAGTCCGCTGTACTGAAGGCTGGTCATCAGTTCATCAAGAAGTTCGCTCTGCGTTGCAAGGACATAGACATCCTGACTGAATGTCGTTACTCCCACTTCATAAGGATCTTCACCCTTTCTGACAACGATGCTGCTCCTGCAGAAACCCTCCTGGTCTTCGAAGAGAACGGAATAATCTGCCTCACCCCTGATGAATGCAGACATCTCAGACATCGGAACTGCAACTATCCTGTCCGTCAGCTTGTTTTTCTCGTTGTCTTCCTTCAGGCCTTCAAGTCTGACCATCCTTTTCTTCGGATAACACACCGGCTTTGGAAAATACGGTTCTCCGACATGAGGAAAGGCATCACTGAGGAAGAATCCATCGGATTCAGCCAGTTCAGTGAATTCATTCAGACAGTCATTTTTAATTGCCTCAAGACAAAGAGCACTGTACAGACGGCTGGCATCAAACAGCATGTCACTCGTATCAAGATACCCCTTTCCGAAGTGAGCGCGCTGAAAGCTCATTCTGTATATTTTAAATGTCATACATTCTATGCCTCCAGTTTTTCATTCAACCTGGTCACGTCGTAATCTCCGAACACCGTTTCCGCCCTGAGTCCGTCAAACTTGATCTTGCCGTACCCTCGGCTGCCGTTTCCGCCGAGATAGTCCAGTTCCAGAAGCCTGAAACCGTCAAGAATGGTGTCAAGGTCCTCTTCCACCTCATCTTCTTCAACAACGTCATAAATCAGTTCAAAGTCAAAGCGGCTCATCCTGATCGCACGCTCAATCTGACGCGGATTTGCAACGGCGGTAACGCGGTTTATCGTATTTTCGAATTTCACTTCCGTATACGAATCGGCACCGCGCTCAAGAAGCTCCCCGCCGTTCGTCAGAATACTGTCCCTGAAGATGAGCCTTGCAGGCAAAGGACACTTGCCGTCTTTGCCGTAGCCGGAACTTGCACCGAAAAGCCTGGTGATCCGTTCATCGTCATCATTTGGTGTTACTGCAACCTGTTCATTATATGCACGGGCAAGAAGCGTTCTCATCTTTCCCTTCAGACTTGAACCGGGAATTACCGGCATGTTCGTAACCGCATCCCTGACGATTGTGGAATCCGCTGCACCGATTGCCGCAAAGGCGTCACCGCCACCAATGTGAAGTCCGCTTTCAAGTTCGATTGTACCACTGAATCTTATTTTACTTAACTTTGTCATTTCAATGCCCCCTAGTCTTTGCCACCATAGTATTTGAAGTAAGCAACCAGTGCTTCCATGTACCGGCAGAACAGAATAATCCAGTCCTTTTCCTCAGGCTTTTCGTAATATTCATTTACCTTGTCCAGTGCCCCAAGAAGATTTGACACTTTCACAAAACGCTTAACTGCCGCATTGCGTCCGCTTTGATAGACCAGCTTGACTTTGAGATATGAAAGCTTTATTCTGGCAGTTTCCACACCCTGTGACCTTACCGTATCGTAAATTGCGCTTGTTTCGCTCAGAATGTTTCTGATTGCGGACATGGTAAGGTAGTCACCCTTACCGTTCTTTCTGTTCGTAACGACATGGAAGTTCTCATCCTTCAAGAACCTGATTACGTTCTCTGCGGACTTCACATATCCCTTTTTATTAAAATTCACTCTGGACGTTTCAATTTCTTCATTCATCCTGTCAATCCTCCCTGATTTCATAAATGTAAAGCATCAAGGCCATCTCGGCCTTCCTAATTTCCCTACCGTCATTGAACCAGTCAATCATCGATTTCCTGAAGTCACGGAAGTTTTCCTTGTCATCAGCCGCGTTTTCAAGTCTGGTAAGGTAATACACAATGCGGGCGAATGAAATCCTGTCAACCTCATCGCGGCTTCTGATCAGATCAAGCAGCTTGTATGCAAAGGCCTTTCCGTATTCGTCCTCATTTTCAAAGAAGTTCCTGATGACGTTGAGTTTTCCAAATGTTATGTCATTGACGTACTCATCGAACGCAAAGACATTGTCCTCACTGAACAGGGCAATCCTGTCCCTGCCGCAAAGCTTTGCCCTTTTCAGCAGGTTCCTTGTCCTCCTGGCGATGATGTTGACCGGTGTCTTGGCTGAAACAAGCGCCACTCCGGCCGAGAATGTCATCTTGCCATCGGTCCACTTTCTGAAACACTCATGAATGTCCTGAACAAATTCCAGAATGTCATCCCATGCACCGATTGCAAAGACGTCATCACCTTCGGAATAGATGATGCTGATTCTTTTGTCTTCGGCGAAACTGTTCAGATACAATTTAAAGAACGTCTGAATTCTTCTGGAAAGCGTTGCGTAACGGCTCATCGTCGTGTACCTGCCCTCTCCCTGATCCTTGAATCCTGCCAGGAAGCCGGCATAAAGATCATCGACGTCAATCATCAGGGCCCCCAGACGCTTGATGCCGACTGCCGTCCCGCCATTGTTCTCCTTCGTCCAATTACGCTCGGCATAGCTGTTGTAGTCGTTTGTCCAGCTGTAGTCGCCGACCCAGATGTGTGTTTCCTGCATGTGGCCGGTGTCAAGACGGTTCTTGGCATAAATGCTTCCCTGAACTTCACCGCTGCGGATCTGATCCTCTGAAGCGGTGTTCAGATACCTGCCGTTACAAAGCGGCAGGCCGCTCTCATCATCGTTAACAACAAAGAACTGCTGTTTTTGAATGTCCCGCGAAAAATTCTCCAACTTGAAACACAGCGAACACTTATTCTCACCATCAATCAGTTCCCTGACACTGTGACAGACGGCACACTCACGGCCTGTCTTCTTGCCAAGCCGGTTGAGTTTCAAAATGTCATCAGCCTGATAGCGTTCTCTGGAATTTCTTTCCAAAAGCTCGTCAATCTCCCGGAAAATCCTGGTGTACTCATCGGAACTGTTCTCCTCCATCACCTGACTGGCCGAAAACAACGCCGACCCCGTCGAAACATACAGCATGTTTCCGAAGTTTTCCATGAGAAACTCGTTGAACTCCCTCTGTGTTCTCCGGACCACATCCCTGTTTTTCGAAGTGTTGCCCGTAATTATGTATCCATGCTCAGTATCAGCATAGATGACACTTGCCTCAGTCAGGCCAAGATTCCTGACGAGACTGTCAACAAACCATCTTGACATCATCTCCATGTAAAATGCACGGCTGCGCAGCTGCTTGTGCGCTCCCCTACTTGTTATCCTGTAGATGAAATCCTGTACGCCGGTAAAGTCAAAGCCGACCATCATGAAGGCCTGTTTTTTGTAGAAGGACCGTCCCCTGTCCACAAATTCGGTCTTGTAGTCATCGATTCCCTTCTCGTCAGCATACTGGAGAATGGCACATGCATAAGCTGCAGTCAGCTTCATGTGGTCGTATAGGGAAATGTCGGAAACTTCCTCCATGCATGTCGATGAAGGCATGAAGCTCATTGTCGCCTCAACAAGATTGATTACACTGGGAATATACTCTTCGGTAAATTCAACGGCTCTCAAACCAGTACTAAAATAGGAAACGCCTCGCCCGTACTCGCCAGAAGTATAATCATGCCTGAATTCACTTGGAAACACCTTATCAACATTGTCAGGCTGTAATTCGCCTGGTGCAATGTATCTTTTGGAGGCATTCTTCCCATACCGGTTGAAAATGTCCTGCAGCGGGATCTTTGCATAAAATCCCCACTTGCCGTCCTCCATTTCCTTTCTTCTGTCCGTGCCGCTGGCAACGTTGTCGGCAATATATGTAATATGCGACAAGGAGTTTGCGGGAAGAGAACTGCTCATATAATTTTTGTGATGATAACGCAGTGAATGCGTTATCTCACGGTTGTCCGTGTATTTTTCCAGAAAATCAGCGCCAATCTTTTGATGTTTTACCATCCTTCCTTCCGCACGCTGGAGAGCCTTGCCGATGTCATGAAGAAACGCTCCGTAAAACATGTCATTCATTCTTTTTTCCAACATTATCAACTCCTTCCAAAATCCTGACCGCTCCCATGCCCATGCTGGTCTTGACGCCAATGCCGGAATATTCCGCAAACTTCAGCAGCATCGCAATGTAATTAGTCAATGTCTGGCTTCCATGGCAGACCAACGTCAGGTACCCCTGAAAGCCGTTCACATATGCCTTATGAAGGTAGAAGCGCCGTGACTTGAGGCTGAATGCGGCAACCTCAACCTTGATGCAGATTTCATCAAGCAGTTCAAAATCAATGTCCTCACCCTTCTCAAAAGCACAGCCGTACTTCTTCATCAGGTTCTGAAAGACAAGCCGTACGTCAGGCAGGAACACGTATTTCCCGTTGGTCTTGAAGGCCGTCGGCGTCATGATCTTCAACTTGAGAACCTTACTGCAGTCGTTTCCATAGAAAATTTTCGAAAGATCAGACTCGCTCCGTTCAAATACAGACTTTTCAATGATTTCAAATTCATGTTGATTGCCGCTGTTAATGCGTATCATGTTGAGTGAATCACTCATGATCAGAGGTTCAACCTCATTGCATGCCTTCTCTGTAAGCAAGTTAATGATGAATGACACTGACTCCTCATCATGAACAACCTGAATTGACATCGGATTCATTCCCGCCTGATGCAACTCCGAAGCGAAGTCATCATCAAGATGATTCATAAGCCATCCATGAAGATATACCGATTCCCTGCAATCATCAATGTCGCATTCGCGTCTGCACTTCAAGAGTAATTTCTTCATTGTTATCCCCACTCTTTTTAGTTATGTTTTAATCGTATAACAACGAAAGGTTGGGAACTCCCAACCTTCATGTTTTCATTTTATATCCAAATATAAATGATTACAACCACTTGCATCATATTCTTCTCAAGTGCCCCAACCGCTTACCTTGAAACGATCGGAACGTATTCCGCAAAACAGAAAAATCGCATTATCATAGGCGTCCAAACTGAACGCCTCGGTAACAAGAGCAGCTGATTCGTCTATCCCATTGCGAAGATCGGTCTTACCGCAAACGAGATAGATTTTCATATTATTTATATTTGAAAACATTTTGATCACGATACCAAAGATAGTTGTTCAAATTTTTGAGAATCTCTCTTAAAGCTCCATTGTAAATTCGAATTTCAACATCTTCCGTAATAATTTTCGCAGCCATTTCCCTAACTGGACGGTATGTTTCTTTAGGGCTTCGGTCAACAAGGTTGACTCCCGCGACGTCATCCAATTTCATATTTAAACCTCCGATTATACTTGATGTTTAAAGCATGCCAAGATATCGGAGGTTTATGAGGAACGCTTATTTAAAGACCGCTTACGATGGGGCGAATATCAGTATCCTCTTTTTATATACGGAAAACGCACCTGTCGGATTCAAGTGCGTTTAGCATTGACGAACATATTGACTGCGTCTCATCTTTTCATCTTGGTTGTAGCACGAAAAACTCTGCTATACAAAAGCTTGCTTTAAATAACAGAATTATCCCGTATTTTTTACATTGTATCACTTTTTTTCACTCGGAGATAGGTAATTATCGGTATCATATACCATACCAACGCCGGAAGAAACAATCGAGTTTTCGTCTCCTTCACTCGGAGATAGGTAATTATCCGGATCGTACATGATGAATAATGGAGGCGCAAGAAAATAGTTTTCGTCTCCTTCACTCGGAGATAGGTAATTATCAA
>NZ_FOPI01000003.1:0-135217 GCF_900113455.1 Ligilactobacillus ruminis DSM 20403 = NBRC 102161 | reverse complement strand
GTTATTAGTTTTCGTCTCCTTCACTCGGAGATAGGTAATTATCCGACGCATCCAAAAACACCATAACAACGGCATTTTCATCCTGTCCAAGCCGCCCGGAACCCGGGCGAGACGTACCTAAATGGAACAGCACCGCCCAATTTGACGGCAGTACATCGTACCAATGCATCGAACATCTATATTTTATCCTATTTTTTATGAATATGCAACCCAGTCTCGAATTTTCAGTCAGTTCGCCCCTTGCATGTTGCCTTGACAATAATCAAAAGAGGCTGGAAAAAACTCCTTCTTCACTCCTGAATTAAATGAAATGCCGAACAAAGGCGTCGTAATTCGACTGATTTTGTCCGGCATTCTTTCAATTTTAAGACATGAAAACCCGCTTTTCTATAAAATACAGAACTGCGAATCTCCTTCTCAATCAGGGCTCCAAGGAGGGATTACGGGCAAATTGCCGATTTCTTAAGATTTGATCGTAAATTCCAGTCTTCTACGAAGAATTATCCCGAATACACAAAGTCCCGGATGAAATTTGCAGTTAATTGCAAATCATCCGAGATTTTTGTTCGAGACAGTTTTTTTACCCCAATCTCCCTGATTTTCATTCCATTGTCTATTCCATCAGCCCGAACATCAGTATGCCGGCTGCGACTGCAACGTTGAGCGATTCGGCATGTCCTTTGATCGGGATATAAAGGTTAAGGGAAGTTTCTTTCAACAGTTTCTCACTCATTCCGTTGCCTTCGTTTCCCATGACAAGCGCAAAGTCGCTGTGACGTCCGACTTGATCATAGGAACGGGCCTGATCGTTCAGCTCGCTGCCAAAGACCGGCAGTTTGCGCTGCTTGAATTCTTTAGCCCATTCGATCAGGTTTCCGGAACAAAGCTTCAAATGAAACTGGCTGCCCTGCATGGCCCGAACGACTTTCGGCTGAAACATGTCGGCACACCCTTCACCAAAGACTACGCCGGAAAAGCCGCAGGCATCGGCAGTCCTGACCATCGTTCCGATGTTTCCAGGGTCTTGCACTCCGTCCAGAAACAGCCACGCGCCGGTTGCTTTTTTAGGTTTCTCATCTGCATTTTCAGGAAGATTCACAACGGCAAAGATACCTTGCGGACTCGGCGTTTCGCTCAGATGCTTTGCCACGTTGTCGGAAATTTCGATAACCTCAACGTTGTCTGGAACTTCAAGCTCGTTTCTGTGCTTGAAGTCCTGCGTCACCAGGATTTCCGAAATCGGCTGATCAAAAAGAATCGCTTCTTTGACTAGATGCCATCCGTCAAGCATATACTTTCCCTGCTTGATTCGCGCCTTTTTTTGCGAAAGTTTTTTCCAGTCCTTGACGCGCTGATTGGATGATGATGTGATAATATCCATGCTAATTCCTCTTTTCCAGAATTTTTCTTGTCCGTTCCTTGTCATGATTCAACTGTTCGATCAATTCCTTTGCGCCGCTGAACTTCTTCATTCCGCGCAAAAGCTCAATCCACTCGACAAAAACGTTTTTTCCGTAAACCATGTCCGAAAAATCGAGCAGGTTGATTTCGATCGTTTTTTCAAAGCGACTGCCAAAAGTTTCGTTGCGACCAATTGATGCCATCCCCATGTAGCGTTTTTCTTCGCCTTCAAACCTGACGAAAACCGCATACACGCCTTCGGAAGGTATCATGACCGGCTCTTTTGTTTCAAGATTCAGCGTCGGAAAACCCAGCTTTCGCCCGCGCTCAAAGCCGTGCACTACCTGACCGCTTGTTTCGTACGAATAGCCCAAAAGATCTGCTGCCATTTTGACGTTTCCTTTCCGGAGCGCTTTTCTGATTCTTGTCGAACTGATTTTTTCTCCGTCATCAAGCATATGCGAAACCTTGACCACCTCAAAGCGTCCATTGGCATAGCCTTCCAGATGCGACATGTCGCCGCCGTTTTCATACGGCATTTTTCCGTACGTATAGTCGCTTCCTGCAACCGCGCAGACTGCGTGGAGCGAAACGATGTATTTTTCGACAAAATCCTGCTGGCTGAGCGTATAGAGCTTCTCATCAAACGAAACGACGTAACAAAGGTCGACTCCGAAGCGTTCGAAAAGTTCAAGCTTTTTTCGTTCGCTCGACAGATACGCAAAATCCTTGTTTTCCTCGTTATTGAACACGATTCCCGGATAACGGTCAAGCGTCATGATCGCAAGTTTTGCCCCAAGCTTTTCCGCGCGCCTCTTTCCTTCACGGATTACTGCCTGATGTCCGCGATGAACGCCGTCAAAAAAGCCCAGGCAAAGAACGATCGGTCCGTCCGGAATCAAATTATTGTCATACGGTTCTTGCAATTTAACAACTTGCATCATGATGCACCTCTATGTCAGATCAATCATCTGTTCTGCCTGATAGCGTCTCTTTTCTTCATTATATCGATACACGCAGCGACACTTGTTTTGATACGTCAAAGCGACCTGAAGACCATCCGTTGCGCTTAAGTCACTGAAATTTTCAGGCAACAAAAAGCCGCCGTTCTTGACGATTTTCCATTGCGCACTCGTCAGTTCTCTTTTAGGCATTTTCAAAGCATGGTCGACCGGGCGCAAGGCCTCTTCCAGCCTGCCGTTTTGCTTGAGTTCTTCAAGCTGTGCCAGCGTATAGGCTTCGTCAAGCTTGAAACTGCCGCTTTCAAGTCGCGTCAGATCGCTCATGACGGCCGGAACGCCAAGTTTTTTGCCGAGATCCGTGGCAAGCGTTCTGACATAGGTTCCTTTTCCGCAGGCGACTTTGAAACGCAATTTTTGGACGCCGTTTTCTTTGTCAAATGCAGAGCTTCCGACCAATTCAAAACTTCCAACGTGAATCTTTCTCTTGGGACGTTCGACTTTTTCGCCTTTTCTGGCGTAATCGTACAAACGTCTGCCGTTGACCTTGACGGCAGAATACATCGGAGGAATCTGAATGATGTCTCCGCAAAGCTGCTGCATCTTTTCTTTGATCAATTCATCTGAAAAAGGCTTCGTCAAAAAATACTCTTCAACGATTTCCCCGTCAAGATCTTCCGTTTCCGTTGAAAATCCAAGCGTGACCTCACCGGTATAAACTTTGCCTGATTCCATCAGATAGCTGACGACTTTTGTCGCATGTCCGATGCAGATTGGCAGCACGCCGTCAACGTTTGGATCGAGCGTCCCGCTGTGTCCGACTTTTCTGGTCCGAAACAGGCGTCTGCATTTAAACACGGCATCATTGCTGGTCATGCCGCGATCTTTGTTCAGGGGTAAAATTCCATCCATAAGTGTTCACCTCTCAAAAACAGGGATGGGAAAAATTCCCATCCCCGCAATTTTCATCTTAACGATCCTGCTGATGAAGCTTGTTCAAAAGTTCGTCAATATGATCCCCGTAACGCACGGATTCATCACGAACGAATTTGAGTTCAGGCGTGACATAGATGCTCAAGCGCTGCCCAAGTTCTCGTCTGATCAACCCTGTTGCCTTATCGAGACCTTTTTGAGTCTTTTCGGCATCAGAAGCAAGGTTTGAAAGCGTGCTGTAATAAATTGTCGCATTCTGCAGATCGCCCGTAACTTCGACGCCGGTAATCGTCACGCCTTCAACGCGCGGATCGCGGACGCGTTTCATCAAAATGTCGTTGACTTCGCGCTGAATCTCTTGTGACAAACGTCCGACACGGTAATGTTGTACCATATATAGCAATTCCTCCCGTTAGTCTTGCGGAACTTCTTCCATAATGAAGGCTTCGAGCTGATCGCCTTCTTTGATGTCATTGTACTTTTCAACCATCAAGCCGCATTCAAATCCGGATTTGACCTGCTTGACGTCATCTTTGAAACGCTTGAGAGATGCAAGCTTTCCTTCATAGATCACGATTCCGTCACGAATAATTCGAACGCCGGAATCTCTTTGAATGTAGCCGTCCGTGACATAGCCGCCGCCGATCGTGCCAAGTTTTGAAACTTTGTAGGTCTGACGGATTTCAACGTAGCCGGTGACTTTTTCTTCAAAGACGGGTTCAAGCATCCCTTTCATGGCAGTCGTAACTTCATCGATTGCCTTGTAGATGACGTTGTGCAAACGAATGTCGACCTTGTCTTGATCTGCCTGCACCTTGGCTTGAGGCGTAGGACGAACATTGAATCCGATGATGATCGCATTGGAAGCTTCGGCCAAGGTCACGTCTGATTCGTTGATGGCACCAACGGCCTGGTGGATGATGTTGACGCGAACGCCTTCCACGTCAATCTTCTTGAAGCTTTGTGCAATTGCTTCAACGGAACCTTGAACGTCGGCTTTGATGATCACGTCAACTTCTTTCATATCGCCTTCTTTAAGCGTATCGAACAAGTTGTCGAGCGTAACGTGCGTCGTTTGGCTGCGTTCCTTCATCAGAGCGCGCTTGGCACGTTCTTCACCTGCTGCACGCGCCGTCTTTTCGTCATCAAACGTCACGAAACGATCACCTGACTGCGGCACTTCGTTCAAACCGGTAATTTCGACTGGCGTTGCCGGAGTAGCCTTCTTGATGGCACGACCTCTGGCATCAGTCATCGTCCGAACGCGACCAAAAGTATTTCCGACAACGATCGGATCACCGACATGAAGAGTTCCTTGCTGAACCAAAAGCGTTGCAACGGATCCCTTGCCCTTGTCAAGGCGAGCTTCGATAACGGACCCTGCACCATGCTGCTTAGGATTTGCCTTAAGTTCAAGCATTTCTGCCTCAAGTAAAATCATGTCGAGCAATTCGTCAAGATTCTTTCCGAATTTAGCAGAAATATCGACAAAGATCGTATCGCCGCCCCAATCTTCAGGAATCAATCCGTATTCGGTCAATTGCTCCATCACGTGGTTAGGATTTGCACCAGGCTTGTCGATCTTGTTTACGGCCACGATAATCGGAACCCCGGCAGCCTTCGAGTGGTTGATGGCTTCAATCGTTTGCGGCATGACGCCATCGTCTGCGGCAACGACCAAGACAGTGATGTCGGTGATGTCGGCACCACGAGCACGCATGCTCGTAAAGGCGGCATGTCCCGGCGTATCAAGGAACGTAATGATCTTGTCATTGTGTCTTACCTGATAAGCACCGATATGCTGCGTAATTCCGCCTGCTTCACCGGCAGTGACGTTCGTATGACGCAATTTGTCAAGAAGCGTCGTTTTGCCGTGATCAACGTGTCCCATAATCGTTACGACCGGTGGACGCGGTGCGGAGTGTTTCTTATTGTTTGCTTCTTCTTCAAAGAACTTGTCGATGTCGGCTACGTCAACTTCAACTTTTTCTTCAGCCTTGATGCCATAATCGGCTGCAAGAATTTCAATCGTATCTTTGTCAAGCGATTGGTTTTGGTTGACCATAACGCCCATCATAAAGAGCTTCTTGATGATTTCTGCCGGTTCGCGGTGAATCTTCTTTGCGATATCGGCAACGTTCATGCCGACCGTATAAACCAAAGTTTCCGGCAACGGCTTGTTCTTGCGTTGCGGAACGGCGTTCTTCTTATTATTGTCGCGTTGATTGCGATTATTGCGCTTGTTGTTTTTGCGATTTTTGTTCTTCTTGTTGAACTTGCCCTTTTTGTTGTCGTTTCCGCCGAAACGATCGTTGCTTTGTCCTTCTCTTTGGTTGCTCCTGCGATTGTTGTTGTTTTTATTTTTATCCATGTGGTTACCAGAATGCCTTTCGTTGATTCTATTCACTGACTTTTGATCACGGTTGGTCTTTCCTTGATCAGAGCGAACATCCTGCTTTTTTTCGGTTGATCGCTTGTCAGAAGGCTTCTTTCCGACCTTTTCACTTTCCCTTTTATGCTCTTTGACCGGTTTTTCAGCCTTAAAGGCAGCCGCCTTTTTCTCAACAGGGGCTTTCTTTGGAGCAAAAGCAGCCCTTACCTGCCGCTCTTCGTTTTCTCCAATCGTCGACATGTGATTGCCAACTTCAATTCCCTTCTTTTTGGCTGCCGCAATGACTTCCTTGCTGGAAACATTGAGTTCTTTTGCTAATTCATAAATTCTTTTTTTACTCATCGACATCGCTCCATTCTCGTAAAATCAGGCCTGTCAAGACTCTTGATTCGAGAAATACACGAATCAAAGAGACAGCAGTTGCTTGAATTTCTTAGCAAAGCCTGCGTCCGTCACTGCAATTATCGAGCGTTTCGATCCTATTGCCGCACTGAGTTCATCCCTTGTGAATTCAAGCGAGCACGTGACGTTGTAACTATTGCATTTATCAGTAATTTTCTTTTTCGTACTCTGTCCTGCATCATTTGCGCAAAAAACAAGGTACGCCTTTCCAAGTCGAACTTGGTCAATAACAAGGTCAATGCCCGTCGTCAGTTTTTTTGCCCGACGAGCAAGGCCCAATGATTGCAAAACTTTTTGTCTATTTTCCATTTCCGAACAATTCCGCGCGGGCTGCTTGGTGATCAACGTAAGCAACCAGCTCATCGTAAAAGGCATCGTCAATTTTGAGCCCGAATGCCTTGTCGAAGGTGCGGTCCTTTTTTGCTTTCTCGGCTGTTTTGACGTCTAAATGAATATATGCCCCGCGTCCGGCCTTCTTTCCGGTCGGATCGATTGAAACTTCATTTTCTTTATTCTTGACAACACGAACGAGTTCTTTTTTTGGCTTCATTTCTCCGGTAACGATGTCTTTTCGCATCGGTATTTTACGCTGTGCCATTTAAAAAACCTCCTTTATTCGTTATCTGCCTCAATGTCTTCAATGCTGATGACATCTTCTGTTTCAACATCTTCTGTTTCAGGCAATTCAAAATTTTCCTCAGGTTCTTCTTCAGACTGACGATCAAGCTCTTCCATGTTTGATTCGGACTTGATGTCAATCTTGTAGCCCGTCAAATGAGCTGCAAGGCGGGCATTTTGGCCACGCTTGCCGATTGCAAGCGATAATTGCGTGTCAGGGACGACGACCGTGCATGCATGATCGTCTTCTCTGTCGAAGCGAACTTCAAGAATTTCGGCCGGTTTCAAGGCAGCTTTGATATATTCGGACGGATCTTCGCTCCATTCGACGATGTCCATCTTCTCTCCGTTTAATTCTTCAACGATTGCCTTGACGCGTTCTCCGCGTGGGCCAACGCAAGTTCCGATCGGATCGATTCCTTCTTGATCGGAGTAAACGGCAATTTTGGCACGATCGCCTGCTTCACGCGCAATCGACTTGATTTCAACGGTTCCGTCAAAAATTTCCGGAACTTCATTTTCAAACATGCGCTTCAACAAATCAGGATGAGAACGACTTACGTAAACCTGAGGTCCTCGGTTGCGACGCTTCTTTTTGCCTTCTTCTTCATTTTGTTCGGCATTTTGATTTTCGTTTGGATCAACAACCTTGTACACGTAAACTTTGATGCGATCATGTGAATTGTAAACTTCACCAGGCACCTGATCGCGCTTCGAAAGAACGGCTTCAACGTTGCCGAGGTTGACATAAACGTAACGGCTGTCGCGACGTTCAACTTCACCGGTCATGATTTCATTTTCATAACGGCTATATTGATTATAAATCATTTGACGCTCTTCTTCACGCACGCGCTGCATGATGACCTGCTTAGCAGTTTGAGCCGCAATTCGTCCAAAATCACGCGGAGTAACTTCAAAATCAATCGTGTCGCCGATTTCATAGGCTCTGTTGATTTCAAGAGCATCAGACAGGCTGACTTCGAGGCATGAATCCAAAACTTCGTTGACGACTTCCTTAACAGCAAAAACCTTGATGTCGCCGCGTTTTGCATCAAACGTCACTTTGACGTTTTGTGCCTGACCGTAGTTTTTCTTGTAGGCGGAAACAAGTGCCTGTTCCAAAGCATCGATGATGACTTCTTTTTTGATGCCCTTTTCAGTTTCAAGTGCATCCAATGCATTAAGCAATTCCTTACTCATTTTTTCTGTGCTCCTTATTATTAAAATTTGATTGCCAAACGCGCCTGTGCAATCTGCTTGCGCGGAATCACAATCGTCTTTTGACGAGTCTTGTCCATGTATTCCAGCGTCAGTTCATCCGGCTTCAAGTCAACCATTGTGCCTTCATAAACCTTATTGCCCTCCAACGGCTGATACAGCGAAACATGAATATAAGAATTCAACGCGCGCTCATAATCGCGTTCTTTTTTCAAAGGACGCTCAGCACCAGGTGAGGAAACTTCCAAAAAGTATGCCTGAGGGATCGGATCCGGGTCGCAGTCGTCAAGCTTTTCGCCGAGCAAATCGCTGACAAGCGCACACTCCTCAATATTGATTCCACCGGGCTTATCGATATAAATTCGCAAATACCAGCTTTTGCCTTCTTTCACGAATTCCGCATCAACTAATTCAAAGTGACGTTCATCCAATATAGGCGTGACTAATTCCGTCACTGTTTCAACAACGCTGCTCAAAATTTTCCTCCTCGCATCTTTTCATCCAATAGAACCCGTTCCAATAAAAAGAGCGAGCATCTCTGCTCACTCCCTAACGAGTATCAAAAACAATGTTATTGTAGCATACTGGAACGACATTTTCAAGTTTCGTATGAAAATGAATGTAAATGCAGTGCATTTAGCCAAGCATGTCGAAAAGCGACAGCTGATTTTCATCCGACAATCCGTCCAAAACATGGTTTTCCGTCATGAAATCAACCAATGATTGCGAAACCCTTCCGCGCTCTTTCAGATCCTGTTTCGAAATGAACTCGCGCTCTTCTCTTGCCGCAACGATTTGTTTGGCAACGTTCAACCCAAGACCCGGAATTGCCGAAAACGGTGCCAAGAGCGCATTTCCTTCAATCAGCCAGTTCGAAGCATCCGAACGCTTGATGTCGACCATCTTGAACTCAAAGCCGCGTTCGAGCATTTCGTTTGCAAGCTCAAGCACGGTCAACAGGTTCTTTTCCTTAGCTGAAGCATCATTGCCTTTTTCATTGATTTCCTTCATTCGAGCCTTGACTGATTCCTTGCCGTTGGCCATTGCGACCAGATCAAAATCATCGGCACGCACGGAAAAATATGCAGAATAGTAGATCAGCGGGTAGTAGACTTTGAAATATGCAATGCGCAGCGCCATCAAAACGTAAGCAGCAGCATGTGCCTTAGGGAACATGTACTTGATTTTCAGGCAGGCACCGATATACCATTCGGGAACGTTTGCCTTGTGCATCTCTTCTTGCCACTCATCCGGAATGCCGCGTCCCTTACGCACGTGTTCCATGATTTTGAAGGCCAGATCGCTTTCAACGCCCATGTGAATCAGATCCATCATGATATCGTCACGACATCCGATAACTTCAGGCATCGTCACAGTCTTGTTTTGAATCAGTTCTTCGGCGTTTCCGAGCCAAACGTCAGTCCCGTGAGACAAACCGGAAATCTTAAGCAGTTCGGCAAACGTCTTTGGCTTCGTTTCTTCAAGCATTCCGCGAACGAACCTCGTTCCGAATTCCGGAATGCCGAGCGTTCCCGTTTTCGATTGAATCTGTTCTTCCGTGACGCCCAGAATCTCCGTTCCGGAAAACAGCGCCATCACACCGGGGTCATCAGTCGGAATCGTCTTTGGTTCAATTCCCGAAAGATCCTGCAGCATGCGAATCATCGTCGGATCATCGTGACCAAGACAGTCGAGTTTCAAAATATTGTCGTGAATCGAGTGGAAATCAAAGTGAGTCGTGCGCCAGGCCGCATTGACGTCGTCTGCCGGATACTGAATCGGCGTGAAATCATAAATATCCATGTAGTCGGGAACAACCAGAATTCCGGCCGGGTGCTGTCCGGTCGTGCGTTTGACGCCCGTTGCTCCCTTGGCCAGGCGATCGACTTCGGCAGACCTCAGCGTCAGTTCGTTGTCGCGTTCGTACGCTTTGACATAACCGTACGCCGTCTTGTCGGCAACGGTACCAATCGTTCCGGCACGGAACACGTTGTTTTCTCCGAACAAAACCTTCGTGTAGTTGTGTGCAACCGGCTGATAGTCGCCGGAAAAGTTTAAGTCGATATCAGGAACCTTGTTGCCTTTGAATCCAAGGAACGTTTCAAACGGGATTTCCTGTCCGTCCTTGACGAGCTGCGTCTGGCACTTGGGGCACTTTTTATCAGGAAGATCGTAGCCGCTGCCGTATTCGCCTTTTGTGAAAAATTCCGAGTATTTGCACTCAGGACAACGATAATGCGGCGGAAGAGGATTGACCTCGGTGATTCCGGTCATCGTTGCCACCAGGCTTGAACCGACGGACCCACGAGAACCGACCAAGTATCCGTCTTTGTTGGACTTGAAAACGAGCTTTTGCGCAATCAGATAAATTACAGAAAAGCCGTTGCCGATAACGGACTTCAATTCTTTGTCAAGTCTGGCCTGAACGATTTCAGGCAACGGATCGCCATAAAGCTCATGTGCCTTGTTCATCGTCAGATTGCGAATATCGTCTTCTGCCCCTGGCATTTTCGGCGTGTACAGCTTATCCTTGACGGGCGTGATTTCGTCACACATTGCCGCGACCTTGTTCGGATCATCGACAACGACCTTTTTAGCCAGTTCAGGTCCGAGAAAGGCAAACTCGTCAAGCATCTCATCCGTCGTTCTGAAGTGTGCATCAGGAAGATTTTTCAAGCGATTGAGCGGGTTTGCGCCGCCTTGGGAATGAATCAGAATCTTGCGGTAAATCGCATCTTCTTTGTTCATGAAATGCACGTCTCCGCTTGCAACGATCGGCTTGTCGAGTTCTTCAGCCAATTTCACCATATTTTTGATGATGTCTTCAAGCTCTTCTTCATCCTTGACAAGTTCGCGCTCCAAAAGCGGTGCATACAGTGACTTTGGCTGAATCTCCAGATAATCATAATTTTTGGCCTTGGCTTTGGCCGTTTCATAGCCTTTTTGCATCATGGATGTGAAAACTTCGCCGTCGGCACAGCCGGAACCGACCAAAAGTCCTTCACGGTATTTTTCAAGCACTGAGCGAGGAACCCTGGCAACGCGGTAAAAGTGATTGACCATCGAATCTGATGCCAGCTTGAAAAGATTTTTCAGCCCGTCCTGCGTTTTAGCCAAAACGATCGCATGAAACGGGTGCTGCTGTTTGTACGTATCCGGCTGAACCATGTGCTTGTTAAAATCGTCATGATACAAAATGTCGAACTGTTCGCGCGCGTCAGCAAGCATCTTGTAAAAAATATAGCCGGTCGCTTCGGCATCATAAATAGCCCGGTGGTGATGTTCCAAATCAACTTTGAGCCGCTTGGCCAACGTATCAAGCGTAAAGCGTTTCATGTCCGAATACAAAATTCTTGCCAAAGGCAGCGTATCGACCCACGGTTCCTTAATCTCAGGCATGCCATGGCGAAGATAGCCGGTATTCATGAAGTCGACGTCAAACGTGGCATTGTGTCCGACGATGATGCATCCCTTGCAAAATTCACGGAAGAGTTTGAAAACTTCTTCTTCCGTTTTTGAACCGCGAACCATCGCATCCGTAATGTGCGTCAGATTGATCGTCGTTTGCGAAAGCGGATGGCCCGGATCGATAAATTCTTCAAATTCTCCGATTTTTTCGCCGTCTTTCATCTTGACCGCGGCCAATTCGATGACCTTGTTGTATTGAGCCGACAGACCCGTCGTTTCCGTATCGAACACGACGTAAGTCGCATGCTTCAATTCTTCATGCGCTTCGTTGTATGCAATCGGCTGACTGTCTTCAACAACGTTTGCCTCAACGCCGTACAAAATCTTGACACCGTTTTTTTGTCCTGCCGAATGTGCTTCCGGAAAGGCCTGCAGCGTGCTGTGATCGGTAATCGCAATCGCTTTTTGTCCCCACTTGGCAGCTTGTGCGACAAAGTCAGAAATCGAATTCGTCGCATCCATCATGCTCATGTTGGAGTGCAGATGAAGCTCAACGCGCTTTTCATCTTCAGGAGCCGTATCCTTTCGTCCTTCATGCTTGACTTCATTGATGTCATAGGCATTGATGACAAGATCTCTCATGTAGCTGTCTTCTTGGACGTTTCCTTTGACTTTGACCCATTGGCCGACTTTGACGGCATCAAACATCGCTTCATCTTTGGCATTGTTCGAAAACTTTTTGACGGCAAACGAAGAAGTATAATCGGTAATCTTAAACGTCAGAATTTTTCTGCCGGAGCGCAGTTCGCGCACCTCGGAATCAAAGACGTAGCCTTGGACGACCACAATGCGCTCTTCTTCTACGATCGTCTTCATCGGTCTGATCTCTGTTTCTTCCGAAATCTTCTTGCCGACCATCACCGGCCCTTCAACAGGCGGAAGTTCTTCTTGCTTCTTCACGTTTTTTGGCTGCTTGGCCTTTTGCTCATTCGAAATCTTGATCTGCTCATAAGCTTTTCTGGCCAGCTCCGCATCGTTTTCGGCATGCTTTTGCTGCATGGCCTCCCGATTTTCTTCAATCGCTTTTTCATCAACATAGGGGTTGATCGTGAATCTTGGAAAACCGGCATCCTGATAAGACGCTTCAATTCTTTCCAAAACGTTGCGCTTCAAAAAATCGCGCAAGACCGTATTTTCAGCCAACAGTTTAACCTCTCCGTGATCAAGTTCCGGAGAATTGCGCAAGAGATTTTGGGTAAACCCGTTTGCTTTTCCGCTCGTTTCAACGGCATATGCCCAATACGAAACCAGTTTTTCGTCATTCATTACAGGATTTCTCGTCGTAAAATGCAGTCTCGTCTTGCAAATCGGCCTGAAAGACGTTTCAACAAGCTGATTAAGTTTTGCAAATGTTTGAAACGGCAAGATGTCGTTTGTTTCCAAATAAAAGTCCCAACGCTTCGACTTCGTATGCACTTCGACTTTTTCGATCAGCGCATCGGAAAAAACTTCCCTGTCGTCCTGCCACTTGATTTGTTCAAGCAGTTTTTCAAACATGGCTTTTTTATCGAGTCCCACTCATACCCTTCCTTTCATTTAAAACTCACTTATACGATTTTAGCACAGTAGATCACTTTTTGCACTTTGTCGCTTATCGCTGAATTGTAACGAGAAAAATCTTCCTGATGATGTTATACTGAATTTGTATAAACTAATTTTGTTACTATTATGAAGGGATGAGAATCCATGTATTATAATGCGGCACTTGTCTTAGAAGGCGGAGCCATGCGCGGGTGCTATACGTCCGGCGTCCTTGACTATTTTTTGGATCGCGACATTCAATTTAACTGCGTCATCGGCGTTTCAGCGGGATCTCTTGCCGGAGCAAACTATGTTTCCAAACAATACGGAAGAACATTTGAAATCAATACCGAATACCGCAACGATCGCGACTATATTTCTGTCAGACATCTTTTAAAAGGCAAAAGCATCATCAATCTTGACTATCTGTTTACGGATCATGGAATTTCATGGCACAACTACGATGAAAATGCCTATAATCTGTCCGATACGGACTTCGTAATCGTAGCCACCAGACTAAAAGACGGCAAGCGCGTCGAATTTCACAAGCCGCCGGTCGGAAAAGAGCTGATGGATGCCCTTGAAGCCTCATCTTCAATGCCGATCATTTCGGAACCCCATGAAACATCTCAAGGTCTTTGTCTTGACGGCGGAATCTCAGACTCCGTTCCGGTCGATCTTGCACAAGAATTGGGCTTCAATAAAATCATCGTAGTCAGAACCCGCAACCGCGAATACCGCAAAAAGCCTGGTAGCAAGGCAATGAAAAAAGCAATTGAAATGAACTTCAATCAATACCCCGATTTCGTCAAGCAGGTCAACGGCAGGCCTGAAGCCTACAACAAGCAGGCAGAAGAATTGCAGAAAATGGAGGAATCAAAACAAATCTTCTGCATTGCTCCAAAAGAACCCGTCAAGGTCGGTCGGCTTGAGCATAACGTCAAAAAACTCAAGGACTTGTACGAAAGCGGGTATGCGGATGCCAAAGAATCATTTGACGAAATGATCAAATATCTTGAACAGGATCAAAAATCAGCAGAATAATTCATACAGCACCAGGCGCCGACCAAAATCGGCGCTTTTTTGTCATAAAAAAAGGCCGCCTACTGCGACCTTTCAACAATATTTCGTTATCATCAATTTCAAGAGTTCTTTTCTGAGTTCTGCTGCGCTCTGATAGCGATTGCCAGGATAATAGCTGCACGCTTTCCTCAATATCGCATTCAGTTCAACACTGATTTCTTCAATCTCTGGCAACACATCGCGCTGATCCGGAAATTTTTTATCATTTGCCAAAACATAAAGCGTCATTCCCAAAGAATAGATATCCGAACGGTTGGATAACGGTTCGGCGATTCTTTTCAGTTGTTCCGGTTCAGAAAATAACTCAGTCATCAAAAGTCCACCCTCATTATGTAACGAGGGTTTGACATGAAAGCCCAAAATCCCCATTTTCTGATAGTTTCCATGGTATCACTTTTAAAGTGCGGAGTTTTCACCCTTGTTTTCTTTTAAGGATCTGTATGCACGATGAAAGGCAGATTATTGCTTGCCAAAAAAGCGATCAGATTGCCTGACCGCTTCCAAAAACTACTTTCTTTTTCTTCTTCCGACAAAATACAGTACCGCACGCATCCCGGCAAACAGCCCGGCAGCTTTGCTGAAAATCCGATACAGCTTCTCTACCCTGCTCGTCAATTTTCCCATATATGCCACTCCATTCTTATAAGCTCTTTCTTCATCACTATCGTAACAAAAATGAACATATTTGGCAATTAATAAGTTTCGTAATTGCGAAAACACGCTTCAAGTGTTATCATGTAGTTGAAAAAATAAGTTTCAATCCCCCTGCTTCGAAGGCTGCGGCCGAGCGCAGGTTTTTTTTATGCAAAGGAGCGAGCATCCGTGGTGCAATCAGATCTAATCAAAAAGCTCAACATCAATGATTTTGGACCAACCAAAAAGCAGCAAACAATCATCGATCATCTTGGTACATATCGTTTCATCAGCTATGCCACACCGCTTTGCCGATTCGGCTGCACGTTTCAAGACGTCCATGATCGAATCCGGCTTGACAAAAAATTGCGTCAGGCCGTTTTTTCGATCATTCAAGAACTTGAAATCGACTTGAACACAAAAATTACGTCGCATCTTGTCGAAAAATACGGTCCGCTTTGCTACCAGGACATTTTTCCTGGTGCCAGACTGACGGTCCTAACAAATACCTGAAATACGATGCCGTCGACAGAAAAATCATTGAGCAGGAACAAAAACAGCTCATCAACACCATCACTCACCTTTCAAAAAACGACAAGCCTGAAAACCAGTCTCTTCTCGAGCTTTCGCAACACATTTCGCTCGGAGAACTGATCCACATCTACAAGCTCATGAGCAAGCGCAACCGCAAAGAAATCGCATCCATATATGACTGCAGCGCAAACGAGCTCATCAGTTGGATGGACTGCATCGCGCTTTACCGCAACTGCTGCTGTCACAACGGCAACCTGATCGATATCAAAATCGAAACAAGGCCCGTAACGCCCCAATCATATTCCAAATATCTTTTTCGCATGAAAAATACAGAGACGACAACGAACAGGTTCGCACTGGGCTGCGTTGTCATACTGCATTTGGCAAAAACAATCAACGTTGAAAAAGAGGAAACGGATGCGTTGAAACAGGCAATCTTAGCCCTTTCAAGCGACAAGACGACGCTTGAATCCTACGGGTTCGTCAGTCGGGAAGGATTTGAGGGGGCGTTTGGGGGATGAGGATAATGGTAGAACATAAGAAAGAGAGGTCTGGAAAGTTCCGTTCTATTTTCAAACTAAATTAATGCCGGACAAAGTCGGTCAACTTGCGGATGATTTGTTCGGTATTCTATTGATATGACTTAATTTTTATGCTTCATACATTCTGTGACGGACACATTCAGATAACATTTACAGATTTAGTATCATCAATTTGATTTTAATCGTAAGCGGAAATAAGCGTTTAAGCCTCTGATATCTTGATATGATTTAAACATCAAGTATATCTGAGGTTTATAAAAACACTTACGTTGGTTCATATATAAGTAAAAACCGGATGATGTTCACAAACTAATTTCGAATCATCCGGTTTTTTTGCTGAAAATACATTTTTTTCCAACCTTGCTACTATTCATAACATCATTGATATGACATTCAGCTATTTCAACTCACGCCCCCTATACAGAGGGCGACTCATGCAACTTTTTTCTTTTACAAAATTATTACTATTTCAACTCACGCCCCCTATACAGAGGGCGACTTTGAGTATCATGTAACGTGAGATGTTTTTCGTATTTCAACTCACGCCCCCTATACAGAGGGCGACCAATATTGTTGAGCAATCTCTTGCTCTCATCATATATTTCAACTCACGCCCCCTATACAGAGGGCGACAAGAAGATATTGACCGTGGCTATGTTGACAAGCGAATTTCAACTCACGCCCCCTATACAGAGGGCGACGTCATTAATGGTGTTATGGGTAACAAAGAATATATTTCAACTCACGCCCCCTATACAGAGGGCGACTGTCCGACTGTAATTAGAGGAGCTTATTAAAACATTTCAACTCACGCCCCCTATACAGAGGGCGACCCGGAATATCCTTTTGAGTGTCGTCAATGATCAACATTTCAACTCACGCCCCCTATACAGAGGGCGACCCTGCACTTCCTTGATGCCCACGTTTTCCAAGGGCTATTTCAACTCACGCCCCCTATACAGAGGGCGACATTGGCAGGTCAAAAGTTCAAAGTGTATACAGTAATATTTCAACTCACGCCCCCTATACAGAGGGCGACACTTAATGTTGATCTGACAACACTTGGAGTTGATATTTCAACTCACGCCCCCTATACAGAGGGCGACAGATAGTGAGTGCGAGTGTAAGTATTTTCTAAACATTTCAACTCACGCCCCCTATACAGAGGGCGACGTTACCTGAATGACTTGCAACAGTCTGACCGTTATTTCAACTCACGCCCCCTATACAGAGGGCGACGTGATGTCAACTCATTTTCATAACTTGTTTTAAATTTCAACTCACGCCCCCTATACAGAGGGCGACACAAACAACACTTACTAAAGTTAGAAACAATGCCATTTCAACTCACGCCCCCTATACAGAGGGCGACCCTCAAGGTGACGTTGGTCCAGCTGGTGAAAAAGGGATTTCAACTCACGCCCCCTATACAGAGGGCGACTGATTAAGTTCATCAATTGTCGGCTTGGAAATTATTTCAACTCACGCCCCCTATACAGAGGGCGACTAACCATTAAAATAGAAAAAGTTGCGGTTAGGATTATTTCAACTCACGCCCCCTATACAGAGGGCGACACTGGCGAAGTCAGAACGATTTGTACCATATTATTTCAACTCACGCCCCCTATACAGAGGGCGACGCTTGTGACGTTATATAATAAAAGAGTAGTAAAATTTCAACTCACGCCCCCTATACAGAGGGCGACAATTACAATATGTAACCGACAGCACTCACTTTAGTATTTCAACTCACGCCCCCTATACAGAGGGCGACTATGACGTCAATTAATGATGTCATGCAAGTTGCATTTCAACTCACGCCCCCTATACAGAGGGCGACAAGCGCATCATTCTGATAACTTGCAACATCTACATTTCAACTCACGCCCCCTATACAGAGGGCGACGGAATTGCAATTGCACCACGTGTTCCCAATGCTATTTCAACTCACGCCCCCTATACAGAGGGCGACGTGTGCCTAACGCAGAAAAACTCGCAATCTGTCTATTTCAACTCACGCCCCCTATACAGAGGGCGACGCATTGCTTGTTGCATGAGCTTTATTGTTGCTTATTTCAACTCACGCCCCCTATACAGAGGGCGACTCTCACGGTTGACAATGAGGACAAGGATTAGAATATTTCAACTCACGCCCCCTATACAGAGGGCGACAGCAAAAAACAGGCAATATAGCCCAATTTTTCGCATCATAATAAATAACTATAATCCTTACAACCGAAGATTAAGAAATATATTATGAATATTATTCGGCAATCATTAAAAACAAGGTGCGAATACTTCGAAAAAATATGTTCACTTTTGATTCGCAAATATTTTGTTATAAAATAAGCGTACCTTTGATATCAAAACTTTCTTTAATTCCAATGTGTTCTATCTTGTTTTTGTACTTATCACCCAAATTATAGAAACGCAAACTATCTTCATCTTTATTTATAATACCTTCTAAAGTAGCCTTAACTTGTCGATATTCTGTAGAATTTAATTGACATTCAAAAACAGAATTTTGAACCCTTTGACCGTAATTAACGCACTCTTTTGCTACCTTTCTTAGTCGTTTTCTACCAGCCGATGTTTCAGTACTAACATCATATGCTATTAAAATAAGCATAACTAACTTCACCTACTTCCAGAAAAAAGGTGGATACTCATCCAAATCTCCCCTAAGATACCGAGCTAATAAAAGAGCCTGAACATATGGTGCCATTCCCCATTCTATTTTTTCACCTAAAAACGGATGTTTAATCATAGTTTGTTTCTTTTCCTGCCAAGATTTTAGAAACACTTTTCTCCCAATATCGTTTAATAGCACCGCACCATCTTCTTTCATAAGAAAATGTGACTTATTAATAATTCTCTTATTTATTAATGTTAGAACAAATCTGTCTGACATAACGCTTCTGAATTCTTCCATTAAATCCAACGCCAAAGATGCTCTTCCTGGTCTATCTTTATGATAAAAACCAACGTATGAATCCAAACCAACAGCCTCCAATGCAGATGCGCACATTCCTGCCAACATACTATATGAGAAAGATAATAAAGCATTGACAGCATCTAATGGCGGTCTTCTACTTCTTCCGTTAAATATGAAATCATTTTGCTATTGTAAAATCAGCTCATTGATAACCGAAAAATAAGTTGAAGCCGCTTCACCTTCAATTCCTAATAAACTGGCACTGCTTTCACATTTACGGATATCGTTCAGTCTCTTTTGAAGATACTTAGAACTAGTTTTCAATTTTTCAACATCAACCCGCATCGGATAATCTCTGATGGCTCGTTCCAAAACCCAACGTGAATTGTAAACTTTTCCCAAAATAAAATTTCGCGATATTTTGATGCTCTGTTCCTCATTATCGCTTATTCTATATTGCGTTTTCCTTAAAGTTACATTTCCTTTAGTTTCGCCTGTGACCCTTGCTAAAAATTTTCCATTCATGGTCATAAATGCAAGATCTATGTTTCTCTTCGCACAAGCACCCATCAAAGCAGGACTGGCGCCAGAATATCCAAATGTTACTATACCTTGTATATTATGCAATGGAAATCTGCCAATTTCGTCATGATTTTCACTAACGACAACGTTTTCTCCATCTAATGATAAATACTTATTTCCACTGGTTATATATACTGTATTCAACAATCTTTTTATAAATCATCACCGCCATCATTAACAACGTTATCTATATAACTAGAAACTGACCTGTTTTTATTTAATTCTGGGACACATATGTCCTTTAAAGAGCAAGCATTGCATTTTTTGCCTACTTTAACTTTGGGCGTGTATCTTCTATCGTAATATTGATGCATTTCGCTTACTATGTCCCGTACTTTATTTCTAAGCACATTATCTATATGAATCTTTTGCCGTCTCCGTATCTCACCATAATATATATATCCATACTTTATCTCGCAACAAAGCATTTCTTCCAAACAAATTGCTTCAGCAGCCAATTGAACGCTGTCTTCAATACCTTCTTTAGGCTTACCGCGTTTGTATTCAATAGGAATGACCCTATAATATCCATCCCTGCCAACAATATTTATTCCTTCATCTTCTTTGTGAAACTCCACTATATCGCATTCTCCGCTTATGCCAAGGGCATTGGAGTGTATCGGCATTCCTCTGGATATAAATTCATCCCCTCTCGTCTCTCGTAAAAAAGAATCATGTGCTTTATCATGCAACAATTTTCCTTCAAATGTTCTAACATTTTCTTGCCACTGTTGTTCAATATGCGTTAAAGCCCACTGCCGTCTGCAAAACTCAAAATGTTGTATCCCAGAGAGTTGCAAAAAATTCTCCTCGCTATACATCATTAACTAGCCACCGATTAATTTTAAAATTCTTCAATTTCCGGCTCAACACAACCGTCAACATACCAATCGATATCGTATTCTTCAAACGATTTAGGATTATCAACAGTATTGATTTTAAAGCCGCGTTGAATTTTGGCGCTAGAAACTGCAGGAGTTTTTTCTTCATGCTGCCACCAATACAATTTGCGCACCTCCATGCTGCCTTCAGGACGTGAAGATGAAGCATCATTTTCAAATAACGTTTCCAAAGCTTTTTTAAGCAAATCTGCATCTTCTTGTGAGAAACCAGTTTTCTCTGCCAATTGAACATTAACGCTGCCAACTATTTTGTATACGGCAAAATCAACCATATGCTTAATCCCCATCGTATCCGATCCTTTTCCGTCGGTTTCATCTCCATTAACGCTTTTAGTAATTTGCATACTGCTAATTTCAACAGGTGACAGACTCTTGGCTTGCCAAATAGATACAGGACCTCTTATACCAACGCTTATCCCGTTACTCTTTTCGTTATTAGCATTCTTCTTACCGCCCTTAAATGCAAATACCTGTCCAAAGCTTCTTACATCTATCCACTCGCCACATGCAATTTTTGTAAATGTATCTTTATCAGGCTTGCTTTTTTTTAGCTCATTATCAAGTTTTTCACATTTCTTTGCACGGTCTTTCAAACTTTTGCAACCATCATCAGATCTGTCATCTGATTGAACGAATACTTTTTGACCCATGTCTTGTAATCTATTACGAATTTTTCTTTTAATGCAAACATCAGACATTTCACCATATCCGTCTAAATCAGTTCTTGGTCGATTGCCGTTCAATGGATCTCCATTTGGATTAGCATTAGTTGCAGCAATAAATGCCGTAAAATCAATTTTACCTTTCAATTCTGTCATAACAATCACCCTCCGTTATTTTTCTGATTTTTTATTATTCATTTCAAAAGCTTGACTATGATATCCAAGCAAATACAATCCATCAAGCTTTTTGTTATCTTTGAAAGTATCCAATGTAAATAAGTTTTGTACTTCATCCAAAAGCTTAGAATAGTAAATTCTGATACCTGGGTTCAACTTTGCAAGATACGGTTGGATGCTTTCCTCAATAACTCTCCATGTAGTATATGGACGTTGTGAAAAAGCATTCATATATCGCTTGGCATTTGTTACTCTTTCTTTGTCGTATGTTGAATATTCTATTCTATCTGCGATTGCCAGAAGTCTTCCGTATAGATAACTTCTATCCTTGCACTCTTTATCTAAACTCATATTCCATTCCTCCTTGCATCTTTCTAATCTGTATTTTTTAACAAATGAACATGCTAATGACACTGTCTCTTCCCAGTTAAAATGACTATCGTATGATAACGGCATCGAAGCTTTGATTATGCTTTTTTGAACCATATCATATGGGACTCTTCTTCCATCCCATATACATGGAATCAATCTTTTAATCACATTAGCATACAACTTCTCGCTATTTTTACGAATAATCATTTTTCCATTTTCTTCCGTTCCATAAAGTATCTTTGCGATATCATTAACGCTAGGCATACCAACATATTCTATTATTTTTCTATTTTTATATTTCTTATGTCTCCAACCTCCTTCCATATGCCACTTATAGATATTTTCAAGATATTTACTCGATTCTAATGATTTATACTCGGTTAAGGCTACACGACCTTGTGTAGCTGCATCCAAACTTATTAATATCATTTTGGATGTATTGCTGATGCTCTTTCCATATCCATTTAACGCATCATTAAACCGTTTGGCTGTCATATAGTTGCTATCGTACTCTTTTTCCGTCTCGTCATCTGAACAATCAATATAAAATTCATCACACGTTGAAACTATATCTTCAGCATCATCATCCCAGTTAGGCATTTTCTGCTGACTGCTTTCCCAAGTAACGATTGTAAAACTATCAAAATTTTTTCCTTGTTTTCTGATAATCCAATTAAGAGCATTATGAATTTTATATGATGTCTCACCTCCAATAGAAAAAGCCTCTTCTTTGTTATTAAACCTTCCTAAATAAGTATAATTTGTATCATCATTAGATGATATAAGTTTTGCTTTATCCCCTTCATTACGTAGTTTCTTCGGATGAGAATACGTTATCCTTTCCATACTACCAGTCAAATAATCCAATTTTTGTTCAGTCAACGTACTACGATAATATCTTATGAAACTTTTATGAGTATCATTATCAAGCCAACATCTATATAAAATACCGTCATCTTCAACAATGAACCTCACAAATAGTTTATTTTGCTTTATTCCATTAATCTTTTTATCGTAGTCTATTTTACCTTCCTTTGTAGTATCAATAACATTATTATTGATTAAATCATGAATTAACATCCCTTTTTTTAGGTACTTGTAAATGGAATTTACCATTTCATTAGTATATTCGGACGTTGCCCATTTCTCTAATTTTTCAATATACGCTTTAAAATAAGGTTCAAACTTATCACTCTCCTCATCAACGCAATACTTTGAATAATCACCTGAAACGTACTGCAATGAATCGCATAACGGATGAGGCATATTATTCGTAGTACGACTTCCCGATTCAAATGTTATTGGTATAATAGTTACATCATCACCTTTTAAAACCTTATTTGCCTCGATAAAATTGCCATCCTTGTCGATTTTTACTTCAACTTGAGCCTTTACAGTCGTATGAAACAAAGGGAGCAATACCGTTCCTTCAGCATCAACTTTACCGACGATATCCTGATTTGCATCATACAAATCAAGCAACTCTTTTTCCCAGTTCACTTATACCATCTCCTCATCACCAAACTCTTTCAAACCGCTGAACTTACCGTCTCCAAACTTATGAACCGACATTTCGCGTATGGTCCTTTTTTTATCACACTCTTCTGGACGTTTAAATTCGACAATTCCACCTTTTTTCATTACAGGATACCAGAAATTTACCGTCATCTTGTTTTTTTCATCTTGAAGAATCGCTTCATCAGCATACGTTATCCCATGGTACATAAACCCATACGAAACATCTTCATCCATATCATCATAATAACTATCTCCTTCACCAAAAACACATGGTTCTACGTATGCTTGACATTCTCTGGTTCCTAAAAAGATATCTCTGCGGCCTCCGCGTTCCAACATTCTTTTGGCGATATTATGATGCTTATTTTCATTCCAATCTTTAGCTAATTCAGGATGATTTTTATTTTGTTCAAAATGTGCTCTTACTTGATATTTAACATCTTTAAGGTAGGTGTAATAAGATAAATCGTTACCGCCATTATTATACTTAATAGGACGTATCCCTTTAGTTTCGGTTATTATAGGGTTCATTATTCTTACCGCATCAATTATCCACATTATCGTAGGCTTCCAATATATGCTCTCGGTAATTCCCTTCAAAGCCTCATATGTTGGTATGTGATAACTTGATTTTTCCCCGCCAACTCTTGTTACAGGATCTGAAAATAACGCATAATATCCAGCAACCGTATATTCGATAGTATTTCTATGTTTTTTCATCATTATTCTTCTCCAATCTATCAGCCTAAAAATTCATGAAAGTATTTTGTGGTTCATCGGTAATTCCTACCTTCTCACTGTAATAGCTTGAACTGATGGTCAAAATTTTTATATCAAAAACTGAATAAGCATTCCTTTCCAAAGCTGGATAAATCGCATTACCACACCTTTCTTTAAACACATCACTTACCTGAACGGTATATCGTTGCAACCTTCGAAGTATACTCTTCGCATCACTAGTTTTTTTGGCTTTGCTTAATGCTTCAATCAAGATACCACTATCCCCATAAGGTACAATAATTGAATTTTTGCCATCCTCTGAAATAACTTCAAATTTTTTCCCCGCTGTTTCGAATGCCTGTTTTAAATGAGGTAATTCCGTCATTTCTCGAACTCCAACATAATGACGATTTTTTTGATTATTTCCTACTTTATTTCTGCCTAACATTTCAACAATATCAGTATCATAGTCAGGTACTGGATATTTCATAACGTTTTCGCCTAAATTAATCTTCAATTTACTTTGGTATATCTCATAGTATTTTTTAATAGCAGTTTGAGTATCTAGGGCATAATCCAACCTTTCTGGGGTTCCCTTGAAAATACGCAATAAATCTTCACATGCTTCCTGAGCATAAAGCATCTCCTTCATTCTGCCAATATTCTCTACTTCTTGTTTCATCTTTACTATAAAGACTTTTCCCAAGTTCTTTTTCTCTTTATGACGATTACATCTGCCAGCGGCTTGAACTATTCCATCTAAACCCGTTAATGATCTGACTACACAATCAAATGATAAATCGACACCGGCTTCTACAAGCTGCGTACTTACGCATATTGTAGGAACACATTCTTTTAATGACCTACGTATCTTATTTAGAGTATCATCTCTGTGTTCAGGACACATGTTTGTGCTAAGATGATACAACTCAAAATCATCACAACATTCATCCAATGCTTGATATAATTTTCTGGCAACTGCCTTTGTATTAACGATAACTAACGTATTTCCATTAGATTTGAAAACATTTAATACAAATGTCTTCAAATTTTCTATATCCATTCCACCTTTGACACTTTCACTTTCATCAACAAATTCAACGCGCTTAAATTCCTTCACATAATCACTGATTTTTCCGGCCATTTCATTGCACTGTAAAATATTATTTTCATCTTTGACAGCTAATGAAGGTTGAGTAGCTGAACAAAGCACTACAGTTGTATTACAACATTGGGATAAAAAATTTACTGCCAAATTGAACAAGTCTGTACACTTCATCGGAACAGCCTGAACTTCATCAAAGATAATTACGCTATTACAAAGGCTATACATTCTTCTAATGCAACTCTTGTTGTCCGAAAACAAAGTATTTAGCATTTGGACTGCAGTAGTCAAAATAATCGGTCTTGACCATCTTTCAGTCAGTTTCCTATAATTGGCGTCATCCTCAACATCATCATAAATAACATTACAATGATGTTCTAAAACGTAACCATCATTTCCAATAGCTGAACGTATCTCATCAGCATTTTGCTCCAAAATAGAATTATATGGTGCCACATAGAATATATGACTTTTGTGACTATTTAACGCACGATTTAAAGCAAATCTCAAGCTGCTATATGTTTTCCCAGAACCGGTCGGAACCGTGAGACGATACCTGTTAAACTCTTCTTTAGATGCCTCATAACACAAATTAGATATTCTGTTTCTTTGAATATTTAACACGCTTTTTTTAGAAGAACTATGTTCTATTCGAGCCATATGTTCATTAAAATTCATTATACAGCTTTCCCATATGTCATCCAATTCATCTTGAGAAATCTTTTTCGATAGCGACTCATCATCAGAAAAAGAAGCTGTATCACTCCAATCACTATCAATCAAAACCGACAACATCAAGCGTTCATACATTCCTTCATAAAAATCTCTGCTTCCCCAAACATCAAGATCGTTTTCTTTATTAACAAAAGAATTTATGTTTTTATATTCCTCTCTCAAACCTTTGCATGATTCCAAAGCTAATTTTTTGATATCATTTTTTTCATACATTTCATAAAAACATTTTTCAATGTAATCAACATCTATTTCACTTTTGTTTCTCTTGTCCGATAACGTTTCTCCGCTTTCCATGTCAATACAATCTTTAAGTCCATGATGAGAATATACTAAGTTACCAATAACCTCCCTAATCACGTCTTTTTTACTATTTACCATTCTCTCCAAAATTTTTCCGCCAGCAGTCGAATGATCTCCGCCATTATTCTTGTGACTGTACCCTAAATTTATAATATCCCTCATATAGTCTTGAAATTCTTGCCCTATTTTGCCGTCATCGTGTAATAGAGCCGCAACTTTTACTATTGGTTTAAGATACGATATAGGACAATTGTCCCCAGCCAATGTAAAAACATTATCCAGATGTTCTTTTAAACCCTGAATTCTTCCGTCATAAACATGCGCTATATACTTTTCTTCCACATTCTCACCGCCTTTCATCACTTTTACTATTGTGTATTATACTCTTATATTAGATTAAATGAACTTAATTTTAAACCGTTTTCTATTAATTCTTTGTAATTTTTATTCTTCTTTTCTCCTCCACTCCATACCCCCTGCCGTCCTCTGCTTTCCCTTCAAACAAAGACAGATTCCGACGGTGTTCTTGAAGCCGAAATATCGTGCCGCTTCCGTAGCCGTTTGAAATTCGCCGCAGAAGACGTTGTTTTTGAATGCTTGAATCGGACCGGTGTTTCGATTCTTGGATTTTTTTCTTCTTTTGAATCTGTAGTCCGTGGATGCGGCACGTCCCGGGTAGTCCCATTTGAGGTTTTTGACATTGTTGTTGCCTTCTTTTCCATCGATGTGACGCACGAAGGTTCGCTTGGGATCGTCGTTTTCGATAAACGTCCTGGCAACGATTTGAGCTACGGTGTAGTTCTTCTTGTTGCCGTCTTTGTCAACCAGACGGATTACTTTAGTGCCGTTTCTCAGCTTGCTGCACTTGAGAATTCTTTTTTTGGAAATCGTTCTGTAGCCTCTTGCCGTTTTGATCGTTCTTGGCAGACTCATGATTTTGCCGGTATCGGACACCATGTAGCGTCCTTCGTAACCTTTGATTTCTTTCCAGACCATGTGTTTTTACCCCCTTTCGTTCATCAAATATCATCTTGAGTCTTATCATACGCCTTTTTTAAGCGCTAATTCCCGCAAATTTGCGGCAATTAGCATTTTTTTGCAGAAAAAATACCGAAACCATAAAAAATGATTTCGGTCTTCTCCTTTAATTCAATTTAATTCCGTCGGCATTGTACCATTTATACCCGTGTCGCTCGCAATATGCATCGATTTTTTTTGAAAGTTCCCTGCCGGCTCGATATTCGACGATGTAGACGTCAAGTCCTGCTTTTTTGGCCTGCTTAAGGTATCTTTCGTAATAATCCGTATTTTTTTTGGTCTGCCGACCGTATTTTTTCTTGTTGAAATCATATGTCGTGAATACGTCTTCTTGATTGACGCCATCATAAAGCTTTTTAGCACTGCCGTCTTTTAACGTTTCAGAAACAAAGACGTCTCCTCCGTTGATAATCAGCTTGAACCCCTGTCGTTTGAGCGATGCAAGCATCGACTTCAGGCTCTGATAGACTTCAGGCGTATGATATCGATAATAAACATCGGTGTTATCAATGAACAGGCCATCTAATCCTCGTTCCTTATACACTCGAGCCAGATCCTGAACCACCAGACGCTGCCATTTTTCCTTGGTGACGTCTGCCCAATGTTCATCCGGCCAGCCGTCATATCGATCAAGCATGACGTCTTCATAACTTTTATAATAGGGCTGAGCATTTTCAAGCGAACCGATGTCGAGGTATGCATAAACATTTTTGCCGTCTGCTTTCAAAGTTTCAACCTGCTTGCTTTTGAAGCTGCTCGGATCAACCACTATGTTGTCATAACGCTCGTATTTTTTCTGCTGATTCATGTCATCACCGATAAACACGCCGTAATCAAAAGAATCTTTGCGGCATGCTACGAGGAATACGGTTACTGCTGAAAAGAGCACTGCCAAGCATTTTATGTGCTTTGCTTTTATAGCTTCTCCGTTATGTTTTAATAATATTCCATTTATTTTATGTTAACTTGTAAAGACTATTCCCACTCAAAGTTCTCTTTTCCCGCACCGAGCTCAAAGTGATACTTCACAAGTCCGAGATCTTCTCCGCAGGTGTCGCATTTCAAAGCGACTTTTTGACCTTTTCCGCTGATCAGAAAATTTTGTTTGCCAAATGCAGTGGGTGCAAGCAGCGCTGCATTTACACCGGCAACGAACCAGTCCGGTGTCTCACCCTCGTATGAACTGACTGCTTCGACATCCTTTTGCTTGTGCCGTTCCCCAGCGGTTTCCCCATACCCGACAACAATGATTCCGATGACTTTTTGATTGGGAACTTTTCCTTCGACGTTTTTTTGCTGAACGTTCCGCCAATCCACCAGGTGTTGAGTCCAAGCGTTTGGGCATAAAGCATCAGGTCTGCTCCGACATATCCCAATCTCTCGTTCAGATCAGCGCTTTCTTTTCCTGACATGATAAAATAGTTGGCAGCATTTTTGGAAGCCAGTTTTCCCATGAGATTCAGTGCTGAAGAATCCTCCGTTTCCAGTTTGACGTGCACCTGATATTTCTCGTTGTCTTCTTCGACGCGCTTTTTTAAGGCTGAGAACGTTTTCTAAGTCAAGCTCTTCATCCCGATATCTGCGCACGACGTGTCGTTTTTTCATCGCCTCTTTAAAGTCCATATATTTCCCTCCTTTATTTTTTTATTGAGCAGATTGCAAAAAAAGCAACTCGCTATGACGCGAGCTGCTTTCAAAAATTATTTGACGCTGACATCTCCGGTTTGGTAATTGATTTCGATGCCCTTTTGAACGTTTGGCACGAACACGTTGAATTCAAGCGATCCCGATCTGCTTTTGGCCTCAATATGCGCCCCGGAAGGAACCAGATTGCCTTCTTCAAACAAATCGGTAACGCGATAGCGAACCCGTTCATTTTGATCAAGCGCTTTTCGGACAAGTCCTTCATAGTAGTTTTGACCGGTCGAATTTGCGCTTTGGGCCTCATTTGCCCAGGCCGTTTGCGTTGCGATATTGTCTGGATTGGATTCAGATGCGTCAAACCCTCTCAGTCCCCCGACCAAAGCATAAGCCAGCAAGTGACCTCTGTCGTAAGCATGAGAGTAGCGACCGCTCAAATCAAGTTTTTGTTTGAAGCCTTGGGGGCGCCAGTCGGTCCTGCCTTGGCCGGTTTCGCTGCGATTTTTGTATTGTCTGGTCGTCTTGTTCAGCCAGGCATCCCCAATCATCGCCCCGGTTTCTTTTCTGTTGACCGCATACGGAGCACTTGAAACATTGGCATTCAAATCGGTCTTGTTATCATTGATGATGAAGGCTCCATGTCCGTTCCACTCGATTTTCTGTCCGAGTCTTTGTCTGATCGAATCGCTCAAAACGCTTTCCGCAAGCTGTCTTTCCGGTGTGCTTTCGTCGTTTTGGACGCGGCTTGTTTGAGATTGACCTCCTGAATTCAGCCACTCGTCCAAGCCGATTTTTTTGCCGAAGGCAGTCCAGCTCAGCAGGACCACCCCGATGGCAATGATCAGGGTCGCAAAGCTTTTGTTTTGTTTTCTTCTTTTGACCATTGTTTTTCCTCTGCATTCCACAAGATGTTTCCATTATAACAAAAACACCCTACAAAATGCAGAGTGTTGAAAAAATTTGATCAAATCTTGAAATGGCCGGTATTTTTCTTCAGTTCTGAAATAATTCCGTTGAACCAGTTCGTCGTTGCCATGACCTCTTCGGAATTTACAGAAACTTCTTCCGTTGAGGACGAAATGCCTTCAAGACTTGTCATTACCTGCCCCTGAATCTCTTCAATCTTGACGCTTGCATCCTTGACCTGTGCCACTCTGTCGGCCAGCCCTTGATTGCTCTTTCAAACTTCTGATGTCGACTTGATGGCACTTTCGATGAGTTTCATCTGCTTTTGGTTCCGCTGAACGATTCTTGTTCTTTTTCAACCGTCAGATTCGATTGATTTTTGATTCAGAAAATGATCTCTTCAATTTCATGCGTTTATTTTTAACTTTGTTCGACCGGACTGGGAACCTCTGAAGCAACGACCAGGAAACCTTTGCCGTCTTCATCGGTGCCGGCTGCTTCAATTGAAGCGTTCAAAGCAAGCCAGTTCGTCCGGTGCGAAATTTCGCCGGAATAATCTTTGGACACTTTGATAGTCGTATATTTCTTTGTCAACGTTCACAATTGATTTCATGAACTATTCACGTGTTCTTTTAGTAACAAAAACGTTTTTACAATCTTTTCATAAATTTTATTTGACATTCTCCTTTTCCATGTCGTATAATAAATGACGTTGCGATGGTTCGGTAGCTCAGCTGGATAGAGCATCCGCCTTCTAAGCGGACGGTCGTGAGTTCGAATCTCACCCGAATCATTCATAACTTACTTAACCGAGCTTTTAGGGCTCGGTTTTTTGTTATCCAACCAAAAAATCTGGGAATCATCCCGGGTTTCCTTTGACATGCCGGATGTTTTCTCGGTTCAGCAGTTCACCGATTTCTTCCAACATCTTTTGATCTTTTTTGAGCCAAAATCTTCTGTCCAACATCTTCTTCGTCTGTTTGGATTCATCTTCGACGATGACCGGCATCGGTCCCAAATATCGTTTCATAATGGCAAACAACTGGCGTTTCGTTTCGATCGTGATCGTGTTTGGAAAATGCAGTGCAATATATTCAATCGGCTCGACGCGATCAACCACGAAAGAAAGACCGTTTCGTTCCTGAACTCTGCCGTAAAACAACAACTCGGCATTTCCTTTCAATCCTCTATGATATCTGAGAAACTGTTTAGGGAAAAAAGTTGCCTCCATCTCGCCCGTCTGATCAATGCATGAAACAAACGCCATCTCGTCGCCTTTTTTGGTCTTGATCTTCTTAATTTCCTTAATTCTAACAAGAACGATTGCCTGCTGATCGGGAACAAGGCTGGCAAGCGAACTTGCTCCGATTCCTTGTGCGAATGCACTGTATTTGTCAAGCGGATGCGCTGACAAGTATACGCCAAGATGTTCCTTTTCTTTTTCCAACCGCTCTTCCAGAGTCAGTTTCTTGACGTTTTTCTTGCTGGGCACGAAAAGCGATTCAAGCAAGGGAACACTCATCGAAAGCTGATCGTACTTCACCAAAACGTCAAGCCTGTTCAAAAGTTGACTTCGATCGGCTCCCAAAGAATCAAACGCTCCGACGTAAATCAGCGTTTCAACGATCGGTCTGTAGCTTTTGGCGATTTTTTCGCGTTCTTTTGCATCACCGTCATGATCTTGCTTATCGACAAGAGCACGGTCAACCATTCTGTTCATGAAATCATCCAGACTTTTAAAAGGTCGGTATCCGCCAGCATGGCGCTCAGCCAAAATCTGTCGAATAAAATCGAATCTGATTCCCTTCACGGACAGAAAGCCAAACATGATGCCACCGTCAGAAATGCGAAAATCATAACTGCTTTTATTGATGTCGGGCACAAGGATCTTGATTTTGCGCTTCTTGGCAGCCGCCAAAAAGCTTTGAGTCTTCTCAACGTTGCCGATTACGGTACTAAGCAGCGCACAATAAAATTCTGCCGGGTAATGTGCCTTAAGGTAAGCCATCTGAAAAGCCATCTTCGAATACGCAACGGCGTGCGAACGATTGAAGCCGTATTCTCCAAATCGTTCAATGTAATCATAAACTCGCAATGCGTCTTCTTTTGAGAAACCCTTTTTTTGAGCACCTGCGACAAATTTGACGCGCATTCTTTCAATCGTTTCATGTTCCTTCTTGCTGATCGCCTGACGCAGAATATCGGCTTCGCCCAATGTGAAACCACCCATTTTTGACGAAACCTGCATGGCTTGCTCCTGATAGACGATAATTCCGTAAGTGCTATTTAAAATTGGTTCCAAAACCTTTGCCGGATAAGAAACATTTTTTCGTCCGTGACGTCTTGCCGTAAATTCGTCAATGTTTCGAATCGGTCCTGGACGATACAAGGCATTCAAAGCAACGATGTCTTCAAAATTCTCAGGTCTGATTTTAAGCATGGCCTGTCTGATTCCATATGAATCAAATTGAAAAATTCCTTCCGTTTTGGCATTATAAAAGAGTTCCAAAGTTTCTTTGTCGTCGAGCGGAATTTGTTCAAGATCAAGCTTTGATGCTACATTTTGGTTGACAAGATTCTTTGCCGTATTCAAAATTCGCAAATTTTTCAAACCTAAAAGGTCGATTTTGAGCAAACCTGCTTTTTCAACCGGTTTTTTTGAAAACTGGGTCATCAAATAACCGTCATTTCCGATTTGAACCGGAACGACTTCGTCAAGATTTTGATCGCTTAAAACGATTCCGGCAGCATGCGTCGAAAAATGTCTGGGCAACCCTTCAAGCTTTTGCGCAGTTTCAAACAGGCGCTCGTTTCTTTTGCTGTCCGCGATCAAATTTCTGATTCGCTGAGATTCCCTCCGAGCACGCTCAAGCGTCATTTCATCCCCGAAAGGTATCGCCTTTGACCAAGCCTCAGTCTCGGCCTGAGTCAGCCCGAATATGCGGCATACGTCGCGCAAGGCCTGCTTGGCACCAAATGTGTCAAACGTAATAATTTGTGCCATGTGTCGACTTCCGTACGTATCATAAACATACTTGATGATCCGATCACGCTTATTGTCAGGAATATCCAGGTCGATATCAGGCATTTCGTGACGTTCTTCATTTAAGAAACGCTCAAATAAAAGATTATACTTAATCGGATCCACATCGGTAATGCGCAAGACATAAGATACCAGCGATCCGGCGGCAGATCCGCGTCCGGGTCCAACGATGATGCCGACTGAGCGCGCATATTGCGTAATCCCGCTGACAATCAAGAAATAGTCTTCGAATCCCATCTCATGAATCACTTTAAGCTCGTAATCAAGACGCTTTTGATAAATGTCGATCTTATCAGGATTCTCTCTGAAACAGCGCTTGATTCCGTCAGCGCACAGCCGTTTCAAATAATCATGTGATGAAACTTTTGCAACGCCCTTTTGAAATTTGTAATGCGGCAACGAGATTTCAGATGGAGTCAGCCAAAAGTCGATTTCGGAAAGAAGTTTCTCAGTTTGGCCAAATTCGGTTTCCATCCCTGCATTTTTATAATCGATTTGATATTCATTCGGTGACTTCAGATATTCAGAACCGGACATACGCTGATCAAAATTGATTCTTTCATCCGCATCAATCGCCTGGAGAACCACTTGTCCAAAATAATCATCCGGCTTCAGATATTCGACTTTTGACAAGGCGATTTGCGGAATCTTCAAAGTTTCTGCGATCCGATACGCATCAAGCAAAAGTTCGCGCGAAAATTGAGGTCCTTTGCCCAGATACAGTTTTGCACCGTTTGACTGCAGCTTTTTAAGAAACTTCGGCGAGCTTGCAACCTTGATCGACTCGGGCGAAACAATCACCGCCACCCCGTCAAGACAATCTTTTATGTCATCGCACGTTTGCGGGTTGTCATGCGGATCAAGGCTGTTTTCAGACAGTTTGTTTGATGAAATTTTCACTAAATTTCGATACCCTGCTGCATTTTTGGCAAGCAAAAGCAAAGAAATCGGTTCTTCTTCACCGTCTCCTTGCATATTAAGCTCAATTCCGATTACCGGTTTTTTTATTCCGTATTTACGACATGCTTCAAAAAATTCAAACGCGCCATAAAGAACGTCGACGTCGGTCAGGCAAAGTGCCTCATATCCCATCTTGCTTGCGGCTTCGACGTAATCGCTGATCTTAAGCGGGCTTTGCAACAGACTATATGCGCTTTTTACCTGAAGCGGTGCAAACATTTTGCGTCATCCTTTCTAAAACAAAAACACATGTACGCTATTTGTTTACATTATACTAAAATTTCTAAGATACTTCCATTTTTTTGCGACAAATTCCTCAAATTATTTATGAAATGAAAAGAAGTTTGTGCTACAATATGTAACGAATGAGAGGTGTTTTCAAATGGCAAAACAACTGACTATTTTGGTCTGGGGCGCTATTTATGGTGAAGTCATCGGATACGTGCTTTCCGCTTTGAGCGGGACTGCGTTCGATCCCGCAATGAGTGCCGTCATTCCCGCAATCGGAGGACTGATTGCAATCAATCTCTTATCGCTTTTCGTTAAGAGTCCTGAAAAGAAGTAATAAAAGAGCCGAGGGCAATTGCCTCGGCTTTTTTAGAATCAAAAAAAGCCCCGCTGGTTTAGCGTCACTTCCGAATCAGTCTGCAACCGTCTCAGAAGCGGAAAAACTCAATTTTCCGTTTTCATCCAAGTCAATTAAAACCTCTGAATGCGGCATGACTTTCCCTGCAATAATTTCTCTTGCAAGCGGCGTTTCGACGTTGTTCGTGATAAAGCGTTGCAAAGGACGTGCGCCATAAGCCGGATCATATCCTTTATCAGCCAACCAATCGCATGCTTTGTCGGTAATCCTGAGCGTAATTTCCTGACTTTCGAGCCGCTTTGAAAGCTGCGAAACGAATTTTTGAACGATCTTTTGAATAGCTTCTTTTCCGAGCGGCGCAAACATGATGATGTCATCGATTCGATTTAAAAATTCAGGCTTGAAATGCGTCTGTGCAAGTTTCATTACTGACTGTCTGGTCTCATCGGAAACTTTTCCGTCTGCTTGAACGTTGTCAAGCAAAATTCCGGACCCAAGATTTGATGTCATGATAAGAATCGTATTTTTGAAATCAACCGTCCGACCTTGACCGTCAGTCAAGCGTCCGTCATCAAGAACTTGCAGCAAAATATTGAAGACGTCCGGATGAGCCTTTTCAATTTCATCAAACAAAACGATTGTGTAAGGATTGCGCCGAACGGCTTCCGTCAACTGTCCGCCTTCCTCATAGCCGACATAGCCGGGAGCAGCCCCGACCAAACGCGACACGGAAGCTTTTTCCATATATTCTGACATGTCGATTCGAACCATGTGTTTTTCAGAGTCAAACAAATCTTCTGCGAGCGCTTTGGCAAGTTCGGTCTTGCCAACGCCCGTAGGTCCAAGAAACATGAACGAGCCGAGCGGTTTGGAAGGATCCTGAAGTCCTGCTCTTGAACGAAGCACCGCATCGGCAACAGCATCAACGGCTTCATCTTGTCCGATGACTCGCTCATGCAAAGTATCTGCCAAGTGCAAAAGCTTTTGCCTTTCTCCCTGAACAAGTTTGGCAACCGGGATGCCCGTCATGCGGCTGACGACTTCCGCAATTTCATTTTCCGTGACGGACTCTTCGACGAGCCAATCTTCAGGACGTTTCGTATTTTCAAGTTCTTCCAGTTCGCTTTCAAGTTTTGGAATGACCGCATGCTGCAAACGAGCTGCTTCTTCCAGATCATACTTGTTTTCTGCTTCTTCCAGATCATGCTTGGCCTTGTCGATTTCCTGCTTTTTGTCAGAAACTTTTTGAATGTCTTCTTTTTCGCTTTCCCAGCGCATTTTGAGCTTGTTTGCCCGTTCGCGCGATTCAGCGAGATCTTCTTGAAGTTCAGCCAAACGTTTCTTTGAAGCCGGATCGTTTTCTTTTTTCAAAGCGGCTTCTTCGACTTCTTGTCTCATCAGCTGACGCGTGACCTGATCAAGTTCAGTCGGCATCGAGTTCATTTCGACTCTGATTTCGGCGCATGCCTCATCGATCAGATCAATTGCCTTGTCAGGAAGAAAACGGTCGGTAACGTAACGATTTGAAAGAGTAGCCGCAGCCACGAGGGCATTGTCGTGAATCCTTACGCCATGGTGAATCTCATAGCGTTCCTTCAACCCGCGCAAAATCGTGATCGTGTCTTCAACGTCCGGTTCTTTAACCAGAACTTTTTGGAAACGTCTTTCCAAAGCCTTGTCTTTTTCCATGTATTCACGGTATTCGTCAAGCGTGGTTGCTCCGATCAAATGCAGTTCTCCTCGCGCAAGCATCGGTTTCAGCAGGTTGCCGGCATCCATGCTTCCTTCAGTTTTTCCGGCACCAACGATGTTGTGAATCTCATCGATGAACAAGATGATTCGACCTTCGCTTTTGGTTACTTCTTTTAAGACTGCCTTCAATCGTTCTTCAAATTCGCCGCGGTACTTGGCCCCTGCAATCAAAGATCCCATGTCAAGCGAAAAAATCGTCTTGTCTTTCAGGTTGTCCGGAACGTCTTTTTTCACGATCCTTTGTGCAAGACCTTCAACAATGGCGGTTTTGCCGACACCGGGTTCACCGATCAAAACAGGATTATTCTTCGTTTTGCGCGACAAGATTCTGATCACGTCGCGAATTTCTTCATCGCGCCCGATAATCGGATCCTGTTTGCCGGAACGAACCTGTTTGACAAGGTCAACGCCGTATTTTTCAAGCGCCTTGTATTGTTCTTCTTGATTTTTTGACGTCACTTTTTCACCACCACGCATTTCTTCAACGACTTTCTTCAGTTTTTTCTCATCTGCACCATGAGCGGTCAGATATTCGCTCAACGGATTATACTTCTGTTTCATCAAAGCAAGGAGCAACGTGTCGATTGCAACATACTCATCCGAAAATTCGGCTCGAATCATCTCCGCATCCTGCATCAATTTGTACATATTCTGCGAAAGACTTTGACCATATGCATTCGTTCCTTCGACGACAGCGATTCTGTCAAGTTCATCGTCTATTTTCTTTTCAAACGAAACTATGTCAATACCAGCCTTTTTGTAGATATCGGCTGCAAGTTCGCCAGGTTGAACTAAAAATTTGAATAGATGCGGAATTTCGATTGCTTGATGATGCCTTGCAACCGCAATTTTTTGTGCCTCGGCAAGCGCGTCTTGCACCGCTGAAGTAAATTTTGGTTCTTCACTCATAAAAAGCCCTCCGATCAAATTTTCTTACAAATCAATTTTACAACGTTTCATCCAAAATGGGGGTACTTTTGTTTCAAATTGGTCAAAAAAGGTCAAACTTTAACCTTTCCTTAAAAATTGCGCAGATGCTGAAGTATCAACGCTCTGAATTTTTTGTCAAATTCAGCACTGTGCATCGCCTGCTCAATCAATACGTCAAGATGGCTTACGGGCAAAATGCCGTTTTTTAAGATTTGCCCGTAAATGGCAATCCTCGGTTACATACAATGGCCTATTTGGGACGTTTTGATACATGAAAATAAAATCAGACTTTCTGGCTTATTTCCATCATAGAAAGAAAATTGTAATGCATACGAAAAAAACCGGATAAGATTTGCAATTAATTGCAAATCATCCGGTTTTTCAATTTGAAGCATAGTTTTTTCAAAGCCTCGTGAAAAACTTATTTGATATATGCGTACTTGTAATTCCACTGGGTTCCGGCCGTATTGTGAATGATGCCTTTGACGCTCTTTTTTTGCATATATGCCGTCGTCTGTTGGTAAATTGGCGTCACCCCCTGATCGGCATTGAAAATTCTGGCTGCTGACACCAGATCCTGCCAACGCTTTTCTTCGTTATTTGCATCTTCACCCTCTGCTTTTTTAATCAAAGCATCATATTGCGGATTCGAATACTTGCCATAATTGTATGAAGTACCAGTCAGAGGAATCTGCAAGAACGTAATCGGATCATTGAAGTCTCCGCCCCAACCAGAAACGTAAATATCATAATCGCCTCTTTGGGCTCTGTCCAAAGCACTTTTTCCAGGAATTGAGGCCAAATTGATTTTGATTCCCGGAAGCACCTTCGTATATTGAGACTGCAGGTACTGAGTCAACGGACCGCTATTGGCATTGTCGTTTGCGGCCAAAATCGTCATCGTCAGCTTGCTTGCACCGATTTCTTTCATGCCTTTTTCAAAAAATTTTCTGGCTTTTTCCTCATTGTGGCTTACGGTGCCGGAAACTGCCTGCTCTTTTGCAAAATCATCCCCGTTTTTGGAATCATGCGCCAGATCTCTTGCAACAAACCCCGTCGGAAGGCTGGAACCATCGCCGAAAACTTTATTGATCAAAACTTTTCGATCAAGCGCAAGCGAGAGTCCCAAACGAACGTTCCTGTTATTAAGCGCCTTTTTGACCGTTGGATCTTTGGCTTGAAAGTTATATGAAAGATATGAAACGTATGAATAAGGATATTGCTTAAATTCCGGATTATTCTTCAAACTTTTGACTTGCTGGTTCGAAAGCGGCGTCATATCTAACTTATCTTGCGAATAAAGCTGATAGCCCGTATTCGTATTTTCGACGACCTTATAGGTTATCTTTTTGAGTTTGACCGAACCCCTGTCCCAATATTGATCATTTTTGACAAAATTCCACTTATCAGAAGTTCCGTTCCAGTCCGTCATTTTGAATGGACCTGAGTATACCATATATTTTGAACGCGTTGCATATTTTTTGCCGTATTTTTCAATGACTTTTTGATTTTGCGGTCCAAAAAGCGGATAAGCGAGCAGAACTTTGAAATAGGCAATCGGCTTGTCAAGCTCAACCTGAACGGTATTTTTGTCAAGCGCTTTGATGCCGAGCTTGTCGGTGCTCAGCTTTCCGGCCACAATTTCATCAGCGTTTTTGACGCCTGAAAACAAATATGAGTACGGAGATTCGGTTTTCGGATTGATCGACCTCCTCCAAGAATAGACAAAATCGTCAGCCGTAATCTTGTCACCATTGCTCCATTTGGCATTCCTGAGTTTAAAAGTCCATGTCAGTCCGTCCTTTGAAACTTTGCCGGATTTTGCCAATCCCGGTGTTGCTTTCCCGTCCTTTCCCAAACGGTAAAAACTTTCAAAGATATTGCCTGTTTGTCCGTATCCGGTTGCTTTTGCAATATCAATCGTATCAAGCGGAGCACTTGCAGAAAGCTTCAAAACCTGCTTTTGACTCGCATCATCGCCTGATTTTGCACATCCGGAAATTCCCGCCCCGATCAATAGCATTATTGATGCCGCAAATACTTTTTTTCTCTTATTGTTCATATAAAAAACCCCTTATCTGATGCTAAAAAAGACCCGTGCTTTACGCAATGCAAAACGGAAGCACGGGTCATTTAAAAGTTTCTTCTGCAGGATGATTTCTGCAACAGACCTTTATCTGACAAATGATTCCGCCTTTATTTAAATAACAATTTCTGCACGTTGAACGTTTTATCATCGTATTCTTTCCTTCCATTGAAATTTGTTATCTATATCATAATTTGACGCTTAATTTTTGTCAATAAAATTGCTTAGGCCATTGCCGTTTGCTTGTAACCAAAAGAGGCTGGGAAAAAAGTCTCTTTTCTATCTTGAATTAAACGAAAATCCGAACGAAGGCAATCGATGAGCGACTGACTTTGTCCGGATTTTCTTCAATTTTTCACGCGCTATCTTTTTTAAAACGGTGCTGATCAACCAGTTTATTCAAAATCTCATTCAAATTTACGGACAAATCCTGCATTTTACTCAATGTGTCCGTAACCAGCATTGATTTTGCCAAATGCAGCGCATGATAAGTCAGCGGCAAGCTCTCAGTCAAATGTACCGCCACACTATTTTCGACGATTTTCATCATGGAAGGCGATCGTCATACATACGCAAAAAAGCCGGATAAGATTTGCGATTGACTGCAAATCATCCGGTTTTTCAATTGAGACAGAGTTTTTTCCAAGCCTTTTTTAGTTTCACAACAGATTCATCAGATCATCTTTATCAATAATCCAGCTCTGCATGCCCTTGCCGGACAAGATGTCATCTGCAAGCTTTGATTTTTGCTCTTGCATTTTAAGAATTTTTTCTTCAATCGTATCTTTGACGATCAGCTTATAAACCAAGACGTTTTTTGTCTGACCAATTCGATGCGCCCTGTCCGTAGCCTGATTTTGCGCCGCCTCATTCCACCATGGGTCATAGTGAATGATGACGTCGGCCCCGACAAGATTTAGTCCAGTCCCTCCTGCTTTTAGCGAAATCAAAAAAATCGGCACGTCGTTTTGGTTAAACTCCTCGACCATCTTGAATCGCTCTTCCTTAGGTGTTTCACCGACAATCTTATAGAACTCAATCTTTCTTTGTTTGAGTTTCTTTTCAAGAATCGAAAGCATCGAAACAAATTGCGAGAAAACAATAATTCTGTGTCCCCCGGAAAGAGCCGATTCGATCAGCTCCATGCAGGTGTCCGTTTTGCCCGATTCTCCATCATAATCAGAATAGACCAGACTTGGGTCGCAACAAATCTGTCGAATTTTGGTCAGTTTCGCCAAAATCTCAATCTTTGACTGCTTGAATTCATCAGCACTTTTTTGACTGAGCTCCGTTCTCAATTCATTAACCATTGCCTGATACAAGCCGGCCTGTTTTTTAGACATTTCAGCATAATATGGCCGTTCAATCTTCTCTGGCAAGTCTTTTAGAACCTGGCTTTTTTTCCGGCGCAGCATAAACGGCACAATCATCTTGATCAAAGCCTTCTGCATGCCTTTTTCTTCATCGATCATGATCGGACGTTCAAACTGTTCTCTGAATTCCTTATAGCTGAACAAATATCCCGGCATGACGTAATCAAAAATGCTCCAAAGCTCGCTCAACCGATTTTCAATCGGCGTTCCCGTCAAAGCAAAGCGCGTTTTGGCATCAATCGTTTTGACTGCTTTCGAAGCCTGCGTCGTGCTGTTTTTGATGTTTTGAGCTTCATCAATGATTTCGTATTCAAATTCAAGCTCGAGATAATCTTCAAAGTCGCGCTTGAGCTGATCATAAGTGGTCAAAACGATATCATAGTCGGCAACGTCTGCAAGCAGATCGTGACGCTGTTTTTTAGTGCCATTGATCACCAATGTCTTGAGCGTCGGCGCAAAGTTTTCAAGCTCGTTTTGCCAGTTGTAGAGTAAAGCAGCCGGTGTCACGATTAAAGCCTGGCCGGAACTGACCTGACTGATTTTGTCGTCTTTGGCGGCCAACAAAAGAGTGATCGTCTGCAAAGTCTTGCCAAGCCCCATTTCATCGGCCAGGATTCCGCCGAAATTTCCGTTCGCAAGCGAAGCCAGCCATCGATAGCCCTCTTCTTGATAAGGACGCAGTTTGGCATTCAATCCCGTGGGAAGAGGCAGTTGTTCTTCCGTAAAGCTTTCAAAACTCTCTACAAAGCTTTTGATTCGCTCATCAGACGAAACGGCCAATCTTTCTTTTTCCTGAAGCACTGATTCCAAATAAAAGGCACGATAAAGCGGCAGATCAAGCTTTCCTTTAACAAATTCTTCGGGCGTTGCACCGATCATTTTCATCGTTTTAAATAATTCTTCAAACGTTTTGTCTTCATCGTCAAATTTGAGCCTCTTCCCCGTTTTAAGAACATAGAATTTCTTTTGGGGCGTATAGCTGCCTAAAATTTCGGACAGTTCTTCCGGCGAAAAATCAGAGCTGGTCACTTCAATGTTCAGCAAATCGTTGTTAAACGACAAACCGACGCTAAATTTAGGCTGGCGGTAAATGCGAGCATTTTGAAAGGCCCTCGTTCCCATGACACTGCCTGTTTTTTTCAGTTTTGGAAGCAATCTTTCAAAAATCATCTCAGTATTTTCCGTGTCGCGTTCCGTGACGAAAGCTTCTTCATCAAAAACAAACTTGCCGCGCAAATGTTCGATTGCCTTTTTTTCAAAATATTCGCTGCGCTTTCGATTTTTCTGACCTTTGATTATTCCGAAATCGTTCAGCTCGATCGGATAGTGCTCACCACCGTACGTGCATTCGACCTTGCAGAAGAAATTTTCCTTATCAGCATCGAAATAATAGGAAACTTCTGGTTTCTTTGCCTCATCTTTTGAAAGTTCAGGCTTTCCTTCGACTTTCATTCCCAATTTTTCGATTTTTCCGATCAGATCGCTCAATTCATGCTTGTTTGCATCACTGATAAAGATGTCCTGTCTTTCTCCGGGATATGCGCAATATTTTTCAAGTTTTCTGATAAGTCTTCTCTTTGTATCGGTAACGCTGCTTCCGCACATGGAAAAATCGTTGCGATTAAAATAATAGATTCGCTCTGACCCTTCAATCATCTTCGACGGAAATGAGTAAAGAAAGTGATAGCCGTTTCTTTTGTCATCTCTTTTGCATTCAAACAAAAAATCAAATTCGTCATCTTTTTTAAAATAGACGTTTTTATCGATTTTTACCGTTTTTGTCCTGTCGAACAAGCCATCATATCTTGGAGGCGACATCGCAAGCGCCTTTGATTCGATCCTGGAATAGCCGCGCCCGTAATCCTCTTCGATTTTTTCGTTGTATGCGAACCTGATCAGTTCTTCATCCTGCTCGTTCAAGCTTTCTTCATCAAAAAAAATCGATTTGTTAGGCGTAATCTGATACTCATCTTCAGCGACAAGCTTTTCATAAAAATCTTTGATGTCCTTAACGACAAAACTTTTTTTCTCATCGATTCTTCCGACCCTGAATGACAATTCATCGTAATCATTGGTATATTTTTTGGAGATTTCCGGATACAATTTCAGCGTCGGCGTCTTTTTTTCTCCTCCAAGATCCATGCAGACGAAATCTTTGCCAAACGTTTCTTCTTCGGGATTGACGTTGTTTTCCAAAACATCCTTTGCAACCATTACGCAGCACTCAGTCAAATGTTTGCACCAATCGCCAGGATTGCTATAACAATCGTAACTGACGATCTTTTCTCGGTTGAAACGAATTTCAGTGATTCCCCAACCTTTGTCCATGGTCATGCAAAAACAGCCGTTTTTGATTTCAAAATGACACCAAGCAGCATTTTCATCACGCTTTTTAAGGGCTTGGTTCCAATCATATTCGCTGAACGGAAGGTCGGAAAAGAGCTTGGGAAGATTGTAGTAATAAGTTTCTTCATCCCAATCTCTCAGCCATTTAAACGTGCTTTTATCGAAATTCCTGCTTTCAGAAGAATTGTCCTCTCCAAGCAATTTTTTATGCTCAAGAATAGTCATCAGCATCGCCAGGTGAATGCAATTCCTGCGACCGCACTGGCAAGTCGATTGTTCGATGTCGTTTCTTTCTTCCGTCAGCGTGACGGTTGTCTTGATATTTTGACTGAAAACCACCGTAAAAAATATGTTTCTGTCGTCAACGCTGACAAGCGGAATCTCTTTCATTGTGCGCAAAATACTGCCAGCCATCTGAATCGTCAGCGAAGAAAACCTGTTCTTCCATTCATTCATTTTCCACCTCGAATTGCGACCCTGAATTTTACAAACGATTAATCTTCCGCAACCAGCTTCACGATTTCAAGCAAGACGTCCGCAGCTTTTTCCATAACCTGTTCTGAAACGTATTCGTAACGCGCATGCATGTTTTCGCCACCGGCAAAAAGGTTCGGCGTCGGCAGGCCCATAAATGAAATCTTTGATCCGTCGGTGCCTCCTCGAACAGGATAGATGACCGGTGCGATGTCAAGATTTTCCATGGCTTTTTTGGCAAGATCAACGACCGTCATATCCTTTTCGATTACTTCGCGCATGTTGTAATACTGGTCAAACATGTTCATGACGACGCGTTCTTCGCCAAGATCTGCGTTCATCTTCTCGACGATATCTTTCATCACTTGCTTTCTTTCTTCAAATTTTTCACGATCATGGTCGCGCACGATATACTGGCTGTGTGCTTCATCAACGGTTCCGTCAATCGACAAAACGTGATAGAAGCCCTCTCTTCCTTCCGTTTTTTCAGGAACCTCGTCTTTAGGAAGCGCTGCATGAAAATCCATCGCAAGCTGAATGGCATTGACCATCACGCCCTTGGCCGTTGCGGGGTGAACGTCCTTGCCGATGAACGTCATCTTGGCTGCAGCAGCGTTAAACGTTTCATATTCCAATTCTCCCAAAGGTCCGCCGTCAACCGTATATGCGATATCCGCTCCAAAATCCTTGACGTCAAAACGGTCGGCGCCGGTCCCGATTTCTTCATCAGGTCCGATTCCGACTTCGATTTCGCCGTGCTTGATTTCAGGATGATTCGTCAAGTATTCGATTGCCGTTACGATTTCGGCCACGCCGGCCTTGTCGTCGGCACCTAAAAGCGTCGTGCCGTCCGTCGTAATCAGATTGTGCCCCTTGTAATTTTTAAGATTCGGAAATTCGGAAGTCGTCAAAACGTATTTGCCGTCATGATCAAGCTTGATGTCGCTTTTGCCGTCATAATTTTCAACGATCTGCGGATTGACGTTTGTCGCGTTGAAATCGGCCGTATCCATGTGCGCGATAAAGCCGACTTTTTTGACGTCCTTGTCCAGATTGCTTTCAAGCGTTGCAAAAACATAGCCGCTTTCAGGCGAGATTCGAACATTTGACATACCCAAATTTTTGAGCTCTTCGGCAATTTCCTTGGCAAATTCGACCTGCGTTGCCGTTGAAGGCACCGTTGTTGAATTTTCATCGGAACGAGTTTCCTTTTTTACGTATTTGATAAAGCGTGGTACAAGCGTTTCATATTTTGTCATTTAAAAAACCCTTTCTATGCATAAATTTTTTTAAATCAATTTAAACGGATTCGTATTAATTCTTGACGTCATGACTTCAATCGGCCAATTTTCCTCTTTTGTCCAATTTTTGAAAATGTCCGTCAAACGATATTTGCAAACGGATTCGAAATAATGTCCCGGATCGATCACGGCCAGCCCCGATTCGTAGATATCGTGCGCCGTATGATACGTCACGTCGCCCGTAACATAGACGTCAGCACCTTTTTTTAGCGCATCGCCATAAAATTTGGAACCTGATCCGCCTAAAACGGCGACCTTCTTGACCAGCTTGTTTTGATCTTTGGCAATCAGACGCACGCCTTCGACGTTTAGTGCTTTTTTGGCAAATTCAGCATATTCCTTGGCGGTCATCGGATGTCTCAAATCGCCGATTCGCCCCATTCCGTACTTCTCGCCTAATCCTTCAACACGGTAAAGGTCGAAGGCGATTTCTTCATACGGATGATTTTTTCGCATCGCATCCAAGACTTTTTCTTTCAGATGAGCCGGAAAAACGACTTCAACTTTTTGTTCTGCAACCTCTTCTGCTTTGCCGGGAGTGCCGATATAAGGATTTGCGGCATCCTCAGGCAAAAAACGGCCCGTTCCCTTGAGCGAATACGAGCAATGAGAATAGTTGCCCAGCTTGCCGGCACCAGCTGCACCTAAAGCGTTCCTCAGTTTTTCAGCATCGTTTTCAGGTACGAAAACAGCCAGCTTATACCAAGTCTCTTGCTTTTCCGAAAGCAAAATTTCGCAATCTTTCAGACCTAAGTCTTCGGCAAGCCAGTCACTTGTCCCGCCATTGGCATTGTCAAGCAGCGTATGCGCTCCAAAAACGGTAATCCCATGTTTTAAGATATCAGCATACATCTTCTGCTGCGGATTGCTCAAGTCGATTTGATGAACGGGCACAAACATTGCCGGATGGTGTGCAAAAATGAAGTCGACGTCATTTTCTATTGCTTCTTTGACGACATCCGGTCTGACGTCAAGCGTCAGCATCATCTTTTTGACCTCATGTTCCATGTCTCCGAGCTGCAATCCGACAGGATCGTTCGGCTCGGCAATAAACCGCGGTGCAAAGCGGTAAAAGCGGTTGACGATTTCTTTGACTTTAACCATTGATGACACCTTCGATTCGTTTGATTTCTGTTTCAAGTTCCCGCTTCTTTTCAACAGGAACCTGATTTGCTTTTTGCAGCTGACTCAAAACCCTGTTGGTCTTTTCAATCTCTTTTTGCCATTTTCTGACAAATACAGGGCTTTGATTCCTCATCAAAACCGGCCCAAACATGAGCTCTTCTTTCGTCAACGGCTGTTTTTCGCCATGATATCTGCCAACGATGATTTCATACGTATGCCCGTCTTCTTCAAGAATTCGTTCGTCTTCAATCCAATATCCGTTTTTTTGCAAAAAAACTCTGACGTTTTCTTCGCCGACATTCGGCTGCAAAATCAGCAATGGATGATTTGCAAGCTTTTCTTTGCCGCTTTCAAGAATCTCGCAGATGAGCGGTCCGCCCATTCCGCAGATTGTAACGGTATCTATCTGATCGTTTGCTTCAATTGCTGCCAGTCCGTTTGCCAAACGTGCTTTGACTTTTGCTTCAAGACCTTCTTTTTTGATTTCATGCTCTGCATTTTCAAAAGGTCCCTTGACGACTTCGCCCGCAACTGCAAATGCGATTTTTCCGTTCAAGGCAAGATTGGCCGGCAGATAAGCATGATCTGAGCCGATGTCGGCCAAACGCGCCCCGTCAGGCACAAAAGAGGCGACTTCTTCCAAGCGTTTTGATAATTGACGTGCGTCCAATTTTATCCCCCTTTATTTGACCTCTTCATCAGTTTTGAGAACCGCCATGAAGGCTTCTTGCGGAACAACCACTCGACCGACGGCTTTCATGCGTTTCTTGCCGCGCTTTTGCTTATCGAGCAGCTTGGCGCGTCTGTCGGGATCACCGGTATGAATCCTTGCTGTAACGTCCTTGCGGTAGGCTTTGATGTTTGTTCTGGCAATGATTTTAGCTCCGATTGCCGCCTGAATCGGAATTTCAAAGTTTTGACGCGGAATAATCGTCTTAAGCTTGTCGGTAATTACTCTGGCGCGCTGCGGCGCAAACTCTCTGTGCGAAATGAAACTCAATGCGTCGACTTTGTGACCGTTGAGCAAGATGTCGATTTTGACCAGATCGCTCGGTCGTGTTCCGTCAAGCTCATAATCAAGCGATGCGTAGCCGCGAGTGCTGGATTTTAATTTGTCAAAGAAATCAAAAATAATTTCTGAAAGCGGCATTTCATAAATCACGTTGACGCGATAATCGTCCAAATATTCCATGGTCTTGAAATTGCCGCGCTTACGTTGACAAAGCTCCATTACGGCTCCGACGTATTCGTTTGGAACCATGACTTCAGCTTTGACGAAGGGCTCGTTGATTTGTCTTATCTTAGGCGCTTCCGGCATTTCGGAAGGGTTCGTGACGCTGATATGACTTCCGTCCGTCAATTCAACGTCATAGGTGACGGAGGGTGCCGTCGTAATCAGATCCATGCCAAATTCGCGTTCCAAACGCTCCTGAATGACATCCATGTGCAGCAGTCCCAAGAAACCACACCTGAATCCAAATCCCAGAGCTTGAGATGTTTCCGGTTCGAATTCAAGCGCTGCATCATTTAGTTTGAGCTTCTCCAGTGCTTCTCGCAAATCGTTATACTTGGCATTGTCGGTCGGATAAAGGCCTGAATAAACCATCGGATTCATTTCACGATATCCTGACAAAGGCTTATCGGTCGGGTTATCGGCATTCGTCACCGTATCACCGACGCGCGTATCCTGAATATCCTTGATGCTGGCCGTAAGATAGCCGACGTCACCTGCCATCAAATAATCGCGTTTCAAAGGTTTTGGGGAATTGACCCCGACTTCTACAACCTCATACTCTGCGCCGCTGTTCATTAGTCTGATGCGATCACCTGGTTTGACGGTGCCTTCAACTACGCGAATGCTCAAAACAACTCCACGATAGTCATCATAGACGGAATCGAAAATCAAGGCCTTCAAAGGCGCTTTCAAATCGCCGTTCGGTGCCGGAACCTTTGACACGATCTGTTCGAGCATCTCTTCGATTCCGATTCCCGCCTTTGCAGAAGCAAGAACCGCTTCTGATGCATCGAGACCAATCACGTCCTCGATTTCTTGGCGAACTTTTTCCGGTTCGGCAGACGGCAAATCGATTTTGTTGATTACGGGCACGATTTCCAAATCGTCATCCAGTGCAAGATAAACGTTGGCTAACGTCTGTGCTTCAACTCCTTGGGCGGCATCAACAACAAGAACTGCTCCTTCGCAAGCAGCAAGGGATCTTGAAACTTCATATGAGAAATCGACATGTCCAGGCGTATCGATCAAATGAAAAATATACGTTTCGCCATTTTTGGCTTTGTAATGCAATTCAACTGCATTTAATTTAATCGTAATCCCGCGCTCACGTTCCAAATCCATCGAATCGAGCAGCTGATCTTTCATCTCACGCTTTGAAACCGTATCCGTCAATTCAAGGATGCGGTCCGCCAACGTCGACTTGCCGTGATCGATGTGTGCCACAATCGAAAAATTCCGAATGTGTTTTTGGCGCTCCTTCATTTGTTCAAAATCCATTCAGTTCTTCCTACTTTCTTAAAATAGTCTCTAACGTTTAATTATAATATAGGGCGGTAATCATAGCAAGAAAGCCGTAGATTTGGTTTATTCCAAAAAGATTGAATCGCTTTTTACATCCGAACCTCAAAAGCCTTGCCGATTTTTCAATCAGCAAGGCTCATCTTACCTGATTAAATTGTCATAGTGTTTGACAATTACTGCCTCATCCAAACCCAGATCGGTCAACCCGAATTTCAAAGCAATATGCCAAGCACGAACAAAAGCATCAATTTTATGCTCAAAATGGCTTTTTAAAAGCTGCTGCTGCATAATCAGACAAACCGCATTAAACGATGCGCTCTTCCATTTGTCTTTCATGCTGTCCAGTTCCTCTTTTGTCATCAACAGCTTATATGTCGTCTTCTGTTCGTTTGAAATCATGAAAAAACCTAGCATAACGGAAGAAAACGCATCATAAACTGTTTCTTCATCATCGGCTTTTCCTGACGCTTCTATCAAATCACACCAACTGCAGGTCAAATCCGCATATAACCCGTTTATTCTTTCCTGGTCGCTGTATCTTGCTACGGGCAAAACCCTTCTTGGGTAAACGTGAAGCGCATCTTTAGCCATTTTTGCAAAATCCATCATGCTTCACCATCGTCTTCTTTCCAAAAACATCTTGCGCGTCTGATTTCAACGCTTTGGAGATTTTCAAGATACCAGTCCTTAAAGAAATCATATCTGACCAGTAAATCAAAGAAAGAAATCTTGTCTTCATCATCTTTGACGGTAATGACCCATTTCGGAGAATTTCCGCCGGCAAGATTTTCATCAAACAAAGTCAAGACGACGCTGTCTGACAAATTCATGATTGCTTCGCCGTTCATGCCGGATTTAAGCATGCATCCTGCTTCTGAACCCATGATAAACAGGCGATCCAATGCAACTTCAGGCTCCGTTTCGGAAACAATCGGATAAACGGCATTCCTTCTTGCATTTAGCAGATTGAAATCAACTTCGTATCCGTAAGCTTGTTCGACGCATTCTCCGATCGAAACGAGATACTTTTCAAAACGAATCAAATCTTCCTTGTCGTTTTCTGCATCATTTGCAATAAGCAGCTCCACAATATCGCGACTGTTGAAATACAGAACCTTGTCTGAAAAATCGATATAAAACAAGCTCAGGCCCGTCCGTTCGTCAATGTAGAATGCTCGCTGTTCATCTGCAGAATCAACTTTGAATTTAAATCTGCCGCAAGCATTGATTCCCGGAAATTCATGATACAAGGCTCTGTCTTTTTCGCTCGACATCAAAATAACCGTTTCTTTATCGTTCAAACTGAGCAAACGATTGATGAAAATCAAGTAAAAGTCGGCACGACTGTACTGAATCGGATAAACCAGATAATCATCATCAAGCTGATATGAAGCAAGCGTTTTGATTGATTGAAACAATTCATTCAGATCGGTCGTATTAATCAGCGTATCAAAGACCTCGGTAAAACGGATTCCGTTGTTCAGACTTTCTTTTAATCTGCCGTTATAATTCATCAAACGCTCATTGGTCGAAAGCGCAGGCTTTTGTTCTTCAGGATTTACGTCAAATTCAGACTCATGCGGATAAAACGTTATTGTAGGATTTTCATATTCACTCATCATTAATTCCTCCGATTTCCCGTCGCAATCAAATCAGTAATGTAATCACGATACAAAGCGGCATTCTTTTCTTTAAAGTTCTCAAAACTTCCAAATTTGGCAATGATGCTTTGTTTTTCATAACCAAGCAAAGTGTCTTCTTTTGAAAGTTCCAAAACCCGCTTTTCATTTTCATGGATCCGCTGATAACCATTGGCCGCTTTTTCGTCAATTTCTGCAATTCGACTCAGTTCATCGGTCAGTCTTTGTTTCATTTCCCTTTGTTTGCCGGCATCCCATGGCATCACCTTTTCCTGATTAAGCTGTTTTAGCTTCTTTCGCATTCGTTCCTTTTCCGCTTCACGGTTGCTCTGAGAATCAAGCAGCTCCTGCAATTCATCGTTTTCTTGAGAAAGTCGTTCGATTGTGTCGGTGTTCAATCGTTTGTTTTCTGCTTCAAATTCAAAAGAACGAACAAGTTTTTGATATTCATTTTCATCAAAATTAAATTTAACGTTCAAAACATCGAGCGTTCCGAACAAACGACGTCCCCACCAGTTTCCGAAGTAAAATTGAAACTTTCCCGTTTCCGTTTCCTCAAAATAAAAGAACGGATATCTTTCACGCAAAAACTCAATCAGGTTACTGCTGAGATATTCGCTGACAAGACCGTATGCATCTTCAACAAGACGTTCGTTCGATTTGTCATACGATGAATGTCGTGCTTTCAAAATTTCAGTTGAATATTTTTCACTGTCGATCAGCTGATAAACCAGGCGATCGTCCTGTGCTTGGACCGCCCTTCCTAACGACTGCAAGTAGTCCAGTTTATTTTTGATTTCATTTGTCAAATCGATTGTTGCCTGTTTATGATCAGCCAAAACAAATTGGTTTGAGTTATCCATCTTTTTTCCCCTCGATTCATAAATACAGTATTCATAATACTATTTTATCGTTAATAGCTCAAAAAAAATAGCTCAAAAAACAAAATTCTGGCGTTTAATTTAATGATATTTTTAGATTAGGAATAAAAATTTAAGAATTATGCGGAGATTTCCCCCGAATCATCAATTTCCGGAATAATCGAGTCAACAGCTCCGTCGCCGACACAAAAAAACAGCTTGCACGGAATTTTTTCACGTTGACATGTCAATGCGACCATTGCGCCGAATGCAGACTGCTCTCCAAGATATCGATCGGTCGCATCTTCTTCGACGATGACGCAAACGAAAAACCGCCTGTATTTTAACAATTTTTCAATCAACATGGCATGATAATATTCCATGGCATTTTTTCCAAACCTTTGTTTAAAATTACGAATCTGTTTTTTGCTCAAATGATCGAAGTAAGGATAATGAAAACCATCATTGGTTTCAAAGAGATTACGTTTTGAAAGTCTTAAGATCAAAGGTTCGAAAGGATAGACGGAATGAGATCTTTGAGTGAATTTGACAGGAGACACCATGTTTTCCTCGTTGACAAAAACTATATCAGTTTCAGTCATCGGTACAGCGCTTGCCAATCCGCCTTCCGGGAAACGATTCTCAACCAAAAAGTTAAGCGATGCCGTCACCGTCAGATAAAAACTTTCATCATGTTTGCCGTTGGCACGATTGAAGTATTTGCGCTCAAGGATGTCTCTTGCATGCGTGCAGTCCATGTTTTCCGTTAAATACTCGTATTCTTGCTTGATTCGCAGGCTGAGGCTGAACAAACGGCCTAATTTATTTGAAAACTCCTCTTTTAAAACAGTCATTTAAAAATCCCCCTTTATAAGTTCCTATATTGATAAAGACGCAAATAAAGGGGAATTTATTTTATTTTTTCAAATATTTTCTTGAATATTCTTCAATTCCTGCAAAAACAAATACCGCCGGATCATCGTCAATGTTTAATTCAAGATTTTCTGCACGCATCTCAAGCGAAGAAAAAACTTTTTCATATTCTGAAACGGAAATTTTTTCCCTTTTTTCGAGCATCTCTTCATAGCCTGTTTTATCAAGCATTTTTTCAAATCCGGGAACAAGTCTTCCAGTGAAAAATTCGCCTTGCGCTCCCGATCCGTAGCTGAACATTCCCAAACGCTGATTTGCTCTGAGACTGTCTGAATTGTTTAACAAGGAAAGAAGGCTCAAATAAAGCGAACCCGTATACAAATTGCCGACAAGTCTCCCGTACTTTCTTGAAAACTCGAATTGACGCGAAAGCTCCGAGCTGATTTTGGGATCCGCACCTTCAATGGCAGCACGCAATCCCTTAAGTCCTTGCTTAGTGTACGGCAAATGAAACAGCAAAGCGGCAAAATCTTCAAGCTCGGCACCAGTTTTTTCCCGGTATATCGAAAAAACTTTTTTGAAGAAATCAACATAAATATTTGCAGAAAATTTGCCATTGACGAGCGCTTCTGTATGATTGAACGGACGCCAGAAATCCATCACATCTTCCATGTAGCATGCACTCGTTTCTCCAAGCTCCAGGATGCGCGGATTTTGTCCCACGATCATTGCGCATGCACCGCCCCCTTGTGTAGGCTCGCCTTTAGTGCGCAAACCATAGCGTGCGATGTCGGAACCGATTACGAGTGCTTTATTATCCGGATTGAGCGCCACGTGGCCCTTTGCAAGCTGCAAAGCCGCAGTTGCTCCATAGCATGCCTGTTTTAACTCTACGGCCCTAAGATAAGGCGAAAGGCCAAGCAAGCGACTGACGTATATCGCACCGGATTTTGAATTATCAATGCCGGATTCAGTTGCAAAAATAACCAGATCGATTGTTTTTTTGTCTTCTTCCGTCAGAATTTTAAATGCAGCGTTTGCGCCCAAGGTAACCGCATCTTGCGTCGGAGGAATGACAGCCATTTTTTCCTGACCGATTCCGATCAGATACTTATTTGGATCTTCGTTTCTTGCATTTGCCAATTCTGTCATATCAACATACATGTTTGACGTATAAAAGCCGATTTTATCTATTCCAATCTTCATTAGAATCCTTTACCTCGTTTCATTTTCTCTTCTAAAATTGTATCACATGTCCTAAAGGTCAACTACCCTGTTGTTTTCTTTTGAATTGCAGCATTCTTTAATGTTAGAATTTAATCGAAGATATTTAGCTTGAGGTGATTTTTTGAAAGCTGTAAAAATTATTGTCAAAGGCCTCGTTCAAGGCGTTGGTTTCAGATACACCACTAAGATGTTGGCAGATGAATTGAAAATCAAAGGAAAAGTCGTCAACATGCCTGACGGATCGGTCTATATCGAAGCGCAAAGCACTGACGAAGCTTCTTTGGAACAATTTATTGCCGGGGTGGAATCTTCTCCTTCTCCGGCAGGACGTGTTGATGAGATGGAAGTTTCAGAGATGAAACCAAAGGAATACTCTCGTTTCAGCGTCATATATCGATGAACTTGAAAATATTCATTTTTTAAGATATATTTATAGGGATACCTGTAATTATGAAAGGATAATGATACTTTGAAAAAGAAGAAATTGTTGGCCATTGCCACGACTTTGACTGCAGCTTCTGTTGTCTTGTCCGGTTGTGTTCAACGTACGAGTTCAGGAAAACCATACGGATTTGTATATGACCACATGGCTGTTCCGACGCAGCATTTCCTGGTTTGGCTTTCAAACCTCATGGGTGGAAGCCTTGGGTGGGCAATTATCTTGCTGACGTTCGTCGTCCGTTTGATTTTAATGCCCGTCATGCTGAAACAATCAAGAAACGCAACGATTCAGCAAGAAAAAATCAGTCATCTCAAACCATTGATGGATGATATCGCCAAGCGCCAACAAGCAGCGCAAACAGACGCTGAAAAAATGGCAATCAGTCAGGAACTCATGTCGCTTTACCGTGATAACGGCATTTCAATGACCGGCGGAATCGGGTGCCTGCCTATATTGATTCAGATGCCGATTTTTGCCGCTTTATATGCTGCCATCCAGTATTCGCCTGAGCTTTCCAAGTCATATTTCTACGGCATAAACCTGGGACACAGCAGCATTATCTTAACGATACTTTCATTTGCGGCCTACGCCTTGCAAGGATGGCTCTCAATGCTTGGCATGCCTAAAGAACAGCACAAACAAATGCAAATGATGATGTTCATGAGTCCTGCAATGATTACGGTGATGACTTTTATTTCACCTGCCGGACTTGGACTATACTTTTTCGTCGGCGGCGTGTTCGCCTGCATTCAAACATTGCTTATCAATGCAATGCGACCAAAAATCAAACAGCAAATTGCTGAAGAACTCAAGAAGAACCAGCCTAAGAAGGTTGTCTTGCCAAAAAAGCCTGCTCCGTCAAAAGAAGACGTTGCAAAAAAACATGCAAAAGCCAATCGTAATGCCGGAAAACAGAGAAAGCGCAAATAAGACAGCAAAAAGACAGTGTCACGCCTGACGTGCGGCACTGTCTTTTTAAATTGTCGTAAAAATGCTTCTTCAGAATATCGTCCGTAAAATGCAGCAACAGAAATCGCTTTTCAGCTATTTTCCTTTCTGCATCAATTCTTCAAATTTATCAATCGCTCTTGTCGGTCCGGCAACCAAAATGCTGTCATTTTCAGTCAAAACGTCTCCAGCAGACGGAAGCACCATCTCTTGTCTGCTATGTGCCAAAGCAATGACATTCAGCCCGTAGCGATCGCGAAAATCCATTTCAGCCAATGATTTGCCGACAAACTCTGGATTTGTAATCAATATCTCCGCCAATTTGAAATTGGCGTCCAGATCAAGATAGTCAACCATGTTTTTTGATGTCAGACTCCGCCCGATACGAACCCCCATGTCGCGTTCAGGATGAACTACCCGATCAACGCCTAATTTCTCCAGCACTTTTGCATGATACTCATTTTGAGCTTTGGCCGTGACATATTTAACGCCCTGTTCTTTGACCATCAAAGTTACTAAAATGCTTGCCTGAATATCTTCACCGATTGCAACGATTACGTGGTCAACGTTTCTTATTCCAAGCGAACGAAGCACGTCTTCATCCTGTGCATCAGCTACAACGGCTTGAGTCGCAATATCTTTATAATCATTGACACGAGATTCGTATTTGTCAATTGCCAAAACTTCTTGTCCCGCATCAGCCAAAGTTTTGCAGACGCTTCCTCCAAAACGTCCCAATCCGATAACCGCAAAGGTTTGTTTCTTCATTGTGACGGTTCACCCTTTCAAAAAAGGCGGAATGACCAAAAGTCCTTCCGCCTCGCCAATGTCGTTTTAATTGCTAATATTCCAACAACGCCAAAGTATCAAAGCCTTTAAGCCTTTCGCGACCGTTCAAGGCTTTGAGCTCAATAATGAAGGCACACCCAACAACTTCACCGCCAAGCTGATTGACCAGATCAATCGTCGCACCGATCGTGCCGCCGGTTGCAAGCAAGTCATCTACGACCAAAACTTTTTGCCCCGGTTTGATTGCATCCTTATGCATATAAAGCGCTGAAGTACCATATTCAAGCGTATACTTAGCCTCAACCGTTTCTCTTGGGAGCTTTCCGGCTTTTCTTGCAGGCGCAAAACCAACACCGAGTTCATATGCAACTGGACATCCGATGATAAAGCCTCTTGCTTCGGGACACACGACCATTTCAACGCCCTTGTCCTTTGCAAACTGAACGATTCTGTCCGTTGCTTGACGATATGCTTCACCGTCAGCCATTAATGGAGTAACATCTCGGAAAATAATTCCTTTTTCAGGATAATCCGGGATGCTTGCGATGTAGTTGTTTAAATCTAATGCCATTTTGTAAATCTTCCTTTCACCAACAGCTGCAATTACTGCATGTTTTGAAGAAGCCAGGCTTTCACGTCGGCTTCTGAACCAGCTATAAGCAGCCGTTCCACTTCCATGCGCTTTTTACGCGCCTGGTAAGTTTTGGTGTCTTCAAGATTATGGTGCTTAATTTGCTTCATCCCACTTAAAGACCCATTTTCTATTTTAACAAATCCAGCGTCAAAAAACACCTTTAATATGAAAATCAAATCCGATTTCTTTATTTTAAAATACGCGCTGATCCTGTCGAGGTTTTTAGTGATCGGATAATTATCCAAATTACGGATCTTACGATACACTTGGGCAAAAACCTCGCGTGAAGGAATTCCGTCTATATAAACGTTGTCATTTTGGTAAAAAATAGCGCGCACGCTCTTGGCTTTGACATGCCTTATTCCATGCATCAGCTGTGCGTAATTGATAGGACAATCGACAAAAGCAACCTTGTCTGCCGAAACGTCATCCATATTTCTGCAGACAAGCACGCTTTTTGCCCCCTTTGAAAGATAAGGCTTGGCTTTTCCATATAATTCTTTTGTGAAAAAAACATAAGTCATATTATCAGCAAACATTGATTGTTTCAGCCTATTGGTTCTTAAAAGCTCAACCGAGATACCAGTTTTCTTTAAATCTTCAATCATGATTTGCGGATAGCGCTGATTTTGCCAAACGTTGATCGACAACGATCCGATAAACTTAATCGCTTCAGGATTTGCTAAAAGTTCGGCAATCTTGTTGCCAACCCCAAAACAAACGGCCGCTACTTTCACTGTCCGCTCCTCATTTAAGAGATTTAATCTCAAGTGATTTCCGTTTCCCATCGGCTTTGCATCTTCAACGACATATCCCCGATATGAAAAAACAGGTTTGGGATTGTTCGTCCCGAACGGACCAATTACGCTGAGTTCCTGAATCATTTCAGGATTAATCTCGCTTAAATCAATGTCACCGTCCAAAATTTTCACTTGTTTTGCTGCAGATTCCAAATTTTGCTTTTTGGCTTCTTGGTCAAGAATTTCTTGAAGCTTCGGAAGTTCATCCGCTGAAACGGTCAGCCCGCATGCCATGTGATGACCTCCGAATTTTTCCAAAAAATCACGGTGCCCATCCAATGCATCAAAAAGGTTGAACGCTTCAACGGAACGACCTGACCCCTTGGCAAGACCGGAATCGCGATTAACACCCAAGACGATCGTCGGTTTCCCGGTTGATTCGACCAAACGACTGGCAACAATGCCCAGAACGCCTTCATGCCATTTTTCACCCCAAACAAGATTCACAAGATGATTTTTTGATTCTTCGTTCAAAAGATCTTGCGCCTGGTCAGTGATGTCTTTGACAAGATTTTGACGTTCCATATTTTGCTGAAGCACGTTTTTGGCAATTTCTGAAGCCCTTTGTTCATCCATTGTCGTCAACAGCTCTACCCCAACTGTCGCATCAGAAATTCTCCCCAAGGCGTTAAGATTTGGCGCAATACTGAACCCAATCGTTTCTTCATCGACTTCATCTTGCTTTAATCCGCATTCTTCATATAAAGCAAGCAGTCCTATCCGTTCCGTTGAACGCAAAGCCTCCAAGCCGTACTTGACAAGAACGCGATTTTCGTCCACCAACGGAACCAAATCAGCAACGGTTCCTATCGCACAAAGATCCAAAGCTTCTTGCGGAATCTCTTCAAGCAATACCGTTGCCGCCTTGAATGCTACTCCGGCACCAGACAGTCCTTCAAAAGGATAGTCCCCGTCATCATTCGGAATTTTCGGATGAATAATCGCATACGCATCCGGCAGCTCTTGCGGCAATTCGTGATGATCGGTAATTACGACGTCAACACCTTGTTCTTTGGCAAATTCAATTGCCTCATGACCTGCAACCCCGTTATCGACGGTCACGATTAATTGAGTTCCGTTGTCAATCAAACGTTTGTAAACGTCTTTATTTGGTCCATAGCCGTCATCAAAGCGATTCGGAATATAATAGTCGCATTCCGCCCCCAGTTGCGTTAATGCTTCATACATGATTGACGTGCTCGTCAATCCGTCAGCATCATAATCGCCATAAACTGTAATTTTTTGTCCTTCAACAATTGCGGTCCTGATTCTGTCGGTTCCTTTTTTCATATCATGCATCAAATAAGGATCGTACAGATTTTCCGGCCCTGGTTTTAAAAAATTCTCTGCTTTTTCTTTTGTATCATAACCGCGATTAATCAAGATTTCGGCCACCAGCTCTGACAAATTTAGTGCCTCGGCTAATTTTTTCGTTTGATCCTGATCAGTTTGCGGTCCCTTTTTCCATTCGTATCTTGAATCAATCAAACTAATCCCTCAATTATCTATTTTGTACTTGTTGTTGAAGCATCGGTGCGCCTCATCGTCTGATTGGCTTTAAGGCTTTTTTCAAGCTCATTGATTTTCTTTTTTTGAGACACGATCGTTGAAACGGACAAAGAAGCTGCAATTATCGCACCAATCAAAATCGCGAGCACGAGCAAAATCACTAACGGCATCGTCACCTTAGTAAAACCAAAACTGACGGTCACGTTCCTGACGTTGAGCCAGGAGAAAATGACAACAATCAGCAATAAGACGATAACCAGAATCAACCTTCCTTGTTTTTTCATAATAATCCCCCTATGAATTATTTTTTGTTGAAAATTCCGCCTACCAAATAGTCGCCAAGGCGAGGGCACAACTCATAAAGATGATGAGCCAACTGCATATATTCAGGCAGATTCAGCTCTCTTCTAGACGTTCCGATCGATTTGACGACTTTTTCGGCAACGATTTCCGGGTTAAGAGAAAGCGCCCCGATTGAATCAAGGTAATGTCCTGACTCATCGGCAATATCAAAGAAATCGGTTCTTACGGGTCCCGGATTTACAGTCAGGACACTGATTCCCAAAGGTTTCAACTCCAAACGAAGCGCGTTTGAATATCCCAACACCGCAAATTTTGTTGCAGAATAAACGGAGGACTTAGGCGTTGCGATCTTCCCGGCAATCGATGCAATGTTGATAATCGCGCCACGCCTTCGTTCGGCCATATGAAGCGCGACGTATTTGGACATATACATCAATCCTAAAACGTTCACGCGAAACATTCTTTCGGCAATTGCCATGTCAAAGTCCAAAGCCTCTTTCATCAATCCAAAACCTGCATCGTTTACCAAGACGTCAATCGGTCCGATGCTTGATTCGACTTTTTCAACGACACGCTCAATCTGATTCGGAATCGATACGTCAACCTGAAAAGCATATGCGTCATTCCCCGATATCCTTCGACAAGTTGCCACCACTTCTTCCAGCTTTTCTATCCGGCGCGCACAACCTATGACGATGGCTCCTTTCTTTGCAGCCTGATAAGCAATCTGCTCACCCATTCCGGAAGAAGCGCCGGTTATCAAAACAATGCGCCCCTGCAAATTTTTCAATTCCTTATAACCCACCATTGTTATACCCCCTTCTTAAACGGAATATCGTAAACATCAAAATCTTTAACAATGCGACAGTTTTGAAAAACGCTCCTTGCATCTTTTTCCAACTGATGAAGACTTGGTCCGACATAACGTGCCGAAACATGATTAAGCAACAGTTTTGAAACGTCAGCTTTTAAAGCAACGTTTGCCGCTTGAATGCAAGTCGAATGATAGTAATTGCGGGCAAGCCTTGCGTCTCCGCGACCAAAAGTACATTCATGAACCAAGACATCCGCATTTTTAGCCAAATCAAAAATCGCTGGTGTCTGACGAGTATCACCCAAAATTGTCACTATCCGTCCTTTTTGCGGAGCACCAACGTAATCTTGACCGCATATTTCACGACCGTCATCAAGTTTAACCGTTTCTCCTGCTTTTAGGCGACCGTAAATCGGGCCTTCCGGAATTTTGTCTTCACGCAGCTTATCAATCAGAAGTTCCCCTGGATGAGGCTTTTCTTCAATTCGATAACCAAAACACTGAATTCGATGTTCCAAAAAACGACACTCGACTTTAAATTTATCATCCTCAAAAACAGTTCCTTCATCAGTCAGTTCAACCAATTTAAGCGGATATGACAATTTTGTCTGCGTTACCTGCATCGATGCCCTTACATAGCTTGCAATCCCCTTTGGACCATAAATCGTCAAAGGACGCGTTTCTTCTCCCGTTTGAAAAGAACGACTGCTGAGAAAACCCGGAAGGCCAAAAAGATGATCACCGTGAAGATGAGTGATAAAAATTTTATCAACTTTTCGCGGCCTGATCGTTGTTCGTAAAATCTGATGCTGAGTTCCTTCACCACAATCAAACATCCAAACGGAATTGTTTTCGTCAAGAAGTTTCAAGACAAGCGAAGACACGTTGCGGAACTTTGACGGCGATCCGGCACCTGTTCCTAAAAATTCAATTTCCATACTAAAATGTCCTATCTATTCATGAATTATGAGTTCAAGAAAGTATGACCCTTCAAAAACCCTTTCTGACTCTATTTTATCATCAAATCCTCTTAAAAAAAACAAATTGCGTGCTCGCGAACGTATATTCTGATAAAATACAGACATAAGGAGATGACTTTTTTTGGAAATCAGAGATTTTTTAACAATGACAGCTGACCTGAATGAAAACTACCGTATTTATATCGATCAAACTCCGCCCGTTCCTGCAGGAATCCTTCGCGTTACGGATGGGGCAGCTGTCTTTTTGGAAACAAAAAAGCCTCTTACTGTTAAAGACGCAAAAAAGCAACTGAATTTTCTAAAAAAAGAGCAAAAATTGATGTTTTTCGTCAATGAAACACCGCAATACGTATTTGGCTTAAAAATTTCCAATGATAAAATTTTGCTTAATTAAACAAATAGCCGCAACTTTAATTCATAAGCTGCGGCCACTATTCATCTACTTTAATATCTCATGTGCAATAAAAGATCCGAAGTAATTCAAGCCGTCAGGATTAGGATGAACATGATCATCATAAAACCATTCAGGATGATCTTTGCAATACGAATACCAATCGATGACCGTCAGATTACCGTATTTTTTAGCATCATCTTTCAGCTCCTGGTTTACCTGATCCTGCCATCTTCTTGTCGGAACAAACACATTGATCCAATAAACCTTTCGTTGCTTTCCAAGAATTTGCATAATCTTTTCCATCGTATTTTCATCATACGGTCCGTTCGTTCCCTCGCTGATCAAAACGGTCTGTGCAAGCTTTCCTGAAGAATTCAAAGATTGGAGAATCGGTACGATTTCTGAAACCTGACGACCAACTTTGGCATCAACGTACATATTCGGAAAAATCTCCTGCATCTTAGCAGAAGCGTCTGCCATCACGGAATCACCAACGCAAGTTATCTGAAGGCCTTGAGCTTTTTTTCGCTCGCTTTCAGTCAATGCAATCGGACTTTTCCCATCATTTTTTGATCCTGATGAAGAATTCGATGACTCTGAAACAGAATAATTGCCAGATGATGATTTGGAAGTTTTCTTGTCAGCTTTTTGATTGACCGAAGACGCCTTCTTTTGATTATTTTTTATGACGCTTTCAAGCTGCCCATCATCTTTGCTGTCCGATGCGGCAACAGATGATGGCATAAACGACCCGACTGCCGCCAAAACAAAAATCAGCAGCGGAATTGCGACATAAACGCGTTTCCATCCATATGAAGAATCCACTTTAAAGAATTCTTTGACGACGCTTGACGTCTTTGAATAATCAAATTTTTTCAACGGAACTTCCAAAAAACGGTACGACAATTCGCTGATTGCCAAAATAATAACAATTTCAATCAAGCCATGCATCACAGGATGTGCAGCGATGTTTTGAATCTTGGACTCATAAAAAACCATTACCGGATACTGATAAAGATATATTCCGTAGCTTCTTTTTCCGATCCACCTGAAAATCGAATTATCGAGCCAGTCACCCCAATCGGCACCGGGATGGACTACGACCGCCACTAAAATCATGGCAGCAAGCGAGAAAAAGAACATCCCGCCACGATAAACAAGCTCGTTTTCACCCGTCATCTTCGTAAACATCAAAGCAAGTAAAAGAAAAGATCCAAGACCGATGCCGTCCAAGATCAGCCGTGGCCTTGACGGAAGCTGTTTTTTTAATGACGTGCTTGGCCAGACGACGGCCAAACCTGCACCAATCAAAATCGAGAACATTCTAGTATCCGTTCCATAGTAAACACGCGAAGGATCTTCGCCGACATGGTACATAAATGCCATCTCAAGGGCTGAAAATAGAATCATGATCAAAATCGTATCGATAATCGGTTGTTTTTTCTTAAAGAACTTAATCATGACAAAAATGAAAATTGGCCACAACAAGTAAAATTGTCCTTCAATCGACAATGACCACAAATGCGTAAACGGCGACTGATTGCCGAACTTGTCAAAATACGATTCATGATGATTGATCTGATACCAGTTATAAACATATAAAAAATTAGTTCCGATTACTGATTTTAAATTTTCAGCCAATCCTCTTGAAAACATAGTGATATATGCGGCCGTTGATAGAACCATTGCAACCAATCCTGGATAAAGCCGCTTGATTCTTCTGATATAAAAGGCCTTGACATCAATCGTCCCGTTTTGTTGGAACTCCTGAAAAAGCAGGTCAGTAATCAAATACCCCGAAACAACGAAAAATATCGGAACCCCCAAGAAACCGCCTTGAAAGCTGAACGGTGCCAAATGATACAAAATGACCGCCACGACCGCAATTGCGCGAATTCCGTCAAGTCCTTTGATGTATCGCTTCTTTTTTAGTCTCTTTCCCATTATTACTCACCTTATAAAATTGATTATTCAACAAATTCGAACGTGAAGTCGCCGATTCTTACAAGATCTCCATTCTTTGCGCCTCTTGCTCTTAATTCATCATCAACTCCCATTCCGCGAAGCTGTCTTGCAAATCTCATCATGCTTTCATCATGTTCAAGATTTGTCATCTTAAATAGTTTTTCGAGTTTTTCACCCGAAAGGATCCAAACGGCATCAGAATCACGAGTAAGCGTAAACGGCTTATCGTCATCAGCTTCAAAGCCGTATTCAGCTCGCTTCTTTTCTTGAATGCGATCGGTGAGCGTGGCAAATGCAGGAGTTTCTTCCAAAACATTTGCCGTCCTCTGCATCAATGCATCAAGACCTTGGTGCGTCAGCGATGAAATCGCCATAACTTCCGGTATATGCTTCAACGTGTCATCGTTTTCAAGCCTGGCTCTGAATTTTTCAAGATTGTCAGAAGAATCAGGCATGTCCATCTTTGAAGCAACGACGATTTGCGGGCGTTCGAGCAATAACGGATCATACGTGGCAAGTTCAGCATTGATCTTTTTATAATCGTCAAACGGATCTCGTCCTTCAACGCCCGACATATCGATCAAATGCAAAATAACCCGCGTTCTTTCAATGTGACGCAAAAATTGAATTCCCAAACCGACGCCCTGGGAGGCACCTTCAATCAATCCCGGCAAATCAGCCATTACAAAATCGCGACCGTCGTCCAAACGAACCATTCCAAGATTTGGAACAAGCGTGGTAAAATGATAGTCGGCGATTTTCGGCTTGGCACTCGTTACAACGGAAAGAAGCGTCGATTTGCCAACGGAAGGAAATCCGACCAAGCCGACATCTGCCAAGACCTTGAGTTCAAGCTGAATCGTGCGTTCAACTCCCGGCTCGCCGTTTTCGGCAATTTCGGGAGCAGGATTTTTTGCAGAAGCAAAATGAATGTTGCCGCGACCACCGCGACCGCCTTTCGCAACAACCAGTTCCTGACCTGCATCTATCAGGTCTCCCAAGATTTCTCCGGTTTCAGCATCCGTGACCGTCGTGCCTTGCGGAACGTCAATATAAAGGTCATTTGCTCCGCGACCATACATTCCCTTGATCATCCCATTTTGCCCTGGTTTTGCTTTAAAAATTCGATGAAATCTGAAATCCATCAAAGTTCTCAAGCCTTCGTCCACCTTCAAAATGACGCTTCCGCCCTTGCCGCCGTCACCACCGGCAGGACCTCCGTTCGGAACATATTTTTCACGCCGGAAAGCAACAGCTCCATCCCCGCCTTTTCCGGCCTTTACTTGTATTTTCACTTGATCTACAAACATTTTTTTCATCCTTACTTAATTGAGTGCATCTTAGTCAAACACTAACAATCAATCATAGTTCTGCGCTATGCTTTTGAATTTTTATACGAACGTTAAACCCGTCAAGCATAGTACCATGCTTTAATATAACAGTTTTGCGAACCAGGGTCAAAGAATTTGTAAAAATTAGTTAAAAAAGGCCAAGAGATTCTCTCGACCTGCAAACTTCTAAAAATTAGCATAAACTTTTTGACAAAATCAAAGATTTTTTTAGCTGATCTTGATTCATCTTTGCAATGTCCATAAATAAAGACGCCACACCAAAAAATAATTCCTGAAACGCCTGAGATTTCAGCAGTTTTTTTCATAAAGCGTTTTTCAAAACCCGGCTTAAGAATTACGGTTCTTATCTCAGTCGGCTTCAGGCTACTTTGCTTTTTAGGCATGCTTTACGAAAAGGAAAACACCGGCAAGAAAATTCCGCAAATCATGACACAAATAATCATAAGCATAAACAACTTATGATGGCACACGTTTTTATTCATGGAAAATTCCCCCGATCAGATGAAAACAACCGTTTAGCTTTTATTGATTTTATGACCAAATTATAACACAACTTCAAGCGCTTGTTTCAAATTCATACCATCAAATTCATGATTATGTCTCATTTTCCTTTGCCAAGCTGATTTTGATCGTTTGCGCCGTTTTTTGAGGAATTCCCAAACCAATCAATTCTTCAACGCTGGCCTCAGACAGCCGCTTCAAAGAACCAAAATTGCGCAACAGCTTCGTTCGTGTTTTGGGGCCGACCCCCTTGATTCGCTCCAGTCTTGAAGAAAGTGAGTTCTTGCTGTGCACTTGTCTGTGAAAAGTAATTGCAAATCGGTGCACTTCATCTTGAATGCGCTGCAGCAGATAGAATCCCTCACTTTTAGGATTCAGCCCGATTTTTTCGCCGGTTTCGGTCATCAGGTCGGCCGTTTTGTGATGCTCATTTTTGACCATTCCGGCAACCGGTATGTTTAACCCAAGCTGATTTTGAAGCACGTCGATGCAAGCATCGATCTGAATTTTCGCACCGTCCATCAAAATCAGATCAGGAAGATTTTCATGCTCCTTCAACAGGCGACTGTATCTGCGATAGATTACTTCTCTCGTGCTTGCAGCTTCATCTGCATGATCAGTATTTTTCAGTTTGTACTTGCGATACAGAGTTTTTTCAGGACGACCATCGACAAAGCAGACCATTGCCGACACGATGTCTGTCCCCTGAAGATGAGAGTGGTCAAATGCTTCCACGCGATGTCCGTTCGGAAGGCCCAATGCATCGGTAATCTCGTTCATCGCACCAACCGTCTTTCTGTCATCAAGTTCAAGAAGTCGAAATTTTTCTTCCAAGACAAGCTGGGCATTTTTATGAGCCATTTCCAATAAGTCTCGTTTCTGACCCCTTTTAGGAGTTTTAACCGAGACTCCGAGAATCTCATTTAAAACTTTTTTGTCAATCCCTGGCGGAACAAGGATTTCCTTTGGCAAAATGCGGTTTTTCTGATTATAAAATTGGAGGATAAATGAAGCAAGTTCTTCTTCCGGAAGGTCAATGCAAGGAAACAAGCGCTTTTCACGCTTTATCAAACGTGCTTGCCTGATGAAAAAGACTTGAATCGAAATCCACCCTTTGTCCATGAAGAAGTTGAACAAGTCCCTTGGCGTATTGTCGTTTGAAATAATTTTTTGCTTCTCAACCGTCATTTCAACATAACGGATTTGATCTCTTATTTCAGCAGCTCTTTCAAATTCAAGTTTGTCTGCCGCATCATTCATTTTTGCAGTCAATTCGCGCTTAATCTGTGAAACGTTGCCGTTTAAAAATGATTTGATCTTGCGAATATTTCTCTCATAAGCTTCAACCGGAACCTCTTTAAAACATGCGCCCAGACATTGCCCCATATGGTAGTACAGACATGGTCTCTTCTGATGCCCGGGGCACCGTCTTAGCGGATAGACTTTTTGAAGCAGCTGTAAAGTTTCTTGTGCAGCGTAAACATTTGGATACGGTCCAAAATAATAACCGCCGTCATTTAAAACTTTACTTACGATCATTATTTGCGGATCGCGCTCATTCGTTATTTTTATATAAGGATAGCCGGTTCCGCGCTTAAGTTTTATGTTGTAATAAGGCTTATGTTTTTGAATCAAAGTAATTTCAAGCAAAAACGCTTCCTTGTCAGTCGACGTTACGATCGTCTCAAAATCATGAATTTCAGAAACAAGTTTGGCCGTTTTGCCTTCATGTGAACTTTTAAAGTATGAACGAACGCGATTTTTCAAATTTTTGGCTTTGCCAACATAGATAATCTTTGCATTGACGTCTTTCATCAAATAACATCCAGGCTGATCAGGCAATAGTTTCAGCTTGTTTTCGATGTGCTGCGTCGTCATTGAAATCCCTCCGTTTCGTTAAATGCTACAATATCTTCGCCAAAAATTCCTTTGCACGATCAGTCTTAGGTGCATTAAAGAAATCTTTCGGATTGCCTTTTTCTTGAATATAGCCGTCAGACATGAACCAGACTTCGTCAGCAACTTCCTTGGCAAAGCCCATCTCGTGCGTGACAACCACCATTGTCATTCCGGAATCGGCCAAATCACGCATAACCTTCAAAACTTCACCGACCATCTCCGGATCAAGCGCGCTTGTCGGTTCATCGAAGAGCATCACCTCAGGATCCATCGCCAATGCGCGTGCAATTGCGACACGCTGCTGTTGGCCGCCTGAAAGACTCGCAGGATATTGATTTTCGTGATCAGACAAACCTACCTTTTCAAGCAGCTGTTTGGCTTTTTTTTCGGCTTCATCTTCAGCAATTCCTTTGACCCTCATCGGTGCAACTTTGATGTTTTCGAGCACCGTCATGTTAGGAAACAGATTAAAACTTTGAAATACCATCCCCATTTTCTCTCTTAAAGCGCAAAGCTCTTTTTCAGATATATTCGTCAAATCTTTGCCTTCAAACAAGATCTTCCCAGAGTTTGGCTTTTCAAGCACATTCAAGCAGCGAAGAAAAGTGCTCTTGCCTGACCCTGAAGGACCGATTACGCAAATAACTTGTCCCTTGTTGACGTTTTCTGTGATGCCTTTTAAAACAATATTTTTGCCATATTTTTTCATAAGGTTTTTAATTTCGATCATTTTCGTCATAACTAAACTTCCTTCCGATTCTTCCTAAAAATTTCCGATGCTCAAATTATACATCTTTTGCTTTCTTTATGCAATTTAAAGCTGAATCACCCGTTGTATATTCAAATGAAGTGCATAAAATTGCATTGTGACCATGCTCTTGCATTTTACGTGCCAAATCTGTTATGCTTTCAATGTTAAGAGGTGATTACATGGGTCTTAAAGTAAACCGTCAAACAAATCTTGAAAAGCTTTTTGATCAATTCGCAGTCATAGAACCAGAAAAGACTGCGAAGAACAAAGAAAAGGCTGATAAGTCTCAAAAGACTGAATCTAAAAAAGAAGACAAGAAATAACTAAAAAGGAATCAGCGATGATTCCTTTTTTACTTCAAAAACACTGCACTTGATAAAAAAGCACCTCAAAGATGAGGTGCAAGCTTCCTACATCCCAGCCGTAAAACCATTGGGGTAGCGTTTATTCAAAGTTTCGATGTTTGCCTTGGCAACGTCGTCGAAATCAACATTGGCCCATTGCGCAATCTGGGAAAGGTACCACAGGACGTCCCCAAGCTCATCGATCATTTTTTCTTTATCAAGATCTTTTCCTTTAAAAGTATAGTCCTGAATCAGATCAATCAATTGACCGCTCTCTCCAGCCAATCCTAACGCACAATTCGTCAAAACCTGTTCATTTCCGTAAAGAGTGCGATTGGCAGCTTTTTGATACTCATTGAATTCCATCGTTAATCCCCCTTAATACCGCTCATTTTTTCAACCCAGTTCCAGACTTCTTCTTTGCCGGCCTTTGTGACGGATGAAAAAAGAACGATTTCGTCTTGCGGGTTCAAAGCGAGTTTTTTCCTGATTTGGCTCTCTGTCCTGTTCCACTTTCCGCGCGGTATTTTGTCCATTTTCGTTGCACAGACAAGAATCGGCAAATCATAGTAGTGCAAAAAATCAATCATCTGACAATCAAGCTCCGTTGGCTCATGGCGCCCGTCAACTAGCGAAATCACGCCGCGCAGAACGGGACGATCGGAAAAATACCTTTCAATCATCTGTCCCCATTTTTCACGATCTTTTTTCGAAACTTTTGCGTACCCATATCCTGGCACGTCCACAAAATACAGTTCGGATTCAATATTGTAAAAATTAAGCGTCTGCGTCTTTCCGGGCTGACTTGATGTCCTTGCCAACCCTTTGCGATTGATCAACGTATTAATCAAAGAAGACTTACCGACGTTCGATCGGCCTGACAGAGCTATTTCCGGGAACCCCTCATTGGGGTATTGCGCAGGAGAAACTGCGCTGATCGTCAGCTCGACGTTTTGAACTTTCATTTTTTCTTCCACCCTTCATAAATCATCCTTGGATATCATCTCCTGAACTGGTTGATTTATAAGCATTGATAAAATTTTCCAAAGCAATTTTATGATTGCATTTAAACAGAACGTGCATATTATACATATGCTAATTATACTATCTGAATTTAAATGATGCAAAGAAAGCACCAAAATGCTTTAGAATGGGGCGATTCATCCGCTGCTTACAGGAGCGGATGTCTTTCTGCCATTTTGGATAAAAAAGAAACACCCCACAACGTATCGTTTGAGGTGCTTTCTGATAAGAAATAAGAGGGCCATGGTCCCTGGTATATCTTATAAATATATTACTTTGTCTTTACGACTTCCTTATCACCGTAGTAACCGCAAGCTGAGCATACGTGATGTGACTTTCTGAGTTCACCACAGTTAGGGCATGCGCTCATGCCAGGAACTGACAGCTTGTAGTGCGTACGACGTAATCTTTTGCGTGTCTTTGATGTTTTACGTGCTGGTACAGCCATTACGGGGCACCTCCTTTAACTTTCAAAATGACTCAACAAAAAGAATTGTACTTGTTATTCAAGAAATTTGCAACAAATCTTAGGAATTTTCCTCGGAATTCTTGAAAAAATCCTTTAATTTGGACAAACGCGGATCAACTCCGTCCTCATCTTTTCGAGATTTTTTTAACTGACTCTCGGAAACAACAGACCAGTCATTGCCAGAAGGCATCGACTCATCGCTGCTCTGTTCAGTAGCAGTCAAAACCTGCATAGGAATTTGCAACAAAATATTGTCACAAATCGCATTATCAAGATCCAAAATATCATTTGGCAAAATCATAACGACATCAGTATCTTCAAAACGCGACAAATCATGTTCGTGCTGACTGACATAATGCTCAGTAAAATCAAAAATAAGCGGAACTTCCGTTGCTTCCAACGAACGAGAAGACGGAAGCACAAGCTTTGTTTTAACTTTAACATAACCGCAGACTCCCAATTCGTCAACGGAAAAAATTCCCTTGACTTCAACGGGAGAAACTTCAATAATATCTGAATTTCGAGCCATGAGCTCATCTTTCAAATCAAGCGTTTCAGAAAACGTCAACGGTTCATCGACAGTCTGGCGTAACTCATTCAGCGACCATTTCATGCTGTATTTCCTCCCAATGCAACAAATTTGATTATAACCTGTCAACCAAGAGTTTGTCAACCCGTTTTACTTGACAGCTAATAAAATCTTAACGGAGCACGCTTCAAATCTTGCTCGCATCCATTTTTAAGCTGATAAATCTTTCCCGCACGATAATCAAGTTCCAAGCGTTTTTTGCGATCATCTTGGCCGACCTTTGCGAAAATATCAATTTCATCGCGTTTCTTCGCCAAATGTAAAACGTCGCGACCACGCTCATTGAATCCAAGCACCCTGACGTACGGATTGTCATTATAAGCTTCAATTTCATCGCTTTTAATCCCCAAAAGGCATGAGCAAGCCAGGCGCGACAGTCTCGTATACGTGAAACGCTTGTTTTTGACAAGCTTGATCCATTCGTCAAAAGTAGCATCATACGGCATTTTTTGAGCACAATCCTTCAAACGATACTCGATTCCTTCGGCCATCCCGTAGATTTTTCCAAGTGAATTTACGGACTGACTAAGCAACAGGTAATGCAGATCAGGCCAAAAATCATTCCACGAAACAAATGGGCTTTTTTTCAAATCGTTTGCCGTCGCTTCGGGAACGACCCGATCTATTTGAGAACGAGCACCGCTTGCAACGGAAGTTCTGATTGCCGTTGCACTTGCGATTTTTGAATTATCGCCAAAAGTCGTATCATGGTATCCGGCTTGGATCCTTTGAACGGGATGCAATTCCAATTCGTCTTTCATTAAAAGGGACTGTTTTGCGTATGACAGTGCCAACAAATCGTTTGGCTGATCAACGCTATGTCCGATTTTTTGCGCAATTGCCTGTTGAAACGATGCGGCATACGACTGATCGTATTTTTTAAAATCGCCGTGAACGTCTGCGACAAGTTCTGCATATTTCTTAAAATCGTATTCGGCATGCTCCGCACCAAAAAACAAATCGGTTACGCCAAGCGAACTCAATGCGTTCACGCCGCCAAACGCAAAGCGATCCGCCGGCTGCATGCAAGCAGCAACCGGAACTTCAACGACCAAATCAGCACCGTTTTGCAAGGCTTCGCCTGCCCTGGTCCATTTGTCAAAACACGCAGGTTCTCCGCGTTGAAGAAAGTTTCCGCTCATTGCGACAATTAATGGCGCATCGCTTAGCTCTTTTTTGATCTGCTCGATCTGATAGCGATGACCATTGTGAAACGGGTTATACTCGGCTATTACGCCTGCGATCTTCAATACACCGCACCTCTCAGTCTTTTTGACAAGCAAAGAACCAACGTGTTGTTTGCTCATTCGGTTTGCTCTTGCCAAAATCTGCACTGACCTTGACCTGATTGAACCCTGCATGTTTAAGAGCTTTAAGATAAACGTCAAGCTCATAGGTTCTTTCATAATGAAGCTCTTCAATTCGATCGTATCCGTCTTCTTTTTCGTCCCAGATAAAGAAAGTCAGTTCATGTTCGACGCTGTGAGGATATTTACCCTCAAAACTTGTCCAAATGAAAGCCTGCTCTTCATCGGTGTAATTGTACATGTATCCCGGATAGACCACGTCGGTTTGATAAGGCGTAATCACGTCAAAGATAAATTTTCCTTCAGGTTTCAGGTGCTGAAAAACTTCAACAAATGCTCTTTCAACGCTTTTTTCATCAGGCAGATAACAAAACGAATCAGCAAAGCAGGTCACGTTGCTGAATTTTTCGGAAAGATCGCTTAAATCAAGCATATCGCCCTGATAAAGCGGAAGGTCGACTCCAGCTTCCTCAGCATGTTTCAAAGCAAGACTCAGCATGTCTTCCGACAAATCAAAACCTGACGTTTCAAATCCGCGTTCAGCAAGTTTTACGGCAAATTTCCCCGATCCGCATGCAAGGTCCAAAACATTCCCCGAAACAAGCTCATCTTCGGCAAAATCAAGCCAGTTGGCATACATCTCAGGATCCATCAAGTCATCGTACAATTTGGCAAATGTCGTGTAAATCATTATTCCTTGATCCAATCGTCAATATCTGCCAAAGGTGCGTCAGACCAAAGCTTTTCAAGATTGTAAAACTGTCGCGTCTCAGTTTTGAAAACATGAACGACAACGTCTCCCAAATCAAGCAATATCCAGTTTGCTCCGTCTTTTCCTTCGACGTTTCGGACTTCAAAACCTGCTTCTTCAACTTTTTCTTCAATTACATCAGCGATTGCCTTGACCTGGCGTTCCGAATTCGCCTGCATGATTACGAAATAATCCGCAAGCAGACTGATTCCTTGAACGTCCAAAGCGACAATATCCTCAGCACGTTTGCTGTCAGCTGCTTCAACGACAACTTTTAATAATTCTTTGCTATCCATAAAATACCTCGCTTTAATTTTCTGCAACGAACGCATTATAAGTCAAAATAGCGTCCGGATAAATTTTAGAACTGCTGCTCATCAAAAACTGCAGCGTATGTTTGGTTTCAAAAATTACGGCCTGTTTTAAATTTGCATAAGCCAAGGATCTTGCAATCTCAACGTCTGGAAAACTGCGATTCGGTTCGACGTAATCGCTAACGTAAACAATTTGATCAAGCGTCGTCATTTCAGGAGCTCCCACCGTGTGACGTCTTACGGCATTCAGAATTTCTTCATCCGTAATTTTCAGCTCATCTTTGATAAATTCAGCGCCGACGACACCATGCCAAATGAAATTGCCCCAGTTCAGCAAATCAGAATCAAGCTTTTTTTCCTTGATTTTTTCGATAAACTGTTCATCCGTTTTTTCTTTGGCATAGTCGTGAACAAAGCCTGCAATCATTGCCTGTTCCGGATCGACTCCGTTCAATTTGGCAAGTTCATAACATGTTTGTCCAACGCCCAAAATATGTTTATAACGAAAATCGCTCAATTGATTTTTGATTTTCTCCAACAATTCTTCTTTTGTGCCATGGTAGAAACGATTGCTTAGTTTTATTTCACTCACGATATAAGCCTTCCTCTCTGATATACTCCTCAACGGCATCGGGAACAAGATATTTGATTGAGCAATCATGCCTGATTTTTTCCCGAATCATCGATGAGCTGATTTCAATGTGCGGAACGTCCACCCAAACGATCGGATACTCGCTTCTGTGCCTGTAACCTGGACGTTCGACACCGACAAATTTGACCAGTTTGATCAAATCGGCAATCCTGTGCCATTTTGGCAAATACTCCACCATGTCGCCGCCGATAATGAAGTAATATTCCGTTTCAGGATTTCTTAGCGTAAGCTCTTTCATCGTATCATAAGTATAGCTTACGCCGCCACGTTTCAGTTCGATGTCTTCTATCTCAAAATCAGGGTTGTTTTCGATTGCAAGTTCCGCCATCTTCAAACGATATTTTGCATCGATTGCGCTTTTGGCATCGACATGCGGCGGCAGATTGTCCGGCATGAACATGACCTTGTCAAGGTCAAGCTGACTTTTAACCTGCTCCGCCATAATCAGATGACCGTGATGAATCGGATTGAACGTTCCGCCCAAAATTCCGACACGTTTCTTCTTGATTCCGCTGATCGACTCAACCTTGATCTGGATCTCAGGCATCTTTTTTTTAGAGATAACCACGAAAAGGCCTCCTATATTTTGGCTGCTTCAAGCGAATAGCTGCGATTTTCACGCTTATCGGCCTGCTTGAACAAAACGAGAACGTGACCAATTTTTTGAACGACCTGAATCTGAGAATTATCTTCGATATACTCAATAACTTCTTCGTCTTCCACGATCGCGTTTTGCAAAACGTTGATTTTAAGCAGTTCGCGCTTTTCAATCGCATCTTCGACTTGCTTGAGCCAGTTTGCGGTCAAACCTTCTTTTCCGACTTGAAAAAGCGGTCTCATCCCATGAGCCTGCGAACGTAAATAGCGTTTTTGCTTTCCTTTTAGTTTCATTTTTTCAACCTCTTAAATCATTGCTTTTCTCAAAACGACGCTGACGCCTTCAGGAGCCCAACCGGCAACGATGCTGCCGGCCTTGACGGAAATCCATCCGAGTCCTGCAAAAACCAGATCGCTTTTTTCAGTGACCTTGAACTCAAATCTGACAAGTTTCGGAAATGTCTTCATCTCTTCTTCTGAAGGAGGATTCAACAGTTTTCCGGCATGCTTTTCATAAAATGCAGAGGCATTTTCGGTCTTGGTTCTGTGAATCATCAAATTGTTGTCCAGATATACGACAACGCCTTGTTTTTCTCCGGAAACGTAATCAAAGCGTGCCAATGCCCCTAAAAACAGAGTCTGTCCTTCATTCAGCTGATAGACTTTAGGCTTGATTTCCTTTTGAGGAGAAGCCAGTCTGAGTTCTTTAGGCGAAAGGTAGTGCGCCATTTGATCCTTATGGATGATTCCCGGAGTATCAATCAAGAAACGGCCATCGCCAAACGGAATTTCAATTCGATCCAGCGTCGTTCCCGGAAAACGCGATGTCGTAATCAAATCGCTGATGCCGGTTTGATGCTTAATAATCTGATTGATCAAAGTCGATTTTCCGACATTTGTGACGCCAACGACATAAACGTCTCTTCCTTCGCGATACTTGTCGATCAATTCCATCAGACGATCAATCTCATGACCTTTTGAAGCACTCGTCAAGCAAACTTCAACCGGTCGCAATCCTTGCGCATTTGCAGACTGACGCAGCCAGTCCCTGATTTTTGAGCGTTTGAGCGAGCGCGGCAACAGATCTTCTTTGTTTCCGACCATCAAAATCGGATTATTGCCGACAAAACGATGAAGTCCCGGAATAATCGAACCGCTGAAATCAAAAATATCAACAACGTTGACGATCAATGCATCCGATTCGCCAATTTGATTAAGCAACGCCAAAAAATCGTCATCCGTCAATGAAACGTCCGCCGTTTCATTGTAATGCCTTAATCTGAAGCAACGTTTGCAATAAAGATCTTCATCGTCAGTCCGTTTTTCCAAGGCAGACTGCGGCATAAATCCGGGTTCTTGCGGATCAACGGTCTGTATTTTTGCACCGCAACCGATACAGTACAGTTCGTCTGAATTTTCAGTCATTCAAATCATGCCTCCATGTCGTGCTTAGTTTATTTTCTTTCAGCAACCGCTTTTTAACGATATTTTCCAAAAAACGATTTATTTTAGTATTCCATGCATCCGATTTCACTAAGGGCTTCACCAAAATGCAGCGAATTCCAAAATTATTTGCCGATGCCACATCGGTCATCAGTTGGTCGCCAACGAGAACAGTCTCGTGTTTTTCCAGTCCGTACCTCTTCACCGCAATTTTGAGACCACGTGCAAAAGGTTTCATCGCACGCGAAACAAATGGCAACCCTAAAGAACGAACCGCCCGTTCCACCCTTTTAAAACTATTATTTGAAACGACTACCACAGGAATCTTTGCTTCTTCCATTTTCTGAAGCCATTCGCGAAGCTGGGGCGTTCCATCTGGATTATTCCAGGCAATCAAGGTGTTATCAAGATCAGTCAGCACCACCTTGATTCCTTTTTTTCTCAATTCCTCTGGAGGTAAATCGTAAATTGACTCAACTTGCCATGTTGGTTGAAATTTTGAAAACATGCTCTAATTCCCTTCTGAAATCTTACTACTACAATTATAGATTAATCGGGCCTGTTTACGCAAGAAACCCGAATCAGTCCAATCAGCAATAAAAAGGAGCCAGGAGAAAAAATCTTCCCAGCTCCTTTTGGTTAGCTAATTATTTTGCCAAAGCCTTCTTTGCTTCTTCAACAACGGCCGTAAATGCTGCTGCATCAGTAATAGCAAGATCAGCCAACATCTTGCGGTTAACTTCGATGTTAGCCAGTTTCAAGCCGTGCATCAATTTGCTGTAGCTGATGCCGTTCATACGAGCTGCAGCGTTGATACGAGCAATCCACAACTTGCGGAAGTTGGACTTGTTCTTTCGACGATCACGGAAAGCGTATTGGTATGACTTCATTACTTGTTGCTTAGCAACCTTGAATTGAGTATGCTTTGAACCGCGATATCCTTTAGCTAATTTCAAGACTTTCTTACGACGTTGACGCGTAACTGTTCCACCTTTAACACGTGGCATGATAATTCCTCCTTAGTATCCCGACTCTTCGGGTAAAAAACAAAATCGTGCATGCGCACCGACCAAAATGGTGCGACATTCAAAACTTGAATAAATGAATGATTATTTCATTTGTGAAAGCATCTGCTTGATACGCTTCATATCAGAGCCGGATACCATTGTAGCTTTACGCAATTGGCGACGTTGCTTAACCGTCTTGCCGTGGAAACGGTGTGATGTGTAAGCATGATTACGTTTCAAACCACCATTACCCGTACGCTTGAAACGCTTTGCTGATGCGCGGTGTGTTTTTTGTTTTGCTGCCATAATACCATATTCCTCCTATGTGATTTAAGCCTAGTTTTCGGCTTTTGGTGCAAGCATTAAGAACATGCTGCGACCATCCATTTTTGGCTTGGATTCAACTGTAGCAACATCGGATGTTTCTTCAGCGAATCGATCAAGAACTTCGCGGCCGATCTCTTTATGAGTAATCGCACGACCCTTAAAACGGATGGAGACTTTCACTTTGTCCCCTTTTGAAAGGAACTTGCGTGCATTCTTCATCTTAGTGTTGAAGTCATTCGTGTCGATCGTTGGGCTCAAGCGAACTTCTTTAACGTTGATCACTTTTTGCTTTTTACGAGCTTCACGCTGTTTCTTCTGCAACTCAAAACGATACTTCCCATAATCCATGATTTTGGCAACAGGTGGTTTCGCTTTCGGTGCAACCAAAACAAGATCCAAATTGGCTTGTTCTGCCATCTGCAACGCCTCTTGCTTAGACTTAACTCCAAGCTGAGCGCCGTCATCAGCAATCAAGCGCAATTCACGTGCGCGAATGCCTTCGTTTACCATTTTATCAACTGCTATGGCGTTTCACCTCCAAAAAAATTTCAGAGAAAATGCAGAAAAAACGGGTGCTCGCATAAACCAAACGCAAAGCACCCGTAAAAAATCCGTTCAATCGGAAATTAATTTCTTATTTCTGCCCAGGAACCTGTGTCCCTCAGGCGAGAAGCGGGAGCCTCTGCTTTTTTTCTCAACTTTTACATCTTAACAGTCCTATTTAAGATTGTCAACTGTTTAAACGATTTTTTAATCTTCATTGCGGCTATATGTTTCAAGATCGTGATCCAAAATCTTCTTAAAATCATCAAATGCCATCGTTTCGGTCTTTTCTTGACCATAACGACGAACCGTGACTGTTCCCTGCTCTTTTTCATTATCACCGACAACGAGAGTATAAGGAACCTTGTTGACTTGTGCCTGGCGAATCTTGTAACCCATCTTTTCGTTTCGATCATCGACGGAAACGCGAATTTGGCGAGCAGCAAGAGCACTTGCAAGTTTTCTTGCATAATCCGTGTGGAGATTCAAATTGACAGGAATGACCTCGACCTGCTTTGGGGCAAGCCATGTTGGGAAAGCACCTTTGTACATTTCGGTCAGGTAAGCCGTGAAGCGCTCCATCGTTGAAACGATACCGCGGTGAATCATAACCGGACGATGTTCCTCGCCATCGGCTCCGACATACTTGAGATCGAAGCGTTCAGGAAGAAGGAAGTCCAATTGAATCGTCGAAAGTGTTTCTTCGCCGCCAAGTGCAGTCTTTGTTTGAACGTCAAGCTTAGGACCGTAAAATGCAGCTTCGCCTTCTGCTTCGAAATATTCAAGTCCAAGATCATCCATCGCAGCTTTCAGCATGCGTTGAGATTTTTCCCACATTTCATCATCATCATAGTATTTATGAGTATTTTTTGGATCGCGATAGCTGAGACGGAAACGATAATCATTGATATTGAAGTCATGATAAACTTCAACCATAAGCTGAAGCGTCCGTTTGAATTCCGCTTCAATCTGATCCGGTGTCACGAAAGTATGACCATCATTCAAAGTCATTTCACGAACACGCGACAAGCCTGTCAATGCTCCTGATTTTTCGTAGCGGTGCATCATGCCAAGTTCGGCAATTCTCAACGGAAGATCGCGATAAGAACGAATATGACGGTTATAAATCTGAATGTGCGACGGGCAATTCATCGGACGAAGCTCAAGCAGTTCTCCGTCACCCATATCCATTGGAGGAAACATGTCTTCGCGATAATGATCCCAGTGCCCGGATTGTTTGTACAAATCAACATTGGCAAGAATTGGAGTATAAACATGTTCGTAACCCCATGAAACTTCCTTGTCAATAATGTAGCGTTCAATCGTGCGACGAATCGTTGCACCGTTTGGCATCCAATACGGAAGACCTGCACCGACCTTTGGATCCACGAAGAAGAGATCAAGATTGTTGCCGATGACGCGATGATCGCGTTCATGCGCTTCCTGCTGACGCTTCAATTCTTCATCAAGTTCTTTTTGTTTGCTGAAAGCCGTACCGTAAATACGTTGCAGCATCGGATTTGATGAAGCGCCTTTCCAATATGCGCCGGCAACTGAAAGAACTTTAAAGACCTTGACCTTGCCAGCATCTTCAAGTGAAACAGGAGAAGTAAAGTCAACATGATTCAAAAGCTTGTGTCCGTAGACCTTGCCATCTTCTGCATTTTCTTTGACGATTTCAGTTTGATATTCATCATTTTCAACAAGTTTCAAAGCTTCGTCCAGATCGTACTCCACAAATTCGATTTTTTCTTTTGCCTTGACGATTTCTTCCATCTTCTTCGTCAATTTTTCAAAATCTGCTTCGCCGACCTGACCATCTTCCTTATCAGTATCGAAGTAAAAACCATGTTCCGTCACTCCGCCTTCGCCAAATTTGATGTTTGGATAAAGATCGTGCAAGGCAGCTGCCAAAACAACTGCTGCAGTATGCCACAAAGCAATTCTTCCGTCATCGGAATCCTTCGCTACGATTTCAATTGAACCGTCTGAAAGTTTTTGATTCAAGTCAACTAATTTACCGTCAAGCTTGCCGCAAACAGCCTTTTTAGCAAGGCTCATGCTGATCGAAGCTGCGACGTCTTTAACTGTTGCACCGTCTTCAAATTCTTTAACGGTGCCATCTGGAAATTTAAGTTCCATTAGTATTACCTCCGATAATTTTTGCTTATGTGAAAAGGCACAAAAAAACGTCCCCGACATGAATTGTGCCATGCCAGGGACGTCATTGACGCGGTTCCACCCATTTTCGACATCCTTTTGCAAAAACCAGATGTCCTCAAAAACCGCTGATAACGGATGCGATCCGTCTTACCTTTGCAGTAAGCTCTCCATGAAAGCGGTAAGCTCGCCCGCACGAGAGGCTTTCAGTCGCGACCTCTCTCCCTGAATGGGTTGCCGTTTGTCTTTCACTAATGTATCTCTTATTTAAACACTAAGTTCCGCCTTTTTCAAGTGTTTTTTCAAAAATACTCAATTATTTCTGAGATTCGGACCGTCAACAATGATTTCAGTCGCCAAAAATTTGATTCTCTCCATTATCCGCTTGGCCTTGAGAGGGTCTGATTCCATCCGATTGTTAAACGTCAAATAACTGCTTTCGAGTTCTTCCATTGACAAATTTGATGAAAAAAACGTCGGTAGCCCTTCTTGCATCCGATGCTGCAAAATGACGCCTAAAATATCGTCGCGCGACCAATTGGAAAGAGAATCCGCGCCAATATCGTCAAGCATCAGCACTGGAGCATTTTTGACTTCGTTAACGGCGTCCGCAACCGTCCTGCCAGTTGTTTTATCGCCAAGAAGCGCCTTAAGATCAGAGATGAATGTCGGGACATGCAAGATTGTTGTTGAAAAGCCGTTTTCTGCCAAATCGTTTGCGATTGCTCCCAAAAGATACGTCTTTCCAACGCCAAATTTTCCTTCAAGATATAGTCCCTTGTGAAATTCGTTTGGATTTTCCGCATAAGATCTGACAAAAAGCAATGCCTGTTTCAAAGCTGCCGCTCTTCCCTTCGTCATTGTTCCGTATTCTTGCAAGCTTGCATTTTTGATCGACTTCGGGACGCTGATTGCCCTTACGCGTTGCTTGATTTTGCGCTGCTGCTTTTGTTTCAGGTTTTCTTTTGTCGGCAAATACACGATTTGAACGTGTTTGGAGCTCATGATTAACTTTGGACAGTATCCTGGCATAAACGTTTTCTTTCCGGCATCACGATCCTTTTTAAAATTCAAGTACTCGATAAACTTTGACATGCTCCTCCTGATTTCGTCAGCATCCAGCTCATCATGATGCTCTTTGATAAATGCGACAATTTCTGGGGATTTCAATACTTCTTTGTAAACGGACCTGACTTTTTCTTCCCAGTGGTATTTTTCCATCAATTCCGTCATCTTTTGACCTACGTCTTCCATCAAGTTCACCTGCCTTTGGCATTTTTAATCTGATTCCGCAACTTCTCAATCTCATCCAAATCATGTTTGTAGTCCAAATCAGCATTCTGTTTTTGTGCAAGTTCGTCCCAATCGGTCAATGTTGCTTTTTGAACTTTTTTTCTCGTTTGACCATTACGGGCACTTATCCGCCTTTGCTGTTTCTTTTGCTTGTTTTTTTCGACTTCGCCTTTCAGATAGTCCATTGCGCTTACGGGATCGCTGATCTTTCTTTTAGCAAATTGGTTGCAGAATTCTTCAAACCGAGTGCTGACTTTTCCGCTAAGCTGATCATTGTCTTCGTCACACAAAAAATAGTGCAAAATGACATTTATGACGGAACCCGGCAAAACATTGGCCTTAACGACGTTTCCGACAACATATTTTTCGATATTAGAAGCATAACCGCCCTGCTCGTTCTTCAACGCTTCCAGAAATTCAAGCGGGGCATAGTAATTGCAAGCTTCGACAAGCTGACGATCTTCAGATGATAACCTCGATGTACTTTTAGCTGATTCTGCGCTGATTTCTTTTTCATTGCGAGCAGGCTTTTCAAGAGCTGATTCAAATTCTTCGTTGACATACCGCTTGAATAAAGAAAAGTCGACCCTGTTGTTTGCAACGTTGAAGCTTTTTTCAAGCTGCTTGACAAGCTGAAGTTCATCCAGACCATACAGTAAAACCATCGTCTTCACCTCATCCAAATGCTCCATTACTTCCTTTTCTTCAACAAAAGAATGTTTCAATAGCTGTTTGAAGTATTTTAGATCAAAGTTCAGTTCGCTTTTCTCCAAAAGAGATTCGTTCTTGACGCGATTGATCTGCAAATTTTGAATATTTTCTTTTCTGACGTCAAACACATCAGCTAAGGTCTTGGTAATTTCCTTTGAATTTTCGGAATAGGCAAAGACATTTGGTGCAAACAACTGCTTGAGCTGGGCATGGCGTCTTCTTCCGACGCTTAACAGCAACAACGTATCTAAAACGGTCTGCTTAAAAAATTCCTGCCCGCTAAGCGGCAAAAGCAACTGATAGATCATTCTGCGTTCATTGGAGACATCGTGCACAAAAGTCCGCAGCAATCCAAGTGCTTCCAATTTGCAGCAAGCCTCATAAAACCGCGGAATTTCCATATCCAAGGTTTTTAGGATATCACCGATTTCAGGCAGATGTCCGCTTTTTCTCGGAACGGTTGTCGCTGAAGATGCCAAAACAGCGTGAACTGCTGCTGCATCTGCACCCATAATCGGCTGATACAGAAAGATCACCGTTTCGGAAGACAGCAAACTCTTTCTTTCCTCAGAACAAATTACGCATCTGTCTTTCGGCGAAAGAATATTCAACCCATTTTCCATCGACTCACATCCCTTTTACTTTTTGGCATCCGAACCTTTTTCCTGATCTTCGCGAGCCATCAACTCCTGAAGCTCGTTCACGAAGGCACCCATGTCTTTAAATTCGCGGTACACGCTGGCAAAACGAATGTAGGCAACATCGTCAACCTTGGCCAAAAGATCCATTACGTAGCCACCGATCAGTTGGCTGGAAACCTCGTTGCTTCCCGCTGCCCGAACTTTGCTTTCGACCTGATCAACCAAATTTTGAATATCATCCATCGGTACCGGTCGCTTTTCTGCAGCACGCATCACTCCGCGCATGATTTTTTCGCGATTGAATTCTTCGCGAAGTCCGTTTTTCTTTACGACAAGCAACGGAGCTGCTTCAATTCTTTCAAAAGTCGTAAAGCGATAACCGCAATTTTCACACTCGCGACGTCGTCTGATGGCATGACCGTCATCAGCAGGACGACTGTCGACTACTCGCGAGCCGTTCTTATGGCAATGTGGACATTTCATTAGTTTAAGGGCGGGATACCAACGTCTTTGACCGTTGGAAGGATAATCCGCAACTTAAAAAGTCGCCCCGCCTCTCCTTTCTTCTTTTTTAGTTGCTTGCAGTTCAGTTTGCAAGCATTTTCGGATTGTCTTCTTTATACCCCACATATCCGTTTATCTAAACATTTATCGTCTTTAGCCATTTTATCACTTGTTTGCGGGTCTGTTCAACCGTTCCTGAACTATCAATCACTACGTCTGCAAAACCGTTTCTTTCCCGTGAGCTCAATTGGCTCTCGATTCGACTTTTTGCCTCATCTTCAGAAAGTTTGTCTCGTTCAATCAAACGTTCCAGCTGAATTTTTTTCGGAACATCAATCGTCATTATAAAATCGCAAATTTTATCGTAATGCTGCTCAATCAACAACGGAGCATCCAAAACAACGAGATCGGCATTATTTTCTTGATTCAGCCTTCGAGAAATTTCCTCTCTGATCAGAGGTTCCATAACAGAGTTTAGCAATGAAAGCTGTTCGCTGTTTGAAAAAACGATCTGACCAAGAGCTTTTCGATTAAGCGTTCCGTCGTTTTTTAAAATTTTGTTGCCAAATATTTCCGTTAATTTTTCAAGTCCGATTGAGCCTTTTTCAACAACGGCTCTTGAACACTCATCAGCATCGATCACGGGAAGACCAAACTCTTTCAAATAGGCGCTGATCGTTGATTTTCCGCAAGCAATCCCGCCTGTCAGGCCCAATATCTTGCTCATTTTTTCATCACCTGACAATTCGGGCAATAATGCGTACCGCGCTGTCCGACGACTATTTTTTCAATCGGAGTACCGCATCGTCCACACTTTTCGCCAGTCTTTCCATAGACTTGCAAAAAGAACTGAAATGATCCTTCCTCAAGGAAGGCGTTGGCATAGCTCCTGATCGTCGTCCCGCCTTTCTCGATCGCTTTTTCAAGCTCATCGATGATTGAATTTCTCAAACAATCGGCCTGCTTTCTGCTGAGCTCATTGCAAGGCGTCAAAGGATGAATCTTTGCCATATAAAGCACCTCATCAGCATAAATATTCCCGACCCCTGCAACAAGCGTTTGATCAAGCAGAGCCGTCTTAATCGGCTTTTTCTTTTTTTGAAGTCCTTCATAGAATTTTTGAGAATCAAAATTTTTCTCGGTCGGTTCGGGACCAAGCTTAGAAATCCCGGAAAGAGTGGTTTCTTCACCTGTCTTAAACAGTTCCATCCTCCCAAATTTGCGAACGTCGTTATAATGAAGCTCGCTTCCGTCCATCAAATAAAAGATCACGTGCGTGTGCTTTTCAACCGGCTCTCCTTTTCGCCTGACAAAGTATTTTCCTTCCATTCTCAAGTGAGAAACCATCGTCAATTCGCCTGAAAAGCGAAATAACAGATATTTTCCGCGTCGATCGACATCAAGCAATTTTTTCCCGCTGAGTTTTTTGCAAAATTCATCCTTGGAACCCACGATTATCTTGTCATATAAAACATTGACGTCCTTAATCGTTTTGCCCTTGATCAGTCTGTTAAGGCCACGTCTGACCGTTTCAACTTCCGGTAATTCAGGCATAATTCTACCTCATTTCGTATCAAACCATGTTTTGCCATGTCCGCTTTCAACTTTAAGCGGAACATCCAACTTAACTGCAGAATCCATCACGCTCGGAACAAGTTTTTCAAGCACGGGAATTTCTTCTTCAGGCGCTTCAAAAATCAGTTCGTCATGAACCTGTAAAAGCATTCTGGCTTTAAGTTCTTCTTTTTCAAGCGTCTCCTGCATCTTAATCATCGCAACCTTGATAATATCGGCAGCACTTCCCTGAATCGGAGTATTCATAGCCGTCCTTTCAGCAAACGAACGCTGATTAAAATTTTTTGAACGAATCCCTTCAAGATAGCGGCGACGTTTGAAAAGCGTTTCAACGTATCCTTGATTTCTTGCAAGCTCCACAATCTCCGTCATATATCTTTTAACGCCGGGAAAAGATTCAAAATACGTTTCCATAAACGTTTTAGCCTGATCTCTTCTGCATCCGATGCTTTGTGCAAGTCCAAAGTCACTGATTCCGTAGACGATTCCAAAATTGACGGCTTTAGCCTGACGACGCATATTCGGCGTTACCTCGTCAGGACTGCTCAATCCAAAAATTTTCATCGCCGTATTGGCATGAATATCAAAATCGTCTTTAAATGCTTTTTGCATATTCTCGTCTTTTGAAATATGTGCCAAGACCCTCAACTCAATTTGCGAATAATCTGATGAAAAAATTTCCCATCCTTGGTGACTCGGAATGAAAGCCTGCCTGATTTTTCTTCCTTCTTCCAAGCGAACGGGGATGTTTTGAAGGTTGGGTTCAACCGAAGACAACCTTCCCGTTGTCGTCAACGTTTGCGTGTAGCGCGTGTGCACCTTCTCATCTTGATCCATCACTTTGATGAGTCCGTCAATGTAAGTCGACTTGAGCTTGGCAAATTGACGATATAAAAGCACGTTATCAACGATATCGTTTCCTCTGAGTTTTTCCAAGACACCGACTGCCGTTGAATAGCCGGTCTTTGTCTTCTTGGCACCTGGAAGCCCTAGTTTGTCAAACAAAATCGTTCCCAATTGCTTAGGTGAATTGATGTTGAATGTTTCTCCGGCTTCTTGATAAATCAATGATTCAAGATCGCTTATCTTTTCTTTGAAACGACTTCCCATCGTTTCAAGCGTCTCTTTGTCGGCTTTGATTCCGGCAATTTCCATCTTAGCGAGCACGATTGAAAGCGGGCGTTCGATTTCAAAATATAAATGATCTTGAGAATTATCTTTTAATTTTTGCATTAATTTTTGTTTCAAAAAGGCAATCGCAAAAACTTTGCTTCTCAAATGCTCAAAAAACGTCTCATCAGCGCAAATTTCCTTTTTAGCACCTTTTCCATAAACTTCATCATCGCTTTTTACGCCAAAATAGCCTTGTTTTTGGCAAAGCTGCCCCAAATCGTTGCTGTTGTCGGTATTATTCAAAAGATAAGATACCAATAACAGGTCAAAATCGATTGATTCTGCTTCAATTCCCAAACGTTTGAGCGAGACATAAGTTTTCTTTCCGTCAAACACGTCAAGAGTCTTATTTTTATTTTCAAGAAATTCTCTTAAAGGTTCTCTTTTTAACAAGGAAACGTCTTTTGAAACATAGCACTGACCATCGGTCAAAAGCGCAAATCCCCAAAAAGGAGATGTATGATAGTTTTCATCGGCAAGTTCAAGATAAAAACTAGCATTATCAGCGTTTAGCTGCTGACCATCAATGTTTTCAAAAGTCAATTCGACTATCGAAGGAAGTTCTTCTTCATTTGAGACTTCTTCGGATTTTTTATCATTCAGTTCGCTCAAAAATTTATGAAAATCCATGCTTTGATAAAACTCTCGCAATTTTTCAATGTCTTTGCCTGCAAAATCGATATCGGCCAACCCGATTTCAAGCGGAGCATCACGCCTGATTGTTGCCAGATTTTTGCACGTCAGCGCAATCTCTTTGTCTTCGATCAAATGTTCCTTCATCTTTGATTTTTTGAATTCATCAATATGTTCATAAAGATTTTCAATCGTTCCGTACTGATTCAAAAGCTTTAGTGCCGTCTTTTCGCCAACTTTGGACACCCCGGGGTAATTATCCGAAGTATCACCCGCAAGTCCTTTGAGATCGGTAATTTGAGAGGGCGAGATGCCAAGCTTTTCACTCAAATGGTTTGGCGTGTAATATTCTATTTCCGTAACGCCTTTAACAGTCAAAGCAACCGTCGTTTGATTCGTCACAAGCTGCGTCAAATCTCGATCGCCGGTCACGATCGTTGTTTCATAACCATGTTTCTCGGCTTCCTTTGACATCGTTCCGATTATGTCGTCTGCTTCGTAATTTTTCAATTCATAATGTTTGATTCCGTAGCAGTCAAGAAGCTTCTTGACATAAGGAAACTGTTCCGACAATTCTTCTGGCGTCTTTTTTCTGCCGGCCTTGTAATCACTGTATTTTTCAGTCCGAAAAGTCTTCTTGCCAGCATCAAACGCAACCAGGATTTTATCAGGATTTACGTCATCCAAAATTTTGTCGAGCATTCTTTTAAATGAAAAAACCGCGCTCGTATGAAGACCGTCATGGTTAACGAAACGTTCCGTTTGCATAAACAATGCATAAAAACCCCTAAACGTAATACTATTGCCGTCAATCAGGAGTAGTTTTTGTTTTTCTGTCATTGTCTGCACCCTTTCAATTTAGATTCCAACTCAGATTATAGCAAAAAAATGCAATCAACTCCAAAAAGAGCGACCGCATGTTTCCAGCATCCTGTCGATATCAACTGAACAAAGCCGCTGTCGCTGATATTTGAAACGATCCTGACTCTCTTCAAACCGCACCGGCATTTGCCGATCCAGGGTTACCCAAACGATTCTTTCGACAGGCTTTTCATTTTTAGTCAAAACGCTCTCCGCTTCTTGAGGGTTCAAAGCATAGTAACCATTTTTTAAACAGTTCCGACTGATGTTCGAATTGCTCTTTGGTCACGAATAAACGGTTCATAGAATTATTTGAAATGCTGTGACACATCAAAAAATCGAAAAGCTGATCGGCGTACTACGTTTGATCCACCTAATCCTTTGTTCGATTTTTCTTTTGACAAAATGCTTTCCTGACCCTTTTTTGAAATATAAGAGACCCGGAAAAAAGATGCCTCAAATTGAAAAACCGGATGATTTGCAATCAATCGCAAATCTAATCCGGTTTTTTTGTGTATGAATGACGATCTTTTGCTATGCTGGAAATTGATTTTCATGTATCAAAATGCGTCAGTAAATTTGAATGAAATTTTCGATGAATTGGTTGAGCAACGTTGCTTTCCAAAAAGATAATTTTTTGTACATAAAAAAATCAAAAAACAGAAGAAGTTAGCCGAAAATAGACCGCCTTCGTTAGATATTTCATCTAATTCAAGGAAGAAACGGGACTTCTTTTCCAGACTCTTTTGCTTTTTAATTATTGTCGCTTGAATCGATGCCAAAAATTTGCAACAGATACAAGAAAATATTGAGAAAATCAAGGTAAAGGTTCAAAGCACCGACTGCAGCCAAAGAATCAGTATTGACTTGCGATCCATATTGATAGTACATCACCTTGTAAGTCTGCGAATCATAAGCCGTCAAGGCTGAGAAAACAACGATTCCGATAAACGAAAAGACATACTGAATCATCGTGCTGTGCAAGAACAAATTAACGATGCTGACGATAATCAAGGCAATCAAAGCAGCCAATGCCTGTCGTCCGATTCCAGAAAGATCTTTTTTGGTGCTTGTTCCCATGACGGCCAAAACAACAAACAGAACTGCTGCAGCAATGAATGCACGCGTAATGTCCATTGCCGTGTATTTATAAAGCAGACCGCTTAAAAACAGACCTTCAATCATCGAATAAAAAACCAATGAAGACAAAGCCTTGCCTGAAGTCCGAATGGCTTTAAGCGAAGACATTCTGAAGACAAGCACCAATTGCACGATAAACAAAATGCTCATCACGAGTCCGTTGGACAATAAACTAACAACCGACGGAACGTTGGCGGCCATGAATGCCGTTACGGCAGAAATACCTACGGCAGCAGCCATGTAACCATACATTTTCATAAAGAAACCGTTTGCGTCTTTGACTAATTTTTGCCCTTCATATAAATTAGGATCGTTATTCATTTTTTTCAACCTCTTTTTCCAAATTATTTTCGAGTTGCTGATGATTGAAACGACGCGGGGGACGAACCATGATCACTGAATCAAGAATACGATTGCCGTTTTCGTTTGTTCCTTCAACCGAAATCATGATTACCTCTTTCATCAAATCAACTTTGATGACTTCAAAGGTAAACGTAATCGTTTCTTCATGATAAACCGGTTCAATGAAATTTGTCGCTACATTTACAATTTCGCTTCCCGGACCAGGAAGAAGCTTCGAAATCGAACTGGTCAAAATTCCTGACAACATGACCGGGGGCACAACGGGTGCTTTGTATCCCATTGACTGTGCAAACGCAGTTTGAACGTATAACGGATTGGAATCATTTGTAAGTCCAAGATAAATCAGTAATTCACGCTCTGAAATACATTCCGTGACGGTTAAAGAATCTCCTTCTTTAATTTCATCGATTGATTTTCCACGCCTATGCGCATCATCTTGCATACAACTCACTCTCCTACTTTCAACTTCAAGTACATATTATCACAATCATTTAATCTTCTCAATCATACCACAAAAATTTAAAATTATTTAAAAAAAGCCGAGGTTCTCCTCGACTTTAAAAATTCACGTCATTTCTCCAATTTTGACTTGATCACAAAAAGTTCGCTGTCTTCAATTGCCTTCAAACTATGAGACTCATTCGGAAGCATGCGCACGAAACTGCCAGGCGCAAGTTCCGTTTCAAAATCATGACCGGAAAAGATAACCTTTCCCTTGATTGGAACGACTACGACAGTATAGTCAACATGATGCTCCGGAATCTCTTTTCCGGACGGAATCACCAAATCAGTTACGACTTGTTGATCAGTTTCAAAAATGTGACCAATTTTGCCGATACTATCATACCGTTTCATGCAATGAAACCTCCTGAATCAATTGTTCTTTAAACTGAGATTGGACAAAAGTTCCTCATATGCATGCTCATACTTCGGAATGTCTCCGGCACCCATAAAGATGACGACATCATCGTGAAAATCAAGCAGCGGCGACATATTGTCCAAACTGAGAACTTCTCCGCCCTTGCTGATCTTTTCACCAAGATCCTTAGCAGAAACTTCACCGTTTTGTTCACGAATCGAACTGAAAATTTCAGTCAGATACACCTTATCAGCAAGATCCAAACTCTTGGCAAAGTCATCCATCAACGCAACGGTGCGGCTAAAGGTGTGAGGTTGGAAAACCGCGATGATTTTCTTCTTCGGATATTGTTGTCTTGCCGCATCAATCGTTGCAGCAATTTCTGACGGATGGTGTGCATAATCATCAATGATGACCATGTCAGCGACTTTCTTTTCGGAAAAACGACGCTTTACGCCTTTAAATGTCAAAAGTTCGCGTTTGACTTCTTCAGCATCAATCTTTTCAAGATGAGAAACCGCAATTACGGCAAGAGAGTTCAAAACGTTATGCTTGCCAAACAACGGGATGTCAAACGTTCCTAAAAATTCGTCATGTAAATAAACGTCAAAACTTGATCCCTTGGTCGTGCGCTTGATGTTTTCGGCACGCACGTCATCGTTTTCTTCCGTTCCATAACTATAGACCGGAATATCGACTTTGATATTTTGCAAGTGTTTGTCTTCCCCCCAGACAAACAATGCCTTCTTGGTGTGATTGGCAAGTTCTTGGAAAGCATCACAGACATCTTCAATCCCAGTAAAATAATCAGGATGATCAAAATCGATGTTCGTCATAATCGTGTAATCAGGATGATATCCTGCAAAATGGCGCCGGTATTCATCTGCTTCAAATACAAAAAAGCGCGCATCTGGCACCCCTTTACCGGTACCGTCACCGATCAAGTAGCTTGTCGGAGAAACTCCGCTAAGCACGTGAGAAAGCAAACCCGTGGTGCTCGTCTTTCCGTGAGCTCCAGCAACACCGATGCTTGTCGTTTCTTCAACCAGCATTTCGACTACTTCCGGATATGTCAAAACTTTAAGTCCCATTTCTTTTGCCTTGGCAATTTCTTCGTGATCGTCAGAAAATGCATTCCCGGCAACAATCGTCATATTCGCCTGAATATTATCCTTATCAAAAGGCAGAATTTTAATTCCGGCTTGTTCTAGCCCACGTTGGGTAAACGTATATTTTTCAATATCAGATCCAAGAACATTGCAGCCCTTGTCATTCAAAATCAATGCCAGGGCACTCATGCCCGTGCCTTTGATACCTACAAAGAAATATGTGGTATTCATATCCATGTCAAACGTCCTCTTTTCATAATCAACAATCACGTTAAGTTTACCATAATGATGCGCATAAATAAAAGCCAATTTATCTAAAAGCGCATATTGTTAAGTGCTTCCTGCGTCAAATGTACGATTCTGGGCTTTGCACCCCTTGCCTGCGAAATATACCCCTTGCTCTCAAGATCATCAATAATCGATGCGGCACGGTTGTATCCAATTGAAAAAATTCGCTGAAGCTTCGAAGTAGAAATCGTTTCTTCATTCACGATGTAATCCAAGACACGCGGCATCAATTCATCCTGGTTTTCCGCCACAATGGCTTTTTTCTTCAAAGTTTCAGGATTGAATGCATAATGCGGCTTGGCTTGCTTTCTGATAAAATCACAGACATCATCAATTTCGTCTTCAATATAAGTTCCTTGCAAGCGAAGCGGCTGACTTGATCCGTTGCCCAAATATAGCATGTCACCACGCCCAAGCAATCGCTCTGCTCCGGAACAGTCGAGAATTGTTCTGGAATCGGTTGAACTTGAAACCATAAATGCGATTCTTGTCGGGATATTGTTTTTAATCAGACCGGTCACGACATCAACGCTTGGTCGCTGCGTCGCAACGATCAAGTGAATTCCGGCAGCACGTGCTTTTTGCGTAATTCGTGCAATGTACTCCTGAACTTCAGAAGATGAAGCCATCATCAAATCTGCCAATTCGTCAATCACGATTACAATATACGGCAACTTGCCGGCATAATGTCCTTTTTCTTCGAGCTTCCTGTTATAACTCTCAAGATTTCTTGCGCCAAGGGCGGCAAGTTTTTGATATCTTTCTTCCATCTCCTCGACAACCCACTTCAAAGCCTCAGTTGCAGCCTGAGGATCGGAAACAACCGGCGAAAGAAGATGCGGCAAGCCTTGGTACGGTGCCATCTCAACAGCCTTGGGATCAATCAGCAAAAGCTTGACTTCTGAAGGCTTTGCCTTGTAAAGAATCGACATCAGCATGCTGTTGATAAAGACCGATTTACCGGAACCGGTTGCTCCGGCAATCAATCCGTGCGGCATCTTTTGAATATCGGTTACGCAAGCACGCCCGAACAAATCAACTCCAAGCGCGGTTGTCAAAGGAGACTCGGCAGTTTGAAATTCGTCAGACCCTAAAACTTCAGACAATAAAACAGGTCTTGACTTTTTGTTTGGAATTTCGATTCCAACGGTGCTTCTTCCCGGTATCGGTGCCTCGATTCGAATGTCTTTTGCCGCCAACGCCAATTTTAAATCATCATTGAGATTGGTAATCTTATTGACCTTGACTCCTCGTCCCAAGCTCAGTTCAAACTGCGTCACCGTCGGTCCAACCGTCCAGTTTGAAACAGACGCTTCGACCTTAAAAGCCTTCAGAGTTTCGTTCAGCGTTTCTGCTTGATTCAAAACCCATTCGTCGCTTTGAGGATCGTTTTCTTCAATCGGTTCCGGCAAAAGCGAAAGCGGTGGCAATTGATAACCGCTTTCTTCCGTCATTTTTTCAGTTGACTGTTTCTTTTGGTTCGACACGTTTACAATGCTTTTTTCTAACGAGTCTTTATCGATTGCAGCAGTTTCTGATGCATCTTCGTTTTCATTAGTCGCTTCGATTACCGCTGTTTCTCCAGTTGTGCCGTCATTTTTGCAGAAAGGTTTCGGATCTTTTTTGTTTTTGACAAACTCTGAAATTCTTACGTCTTTTTCGACCGGAGACGTTTCGTTGTTTTCTTTTGGCGCATTTTCCTGATTATCATCAAAATTTTTCTTTGGATAAAAAGTTTCAACCTTAAGATGAGATGATTTTTCTGTTTCATCGTTTGAAAAAAACGTTTCGTCTTTTTCAAACGATGCGACACCGTCATCCGAAACAAGTTCTTTTTTAATCATATCGGCTTGCTCACTGGATGTTTCTTCCGAAGTTTCTTCTTTAAAATTATTCTCTAATCCGTTAGTCAAATCAATGGCATCTTTTTCGTCATCGTCAAACAGCAGATAGTTGCTTGGACTTTTGAGCAATTCAGTTGCCAAACGGCAATAATCAGGTTCCGTCGTGATTATTTTTTGACCGATTACTTTTGGAATATACGTCGGATGAAAATAACGCGAATGTGAAGCATTTCCCGATTCCCTATTTGAATGCTTTTTTAATTTGTCTTCTGGCTTGACCAAATCATTTTTGCGATAAAATGCCGGTCCATCATAATACTTCATGAATTCCACCCTAACTGAATTGATTTGCCCATAAAAAAGGGCTCGAGAAACTTCCCGACCCCTCAATTTTAACATAAAATTATGCTTCCGTTTGGAATAAATGCGCGGCCTTGTCAAAATCAAAGGCTGACCCGACCGGATAATCATCAGCATTCAAAACCATAATTCCACGCTTTTGTGGTGCATTTGGCAATTGAAGCTCACGCGCAGAACAAACCATGCCAAAGCTGTCGATTCCGCGTAATTTCCCCGGGAAAATCAGCGTACCGTCCGGCATCATTGCCCCAACTTTGGCAATAACAACGTTTTGTCCTTGCTCAATATTCGGAGCACCGCAAACAATCTGCAAATGGCCATCATCAACCTTGATGCTTGTTACGTGAAGATGGTCGGAATCAGGATGTTCCTCTGATTTTTCGACATATCCGACAACAAACTTTGGCTTTGCATCAACAACAAGTTCTGATGAAAAACCATTCTCCTTCAATGCTTCATTCAATGCATCAACTTGACCATTATCCAAAAAGATTTGACCTTTTTTAGTTTCAAGACCGCTAATGATCTTAGAAGCATTGAAAAAATTGTAGCCTGTCGTTTGGCCCGATTCAACATCAAAAATCCTGACAATGTCACCCTTCTTTTCACAAGATTGGGTTGCAGCATCGGGAGCAACGACCGTCAGCAAAACGTCCCCCAACTGCTCTTTATTGTAACTTGCAATCAACATTGATATGATACTTCCTTCTCAAATTATTTGGGAAAACCCCAGAACTATTCAACATTATTTAGAAATGCTTCGACCTCTTCTTTTGTCTTGCGATCCTTGTTGACGAATCGATCTTTTTCTTTACCGTCAACATAGACAATAAAACTCGGAATTCCCATGACGAACATCTCTTGACAAAAATCAATGTTTTCGTCACGATCGACCAACAAGAACTTGAAATCAGAAAATTCTGCTTCAATTTCCGGCATTGCAGGCTTGATAAATTGACAGTCCGGGCACCAGTCTGCCGTAAAAAACAACACATACTTTCCGTTATCATGCTTTTGTTCAAATTCCGTCTTTGTCATTTTTGCCAGTTTTTCCATATTCAATACCCTCCATATCGGTTGATGCAACAATTATAACGCATCGCTTAAAAAAATACACCATCTTTGCTTGCTGAACTATGTTATAATCTAGGAAATGCTTCAGGAGGCAACAAATTGAAAAAAGAAAACATCCTACTTTTAGCAGCGTCAGGATTTATCGTCGCAAACCTATTTACCACGATTGAAAAACACGCCAGGCTGTCGCCAAGAAAAGTCCTTTTTGACATCAAGAAAGAACTGAAAAAAGATAAGGGCTTCTATGACGGCTGGATCGAACATAAAACCGTCCCATTTAAAAAACTTGCATTGACACATGACGCTTATCACGGCGGTATCCTAAAGAAAGAAAATGCCAAGCTTGCATGCTACGAATTTTGGGTCGACTCTAAAACAGGCAGCATTTTAAAAATCTGTCGAACCGCTCAATTTTAAAATGATTGAACGACATTGCACTAAAGCCGAGGTTTCCCGGCTTTTTTATCAGAAATGCGCCGTCAGCTTATAAATAGGTTGACCTTTTTGACTAAATTTTTCTTCATATTCGGTCATGACGTTTTCTTTTGCTTCTTCAGAGTCATGCAAATCAAGCCAAACGCCATCAAAATGCATTCCAAATTCATTCATGCTGCAAAGAGAATATTCGAACAGTCCGCGATTATCCGTCTTGAATTCGATTCTTCCATCTCCATTCAAAACATTCTCGTATGATTCAAGGAACGTTTTATATGTCAAACGACGTTTCTCATTGCGTTTTTTGGGCCAAGGATCGGAAAAATTAAGATAAATTCCGGAAACCTCACCTTCATTGAAAAATTCAGTCAAACCGCTTCCGTTTGCGCAAACAAGCTGTAAATTAGGAAGCTTGGCATCAATCTGCTTTTTAAGAGCAATACCGACTGCAACGGTCTGCATTTCAAGGCCGATAAAATTTCTGTCAGGATATTTTTCAGCCATTTCGACGATGAAACGCCCCTTGCCCGTTCCAACTTCAACAAAAATCGGCTGCTCTTTTTCAAAACGTTCCTGCCATTTTCCGGCAAATTTTTCCGGTTCCGTCACGACATATTGAGGATTGGCATCTATCAGCGGCTTAGCCCAAGGTTTGTTTCTTAACCTCATATCTTCTTTCTTCCTCCAGATACATAGTTACATTCAATAAGCAAGGGATAAAAGGCCATCCTTTTATCCCTTGCCATTAGATAATTTCTTATTTGAAAACTCATTAAGCTTTACAATGTCTTGGTTCATTTCATGGAAACGACCACGCATTCGGCTATTCTTGATATTCAGCAGCAGGTAGAGTTTTGCATACCATTCAACGCGCTCACACAAATCTTCCGTAAGATTTCCCTTTGCGTATTGATTTAACCACTGATACCAGCTATTGCGCGGGACATATTGACACATTAACATACTGATATCCATCGCAGGATCTGCAATAATCGCCGACTCCCAGTCTACGAGATACAGTTTTTCAGAGTCGGACATCAGCCAGTTCTTATGATTCAAATCGCCATGACATACTTCGTAATTCGAGCGTTCAAGTTTAGGTTGACATGCCCTCAACTGATTGGCAACACTCTTCAAAAGCGGATGTCGTCTCAAATCGGAATCCAATCCTCTGAAATAACGATTCAGCAGCTCGTACGGCGTAACTATCTGTCCGCCTATCTGCAGCAACATCTTCTTCAGTAATTCCGAATGATGCACGCGATACAATAATGACGTAACCTCTTCAGAACACATTTCATCTTTTGCAAGGCAACGACCATTCATCCACTCTTGAGCAGTCAGAGTATCTCCCGAGACCATCGTCTTGGTCCAAATCAGTCGCGGAACGATATGCTCAATCGAAAGCGCTGCTAAAAAGGGAGACGAATTTCGTTTCAAAAAAACACGCTCATCTTTGTTGATGCCCATATAGGCCGTGCCAGTGTCGCCATCAATCGGAAGAACTTGCCAACCATTCTCCAAATTAAGGTTCAACGCAGGCTCTCCTTTTCGAAAATATCGATAACTAGTGGTATTTTACCCAATTAATTCCTATATGTCAAGTTGATGCTAAGCTTCTTTTCAAGATAGTTTCCGGTGACAAAGAAAGTTTCAACAAGCATGATTGCTAATGCCTCTAAAGCCATCAGAGGCTGTCTGGTACCAATCAGACAAAAGATGGCGAAGATGAAGGCGGCAAAAAGCATAACCGTTCTCAAGACCCCTCTGAAATCGTTTATCTTTTTCTCAAATCCCTGCGGATAGATATGCATGAAAACAATTTCATCGTAATTGGTTGCCAAAGGTATCAGCTGAAATCCCAGCATGTACAAGAAAACCGCTGCTATCAACAGAGACAAATACGTATCCAGAAATGCTAAAACTACGCTTCCCAAAACAAGCAGCCGTATCAACAAACTGCTGTATTCGCCTGATCTGGCCAAACATCTGACATACAGATATCTGTACGGATTTTCAGGATTCGGTTTTGGCAAAAAAGCATCCAAAAAACGCCTTCTCTTAGCCTTGGCAACCACATACGGCACGTCGCAAAAAAGATTGAAAAAACGATAAAGTTCCATCATCCTGGCGGTTTCTTTTTCAATTGCAAAATTCCATCTGAACATTTTTTGATGAGCGCTTTGCCTGATGTTTTGAATCAAAAAGAAAATTGCACCTAACATCAAACAGAGGCTGAGCGCTGCATTTAAAAAAATCGCAAGCAATAATGCCAAAACCGGCAATAAAACTCTGAAAATCAGTTCAAATAACAACGAAGAAAATTTTTCATCGTAAAATTCCGCAAATTCAGCAAGAAGCACGAACGTCTTGCTTGTAAGCATCAAAAAAATGATCAAACACACGTCTGACTTTGGAACGTTGCAGGCAAAGAGCATGAACGGGACGAGCACCAAGCCCCCTACGAAAACAATGGCAGCACCGCTCAGATAAGATGAAAAAAAACTTCTTTTGAGGTATTGTCCCATTTCTGATTCTTTGGCGAGCAAAAAAACCGCATCTGCTTTTTTCAGAAGCGTCTTCGGTTTGCCAATCTGCAGCAAAAAGATGGCAATTAAAACCAACAGCGGTTTGGAATACCAAAGATTGCTCGGATGACTCAAGCTTTTGACATAATCAGAATATGCCAATCCAAGACCGCCCAATGCGAACAAAACCGATAAAACGAAAAAATCATTCAAGACATAACGCAAATACTTGAATATTTGCTTAAAATAGTCACTTTGACGTTTTCTATAGAGTCCATCCATCTTATTCACCTTCCAGGTCGGCCATTCCAAGATAGACATCAGAAAGAGTCGCATCTTCTCGGCCATAGTTTTGTTTTAATTCTTCCAAAGTTCCGGATGCTTGAAGTTTTCCGTGATCGATCATGACGAAACGATCGCAGTATTTTTCCGCCGTGCTCAAAACATGCGTCGACATTAAAACACCGGCGCCTTCTTCCTTGACCTTTTCAATCAGATTCAGCAAATCTCTTGTCGCCAAAGGATCGAGTCCGAGAAAAGGCTCATCGATGATGAAAAGCTTTGCGTCCGTCATGAATGCGCAGACGATCATCACCTTTTGTTTCATTCCCTTCGAAAAATTGGCCGGGAACCAGTCCAATTTGTTTTCTAGCCTAAAGATTTTTAAAAGTTCCGAAGCTTTTTTCATGGCCTTTTTTCGTTCAAGCCCGTATGCCATAATCGTCATTTCAAGATGCTCTTTTAAAGTAAGTTCTTCATAAAGCACGGGTGTTTCCGGAACATATGCAAATTGCTGCTTGTATTTTGCCGGATTGTCCAAAAGAGAACAATCATTGAGCGTAATTTTGCCCTTCTTAGGCTTAAGCAAGCCGATAACGTGCTTAATCGTCGTCGACTTGCCGGCCCCGTTCAATCCGATCAAGCCGACCAGCTCACCCTGGTCGACCGTAAACGACAGTTTTTTTAAAACAGGGATGGCAGAATATCCCCCGGTCAGTCCATCAACCGTTAAAATCATATTATCGAATCCTTTCAATATCTAGCTACTCACGATTATATCAAAATTTTAAGCCAATATCCCAATTGGTGGAAAATATTTAACATGTTATAATATGGTTATGTAATCTCGAAAGAAGGTATTTAAATGGACAACTGCATTTTTTGCAAAATCATCAAGGGAGAAATCCCAAGCATTACGGTTTATGAAGACAACAACGTCAAAGCATTTTTGGATATCTCGCAAGCAACCAAGGGACACGTTTTGGTAGTTCCCAAAAAGCATGTCAAAGACATTTTTGAATATGACGAAGAACTTGCAAAAGACGTTTTTGCAAAAATTCCGATGATTGCTCGTGCCGTTAAAGAAAGCGATCCTGAAATCAAAGGCTTAAACATCGTCAACAATAACGGTGAGATCGCATATCAATCCGTTTTCCATTCGCATGTTCACCTGATTCCGCGCTATACGCAAAAAGACGGTTTCAGCATGTCCTTTAAAGACAACTCTGACAGCTACGATAATGAGGATTTGAAGAAGATTGCAGAAAACATCAGGCAGCATTTGGGGTGATCTCAATGAAAAAAACAACCTGCAAATTGATCGGTGCTTGCATTTTGGGAACGATTGCCTTTGCTAAGCGAAAAGAAATTTTAAATTCCGTGGTTAGTCGAACGCAAAAATTCGATGAATTGGTTTCGTCCGTCAATAGCTGGAGTCAAAGCGCCGGCCGCGTAAAACAAAAAACGGACGCTTTCATGAACGCCCTATCCGATTCAGGCGTCGTCTTGTCCGAGTTAACGGAAAGTTTTGAGAAATTTGAAGAAGAGATCAATCCGCTTACAAAAAAGTTGGGTCAAAACATTTCTTCGCTTGATTCCCAAAATTGATTTCCCAATTATTTTTTATGAATTATTAAATTTTCTAAATCGCTTCTTTATTATTACCCATAGTGTGGTATAGTAGTACGTGTTAAGCTTGTTTTACAAGCAATTTTTACGAAATGGATGTGTTATTTAACATGAAGAAATGGTTTGTCGCTGCTGCCAGCGTCTTAATGACTCTCTCGTTAGCAGCCTGTGGTTCTAAGACCGTCGCTACTACGTCTGGCGGTAAGGTTACAGAAAGTGAGTACTACAGCAGTTTGAAGAAGACTTCATCCGGCAAGCAAGTGCTCCAGGAAATGATTTTAAACAAAGTCCTGAACAAGGAATACGGCGACAAGGTTACGGACAAAAAAGTTGATGCTGAATACAACAAGTACAAGAAGCAATACGGCTCTTCATTTTCAACCGTTCTTGCACAGAATAATTATACGAAATCTTCATTCAAGAAGAACATTCGCTCTTCGCTGCTTTTGCATGAAGCTCTCGTAGCCAACACAAAGATTACTGACAAGATGCTTAAAACGCAGTGGAAGGAATATGAACCAAAGATTACGGTTGCACATATCCTTGTTGCTAAAAAGTCCGATGCAGAAGCCATCATCAATGAATTAAAGAAGGACGGCTCATACAAGAATTTTGCAAAACTTGCCAAAGAAAAGTCGACCGACACGGGAACAAAGAGCAACGGCGGCAAGCTGTCCGCATTTGACAATACGGATACCTCGCTTGATTCAACGTTCAAGAAAGCTGCTTTCAAGCTTAAGCAAGGCACGTTTACAACGGAACCGGTCAAGACGTCTTATGGCTATCACATCATTTATTCCGTGAAGAACCCTGGAAAGGGCAAGATGTCCGATCACAAGAAGGAACTTAAAGATCAAATCATCAATGCCAAGGCAAGCGATTCTTCGTACATGCAAAAGATTTTGTCAAAAGAGTTCAAGAATGGTAATGTTTCCATCAAGGACAACGACTTGAAAGACGTCTTGTCCGACTATGTTTCATCATCATCTTCTTCAAGCTCAAAATAAGCATGATTTAAAAGGGTCTGGGAAAAAAGTCCCGTTTCTTGCTTGAATTAAACGAAAAGCCGAACGAAGGCGGTCGAGTTGCGATTGACTTCGTCCGGCTTTTTTAAATGCAATGCTTGCTAAATCAGCGCGCCAAGCTCTCAATCAAATGTATCGCCACACTATTTTTGGTTATTTCCATCATGGAAGGCAATCGTCCTGTATGCGAAAAAGCCGGATCAGATTTCCAATTGATTGCAAATCATCCGGTTTTTCGATTTGAGACAAAGTTTTTTCCCAGCCTCTTTCCGGCTGGACATAATTAAAGAGAGCTTATCATCTAAATCACCCACGATAATCAAACGTCCATCTGATCGTAAAATAAGGCATGTTAACCAACTGGTAATCTTGCGGCAAGGATTTGAAAAATTCATGGATTGCTGCTTCTCGCGCCGTGCCAAAGCCCATGCTTTCAAGTTCTCTCATTTTCTTAAGCGGCATTACCGTATCAAAATTCAGTGCCTCGTCGTCCTCAGAGCTGAACACATAATCAAAAAATACGATGAAAAGCGTCCTTTTATCCAATTGTTTCAAAGCATTCAGTTCATCGTTATTATCTTTAATGCTACCCGTCAAAACTCCGTATGCCCAGGTATCATCCTTCAAAGCCTTCTTTTGCTCCTCGTTTTCCGCACCATACCATTTATTCCCTTGGATTAACCCACGTTCCAAAAAATCATAATCGACAATCCAAGCCGGGTAATCATCTTCTTGTTTATTTAGCATTCGAAGCCTGTCATTTGTCTCATCAATCAGCTTTCTAACTTTGTCATCCATGGGAACCCCTTCTTTCGCCTATATCTTTAAGCATATCTTAAACCTTTTAACTTCAGCTATCAATTCTTCGGTTTAAATTATTTTGCCATATGTTAAAATAAAGATAACAAAATTAAATTTGGAGGATTTTCATGTCGGCTATTAAAATTATCGCAATTGACATCGATGCAACATTATTGAATTCGAATCATCAATTAACGGATACCGTTAAAAACGCAATTAAAAGTGCTTCCAAAAAAGGCATCAAAGTTGTTTTAACAAGCGGTCGCCCAATCTCAGGAATTCGACCTTTTCTTAAACAGCTTGATTTGGATGACAGAAACGATCAATACGTCATCTCTTTTGGGGGAGGCGTAGTCGAAACGACTTCAGGCAGGATTATCTCCGCACGATCGCTTTCATATGATGATTACCTTGACTTGCAAAACATTGCGACAAAACTTGGACTGCATTTTCATGTCGAATCATCAGAAAGGCTTTTTACGTCCGATCGAGATCTTGGAAAATACACGATTGTTGAGGGCTATCTGGTCAATATTCCAGTTTGTTTCCGTTTGCCGGACGAATTACGCGACGAAACGCTGATCAAAGCAATGTACATTGACGATCCAGAAAGAATTGAAGAAGCTGTTAAACACGAAGAACTCTTCAATCAACTTAGTGACCGGATCACCTTTACGAGAAGCACTCCGATGTATTATGAAGCGAACCCGAAAGGCACGGACAAGGGCAGCGCTTTACAGATTCTGATTGACAAGCTTGGACTGACACAGGCAAACGTCATGGCAATTGGAGATCAAGGCAACGATTTGTCCATGGTCAAATTTGCCGGAACCGGTATTGCAATGGGAAATGCCATCGATGAACTGAAAGAATGCGCACAACACGTGACATCCGATTGCGATCATGACGGAGTCGCAGAAGCAATTGAAAAATGGGCGCTTTAAAATTTTTAAAGGTCGAAAAAAAGTCCCGTTTTCCTCTTGAATTAATTGAAATGCCAAACAAAGGAAGGCGCAAGTCGACTGATTTTGTCCGGCATTTTTTCAATTTTGACACATAACGAATCGCTCTGACCATGACCCCATATCTCAGTCAAATTTAACGGAAGACTATCTTGGAATGTTTCCGTCATACCAGGCGATTGTCACACATACGCATAAATTATGCTCGAAGAAAAAGGATTGGTGATCAGGACTTTCTGACTTGCCAGCCTGAACCCTTCCACAAGAAAAAAAGCACTGAACATTTTTTGGTTTTTGAAAAATAATATTAATCTTATCAATGCAGGATTGATTCTTATTACTAGCCTTTTGCTTATGATTTTATGCTAACTGGAGGAACGCTCAAAGCTATTGTTTACTATCGGAGTCATAACCATGGTAATTGCAGTGGCCTTGCTTATTATCGCAATCACGCTGTCGCTTACGAGTAATATTTTCGTTGAACAGAGCATGGGCGGAGAAACTGCCGCCATCGTGGCGAGTTCTGTCAAGTCCTTGCGAACTTATTTATGGTTCAATATTTTTTGTTATGCATCGTTGGTTTCTCCTCAATTCTGATCAGTGCAAAGGACGATGAATTCATGCATAAATAAGTTAAGCGGATGCATTGCATCCAAGCGCTTGAATATTATCTAAAATTTGAACAGTTTTTTTGAGCAACCATTCCCTCTTTCAAGTCAAACGGGAGTGGTTGTCTTGTTTTATCTTAGCATACTATCTTTACTAAAATTTGCGATTCTTTACTGAATTCTGTTATAATATATTTATCTATTAATAGCGAGAGGTTTGATAGAAATGGCAACAATCAAAGATATTGCGGAACGCGCACAAGTTTCCCCCGCAACCGTTTCAAGAGTTCTTAACTATGATGAAACCATGTCCGTCAGTATTGAAACGCGCAACCGGATTTTTCAAGTAGCAGAAGAACTAAATTACGTTAAATACAAATCAAAAAATAAGAAGAATTCTAAATCATCCGAGCCAACGCATACGATTGCGGTTATCCAATGGTATACCGAACAAGAAGAGATCAATGACCTTTATTATTATGCAATTCGCATCGGAATTGAAAAAAAAGCACATCTCATGGGATGCGACGTGACTCGCATCTATCAGGACGATCCGTTGGATAAGGCCGGTAGTGCGGACGGAGTTATTGCAATCGGCAAGTTTTCAGAAGAGCAAATTGAGGATATCATCAAAACAAACGATAACGTCATCTTTGTTGACAGCGATACGTTAAAATACGGATGCAGCTGCGTTCTTTCCGATTTTGCAGGCTCCGTTGATTCCGTCATTGATCATTTTCTTTCACACGGACAACGTAAAATCGGAATGCTTGTGGGTGAAGAACATACCTCGGATCAAAAAGATTCATTAATCGATCCGCGTTTCAAACAGTTTAAGCATCGTTTATCAGAACTTAATCTATACAATCCCCAATACGTTTTTATCGGAAAATTTCTCCCGGAATCAGGGTATGAAATGATGAACCAGGCTATTGAAGAACTTGGCGAAAATTTGCCTCAAGCCTTTTTTGCAGCTAATGATGCTATTGCTTTGGGTGCCTTGCGATCGTTAAACGAGCACAAAATCAGCGTCCCTGACAGAGTCAGCCTTATTTCATTTAATGATACTTCACTTGCAAAATATGCCTTTCCTTCGCTTTCAGCAGTAAAAGTCTTTACGGAAGAAATGGGTGCGGTCGCTGCCAGGATGCTGGTCGATGGACTGAACGAAGAAATCAGCGTTCCGCAGATGACAACGCTGGCTACCTGCTTGATTGAACGCGGTTCAAGCATAAATTAAATCCAAATTAAAAAAGGTCATCTAAAATTACGATGGCCTTTTAATATGTTCTTTTTGAATGCCGAAAAACTCAAAATTGAAATTCTGAATTTTTACTTATTCGATGCCTTTTTCAAATTTTTCAATAACGGTTCATCATCCGTTTGAAGAATGAGTCCTGGATAAACCCGGGCGCACCATACGATTGCAAGGATGACGGTCGCCAAAAACAGTGTTAACGAAACACCGATTCCAATCGTTCCAACGGTACCATTAATAATTCTGAGGGGCATAAAAAACGCTGAAACGCCGGGAATATAGGATAAAGCGACAACAATAACGCTTTCGGGCTTTCCTTGAAATACCATTGAAGCTATAAAGCCTGCAATAATCAGGTACATAACTGGCTGAACAGCCTTATTTGAATCCTCGATCCGAACAACCAAAGCCCCGCAAAGCGCGGCTAAAACCGTACAAAGGATGATCATCAACAATACGTAGACCAAGTTGATTGAGATAAGATGTTTAAATATGATATTGATCATTTCATATGCCGTTTTAAACAAGGCTTCATCCCCCCAAAGTCTTGGAGCCAAAGCGTATATCACTCCGCCGCCGATTGCATAGATTGAGATATGCAAAACAATAACCATCGTCAATCCAAGCATTTTGCCATAAAAATAGTTCTTTGCGGGCATGCTTGAAAATAAAACTTCCATTATCTTCGTCCCCTTTTCGGAACCGATTTCTTGTGCGGTCGTTGTTGAATAGGTTATCAAAATAAAATACATCACAAATAGCAAAATCATGTAGGCAGTTTTATTCGCAAACTTTTCCTGCTGCTTTTTATCAATCTGATTTTGTTTTGATGCCGAATTTTTAATTTCAACAAAATTTGGCTGAACCTGAAGCTTATGAAGCTGATCGTTATTCAATTGCGCCGCAACGATATTTTGCGATGACTGAAGTCTTGAGAGGACGTTCATGATTCCGGCCTTTGACGTTTCGTCAATCGATCCCTTGCCATGATATCTTGCCTCGTATCTTCCTTTTTTTAATGACACGCTGACGTATCCTGCAATTTTATCTTTATTAAGGGCCTTCTTTGCTTTATCAAGACTTTCATATCTGATGGTGACGTTCGTTTGACTTTCGAATTGTTTTTGAAGATTCTTGCTTGTCGCAACAACGGCAATTTCAGTAACGTCTTTTACCATATCTTCTGCATTATCGGAACTGACTTTGCCTAACAAAAGTCCAAGACCTATGGCGAGAAACGGTGCCAGCACCATGATAAGAAAACTCCATGACTTGACTTGTCGCTTAAAAGTTTCCAAAAATACCAAAACGATCTTATTCATTTTTTTCACCGGCCTTCTCTTTAAAAATCTCATCAAGCGTCGGTGGCTCATGGTCAAACGTTCTGACATATGATCCCTTTGAAATAAAATTAAATATTTCAGACCCGTATTTTTCATCCTCAATTCTCAATTCAACGCCGCCGTCTTTGCGTCTGTCTGCTGAAAGGACGTGCGGCACCGCACGCAGCTCTTCTGTCGAAAGCGCGCATCTGACAATAATTCTTGTCAGGCCGTAACTGTCGCGGACCTGCTGAATCGGTCCGTTCAAAACGATTCTTCCGTCATTGATCATGACGACGTCATCGCATAACTCAGAAACGTTACTCATGGAATGATCTGAAAAAATAATCGTTGCACCCCGCCTTTGCTCATCAAAGATAACTTTTTTCAAAATATCCGTATTCAACGGATCCAGTCCGCTAAAAGGTTCATCCAAAATAATAAAGTCAGGCTTATGAATCAAAGTCGCAATCAGCTGCACCTTTTGCTGATTTCCTTTTGATAAGCTTTTAATTTTGTCATTTGGTTTTCCGACGACGCCAAGCCGATCCATCCACTTAGGGAACTCATCTTTGATGCTTTGATTGGACATTCCCTTGAGTCTGGCCAAAAAACGCACTTGCTCATAGACAGTTAATTTTGGCATCAGACTGCGTTCCTCCGGAAGATATCCGATTCGATTATAAGTGTTTTCGTTAATCTCTTTGCCGTCAAGTCTGATAAGACCGTCATACTTAATAAAGTTTAAAATACAGTGAAACGTCGTGGTTTTTCCCGAACCATTTTTCCCTATCAAGCCAACTATTCGACCATTTTCCGCATTAAAAGTCACGTCTTTTAAAACATGTTTTTGTCCTAGCTGCTTATCTGCGAAATGCTTGTTTAAATTTGTGATTTCTAATGACATGATTTTCCTCCTTTCTTATTAAAATACAATTTATCATACAAAAAAATAATCATCAATAAAAATGTTATCATGTATATGATTCATAACTAAAAATATGTAATTGATACATATTGCTTGCTAAACAAAAAATCTCGCAGTGAAAACAAAAACACTTGCGAGATTTTGATAATAGTTAATGTTATTTTTTGGTAATATATCCTTGTGCTTTTAAAAGCTCAGCACACTCAATTGCGCCACCAGCAGCACCACGGGCAGTATTATGAGACAATCCGATGAATTTCCAATCATACACCTTATCTTTGCGCAGACGTCCGATTGAAACTCCCATTCCCTTTTCAAAGTTTACGTCCAATTTGACTTGAGGACGATCGTCTTCCGTCATATACTGGATAAATTGCTTAGGAGCGCTTGGAAGTCCCAATTCTTGCGGAACTCCTTTATATTCAAGCAATGATTGCACCAATTCTTCTTTCGAAGGATTTTGTCTGAACTTAACGAAAGCAGCGGCCGTATGCCCGTAAAGAATAGGAACGCGGACACATTGTGTCGTAATTACCGGACTTTCCGCCGGAACGATTGCCTTTTTTGCATCATCGACATGTCCCCAAATTCTGAGCGGCTCTTTTTCTGACTTTTCTTCTTCGCCCGAAATAAACGGGATGATGTTTCCTTCCATTTCAGGCCAATCAGCAAACGTCTTTCCGGCACCGGAAATTGCCTGATATGTCGTTGCAATCACTTCGTAAGGTTCAAACTTCAGCCACGCAGACAATGCTGGAGCATAACTTTGAATCGAACAGTTGGGCTTTACAGCGATAAAACCCTTCTTTGTTCCTAAGCGTTCACGTTGGTACTTGATAACGGCCGTATGGTCAGGATTAATTTCCGGGACAATCATCGGAACGTCTGGCGTCCAACGATGGGCGCTGTTATTCGAAACAACCGGAGTTTCGGTCTTTGCGTATTCTTCTTCAATTTCTTTGATTTCATCTTTTGACATGCTTACGGCAGAAAATACGAAATCCACTTCCGAAGCAACCTTTTCAACTTCATTTGCATTCAGCACAACAAGGTCTCGAACTTTTTCAGGAATCGGTTTATCCATGCGCCAACGTCCCTTGACTGCTTCGGCATAAGTTTTGCCCGCACTTCTCGGACTCGCTGCTACGCAAGTCACGTCAAACCACGGATGATCTTCCAACAAAGAAATATAACGTTGTCCTACCATCCCTGTAGCCCCGATGACACCTACTCTTAACTTTTCACTCATAATCATACCCCGTTTCACATTTTCAGAGTGTCTTTTACATAATGATAGTTGAATAATGGCTGAAATACAAGTGTTTGACGAATTTTTTCGATATTTTCCGACAAATGCAAACATCAAGCATCAATTGTGATTGCCCTTAAAATCCATGTCCGCAACTCACATCGGAACTTCAAAGTCTTTGACGTCCCACTTGACCGAATTTGTTTTTGAAGCATCAACTTTTCATTCCAAACATTCGAACTGTTCATCCCAAAACAATCCCCATGTGCGCACGCATTGTTAAATTTTCCTCCAACCATTTTACGCGATTGAACAAAAACAGACACTTCATGAAAATGGTGTCATCCGAAATCTGTCAGTTACATGCAAGGGTATTGAATTAAGTTGACTTCAGGTCAAACATCATTTTGAATCATCACTGCAAAAGTTTGCTATTTTAATTTACTAAATATTTTAAGCTGTACCAAAAATAATTATACATACCGCAATATACCTGTTTAAATTGGATTTAATTGAAGATATTAAAAATAAGTATCATTAATCCGATTATGTAAGACGTAGGTTGTTAATACACCAATCAGACATGAAATAAACTGAAAGGAAAGTATTATTCATGAATCATACTCAAAAAAAGAGCAAAAACAAATCGATTGCTCATACTTTAGTCAAGCTGCTTATTTTTTGCAGTTTCATTCCCATCCTCATTATATTCGCCGTCTCCTATCTCACGTTCTCGAATATCTTGATCACCCGAAACAACACGATCAAGACAAGTTCCGTCGGAATCATTCAAAAAGAAAATCTGGAACTGACTAACCAGACAGCTTCAACGCTAGAATCGGTCGCAAAGGGAACGATACTCAACGGAGCAAAATTTGACGCAGTCCAAATCGGAGGCATCTTAAAGCTTGTTGCAAACAGTAACAAGGACATCGTCGGAGCAACATTTGTGGATTCGAAAAATCACGCCATAAGCACGACAAAATCAGAAACCTATGCCAATGCCAAAAATACCGAATGGTATAAAAAAGCCGTCAACAACGAAGGTAAAATCATTTGGACAAGTCCATACCTCGATGACCAAACTGACCGTTACGTTACGAGCTGTGCCATTGCGGTTCGTAATCAAAGCAACCAGCTAAGCGTCGTCAGTCTTGAAATCACATACAAAAACATCGAATTTGTCGTTAAAAAAATGAAAGTCGGCAACACAGGACGCGTCGCACTTGTTTCAAAATCAGCACGCGTCCTGGCCTCAAGAGATACTACGAGCCGCGACATCAATAAAAAAGTTCCGACCGAAATCAATGCATTCAAGCGCGGCAATGACGTTTCAAACGATTCCGTCTTCAAGACAATTAAAAATGCTCCGACAAGACAAGGCTATATCAGAGTTTCAAACGGTAAAGCAGAATACCTCAGCAGTGCCGAAGAAAATTCGGGAAACATCTTATGTTTATTGACTCCCGACGCCGGAATTGCCGACGTCTACTACGATAAGGGAGCAAAAGGCAGCAATGCATGGGCAGTAGCAGCCGTTGCCCAAAATGATCTGTACCGTGAACGCTATAATCTTGAAAAATGGATTATCATCATAGCATTCGTTATCATGCTCATCATCGTCGTTTTATCAGAATTCATCAAAAAAACTCTGCGTTCCGGCACAAAATATTTTGTCGACGTCTTTGCATCCAGTGCTAAAGGAAATCTTTCACTCGTTCCAGAAGATATCGGAAATGACGTTTCAGGAGCAGAGCGCTTCGGCAGAAAATTGTTTGTTCCAACAAAGGATGGCAATGAATTCGGTCAGATCGTCTATGCATACAACATGATGGTCAAATCAATGGTTGAACTGATTCATAATGTTCAAAAGCAAAGCAAAAACGTTGCACAAATGTCCGATTCATTGCTTGAGCTTTCCAAACAAACCGGAAAAGCTACTGAAGAAGTATCTCAAACCATCACCGGAATTGCTGACGTCACAAGTTCACAGGCCGAAGAAACACAAGAAAACGTAACAAAACTGAAAGAACTTTCAGAAATTATCGATCAGCTTCACACAAACGTCATTAACATGAATGAAGAAGCAAAACAAAGCTCAGAAATCAATCAGGAAAATATGAACACGATGGATAAAGTCAACAGCAGCTGGTCAGAAGAACTGAGTGCCATGGAAAAATTGATGCACAGCGTTGAAGAAATGAATGCCAACGTCCAAGACATTACCAAAATCATCAACGTCATCAACGAAATTTCTCGCCAAACCAACCTGCTTGCCTTAAATGCTTCAATTGAGGCTGCGAGTGCCGGTGAAGCAGGCAAAGGATTCTCGGTCGTTGCCGCAGAAATCCGCAAACTGGCAGAACAAAGCGCTGCATCAACCAAGGAAATTGAAGCAATCATTGCCGATATCCAAGCACGATCAAGCAGCATGGTCGATCAAACGAACGCCTCGCTTGAAGGAGGAAAAAAGCAGTCCAAACTCATTCAGAAAGCAATCAAGTCAACTATGGAAGTCTTTAAACGCAATCAATCAATGGCAGACGGCATCTCCAATGTCGAACAAGCTAGCGGAAATATCGAAAACGTTCAAAATAAAGTTCTTGAGGGACTCGAGAACATCTCTGCATCGACCCAGGAAAATGCTGCCGGTACAGAAGAAGTTTCAGCAAACTCGGAAGAAGTTCTTGCAACGATGGACGAATTTACGCAACACGTTTCCGACCTCCGAGATATTTCGGAAACTCTCAGAGAAGAAACAGATAAATTCAAATTATAAACAACTTTATCTGCCCCCAAGCGACTTTAAGATAAAATAAAAAATGCCCGTGACAGGAAATCACCCTTTCCATGTCATGGGCATTTTAGCATATCCTAATCGCTTCAAAATCATGAAATCAGGACAGCAATTTAATTTTAATCGTTTTTTTCTTTGAATTTCGGATGATAGAACATTCTTCCATCCATTGCAAAAAGCCTTTCAGTAAAAGCTCCGCCTTCAGTTCTTGAAACTGAATTTCTGATCATTTGAATCGACGCGTCCAAATTGTCAAGCTGATGAAGAACGTCGGCCTCAAGCAAAAGCGGCTTAACCGGCGAACCATACTCAAGCAAACCGTGATGTGAAACAATCATATGTCTCAACAAAACTGCATCTTCAGAATCCAAATCAACGTCTAGTTTTTTCATTGCCAAGACAATCTGCTCATCAATCAAAACGATATGTCCGAGAAGATTTCCTTCAAGAGTGTATGTCGTTGCTACCGGTCCTGAAAGCTCCAACGTCTTGCCCATATCGTGCAAAATTGCACCTGCATAAAGCAAAGATTTATTTACCTCAGGGTATTCTCCGGAAACGGCTTCTGCCATGCGTAAAATTGAAAGCGTGTGATAGGCTAATCCGCCTGAATAGGCATGGTGATTTGACTTGGCAGCAGGAAAAGACAAAAACTGCTCTGAATTTTCTTGAAAAAGCAGCTTGACCACGTCATGCCACGTTTTGTTTTCAATTTTCTCCAAATACCCTTCCAGTTCCTCTTTCATTTTGCGAGTTTCCTCCGGTGCATCCGGAACATAAAGCCTCGGATCTTTTGGCTCATCCTCTTTTGCCAAACGCAGATGAGCAATCTTGATCTGCGGATTATTTTGATAGTTTTCGCGCTTTCCCTTCAAATAAACGACATTGCCAGCTTTGAACTGTTCAATATCTTTTGCGGACGCATCCCAAAATTTGGCGCTGATTACGCCAGATTTATCTGAAAAGTTGATTGCAATAAATTTATTACCGTTTTTGGCAATCCTGGTTTCCGATGTTTTAATCAAAACAAACAAAGAAACATTTTCGCCTACGTCATAGTCATATAGTTTTTTCGTCATATTTCCTCCATCTGATTCGAATGTTCCTTACTACTTTAACACGAAAACAAGAGCGAGACAAAAAGCCATGTCCCGCTCCGTAATTAATCCTTGTAAAGTTCTTGAATCGGACGAAAAATAATCTTGCTCAGTTCATCCATCATCATGCTCAGAGCCTGCTCCTTTTGCATCAGCGTTTGCAAAGTCTCATATCCGTCTGCTTCTTTGCCTAAATCCTGAAGTTTCTTAAAATCGTCTTCAGTCGGCTTTTGTCCAGACATTTGCTTTTTTTGAAGTTCTTCTTGCAAAGAATGAATCTCATTGAAACACCTAAAAGCCGTCTCATCAGCTTTCAAGGCTTCATAAGCCGTCTTAAGCTCCTGGTATTGACTGGTCTTTCTTAAATCCTGCTCCATCTGATTGGCCGTATCGTAAATATTGATCATGCTGATTCCTCCGTTAATTTCCGAAAATCTGTTGTAATTTCTGCTTGCCATCATCAATCCATGAGTCGACCTTTTGCTTAATTCCGGAACCTGATTTTTTAATGTTGGCTCCGGCATTTTTAATCGAATCCCAAAGATTTGAACTGCTGCTTATATTTTCATATGCCAAGGTCGATGCTGCCTTGACTTTAAATTGACTTTGCTTCGTCTTCGGCAAAATGCCTTCCATTTCCGACTTGAACAACGCTGCGCCGCCTCTGGTACCGGCATTTTCAATCGAATTTTTATTTGAATCAAACCCGACCCAAGTTGCCAAAACAACGTCCGGCGTATAGCCGATATACCATCTGTCAGTATCGGCTGCGGTTGGATCAACTCCGTTTCCCTGAGTCGAACCGGTTTTTCCTGCAATCGTATGGCCGTACGGTTTTGCAGAAGCCCCCGTTCCGTTTTTATAAACGTCAATCATCATGCTTGTCATCTCATTGGCGACTTTTTCCGAAACCACTCTGGTCGAATCAGCATCTTCTTCGTCAACAATCGTTTTTCCGGAAGCATCGACGATTCTTCGTATAAAGTGCGCATCATACTTCACGCCTCCGTTGGCAAATGCAGAGTAGGCAGATGCCATCGTCATTGGAGAGACGCCTTTTTCCAATCCGCCCAAAGCAAGGCTCAGATTTTTATCGGAATCTGATAGTTTCAACCCGAATTTTTCGGCTGAACGATATCCCTCCGAGACTCCGATTTTATTCAACAACCATACTGCAGTCGTATTTTTACTTTCGGCCAAAGCCTGATAAAGCATGATCTTGCCTTGATACGTCCCCGTCGCATTCTTGGGACTGTATTTATTGGAACCATAAGCCTGATACTTGTCTTCAACCATCGAATCATAATGATAGCCATGCTGAAGAGCCGGAGCATAGACGGCTAAAGGCTTGATCGTCGATCCGGGCGAACGAACGAGCTGCGTTGCACGATTGTATCCGCGAAAAACATGACTGTCGTTTCTGCCACCCACCAAAGCCGTTACGCCGCCTGTCTTTGGATCGATGGCAATCGAAGCCCCCTGCGCGCGAGTCCCGTCATCCGCATCATAAGGAAAAAGCGAACTGTCGGCAAAATCTGTTTGCATCGTTGACTGATAGTTTTGATCAAGCGTTGTATAGATCTTATATCCTCGATTCATGATATCTTCTTCGCTAAGACCATATTTTTTGATTGCTTCGTCAATGACCGCATCGAAGAAATACGGATAACGATACCCTGAATCGTACTGATAATTATCGCTTGTAATCATCGGACTGTCTTGATACGATTTCATCTGCTCCTGAGTCAATTTGCCATTGTCTTTCATCAAAGTCAAGACAACGTTGCGCCTTTGTCTTGATTCTGCCGGGTGATTCTTTGGATTATATCCGTTCGGATTTTTTAGCATTCCGGCAATTGTTGCCGCTTGCGGAACCGTCAGCTGCGAAGCATGAACGCCAAAATATTTTTCTGACGCATCCTCAATGCCCCAAACACCGTTTCCAAAATACGCATTGTTTAAATACATCGCCAAAATCTGCTTTTTGCTGTACGTATTTTCAACCTGCATCGCAATGAAAATTTCCTTGGCCTTTCTGGAAATTGTTTGCTCTTGCGATAAAAAGGCATTTTTGACAAGCTGTTGCGTCAACGTGCTTCCTCCGCCCGCAATATCGCTGCTGCCCATGATCCTATTTTTCAGATTGAGCAATAGCGCGCGCACCATCCCCTTGATGGAAAAGCCGTATTCATGGTAAAAATTGCGATCTTCAGTTGACAAAACCGCATCGGCAACATTTGGCGAAATCTTGTCAAGAGAAACCCATGTCCCTTTTTGAGAATACAGATATCCTGCCCTGTCACCGTCTTTGTCATAAATCGTCGTCGGTCTCTCCAAGGCATTCTCGAGGCCCTTGACGTTGGCTGTCTTGGCTACGTAAATCAAATAAATGCTTGTTGCTAAAAAAATGCTCAAACATACCACGATGAACCATCTGATCACTTGGTAACGATGACATTTTTCCTTAAACCAGCTTCCAAACAAACTCAAACACCGTTTAAGCGATTCTGTTATTTTTTTAAAAAAAGATTTGTCCATTCAGATCCTCTTCCATGCTCTTTTATACTTAAGAAATATTATCACATTTGCTCTGATAAAAGGAGTTTTATAAGAGAAACTTAATCATCTTCAGGCGCAATTCCGATCGCATCATGATTGATATGTTCAATAGCCATCTTTTTGAACTCTAAAGCAGCATCTGCGGAGGGACTGATTACTACCATCGTATCATAGCCGGCAATCGTTCCGGCAACGCATTCAGGTTTCAAATCATCGATTATTGCCGCCAAAACGTTTGCATTTCTTGGCATCGTCTTAACGACATTGACAAATTCGACTTGAGTAATTTCGATCACAAAATCATAAATTGCCTTATAAAGTCTGAGCCATTCGGCTTGATTTTGTTCCTTGAAGACAACGTAACGCAAATGACCATCGCCGTCCTGCTGCTTAACAATCTGCATTTCGCGAATATCACGCGAGATTGTTGCCTGAGTAGCTGAAATTCCCGCTTTCTTTAAAGCCTTTAACAGATCATCCTGATTTGAAATTATCTGCTTGGTAATCAACTGTTCAATCTTAGCTTGTCTAAGCTCTTTTTTCACGAATATTCACTTCCTGTTTCATCTGCTATAGGCACAAGTGTTTTTTAATACATTTACCTATCATTTCTATTATAGCATATAGCAAATAATATTGGAAAAAGGTGAATTTAAATGCGCGGCTTGTGTATGCCAGCCATTACAAAACGCTCAGCAAGGCCACCGGAGCGGAGTAATCATATTTGGCATTGCAATGATGCCCCGTCAACTGCCTCGATTTTATCGCTGAGCTCTTTGATTGCTGCTAATGCAACTTTTGATTTTGGCTTATCAAACATTGGTATCCTGGATGTTTCAAAAATTCCAAGCCTCACCCCCCAGCTTTTTCAAGTCATCGCACACGATCAGCGCAAGTTTCTTTTGCCCCGGAGTCGTCAGAACCTGTTTGCTTGAAACGTCTGAGCGCATATCGACTTTGGCATATTTGATAAAACAGTCTTCAATATATCGTTGATCTAATTCCATGTTTCATTCCCCGCCTGTTTTGCAATGTATACGGTCTTCCAGTCATAAGGTACTTCGGCCGGATTATAAACGACGTTTTTGACGTTTTCACGCAAAAGCTGCGATTTTGCCTGTTGATTGTTTAAAATATGGTATGGCTTTTGTCAGCTTGACCGTCAGCTTATACTTTCCGTTGGCAGTTATTCCGAGTTCTTTCGGATCCTTTTTGTTTGCGATGATTTCACTGGCATTTTCAACCTGATTCAAATAAAAGGCATCCTGTGAAGTCGTCTTAGGATCAACGGTCCTTCGCCATGAATAAACAAAATCTTTTGCAGTAACATCTTCACCGTTTGACCACTTGACGCCTTTGCGAAGCTCAAAATTATAAGTTCTGCCGTCCTTTGAAACGTTGGCTTTTTTTTGCCAAAGCAAGTTGCGGCGTGCCGTTTTTGTCCAAACGATACAATCCTTCCTGAGTATTCATCAAAACGTTAAAACTCAAGGTATCCGTTGCATTTGACAAATCAGCCGTTGCCAACGTATTGCTTTCGGTCCAGTTCACTGCTTTGCAGCGCATTTGCCGCCTGCTTTCTTGGAAACATCACTGCTTTTTCCATTTCCGCATCCGGCAAGCAGCAAGACTGTCGCACCGATTGCTAAAACGTTGCTCTTTTTCTTATGTATCCCCTCCAAAAAAATATAAAAAAACGTCCTCAGCATCTTCTACTGAAGACACTAAGGACGTTTCCGCGCGGTACCACCTTAATTCGCCACAAACTCAAGCTTGCAGCCTCACCAGCTTCGTATTCAAAGCTGCGGAAGTTATCGGTCCCGCACCGGATAAACAGCTTGCACCGTTTATCTTGCTCAGAACTCATCTTCGCTTGTCGTTTTCCTCCGTGTTCTCACCAACCCACGTTCTCTTTAGGCGAATCTTCAAGCAATCTTCTCTTCAAAGCATTCTGTCTGTTAACGATATGATTATTCAATCATCTGTCAACCACCATCGGCTAAAGTCGATGGCTTGTGAACAGACACCCTTATATTGAGTATCTGAACCACAATTTGCATAGATACAGATGGTTTGACCAAACAGCCGTAGTTGTCTGGTCAGTGACTATCTAATTGCCAATGCCTTTTACATTCCCAGGTTGCCATAGGAATGATATATCAATAGTTGTTGGATAGTTTTACAATGATGTAATTACTCACTTTGGTTCTTAGTGATGCAGTTACTAAGTCAATTACTATCTACAAGTATTATATCATAGTGAGCCTATCCATCTCATGACTAAAGTCACGGGATTTCCGGCTAGGCATAATTAAATTCAAAGTAAAAACTACATTTCATCGGGTGCCTTAACGCCAAGCAGACGCAATGATTCTTTCAAAACTTCGGCAACGCTCTTAACCAAGGCAAGTCGCGCTTCTTTTTGATCATCGTCTTCCAAAATTCTTGAATGCGCATAGTAACGATTGAAGGCCTTGGCCAAATGAATCCCGTATTTTGCAATAACTGACGGCTCATATTCTTCAACCGCCTTCAACACCGTTGCAGGGAAATCAGCCAACAGACGCAACGTTTCCCATGCTTCAGAATCGTCAAGACGATAATTGCCTGCAGCATCAAGTCCAGGATTGCCTGCTTTGCGCAAAATACTCATTGCTCTTGCATGCGAATACTGTACGTAAGGACCAGTTTCGCCTTCAAAACGTACGACTTCTTCCAGATTAAAATCGAAATTGTTCAAGCGATCATTCTTAAGATCGTGGAACACAACGGCTCCGACGCCGACAGCTTCTGCAACTTCAGCCTTGTTTTCAAGTGCAGGATTCTTTTCTTCGATTTGTTTTTGCGCCAACTTGACGGCATCGTCAAGCACTTCTTCAAGCAAAACGATTCTGCCTGAACGAGTCGAGAGCTTCTTGCCGTCTTTTGTAATCAAGCCGAACGGAATGTGGTGAATGTCATCAGACCAGTCATAACCCATTTCCTTTAAAACGGCCTTAAGCTGCTTGAAGTGATTCTTTTGTTCATTGCCGACAACATAAAGCGATTGTGCAAATTCATACGTACGCTTTCTGTAGATGGCGGCAGCCAAATCACGCGTAATGTATAAGGTTGCTCCATCTGTTTTCTTAATCAAAGCAGGATTGAGATCATATTTGCTTAAGTCGACGATTTGAGCACCTTGACTTTCATGAAGAAGATTCTTTGCTTCAAGCATTTCAACGACTTCATCCATCTTGTCGTTGTAAAATGCTTCGCCATTGTACGAATCAAATTTAATATCCAAACGGTCGTAAACGCGCATGAACACTTTGAGTGATTCTTCACGGAACCACTTCCAAAGCTTTGTAGCTTCTTCATCACCATCTTCCAAGCGTTTGAACCATTCGCGCGCCTTTTCGTCAAGCTCAGGATGATCGACGTCTTCTTCGTGAAAACGAACGTAATAGCGCAAAAGCGAGTCAATAGGGTCTTTTTTGACTTCTTCTTCTGAACCCCAAAGCTTATAGGCGCACATTAATTTGCCAAACTGGGTGCCCCAGTCGCCCAAATGATTGATTTTGACAGGCTTGTATCCAGTCTTTTCGAGCAGCTGCGCAATCGAATTGCCGATGACGGTTGAACGAAGATGACCCATGGACATCGGCTTGGCGATGTTCGGCGATGACATGTCGATCGGTACGTTGCCGCCCTTCCCTTCGTCAGCGTCGCCAAAACTTGCTCCTTTTGAAATCACGTCTCCCAAAACATCCGCAGAAAAATCCTTTTTATCCAAAAAGAAATTCACGTATGGTCCAACAGCTTCGATTTTTTCAAAACCGGCATGGTCGATTTTTTCAACAAGATCTTGTGCAATCATTTGCGGAGCTTTTCTGAGAACCTTCGCCAGTACGAAAGCTGGAAACGCATAGTCACCAAGGTTCAACGACTTTGGCGTTTCAATTTTTGCAGTAATTTCATCAATGCTGAGCTGACCGTCAACCGCTTGACTCACTGCAGAAGCGACAACTTTTTTATAGTCTTTCATAAATAATTGATTCCTCCTGAATTTTAGTAGAATAAAACGGATAAAAAAAACGTCCCCTGTCAAAAAACAAGAGACGAGATTTCCCCGCGGTACCACTCTAATTGAATCATCCACTCAATATTAAAATGCATCCTAAAAAGTGCGCTTCGCCAGTTTCCGCTGCTCGGCTTCCATCCCCCCGAACTCGCTGCAAGTTTCCGCAGGCTACTCCTCTTTTATTATTGGACAAGACCGCTATATCCGAAGTCTTAAGCGGGTGACGAGAATCGAACTCGCGACATCAGCTTGGGAAGCTGGGATTTTACCACTAAACTACACCCGCATAACAGAGATTATTATATCACATCTCTGTTTAATTGTCATTAATTTTTATGCAGTAATTTTCTTCATATGCTTGAGACTAACTACTGTCCGATTATGAAAATCAGTTACGGCAACATTATCGTCTTTATGATGCTCAATAATTTCAACTACTGCTGAATTTTCATAGATTCTTTCAATTGAGCCAACAAAATCATGACTCATTGATGCGAACTTATCGCATGCCACACGGTCACCGATCTGAAAATTTGTTTCCATCATCTCACCTACTTCGCCTACAATGATATGAATAGTATCAAACTTTCAAACAAATTGCAAGTCTTTTTAACGAAATATAGAAACTCTTAATTTTAGCCGTTTCTTTAAAATTCAGTGCCGCTTTCTTCATTGCTTTTATTGTCTTGTTCTTTTTCACGTTGTTTCAACATTTTGTAAGATTTGACGTATGACGGAATCAAAACGAAACAAGATCCTGCCCAAGCCATCGGATTGGCGCAGCACGCACCGGCATAACCCAATGCTTTTGCCAGAAACAATGCGGCTGAACTTCTCATGACAAGTTCAGCAATTCCCGCAAGCGTCGGCACGATGCTTTGTCCCAATCCTTGCAGAGTATAGCGAATAACGAATAAAATACCAAGCACCCAGTAAAAAGTACACGTTATGTTAAAGTATGTTTGCGAAAGCTTCAAAACCGCCGGTGCCTGATTACCGACGAACAATGTAACGAGCTGTTTGCCAAAAATAATAATTAAAACCGCACCGATAATTGCCACGGTAATCGAAACGATAATTGTTTGTCGTACACCTTGCAAAATTCTGCCGTATTTTTTGGCACCATAATTTTGGGCCGTAAACGTCGACATCGCAACCCCCAAAGACATCATCGGCAGCGTTGCGAGCTGATCGATTTTTCCTCCGGCCGTCGAAGCGGCGACGGCAGTCGTTCCAAGACCGTTTAAAGCCGACTGGAGCAGCACCGCCCCGATTGCAATGATCGACATCTGAAATGCCATCGGAAGTCCAACATAAAGATGCTTGCCAAGCGATTCTTTGGTAATCGTTTTGAAATCCTTCCATTCAATTTGGAGCAAAGGCAGTTTTCTGATGATATAAACTATGCATAAAACCACCGAAATTCCTTGTGCAAGCACGGTTGCAAAACCTGCACCGGCAATTCCCCAATGAAATACCAAAAGAAACAACAGTTCCAAAATAACATTGACAATAGTTGCAAAAATCAAAAAATAAAGCGGCGTCTTACTGTCTCCCAATGCTCTGATAATGTTTGAAAGCAGATTGTATGCCATCAATACTACCATGCTTGCAAAAATAACCGAGATAAACGTTTGAGCATCATTTTTGATTTCTGCCGGTGTTTGCATCAATTCCAAGATCTTGCCGACGAAAGTCAAACTAAAAATCGTCAACAGCACGGTTACTATGACAGTAATCACGATGCTGGTCACGAAACTTTGGCGAACTTTTTGGTAATCGCCTGCTCCGAAATATTGTGCAGTCAAGATTGACAATCCTGCGGTAAGCCCTTGCGCAAAACCGATAATCAAAAACTGAATGCTGCCGGTCGAACCAACCGCTGCCAATGCGTCAACTCCAAGCGTTTGTCCGACGATAATCGTATCAGACAAGCTGTAAAGCTGTTGAAAAAGATTGCCGATAAGCAACGGAACGGCAAACAGCAAGATTAGTTTGATCGGATTTCCTTTTGTTAGTGTTTTCATTTTTCTTTGAGGCAAATGCGACGTCGATGCCAAAAACAGACTTCCCTTTTCCATGCTTCGCACCGTATCAATCGTGCGCTGCATTTAAATCCAAGAGTCAGCTTGCCCCTTTCTCCTTTCATTTAAAGACGTTTTTTTCCGTAACGCTTATCAAGATATGTCTGAACTTCTTCGATAAATACTTGGGTTGACGGGGTCTGTTGGCTCTTAGCGTGCGAAACCAAACAAATCGTCCGATAAAAATTTCCATCAAACGGATAACAAACCACCCGACCCGAAAGTTTTTGCAGCGCAAGCTCCGGCAAAATACCAAATCCGAGTCCTGATTCGACCATTGCAATAATCGAAGCATCGTCGATACTGTACTGAATAGAGTTCAGCGAAACATGAAAGGCATCCAAAGCTTTTTTGGTGTCCCTGTCATAGTCGATTTGCTGCAAAATAAACGTTTCGTCGCAAACGTCGGAAGCAACGACCGTTTTTCCGTTTTCAGGAACGAAACCTTCAGGAGCAACGCAATAAATTCTGTCTTTATAAAGCGGCAAAACCGAAAGCTTTTCTTGAATCGGCAAAGCTGAGAAACCGATTTCAAGGCTGCCGAACCTGACTGACTCTGCAACTTCATTGAAAGCCCCCTGTCTGACTGAGATCTCAACTTCAGGATATTTTTTCTTGAATGCGTTGATAACGTCAGGAAGCCAATTGATGCAGACGCTGCTGAAGGCTCCGATTCTGATCGATCCTTGATTCAGTCCTTTGATTCTCGCGGCTTCTTCATTAAGCTTAGCTTCCGAGTTAAGTATTTCCTGAACGATCGGCAAAACCTTTTCTCCATCAGGGGTCAACATTATGCCGGTTCTGTTGCGGACAAACAATGCAAAACCCAGTTCTTCCTCCAATCCGGAAATCGAGTGACTGATTGCCGACGGTGTAACGTTCAATATATTTGCCGCTGAGACAAACGTCTTTTGCTTGGCAACCTCGCTAAATACACGATACGCAAAATTAGCCATAGTCTACCACCACCTTTACATTCTTGTTTACTTGATAACGTTATCACCTGTTAGCACAAATTTCAAGAGTCTGAATTAACACGAATTCACAATCTTTAAAAATTTTATTCATCAAAAAAATCTTCGAGACAACTTTTCCCGAAGATTTTTAGCAAATTTTTCATTTGAAACGATCAAAAACATCCAACCGTAACTTTATCTCAATCTAGCGATTTCCTTTTCAATTGCCGCATTGAGACCGGCTTTTTGTGTTTCAATCAGATTGATGCGGCTTTGAATAACTTCCGTATCCATCTTAATTTCGCGAGCCAGTCCCGGATTGTCAAGTTTTGGCTCAAAGAATCGCTTGAATTCTTCCAAACGTTTCCTGGTTTTGAATACTTTGGAGATAACCGTAACATATGTCGGAAATTCCATATCGCCGCCGACCGTTTTTTCAAGCCAGCCCCATTCATCGCAAATCCAATTCCAAGCGGCTTCTTGACCTTTTTCATTGGCCAAAACTCCCTGGAACCATCCGCGAAGATCTTGCGGCTTGATCGTATCGGCATCTTCAAAATAAGAAACGATTTTCTCTGCCGATTTGATGTCCGGCGTCTTTGTCAACGCATATCTGATATCGGCCTTATACCCGCCGTCAGCTGTTTTGCGATATTCCTCAAGAAGCTTGTCGAATAAATCATCAGAACTGAAGTTGACGACTTCGTTCATCAAAACGTAAGGTCGAATTCCTGCTGAAACCTCAAGCAGATTATCCTTTGACGCAACGAACAAATCATGCGTTTCTTTGATTGCATCCTCATTTTTGGCATACAATGCGGCACTTAATACGAACGGACGAGACAATTCGTCTTCTGCCGTTTCGCCATCCTTTGGCAAGACGCCCAAACGCTTGAAGTTTTCCGAACTCAGAGTTTCAAAATAGCGACGCAGTTCTTTTTCTTCTTTCGTATCGGCTTCAACGAACTTCTTAAAACCGTTTGCAACCGAATACAAGTATTGGTTGACCATGCTGGATTTGCTGTTCGCAAATAGCTGAAGCAACGGCACAAGTTCCTTATAGTCAATTTTTTGACCTTCTGCCAACAAGTAAAGATCCTGCATCAGTTGGAGTTCGGAAATGTCATCTAGTTCTTCAGTATTTTCCAAAATATCCTTGAACAATTCATCATCGTACTCAACGATAAAATGCGCATTGTTTTCCAGATTCAAGCGGAAAGGCTTGCCTTCTTTTTGCCTCATTTCAGCATAATCGCCCACAACAAGCTCTTTATCCGCCATGAGATCCGGAACTTCTTCATAATTGCTGTTGAGCGGAATTTGCCACTTGCGAGAAACTTCTTTTCCTTTGCCGATGAAGAATTGCTTTTGCGTCAGGACGAGTTTTCCATCGTCAACCCTTGCCGAAACGACAGGGTATCCCGGCTGTTCGAGCCATGAATTCATGATCGTGCCGACATCGATTCCGGAAGCTTCTCCGAGCGCCTTCCATAAATCTGCTCCAGCAGCATTGGAATACTTATGTTCCGCAAAATAATTTTTCAATCCTTTGCGCAAAGCGTCATCACCGATCAAAGAACGAACCATGACAAGCATCCTTGAGCCCTTAGCATAAACGATTGCACCATCAAAAAGCGTATCGATTTCGGCAGGGTCGTTAACTTCGACATGGACTGACTGAACCCCATCGGTTGCATCGCGCAAAAGTGCTGCAGCCGCTTCTGACGTTTGGAACATTTCCCAAATATTCCAATCCGGTTCAAGAGCATCAACGGCAACGTACTCCATCATGTTGGCAAAACTTTCATTCAACCATAAATCATCCCACCATTTCATCGTGACAAGATCTCCGAACCATTGATGAGCAAGCTCATGCGCAATAACGGTCGCAACAAGCTTTTTTTGATCCAAGGCCGTGTGGTCGGGATCAACCATCAAATAGACTTCGCGATAAGTAACGAGTCCCCAGTTTTCCATCGCGCCTGCTGAAAAGTCAGGCAGTGCCAACTGCCAGGAATGAGGCAACGGATAAGGCGTTTGATAGTAATCTTCATAAAATTCGATTGAGCGCTTGGCAATGTCTAAAGCAAAATCAAGTTCTTTGGATTTATGTGCTTTCGTTCCAAAAACACCGATCTTGACGCCGCTTTTCGTTTCAGTCAGCTTGCCTTGCAGTTCGCCAAAGGCAAATGCCACAAGGTATGTAGACATACGAACTGTTTCTTGAAAATAATGGACGCCGTCTTCGCATTTGATTTCCGGCATATTGCTCAAAGTCGTTTCGCCTTCATGCTCATCATATTTAAGCGCAAGAGAAAACGTTGCCTTGGCTTCAGGTTCGTCAACACAAGGAAATGCTTGACGAGCAGCGTTCGTTTCGAATTGAGTCCCGATAATCTGCTTTTTTTGACCATCGACTTCATAGTATGATGGGTAAATCCCCATCATCGTGTCGGTAAGTTCAGCATCATATTCGATGAAAAGCTCTGTTTTCCCTGCATTTTCAAGTTTGATCAAAATCGCATCGTTTGCATCGTCAACCTTAAATTCCGCATTTTTACCATTTTCTTTAACGCTCTTAACGTTCAAATATTTTTGATGAATTGCAATATCGGTCTTTTTGGCTTCGCCGACAATTGTTGTTTTCCCGACAATCGTTTTCTTTGAACGATTGATATCAATATACAAATCGTAGTGACTTGGTTGAAAATCATTATAAAATCTTAATAGTTCAGCCATTGTAACTTCCTCAACTTTCATGACAAATTAATCACACACATCAATTATACGCCTTTAGATAATTAATTGCACAAAAAGCGGACTCAGCATCAAACGAGCCCGCTTGCAAAATACTTTTAAAACCTTTTTCCTGTTGCCTTATAGCCGATGTCTTTACGATAAAAGCACTTGTCAAATTCATGCTCTTCAAGATATCGATAAATCTTTTGTTGAGCATCTTCAATCGTTTCAGCAGTTGCGATTGCCGTCAGCAAACGCCCTCCATTTGCGGTAACGTTTGGAAATTCGCCCGCAACGTTTGCATAATCGATTGAAATATCGCCTGATTCTTCAAGTTCAGGCAATTTATGGCCTTTGACAGGAGATTTCGGATAGCCCTCAGCAGCTAAAACAACGCCTATAACGGCATTTTCAGTTTGCTTAACTTTTGGAAGCGGATTACCGTTGATGGCCGCGTCAACCAACTCGGCAAAATCGGAATCGATTCGCGGCAAAACAACTTGCGTTTCCGGATCGCCTAAACGGACGTTGTATTCGATTACTTTTGGTCCTTGCCCCGTTAAAATCATCCCGATATAAATCAAGCCGATATAATTGAATTCGGCTTTGCGCAAACCATTAATGGTCGGTTCGACAACCTCTTCAACCATTCGCTCATAGTCTGATTCGGAAAGCTGAGGCAAAGGACTATAGGCCCCCATTCCGCCCGTGTTTGGACCTTCATCGCGATCATATGCTCGCTTGTGGTCTTGAGCCATCGGAAGAATGCGATAATCTTCTTCACCGATCACGACAAACATCGAATATTCGTCACCGGAAAGAAATTCTTCCAAAACGATTTGCTCTTGTCCTTTTCTGAACATCGCCTTGATTTCTTCTTCAGCTTCCGCCTTCGTCTTGGCGATAACGACGCCTTTACCGCCAGCAAGACCGTCAGCTTTGATAACGACCGGTTCTTCAAATTTTTCCAAACCGCTGATCGCATCTTCTGATGAACGGAACGTACTGTATTTTGCGGTAGGAACATGATGCTTTTCCATAAATTCCAAAGCAAAATCCTTCGAACCTTCAAGACGTGCCGCTTCTTTGTCGGGTCCAAAAATCTTCAAGCCGTCTTTTCTGAACGAATCAACGATGCCAGCGCAAAGAGCATCTTCCGGACCGACAAACGTCCATTCGATTCCGTGGTCATAAGCAAACCCCTTCAAAGCGTCAAAATCGGTTTCTTCGATTGCAACCGTTGAAATGCCTTCGCTTTCCATTCCGATGTTTCCTGGCGCAACGTAAACATGCTCAACATGCGAACTTTCAAGCAGCTTCTTGGCAATCGCATGTTCACGTCCCCCGGAACCTACGACTAACAAATTCAGATTATCTTTCATCAATTATCACCTAAAATCTTAGTGTCTGAAGTGACGAATGCCTGTCATAACCATCGTGATGCCGTACTTGTCGGCCATATCAATGGAATCTTGATCACGAATCGAGCCGCCAGGATGAACGATTGCCTTGATACCGTGTTCTGCGGCATATTGGACGCAATCATCCATCGGGAAGAACGCATCGGATGCCATCACGGCAGCATCAGTAATCTTGTCTCCGGCATGCTTGATGGCAATCTTCGTTGAATCGATGCGGTTCGGCTGTCCCGCGCCGATTCCCAGCGTCTGCTTGTCATCGGCGACAACGATTGCATTTGATTTCGTATGTTTAACTGCCTTCCAAGCAAACATCAATGCTTCAAGCTGTTCTTTCGTCGGCTTGTTCTTAGTTACGACCTTCCATTCGGATTCATTTTCTTCGATGACGTCTTGCTCTTGCATCAAAAGCCCGCCCATAATCGAAACCGTTTCAAAACGAGTCTTTTCATCCTTGTTTTCAAAATCAAGCTGCAGCAGACGGATATTCTTCTTTTTGGCCAAAACTTCAAACGCATCATCGTCATAACCAGGAGCAATAATGATTTCCAAAAAGAGTTCATGCATCTTTTCAGCCGTTTTGAGATCGACTTTTCGATTCAAGACGATAATTCCACCAAAAATCGAAATCGGATCAGCAGCATAGGCACGATCCCAAGCTGTTTCGATATTATCAGCACGTCCGATTCCGCACGGATTCATATGTTTCAAAGCAACGACGGTCGGTTCATTGAATTCTCGCGCAATTCTGATTGCAGCATCAGCATCTTTGATATTGTTATAAGAAAGCTGTTTTCCGTGAAGCTGTTTTGCACTGGAAACCGAATACTTCTTCGGCAATGCATCCCGATAAAACCAAGCGCGTTGATGAGAATTTTCGCCATACCGCATCGTATCTTCGAGCTCGTACGTTAAAGTAAGCTTTTCAGGTGCTTCAACCCCGACTTTTTCAGATAAATATTGTGAAATGAGCGCATCATACGCAGCCGTGTGTCTGAATGCCTTGGCAGCCAATTTTGCCCGCGTTTCAAGCGTTGTTTTGCCGTTTTCGTTAAATTCGTCCAACACCGTTTGATAATCGGCTTTGTCAACCACAATCGTAACGTCGTGATAATTTTTAGCTGCAGAACGAACCATGCTCGGGCCACCAATATCGATGTTTTCAATCGCATCAGCCAACGTGCAATCCGGTTTTTCAATCGTTTGCTTGAAAGGATACAAGTTGACGCAAACCAAATCAATCGGATGAATATTGAGTTTCTTCATCGTCTCAACGTGTTCGGGAACATCTCGACGTCCGAGCAGCCCTCCGTGAATATATGGGTTGAGCGTTTTGACGCGACCATCCAAAATTTCAGGAAAACCGGTAACTTCTTCAACTGAAATCGTTTTAATTCCTGCTTCATCAAGAACCTTTTTTGTCCCGCCTGTTGAAATGATTTCAAAATCATTTTCAACCAATCCCTTTACGAAAGGTACCAGATCATTTTTATCGGAAACACTGACAAGTGCTCGTCTCATTTTTCAATTACTTCCTTTCTCGTATGCAATTCTGTCATTTAACACTCTTTTGATCGTCTGCGGAAATAAAATGTGCTCACATTCATGAACCCTTTCTTCCAACTCATCAACCGTGTCCTCATCATAAATCGGAACGTGACGCTGTGCGATAATCGGACCCGAATCAAGGCCGCAATCAACATAATGAACGGTTACGCCGGTTTCTGTCCTGCCGTTTTGAACATGATCTTCAAAAGCCCTCTCAATCGAATGAAGTCCGGGATATTCCGGCAGGTAAGCAGGATGAAGGTTAATGATGCTGTTTTCAAACGTTTTGATAATCTCTGCACCGATTACGCGCATGTATCCTGCTAAGATCAAAAAGTCAATCTGATTCGCATTAAGCAAATCTAAAAGTCTTTCTTCATATGGCTTCTTGCCGCCGCATTCCTTCACCGTAAAAGATTCATAAGGAACGTTGAGCTTTTTGGCACGTTCAACCACATAAGCATCAGGATGATCGCAAAAAAGCAACGCCAATTCGCCGGGAATTTCACCTGATTGAAATTTTTCAGCCAAAGCTTGAAAATTAGTTCCGTTTCCGGAAGCCAAAATTGCAATTTTCATAATTCTGCCCCTTACCTGAAAATAATTTTTTCTTCACCATCTGGACGTTTTTTCAATTGGCCGACCTTATACCAAGATTCGTTTTCATCTTCAAGCAACCCAACAAGAGCATCAACGTTTTCGGGTTTGACGGCCAAAATCATCCCCAAACCCAGGTTAAACGTTTCGCGCATATCGTCTTCGGCAAGTTCGCCCATTTTTTGAAGATATCTGAACACTGGCAAGACCTTCCATGAACCGAGCATGATTTCAGCCTGAAGATCATCAGAATACATTCGCGGAAGATTTTCAATCAATCCACCGCCAGTGATATGACTGACTCCATCTACCAATCCTCGCCTGATTAATGGCAAAACTGCCTTAACGTAAATTTTGGTCGGTTCAAGAATTGCCTCTCCAACGGTTTTTCCTTCCAATTCGACAGGTTCGGCATCCAATTTGACGGAATGATCCTTGAACAAAATTTGACGCACCAAAGAAAAACCGTTTGAATGGAGTCCGCTTGACGGAAGCCCGATCAAAACGTCGCCTGCTTTCGGTTTGTCAGACGTCAAAAGATTTTCCTTTTCGGCGGCACCGGTCGAGTACCCAGCAAGATCATATTCATCTTCATCGTACATATCCGGCATTTCGGCCGTTTCGCCGCCAATAAGAGCGCATCCCGCCTGACGACAACCTTCGGCAACTCCCGCAACAATCTGTGCCATTTTTTCTGGTGTATTCTTTCCGGTTGCTATATAGTCTAAAAAATACAGAGGCTCCGCACCCTGGGCCAAAATATCATTCACGCACATTGCCACGCAGTCAATTCCGATCGTGTCATGCTTATTCATTTTTTGTGCAATCATCAGTTTTGTTCCGACACCATCGGTACCGGAAACAAGTACTGGATGTTTCAGATGCAGTTCTGAAAGATCGAACATTCCGCCAAAACTTCCAAGTCCCCCCATCACGCCAAGACGTGCAGTTGATTTGACGTTATCTTTGATTTGACGCACAAGTTCATATCCGGCGTTGACGTCAACACCGGCATCAGCATATCGACTCATTGCTGTTTCTCCTCTCGTTGATGCTGTTTGTTTAACGAGGCCAGGTAGCCTTCTTCGTAATCATAAAGCGGCGTTGGATATTTTCCGTCAAAATAAGCAACGGTCAGGCCGCCGTTAGGAGCGTTGCCCGCATCAGGAAGGTCGATTGCTTCAATCAAACTTTCAACGCTCAAAAAGCCAAGAGAATCAGCACCGATCATCTTGCACATTTCATCAATGCTGTAGTTTGCAGCCATTAATTCGGAACGCGTCGAAATATCGATTCCGTAGAAACAAGGAAATTTAAGCGGAGGCGAAGCAATCCGCATATGAACCTCTTTTGCGCCTGCTTCCTTGAGCATTCTGACGATTTGCATCGACGTTGTCCCGCGAACGATCGAATCATCAATGATTGCGACTCTCTTTCCTTCTACAACGCCCCGAACGGCTGAAAGTTTCATTTTGACGCCGCGTTCTCTCAATTCTTGCGTTGGCTGAATAAACGTTCTGGCAACATATTGGTTTTTAATGAGTCCCATTTCATACGGCAGTCCTGCTTCTTCTGCAAAACCTGAAGCCGCTGAAAGAGATGAATTCGGAACGCCGATGACCATATCGCAATCAACCGGCTGTTCCTTTGCAAGCAGTTTTCCCATTCGCTTTCTTGCATTATGAACGGTTACTCCGTGGATAATGGAGTCCGGCCGCGCAAAGTAAATGTATTCCATTGAACAAATAGCCAATTCCGTATCTGTCGTAAAATGTTCAATCCGAATGCCGTTTTCGTCAATGATGATCAGTTCTCCCGGAAGCACGTCTCTGACAAATTCAGCACCGACCATATCCAAGGCACATGTTTCGCTTGCAACGACGTACCCTCCGTCTGAAAGACGCCCGATGCAAAGGGGTCTGAAACCGTTCGGATCAAGGGCCGCAATCAATTGATCCTTGCGCAAAATGACGAAGGCAAATCCTCCGTGAATCTCATTCAAGCTTGACTTTAACGCATCGATAAAATCAAGATCCTGTTTCTGCCTGATTAAATGTATCAAAATTTCAGTATCAGAATTAGATTGAAAAACAGCACCTTCATCCTCAAGTTTTTGCTTTAGGCTTTTAGCGTTGGTCAAATTCCCGTTATGAGCCAAAGCAACGTCGCCGTCATGAAAATGAAACAAAAACGGCTGAACGTTTGCAATCGAATTATTGCCGCTCGTTCCATAGCGAACGTGACCGATCGCGCTTGTTCCTTCCAAGCGATTAAGGTCTTGAGGATTTGCAAAAACTTCTGACAACAATCCGCGATTGCGATATTGACGAAGACTGATGCCATCGCTTGAAACGATGCCGGCACCTTCTTGCCCGCGATGCTGCAAGCTGTGAAGTCCGAAGTATGTCATATGAGCAGCTTCTTGCGATCCAAAAACCCCAAAAACACCGCATTCTTCATTTAATCCTTTGATTTCATAAGGCACGGTAATGCTTCCTCCCAAATCTTTTGTGCTTCATCGGCAGAAACATCAAGCTTTCCGTCAGCAAGTTCTGACTTAATCTCATGTTCGGATGTGACAACACCGATTTTTACGGCATCATCGCCAAGAATATTTTCGAATGCCGCTGCATTTTCCGGTGCAGCAGTAACAATGAAACGTCCCGGAGTTTCGCTGAACAACTGTGCTTTTGTCAAATCAAGATCAAGTTTCAAACCAAATTCGGTTCCAAAGACCGTTTCTGCCATTGCAACGGCTAAACCGCCTTCACTTGCATCATGTGAACTTTGAACCAATCCTTGTTCCATCGCATTCAAAAGATTTCTCATATAAAGATTCATATGTTCAAGATCCAAATCGTTCAAAGCACCATTGATTTTGCCGGTCAGCATCTTTTGAATTTCCGACCCTGCAAAATCATTGCCGGTCTTATCTCCCACTAAGTAGACGTTTGCCCCTTCCGTTTGAACGAACGAAGGTATCACATGCTTGATGTCTTTGATCAATCCGACCATTCCGACCATTGGCGTTCCGTAAATGGCTTCACCGTTATTTTCATTATAAAGGCTGACGTTGCCTGAAATAACCGGTGTATCAAATACTTTGCATGCTTCTGCCATTCCTTCGACTGACTGATGAAGCTCCCAATAAATTTCCGGAACGTTAGGATCGCCGTAATTCAAGCAATCAGTTATTCCAAGCGGAAGAGCACCAGATGAAACAATGTTTGCGCACGCTTCAGCAACGGCACGCTTGCCGCCGATCTTAGGATCAAGATAGACAAAACGACCGTTTCCGTCAGTCGTCATTGAAAGTCCTTTCTTTGTTCCGCGCACGCGTAATACGCCGGAATCAGAGCCAGGTCCGACAACAGTTGAAGTTCTGACTTGCGAATCATATGTTTGAGTAAACATTTCTTTAGAAGCAATCGTTGGTTGGGCCAAGATTTTTTTGAGCATCTCATTTGCATCTTCAACTTCAGGAACGTATTCAGGCGCCTTTTTTGCGTCAAGAATGCGTTGGGGGACGCGTTCTTCGCTTGGCTCTTCCAAAACGTCTTCCGTCAAACTGGAGACCGGAATATCGGTAACAACCTTGCCATGATGACGCAATACGTATTGATGCCCTTCCGTAACGCGACCAATCACAACTGCTTCAAGGTCATATTCTTTAAAAAGTTTGATGACGTCCTCTTCATGTCCCTTGCGAACGCAAAGCAGCATGCGTTCCTGGGATTCTGAAAGCATGATTTCATATGCGGACATGTTAGTTTCGCGCTGAGGAACAAAATCCAAATCAAGTTCCATGCCGGAATCAGCTTTTGAAGCCATTTCACAAGATGAAGAAACGATGCCTGCGGCACCCATGTCTTGAATCCCGACAAGCCAATCCGCATGATCATGAGTCAACTCGAGACAAGCTTCCATCAAAAGCTTTTCCATAAACGGATTGCCGACCTGAACTGCTGAACGCTGAGTTTCTTTTTCATCGTCAAAATCAGCAGAAGCAAACGTTGCACCATGGATGCCGTCACGTCCGGTTTTTGCACCAACGTAAATGACTGCATTTCCGATCCCGGAAGCTCGACCCTTTTGCATATCTGCCTGATCCATCAAGCCAACGCTCATCGCATTGACAAGGCAATTGCCCGTATAACATTCATCAAACGTCATTTCACCGGCAATCGTCGGAATTCCCATACAGTTGCCGTACCCGCCGATGCCGGCAACGACTTCATTGATCAGGTACTTAGTTCTTGGACGATCGATTTCGCCGAAGTGTAAAGAATCAAGCGATGCAATCGGACGAGCGCCCATGCTGAAAATGTCGCGCAAGATTCCGCCTACGCCTGTTGCAGCACCTTCATATGGTTCAACGGCTGAAGGGTGATTATGACTTTCAGCTTTAAAGACAACTGCCTGATTATCGCCAATATCAATAATACCCGCACCTTCACCAGGTCCTTGCAAAACTCTTTCATTCTTGTTAGGAAACAGGCGCAGTACCGGTTTTGACTTTTTATATGAGCAATGCTCGCTCCACATAACCGAAAACAAACCCGTTTCAGTATAGTTGGGCAAGCGGTGCAGCAGCTTTTCGCAAATAAAATCATATTCGTGCTCCGTCAAACTCCAATCAAGATATGGTTTTTTTTCTTTGATTTCTTCTGGGGTCATTTCAGCCATTAGTTTGCAACCTCCGTTTTTACCGTTCCGTTTTCAAGCAAGGATTGAAACAATCTCAATCCGTCAGTATTTCCGAGCAATGCCTCAACGGCACGTTCCGGGTGCGGCATCATGCCTAAAACATTGCCGCGTTCGTTGCACACCCCGGCGATGTCATGCAACGAGCCATTCGGATTTTCATTCGCATAGCGGAAGACGACCTGATTGTTTTCTTCCAATTTCTGAAGCGTCTCGTCATCCGCATAGTAGCTTCCGTCAGCGTGCGCAATCGGAAGTTTGACATGCTCTTTTTCTCCATATTTTGTCGTAAACGGAGTTTTGTTGTTTTCAACTTGAAGTTCAACCGTCTTGCAAACAAACTTCAAACTGTCATTTTGCTTAAGCGCACCCGGAAGCAAACCGGCTTCGGTAAGAATTTGAAACCCGTTGCACGTGCCAAATACAGGCTTGCCTTCATCAGCCATTTTGACGATTGCGGGCATAATGTTTGCAAACCGAGCAATCGCACCGCAGCGCAGGTAATCACCATAGGAAAATCCTCCAGGAAGCATGACTGCATCGAATCCGTCCAAATTGTCGCGTTTATGCGACACGTATTCAACATCTGCACCGCAAACCGTATGCAATGCTTCGTAGATGTCAATGTCACAGTTTGATCCCGGGAAGACTACGACTGCAATTTTCATTAATCAAGACCTCCCAAAACTTCATAACGATACGTTTCAAGATTAAAGTTTACAAGCAGCTCTTCAGAAATTTCCTTAACCGACGTTTCAACGTCCCTTTTTTCAGGATTGATTACAACGTCAAAGAATTTTCCGACTTTAACGTTTTCTACCTCATCATGTCCAAGAGCATGAATCGCATTCTTGATCGTATCCCCCTGAGGATCGAAAACAGATTCCTTATATGTGACATAGATGCGTACGTTGACCATTTTTATGCTTCCTCCTTGGATAATTCATTTTTTAAGCGACGAAGAACTTCTTCATATACTGATGTGAGATCGCCGAGATCGCGTCGATAAACGTCCTTGTCCATGTGGGCACGCGTCTGTTTGTCCCACAAACGACAATTATCAGGCGAAAATTCATCAGCCAAAACGATGCGTCCATTTGACAAGCGCCCGAATTCAAGTTTGAAATCAACCAGAATAAGTCCCATCCGGTCAAATAAGGCAGTCAAAATTTCGTTCACTCGCCGAGAAATATCCCACATCGCGTCAAGTTCTTCTTTTTTAACGATTTTCAATGCCAAAGACTGTGATTCATTGATAAAAGGGTCATCCAATTCGTCGCTCTTGTAATATGTCTCTTCAACAGGCTTTTCGAAGCAGATGCCTTCCTCAACCCCGAAGCGTGTAGCAAAATGACCCGCAGACACGTTTCGCGTAACCATTTCGAGCGGAACAATCTCAACTTTTTTAACCAACTCTTCAGTTTCAGAAAGTTTCTTAATGAAATGAGTTTCGATGCCTTTTTTCATCAAATACTGGAAAATAAGCGATGAAATTTCATTATTGACGATTCCTTTGCCATTGATCTGATCCTTTTTCTTTCCGTTCAACGCTGTTGCCTGATCCATGTAAACCACGCGTAAAACTTCTGGATCATCCGTACTCCACATTTGCTTGGCCTTGCCTTCATAAATCAATTTTGCCATGATAATATAAGGTCTCCTTTAAAAAACGAATTTATCAACGAACACAACCGAGAAACATTCGTTAATTTACGTTTTAAGATTAACAATAATCCAGGCTTTCGTCAAGAGTCTTTCACGAACTATCAAGCTATATTATCGATTTTTATCAGTAAATTACGAAATATGTCTCATGCTCCATTAAAGATAACTTCCAAAACATTAGAAAAGCGAACTTTAACGCTAAAAAGCAATTATCATTTTTGCAAAGATGACTTCAGCCTCCCTTTCATGTCACATTAATTAACATCGAATTAGTTTTTTCTTACAAAATGATTTGACAATTATCTTTTTGAGCTTTAAAATACAGTCAATCCATTAAAAACGAAGAATTTAACACAATTGTCGGTTATTAGCCTTATTTATGCGTTATAAAATCTTCCATGAATCTACTAAGGGATGTGAACAATGCAGTATAATTTTAATTTGTATCGCAGACATTATCTCAAAAGTCATTAATATTTGGAGGTATTCTTATGGAACAAATTAATAAAGATGGTACCAGACGCGAACTGACCAATTTCAACGTCCAAATGATTGCGCTTGGCGGCGCAATCGGAACCGGCTTATTCCTTGGTGCCGGGCAGACGATTCACCGAACAGGTCCGTCAATCCTTTTGGTTTATCTTGTTGTCGGCCTGTTCTTTTCAGTAATGATGCGGGCCATTGGCGAAATGATGTATAAAGACCCGAGCCAGCATACTTTTGTCGCATTCATTCATCAATATTTGGGAGCCGATTTTGGCAAATTTGCAGAATGGAGCTATTGGATGACTTTGATTCTCGCAGGCATGGCAGAATTAATTGCGATTGCTACATATATTCGCTTATGGATTCCGAACGTTCCCGCATGGCTGATCGAAATTTTGATTCTTGGAATCTTGTCGATTATCAACTTAAGTATTGTTCGTCTTTTCGGAAAAACCGAAAGCATGCTTTCAATCATTAAAATCATCGCAATCATTGCTTTAATATTTGTTGGCATTTGGATGATTGCCGTTCATCATAAAAATCCCGTCGGAACTTCTGCCGGTCTTGGGAATGTCACAAAAGACTATACAGCATTTCCGCATGGATTCCGTGAATTTCTCAATGCCTTTCCGATGGTTTTCTTCTCATTTGAAGGAATGGAATTTATCGGTATCACGACTGCCGAAACGAAAAATCCGCGTCAGGTTCTTCCGCTTGCCGTTAAACAAGTTGTTTTCAGAATTTTGATTTTTTATATCGGTGCCCTGTTCGTAATCATGGCTATTACCCCTTGGCAGCAAATTTCACAGTCAAGCAGCCCGTTTGTTCAGGTTTTCCAAATTGCAGGAATGCCGGCCGCATCGCAGATAATCAATTTTGTGGTAATCGTTGCTGCGACCTCCGCCCTTAATTCAGCAATTTTTTCATCCGGGAGACATTTGTACCAGCTTGCCGTGGAATCCGATTCTAAATTTCTTTCAAAATTACGACACGTTTCGAAATCAGGCATCCCATCATATGCCGTTTTGTTCTCAGCCTGCCTGATGCTGTTCGGACCAGTACTTAGTGCTTTCAAAGCTTTATCAGCAGCCTTTTCACTCGTTGCTTCAATTTGCGGCGACATCTATATTCTTGTTTGCATTCTGACGATGATTGCTCATTATCGCTATCGTCAATCAAGCGACTTTATGGAAGACGGATTCAAGATGCCGGCATATAAAATCTTGAACCCGTTGACGATTGCATTTTTCTCGTTTGTCTTTATCACCATGTTCTTCAATAAGGAAAACGTCATCCCTGCAGTCGGAGCATTGATTTGGCTCATCGTCTTTTTGACGGTCGTCAAGTTCAGAAAAATCAAAGAATCTCCTGATACCATCGTTTAAAAAACAATTTTGACTCGAATAATCAACTATAACGAATACCCTTTGAGCATAGGATGAACAGGAAATTATTCTTGTGTTTGAAGGGTATTTTTGTTTGCCGATACTAAAACAAACTTTTCTGTCAAATACAGTGCTAAACATCTCATGCTCAATCAGTATGCCAAGCCATCGATTACGGTCAAAACGGCGATTTTTGAAATATACCCGTAAAAACCAGCCAAGATCTCATCCCAATTGCTTTGCCAGATGCAGTGCCCGTGCTCCAAAAGTTTACCAACGAACTCTTTTTTCTTAATCATAGCAAGCGATTATCATGCATATGCAAAAAACCGGATTAATTTGCAATTAATTGCAAATTAATCCGGTTTTTCAATTTGAAGCATAGTTTTTTCCCCGCCTCTAAAAACTTATTTCAGTTCTTTTTTTGTTTCCTGCCTGATTTCTCCGTTCATCTGCTGCATGTAGCTGTAAAAAGCGCCATAAAGACCGATTCCGTTGCTATATTCTGATTTAACCAATTCAGGATAAATCAATACTTGCTGTGCTTGCGGGAATTCAGAGACAATTTCAGTATATTTTTGCTTGATCGTCTTAAGAACGATTTCCTCGTTACTGATGCCACCGCCAATAACAAAACGCTGAACATCCATCGTCAATTGCATATTAAAAAGAAGCTGCGCGATATTTTTGCAAAACTGAGCAAAAATATCGCGGGCATTTTTATCTTCTGATTTGATTTTTTCAAATGCGGCAATGCCATCCAATTCATTTTCGTTTCCTGAAACGCGATTAATCGCCCTGATCATATTTACAGCAGAACAATTAGATCGAACTAACCCCTGAGTTCCGCGAACGTTTAATTCATCCCGAATCAACGAAAACAAACCTGCCTGATGATGAGCACCGCGAACCAATTCTCCATTAACGACGAAGCCACCGGTTACGCCGCTGCCAAGCGTCAGCAAAATTCCGCTGTCAATCCCATTCAACGAACCGTTCCAAAGTTCTGCGGTTGTTGCGGCCATCCCTTCATTTTCAACCGTAATGGGCAAATCTTTGTTTTCAGGTCCGAAAATTTCTTTCATTGAAATTCCGTTGATAAACGGCAGGCCCTCGCAATTATAAAAGGCTTTTTCATCATAAATGACCATTGCGGGTGCGCAGAGCGCTATACCGTCAATCCTTTGACGATAGCTTTCAACAAGAGACCGGAGCAATAATTTAAAATCATTCAAGTTTTTGGGCGTTTCGACAGTGTTCCTTGAAAGAAGCTTGCCGCTTTCACTCAACAGTCCGTATTTGATAAGCGTACCGCCAATGTCAACGCATAAGAATGCCATTTTTCACACCTCATTCCATTTTGATCACAGACAATTATATAACAAAACATCATTTCTATTCCTAGTTTGATTAAAAATCCAATAATTATTCACAAAAAAAGCCGAAATATTAATTTCGGCTTCTAAATCGGTTATGCCCGTATAATGGTGTAAATTGATAAAAAAAAGAGAGCCAAGTGCTCGTCTCCCAGGTATAATTTAAATTAACCAAAAAAAACTAAAAATACTAGGAGGATGAACAATGGCTCAATTAAATATTACCTTAAATCAAGAGGAAATTCTACAACTTCTTTCAAAGGATCACGATCAGG
>NZ_FOPI01000058.1 GCF_900113455.1 Ligilactobacillus ruminis DSM 20403 = NBRC 102161 | reverse complement strand
TTGGATTGATAACCGCAACGATCGCACACGTACAAATGTTGCTGATGATTACGGTTATTTTTGTAAATACGACCACATTTTGGGCATCGCTGGCTTGTGTATTTAGCTGAAACTTGAACCACTTCGCTTCCGACTAAATGAGCTTTGTATGTCAAGAACTGTGCTAATTGATAAAAAGCCCATGAAACCTGCTCATAACGTTGTGTTTTTGTTACTTTTTCAGTTGCGAATCGCACATTTGCCAGATTTTCCAAAACGAAGAGGGTGTCTGCTCCGTAACGATTAACGAGTGTCTTTGATAACTGATGATTAATATCAGTCATCCAGCGGTTCTCTCGTTGACCGATTTTCTTTAAACGACGTTTGGCAGATTTGGTTCCCCTGCTTTGCAGTTGCTGACGCAATCGCTTAAATTTGCTCCGTTTGCGTAGTGCTTCCTGGCCTTGGAAAAACAGTGTTTTTCCGTGTTCATCATAAGCAGTCGCCAAGAATCGTAATCCGCGATCAATGCCAACCACATGTTGTGATTGTTCTTTCAGGTAATCCGGCAGTTCTTTAGTTGCGCTAATGTGCATATACCATTTGTTGCCAACATGGAGAATCTTAGCCATGCCGAATTCCCAAGTACCGTTTAAATATTGATCGAATCCTTGACAGGTAAACGGCACTTTTATACGCCCGTTAACTGTATTGATAGACATAATGTGATTGTCCTTAAGCGACCAATCACGATTGCGTTGCAAGTCCAGTTGAGGACGTTTGAAATTGATAGGATGCCATAACCAATCCAGGGTACGGGTCTCATTTTTCCAAATATCGTTGCCGTATCGATCTTGTTTGCCCGTATTGTAGCGATAAGGCTTTTGAGCCAACTGCGTTTTAACCGTTCTGTAACGGGCAACGACGTTACGGATTGCGGACTGAGCCATTTGTGCTTTTAATCCATAATCATTCCGCAATTGGTGATACAATGCCTTGTTCAGCTTTGCTTGAGCCATTTCAAAGCTATGGTCAAACATATACTGAGAAACCGCATTACAAGCTCGTCGGTATTGTTCTAAGGATTTGGTCAAAACCGATTCATCCAATGATGACTGTAGCTTTAATTT
>NZ_FOPI01000009.1:70843-83807 GCF_900113455.1 Ligilactobacillus ruminis DSM 20403 = NBRC 102161 | reverse complement strand
TTACCGCAAATGAGATAGATTTTCATATTATTTATATTTGGAAACATTTTGATCACGATACCAAAGATAGTTGTTCAAATTTTTGAGAATCTCTCTCGAAGCTCCGTTGTAGATTCGGATTTCAACATCTTCCGTAATAATTTTCGCAGCCATTTCCCTGACCGGTCGATATGTTTCTTTAGGGCTTAGGTCAACAAGGTTGACTTCCACGACGTCATCCAATTTCATATTTAAACCTCCGATATACTTGATGTTTAAAGCATACCAAGACATCGGAGGTTTATGAAGAACGCTTATTTAACGACCGCTTACTATATAACTGTACGTTAGCTAAAAAAGAGTGATATTTGTAATTGAAATGACGGTGTTCATTTTATGTTCGATGTTTTTTCATGTTATTTGCATAAAATAGCATAATTATTTGTCCGATAAACCCTATGAGGATTAGTTCAACAAAATATTATCGAAAGGACGTATCAACATGAAAAAGAACACATCACAGAAAGGGCAACGCTCAATCGGCAAGTGGATTACCGGAATTTTGGTTGTAGTGGGCATTTTTCCGTTGCTCGTTATGTTAATCGGTTCGATCAGCACGACAACTGATGTCCTGATTGAACGCAACGATTTGTCCAAGGAAAGTGCCGTTGATCTTATTCAGGAAGAGCGCAATCATCTTCAGTCGACTTCTGAAAAGATGCTGAAGAAAATGGCGACCTACCCTGAATTTAAAGAGAGCAAATTCGACAAGAAGAACCTGGAGCTTGAAATGAAGAAGCTCTGCAATGCAAATGACTCCCTCCTTACGGCAACGGTTGCCGACCAGGATGACAACTGTGCAAGCTCCGACAAGCTTCCTGCAGGTTACAAGCCGACGACACGTGAATGGTATCAGAAAGCTGTTTCCGACATGGGCAGCGTAATCTGGACTCTTCCTTATAAAGATGTCCAAACCGGCATGTATGTCATCACGGCAGCATATGCCTACGAGACAGACAACAACAAGATTCGCGTTGTCAGCACCGACGTTTCGTTCAATGCGATTGAACGTCCAATCGGCAATGTCAGGATCGGTCGGACGGGTCGCGTGACGCTTGTTTCAAACGGCGGAATTGTGCTTGCCTCAAAGGGCGCAATTGATGACAGTCATTACAGTCGCGGCAACAGTCTGAAAAACGACAAGATGTATCAGGCAATCAAGGCTTCTTCAAAGCGCAAAGGATTTGTTCATTTGAAGGGCGAATCAAAGATTACCGATATTTACTTTAACAAGGGCGAAAACGGCAGCAAGTACTGGGCGTATTCGTACGTGATGAAAAACGACCTTCAAAACGAACGTCGGACAATGATCAAGACGGCCAGCGTGATTGCGATTATCGTTGCAATTGTCATCATCATTGCTGCAATGACGATCCAGGGCATCTTCAGAAGAATTTCCGAAACATTGCTTTATTACTTTAAGGAAGCAGAAAGCGGCAATCTGAACGAAATCAAGGTTGATCGCAGCAAGGCCAAGAACTTTGCTGAAAAGGTCACGGCAAAACTCGTAAATCCTGAACAAGATGGCAGCGAATTCAACAGAATCGCTTTCGGTTACAATAAAATGATCAATGCCGTCGGTGAATTGATTGGAAACGTCAAGAAACAGTCGGCAAACGTTGCGGAAAAATCAGCTTCATTGCTTGAACTCTCCAAGCAGACGGGCAAGGCAACGGAAGAAGTTGCCCAAACGATTACTGGCATTGCTGAAGTTACGAGTTCACAGGCTCAGGAAACTCAGGAAAGCGTAACTAAACTGGAAGAACTTTCGAAGGTTATCGATGAGTTGAACGAAAGCGTTCATGCCATGAATGCTGAATCCGACGAATCTGCCAAAATCAATCAGGACAACATGAACACGATGGACAATGTCAACAGCAACTGGGTGGCTGAGCTCGATGATATGAAGGCCCTGTCTCAGAGTGTTCAGAACATGAACGCGGATATTCAGGACATTACCAAGATTATCAATGTCATCAACGAAATTTCGCGTCAGACGAACCTGCTTGCCTTGAATGCTTCGATTGAAGCTGCCAGCGCAGGCGAAGCCGGCAAAGGCTTCTCAGTCGTTGCGGCAGAAATTCGCAAGCTTGCCGAACAAAGCGCGGCTTCGACGAAGGAAATTGAAGGCATCATCGACAACATCAAGAATCAGTCAATTGAAATGGTCGACAAGACGAACAGTTCCGTTGAAGGCGGTCAAAAGCAGTCCAAGCTGATTCAAGAAGCCATCAAATCGACGATGGAAGTCTTCAAGCGCAATCAGGAAATGGCACAAAAAGTCGCAGGCGTTGCCAAAGCTTCAGATAAGATCGAAGAAGTTCAAGGCAAAGTGCTCGAAGGACTTGAAAGCATCTCTGCTTCAACTCAGGAAAACGCAGCTGGAACGGAAGAGGTTTCCGCAAATTCCGAAGAAGTTTTGGCAACGATGGACGAATTCACGCAGTACGTTGCCGACTTGCGCGATATTGCAGACAACTTGAAGAACGAAACGGACAAATTGAGCGTTAATAAATAATTTGTTAAAAGGTTTTGACAAACCAGTCACAAATTAAAGAACCGGATGATTTGCGATTTATTGCGAATCATCCGGTTTTTTATGCAGCGCTTGGTGATGTGCAGAAAAGAGAAGCGAAAGGGGCGGGCTTGTCGTTGGTCTGGTTTTTGGGGGGTACGGGCAGATCACAGGAATCGACGTTTTGCCCGTAATCGACAGGCATTTACGGGCAGATTTGCAAAAACGAAGATTTGCCCGTAAGGCCCGCCTTGACACAATGCTTTGCAAGGATGGCTTGGAAGATGCTAAAAAATAAAAAGCACGCTCACTATCGGACATGCTTTTGACGTCAAAAAGAAATAGTCGCCTTAACCTGCCAAAGTTCAGGGGCGACTAAATGCAATAATTCAAGGTCGTCACTGTGAAACGACTTGCATAGGTCTTGGCGAATAACCGGTAAGGCTTTTCTGAACTTTCGTTGTAACATCAAAACTCTTTTTTGACAACAAGTGGCTGATGAATGATTTTGAAGTTTTTGCTGCTTATGTTTGAGATATTGTTGCGAATGTCACAAAAATAGAGCCGATTTGAAATTGATGTCAAGAGTGGATTTTTAATTTGAAGTATAGTTTTTCCGGGCTTCAGTTGATAAAGTTTCATGGACATAAAAAGCCTGCCAAATGCTAGTTTAAAAAGATTCTAAGCCGGGTTAATAATTGATACAACATCTTGTGCGTGAAACAAACTGCATTCGATATGTTGTGCTAATGGATTCAAGCGGTTATAATCATTATAAATTGAAACGAAGGGATTGATATTATGAACATAACCGTATTCAGTCGCAAAGGCTGCATGAAGTGCATGATGACCAAAAGATTTTTAAATGAACATAACCTTGATTTTAAAGAAGTCGACGTTGATGAAGATGAAGCCGCAATGGCAAGGCTGCGCAAGCTTGGAGTCAAAAGTCTGCCGGTGGTTGAGGACTCGAACAAAGTCGTCTGCACTGGATTTGACCAGGAAAAAATGAAAAAGGCCTTTAACCTATGAAGGTCGTGTACTTTAGCGTGACTGGTCAGACTAAACGGTTTGCGGCCAAACTCAACGCTTACGAGACGATTGAAATCGATCCGACCGCTGAGCTGGAGATGAAAGATCCGTACGTACTGGTGGTCCCGACCTATGAAGCAGAGTTTATCGCGCCCGTTTTTGATTTTCTTGAAACCGGTGAGAATCAGAAATTTTTGGCCGGCGTTTCGGGATCGGGCAATCGAAACTTTGCCGAGCTGTTTGTTTTTTCCGCAAAGGAGATTGCAAAAAAGTACGGCGTTCCGCTGATATATGCGTTCGAGTTTTCCGGAACGAAGGAAGACGTTGACAATTTTGAAGAAGAGGTGAGAGAACTTGAACGAAAAACAACCATGGTTCGAGCTCAACAATGAACTGAATCTGCCGGAAGACGGGCGGATCAGACTGGACAAGGATCAGGCGGCGTTGAAGCTGTTTTTGAAAGACGAAGTCAAGCCAAAGATCAAGCGGTTTGAAAAAAAGCACGAGCACGTGAAATGGATGGTCGAAAACGGCTATTACGATGAGGAAGTCTTCGGAAGATACACTTCTGAGTTCATCGACGGACTGGATGAAAGGCTGCGAAAAGCAGGATTCAGATTCAAGACGTTCATGTCTGCCTACAAGTTTTATGCGCAGTATGCCATGAAAACGAATGATCAAAAAATCTGGCTCGAAGATTTTTGCGACAGGGTTTTGGCATGTGCGCTGACGTTTGCCGACGGTGATGAAGAACTTGCGGAGATAATCGGAGAAGAAATCATTCATCAGCGGTTTCAGCCGGCAACGCCGAGTTTTCTGAACGCCGGACGAAAACGACGCGGTGAGTTCGTGTCATGCTTTTTGCTTCAGACGACCGACGACATGAACTCGATCGGACGGCTGATCAATTCGGCTCTGCAGCTGTCAAGAATCGGTGGCGGCGTCGGCGTCAGCCTTTCCAATCTGCGCGGGCGGGGAGCCAGCATCAAGCAGATCAAAGGGGCGGCTTCGGGCGTCGTTCCCGTGATGAAGCTTCTTGAAGACAGTTTCTCCTATTCAAATCAGTTGGGGCAAAGACAAGGTGCGGGCGCCGTTTATCTGAACGTTTTTCATCCAGACGTTTTGGAATTTCTCGGGACCAAAAAAGAAAATGCCGATGAAAAAATCAGGGTCAAGACGCTTTCTTTGGGACTCGTCGTTCCGGACAAGTTTTATGAGCTTGCGCGCAAAAACGAGGAGATGTGCCTTTTTGAACCTTACACGGTCGAAAAAGAATACCATTGTCCGTTTTCCTATGTCGATCTGACCAAAGAATACGAGAAGATGGTCGAAAATCCTCGGATCGAGAAGAAAAAAATCTCTGCGAGAATGCTTGAAGAAGAGATTTCAAAGCTTCAGCAAGAATCGGGCTATCCTTATATCGTCAATATCGATACGGTCAATGCCGGCAATCCGATCAAAGGAAAAATCGTCATGAGCAACCTTTGTTCAGAGATTTTGCAGGTGCAGGAGCCGTCCGTCATCAATGACGAGCAGGAATACGTCAAGCTTGGACGTGATATCAGCTGCAACCTTGGGTCAACGAATATTGCAAATTTGATGAAAGCACCTGACTTTGGACGTTCCGTCAAAACGATGGTGAAAGCCTTAACGGAAGTTTCCGACGAATCAAACATCAAAAGCGTGCCTTCCGTAGCTCACGGAAACGAAACGGCGCATGCCATCGGACTGGGGGCAATGGGTCTTCATTCCTTCCTTGCGCAAAACAAAATTCGCTACGGTTCAAAAGAAGCCCTGGAATTCGTTTCGACGTATTTCATGCTGCTGAACTATTGGACGCTGGTTGCTTCAAACGAAATTGCGATTGAGAAGAAGCAGATGTTTGACGGTTTTTTAGAAAGCAGGTATGCGGACGGAAGCTATTTCGAAGAATATGAAAATGCTGATTTGACACTGCATTTTTCAAAAACAAAAGAACTCTTCAAGGGAATCTTCATTCCGAGCGCAAAAGACTGGGGCAGACTGCGCCAAAACGTAATGAGACACGGGTTGTACAATCAAAACAGGCTCGCCGTTGCGCCAACCGGATCGATTTCTTACATCAACGACACGACCGCATCCCTGCAGCCAATCGTCAGGGTCGTGGAAGAGCGGCAGGAAAAGAAGATCGGCAAGATCTACTACCCGGCGCCCGGTCTTTCCGAAGAAACGCTGCCTTACTACACGAGCGCCTATGACCTTGACATGAGGTGCGTCATCGACACTTATGCGGCGGCGCAAAAGCACGTCGATCAAGGGCTGAGCCTGACTTTGTTCATGAGATCGAAGCCGTCTGCTGATCTTTACGAGTGGAAAAAAGGTCACAAAGAGGAATTGACGACGCGCGATTTGACGATTCTCAGGCACTATGCCTTCCGAAAGAAAATCAAATCGATTTATTACGTCAGAACGTTTACCGATCAGGATGAAGAAGACAAATTTGCCGAATGCGAAAGTTGTGTGATTTAAATGGAAAAAACATATCGTGCCATAAACTGGAACGTGTTGGATGATGCCTTGGACAAGGCGGTTTGGGAAAAGTTGACGGAGCAATTCTGGCTTGATACCAGAATTCCCTTGTCAAACGATCTCAACGATTGGAAGAAAATGAAAGAAGAAGAGCATGCGCTAGTCGAAAAAGTTTTCGGAGGGCTGACCTTGCTTGACACGTTGTAGTCGGTTGACGGGATGAGCGCGCTTAAAAAGGATGCCTTGACCTCGCATGAAACGGCCGTGCTGAACAATATCGAATTTATGGAATCCGTGCATGCCAAAAGTTATTCGTCGATTTTTTCGACGCTCAATACGCCGACAGAAATTGAAGAGATTTTTGAATGGACGGAAAAAAACGAGTATCTTCAGTACAAGGCAGAAAAGATCTGTGCGATTTATCGCGGAGACGATGCTTTGATGAAGAAGGCGGCCTCCGTTTTCCTGGAGTCGTTTCTGTTTTATTCAGGCTTTTATGCGCCGCTTTATTTTCTCGGACACAATCGACTTAACAACGTGGCCGAAATAATCAAGCTGATTTTGAGGGACGAGTCGGTTCACGGAACTTACATCGGATATAAGTTTCAGATAAGATACAGGGCTTTGGAAGAAGAAGAACAGGAGAAATTGAAATTTGAAATCGTCAACCTGCTCTACGATCTGTATCAAAACGAAGAGAAGTATACGCATGAACTTTACGATGAACTCGGATGGACCGAAGACGTCGGCATCTTTTTACGATACAATGCCAACAAAGCCTTGATGAATCTTGGTTTTGAGCCATTGTTTGAAGAAACGGCCACAGACGTCAACCCCGTCGTCATGAACGGCATTTCGACGTCAACGTCAAATCACGATTTCTTCTCTCAGGTCGGAAACGGTTATTTGCTTGGCAGCGTTGAGGCGATGGGTGACGATGATTACTGGATTTGAAAGCAGTGAGCATAATTTTTTACTTTGCTTCGATTGTACGCTATACTTACGTAAAGTAAGCAATAAGAAAGGCTGATCAGACATGAATAACGCAATTGAATTTTTAAAGAAACGGCGCTCGATTTACGCAATCGGAAAGAACATCGAACTGAATAATGAGCAGATTACCGAACTGATCGAAGGAGCATTCAAAAATTCTCCGACCGCATTCAACAGTCAGACGGTCCGTGCAGTGATTACGTTCGGCGAATCTTCGGATCGTGTTTGGGACATTGTTTTGGATGAACTCAGAAAAGTCGTCAAAGATGACGATGCTTTTTTGAAGACGAAAGAAAAAATCGCAACTTTCAAGGCAGGTTTCGGAACGGTACTGTATTTTACGGAAACAGCAACCGTCAAGAAATTGAAAAAAGATTTTCCGCTTTATGCCGACAATTTTGACGATTGGGCGGAACAAGGCATCGGCGGCGCACAGCAGGCCGTTTGGGAAGTTTTGGCAGCAAATAGCCTCGGTGCTTCGCTTCAGCACTATAACCCGTTGATCGATGATGCGATCAAGCAGCAATTCGATCTTCCGGAAAGCTGGAGACTGCGTGCCGAAATGCCGTTTGGATCGATTGAAGCTCCTGCGGACGACAAGGAATTTTTGGAAGACGACGTGAGATTTAAGGTTTTTGACTAAGATTTGGTTTTGTGATCGAGAGACGAAATAGTGAGGATTTTCTGGGTGGAAATTCTCGCTATTTTTTTGTGCGTGGTGAGGGATGTTATAGGTGCGTGTAGAGGAAGCGAAAGCGTTATCTTAGACTGAGGCGGAGGGGTGGTGAAAGCATTGTCTTCAGGCGGTGAATGAGGATTTTGAGTCGGCGGTAGAACATTTTTTAAATTTTGGGGATTTTTATTCTACTTTGGGAGCCGCGCGAGCAGGATTTTGAGTCGGCGGTAGAACATTTTTTCAATTTTTAGGTATTTTGTTCTACTTTCGGGTCCGCGCGAGCAGGATTTTGAGTCGGCGGTAGAATATTTTTTCAATTTTGGGGATTTTTGTTCTACTTTGGGAGCCGCGCGAGCAGGATTTTGAGTCGGCGGTAGAACATTTTTTAAATTTTGGGGATTTTTGTTCTACTTTGGGAGCCGCGCGAGGCGGATTTCGAGTCGGCGGTAGAATATTTTTTCAATTTTGGGAATTTTTGTTCTACTTTGGGGGGCGCGCGGACTGGATTTGGGAGCAGCGGTAGAATATTTTTTCAATTTTGGGAATTTTTGTTCTACTTTGGGGGGCGCGTGAGCCGGATTTTGAGGCAGCGGTAGACAAAAATGAGTAGAAATTCCTGTTTTTTGTCTACTTTGGCGGCTTCGGTCACTGGATTTGACCGAAGAGGGCGCTTTTCGGTTTCAAATCAGCGTCTGCAGCGAGAGAGGGACTGCGATTAACAAAAAAGCCAGACAAACGTCTGACTCATTGAAGATTATATTTTGAATCGAGGTTCGTAATCGTGATGCGGCCGATCGTGATCGAAACCCAGACCGTCATCTGCAGGAGAAACATCATGAAAACGAAGGCCAGCATGCGCGGACTCCACATGGTGATAAGTTCTTTGATGACGAAACCGGGATCAAAGAAGATGTAGGCCGTGTGCAGGCGCAGGAATCTGCCAACGTAGACACCGACTGATGAGAAAATCGTCAGGACAGTTACGATAATTGTGCGCCAACCAAGACCTGGCTTGCGGAACCTGACCTGAATCGTCTGCGTGACGTATTCGAGACTCCAGACGCCCATCAGGCAACAAGCCAAAGCGCTTATGACAAGGTTGGTGAAGTAAAGCCAGAGATGAAGGTCAAACTTCATCAGGCCGGTTGCGGCATCGTAGGGATTCATGCGCGCAAGGTGAAAAAGGTCCGTCAAAACGTACGGGGCGTTCGGATAGAAGAGGAGCCAGCATACGAAGAGGAGCCAGTAGATGATTTTTGGCTGACCTTCGTTCATGTGAAACGAAATCTCGACTGGGAGGTATGCCAGAAACGTGTTGAGCACAAGGAAACTGAAAAAGTTCCCTTGGCGGTAGATTGTCAGATACGCATAGATGATGTAGATGAAAAATGCAGTTCTGACCACCCATTTGAATCTTTTAGACACTTTTTCCACCGCCTTTTTATTGATAATTCTATTGTATCAAAAACCGGTGTGTTTTTTTTTGTTTTGCGGCAATCGTTGTAAAATTTTTAGATTTTAACGTCGTCTTTTGTCAAGTAACATTTTTACGGTGGACGTGATATAATGTATAGTTGTAAAAATAAACAGTGAGGGGGTATTTTGTTGCAGGTTTTAGGAAGTATCTTCACTTTGCAGCATGTGGTCAACGTGTTGGACGTTTTGGTCGTTTGGTACGTGATCTACGTGTTGATGATGCTGCTTCGCGGGACCAAGGCCGTTCAGTTGTTCAAGGGTGTCGTCGTCATCATCGTCGTCAAATTGATCAGTTGGTACGTTGGTCTTGAGACGCTCTCTTGGATAATGGATCAGGTGATCAACTGGGGGATTATTGCAATTATCGTGATTTTCCAACCTGAAATCAGACGCGGTCTTGAACACTTGGGGCGCGGTTCCTTATTTACGTCATATAATAAGAAAGAAAATAACGAAGAGAAGATGGTCGAGGCCTTGGATCAGGCGATTCAGTACATGTCAAAGCGTAGAATCGGTGCTTTGATCACTATTCAGATGAATACCGGCCTTGAAGACTATATCGAAACCGGTATCAAGCTGGATGCCAATATTACGGGCGCTTTGCTGATCAATATTTTCATTCCGAATACGCCGCTTCACGATGGCGCGGTTATCATCAAGGATAACAAGATTGCAGTTGCCGCCGCATATCTGCCGCTTTCCGAAAGCAACCTGATTCCAAAAGAGCTCGGAACAAGACACCGTGCGGCCGTTGGCATCAGTGAAGTTACGGATGCGTTGACGATTGTCGTTTCAGAAGAAACCGGCGGCGTGACGATTACGAAGAACAACGAACTGATTCGCGATCTTGCTCGTCAGGATTATCTCAAGCTGTTGAGAAACGAGCTTGTTCCAAAGGAAGAGGACAAGAAGCAGTCCTTTTTTGAAAGAGTTGCCCAAGCCTTCTGGAAAGGAGGGCACAAGCATTGAAATTCCCTAAGATTGATAATACGAAGTTTTTGTATCAGCTTGTTTCGCTGTTGTTTGCCTTGCTCTTGTTTTTCTACGTAAATTATCAGCGCCTGGGTTCAACGAGAACGACTGACAACAAGCCTCAGGCGCCGGCAGTTTTGATGACGAACAAAACGGTCAAGATGACGATGCCGCTTGCAGTCAACGTTGACAACGACAAGTATTTCGTGACCGGATATCCGGAAAAGGTTCAGGTCAAACTTTCAGGTCCGAGCGCGATGGTCAAGGCGATGGACAATACGCGCAATTTTGAAGTCTATGCGGATTTGTCGAAGCTGAAATCAGGCACTCATACCGTCAAATTCAAGACTTCCGGACTCAGCAAAGAAGTAACGGCTTCGATTGATCCCGATTCGGCCGTCATCAAGATCGAACGTCGCAAGACGATCACGATGTCGATTCAGACACGCTACGACACTGGACAGATTTCAAGCGGATACGCTGCCGGAACACCGATATTGAGCAGCCGGACGGTAAGCATTACGGGCGGACAGAAGTCTATCAAAAAAATCGTCAGCGTGGTTGCGAATGTGAATTTGCCAGACGGAACAAACTCCGCATATTCAAAAAACGTCATTTTGCAAGCAATCGACAAAAACGGCAAACCGGTTCCAGACGTCGTCATCAGTCCGGAAAAGGTTCATGTGACCGTTCCGATTAATTCGGCAACGTCAACGAAGACCGTGCCATTGCTGCTTGAAGCTGGCGCTGGCGGAGTTTCCGGTAAAAGCTATAATTTCACTTCGTCAACGAAGTCGATCACTCTCCACGGAACGAAGACGGCTCTCAAGTCGATTTCTTCATACATCTTAAAGGTTCCGATTGTCGGGATTAACAGCACGACGACGAAGACGATTAAAATTTCTCCGACCGAAGCGGGCGTTACGTCCGTTTCGCCGAATTCGGTTCAAGTAACGATTGAAGTTCAGTCGTCAGGAAGCCAGATTCAGTCGAGCGGATCGACCGGTTCAAACGATTCTTCCGGTTCGGATAAGCAGACGACGACTGACAATGACGAGGATAACAAAAAAGATGATGACAGCAGCAAAATTAATAGTTCGAGCTCGTCGTCAGTTTCATCTTCTTCTGAAGATTAGATAAACACAGAAATGAGGATTTTTTAAAATGAAATATTTTGGTACAGATGGTGTCAGAGGCATTGCAAACGAGACACTGACTCCTGAACTTGCATTTAAACTAGGTCGCTGCGGTGGTTACGTGCTGACACAGCATGCTGAAGGCAAGCAGCCACGCGTCCTGGTTGCTCGCGATACACGCATTTCAGGGCAAATGCTTGAACAGGCTTTGATTGCCGGCTTGCTTTCAGTCGGAATCGAAGTGTTCACTTTGGGTGTCATGACGACTCCTGGCGTTGCCTATCTCGTTCGTTTGCAGGATGCTGATGCAGGAATCATGATCTCTGCTTCGCACAATCCGGTTCAAGACAACGGCATCAAGTTCTTCGGTGGTGACGGGTACAAGCTTTCGGACGATCAAGAAGAAGAAATCGAAGCTTTGCTTGAAAAAAATACTGATGATCTTCCGCGTCCTTCTGCAGAAGGCCTGGGAACGGTCAGCAGCTACCGCGAAGGCGCGCTCAAGTATTTGCAATTCCTTGAACAAACGATTCCGGATGATCTTGAAGGAATGCACATCGCAGTTGATGGTGCCAACGGTTCGACGAGTAATTTGGTTTCACGACTCTTTGCGGATCTCAGCGCTGAATTTGACACGATGGCAACGAATCCGGACGGACTCAACATCAACAAGGGCGTTGGTTCGACTCATCCCGAAGCTTTGGCCAAGTTCGTCGTTGAACAGGGTGCTCAAGTCGGTGTTGCATTCGACGGTGACGGCGATCGCTGCATCGCGGTTGACGAGCTCGGCAATATCGTCGACGGCGACAAGATTATGTTCATCTGCGGCAAGTATATGTGCGAACGCGGCCGCTTGAAGAAGGATACGATCGTGACGACCGTCATGAGCAACATCGGTTTGTACAAAGCGATGGCCAAAAATGGCCTTAATTCCGTCAAGACTCAAGTCGGCGACCGCTACGTCGTCGAAGAGATGCGCAAAGACGGCTACAATGTCGGCGGCGAACAATCCGGCCACGTTGTTTTTCTTGATTTCAACACAACCGGTGACGGGATGTTGACGGCGTTGCAGCTTTTGAACGTCATCAAGCAGACCGGGAAGAAATTGTCCGAACTTGCTGCGGAAGTGACGACTTATCCTCAAGAACTCGTCAACGTTCGCGTGACCGACAAGAAGGCAGCGTTGGACAATGAGGTCATCAAAGCCGCAATTGCCAAAGTTGAAGACAAGATGGGAGACGAAGGTCGCGTGCTCGTGCGACCTAGCGGCACCGAAGATTTGCTGCGCGTCATGGCGGAAGCTCCGACGCAAGAGCTCGTTCATGACTACGTAATGGAAATCGTGGATGTCGTTAAGAAGGAAATGGGCGTTTAATTGAATATGAAATGAGGCCGGGCATTGTGTCCGGTTTTTTTGTGCGGATTTTTGGGATGGGGGGTGAGGGGGGTGTCTGATGTGGTCGGCAGAATTGGATGTGGCGTGAGACGGAATTGGTCGCAGCGGCAGACAAAATTCGGTAGGAAATCTCATTTTTTGTCTGCTTCGGAGCCGCGCAGGGCGGATTTGGAGTCGGCGGTAGAACATTTTTTCAATTTTTGGAGATTTTGTTCTACTTT
>NZ_FOPI01000009.1:0-70338 GCF_900113455.1 Ligilactobacillus ruminis DSM 20403 = NBRC 102161 | reverse complement strand
TTTGTTCTACTTTCGGAGCCGCGCGGGGCGGATTTGGAGTCGGCGGTAGAACATTTTTTCAATTTTTGGAAAATTTGTTCTACTTTCGGAGCCCGCGGTCGGAAGAATTGGACGCAAGAGTAGACAAAATTTGGCAGAAAGGCGTTGTTTTTGTCTGCCCTAGTGTCCGTGCGGCCATCGCCATTGTTTTGCCTGTAACCGAAGACCGGCATCTACGGGCAAATCTCCAAAATCACCGTTTTTCCCTTAAGCCAGTCTTGGACATTGAGTGAGCAGGCGATTCTCAACGCTGCATTTGACAAAAAAGTTATCAAAATTAAAAAAGCCGGACGAAGTCAGTCACAAATCGACCGTCTTTGTTCAGCATTTAATTTATTTCAAGAGGAAAACGGGACTTTTGTCTCAGCCTCTGATCACTTATGAAAAACGTTATTCAACGTGTACGTGATTACGCGCAAAACCAAATAGCAGATTGAGGAATAAACGAAATAGTAGAGAAGAACAAACAATAAGGGCACGTACCACATCCCCATGGAAAACAGCGAGAAAACGGTCTGGAGCTGCGTATCGTTCGGTGAAGCAAGTGCCAATGTGACGAGTTTGATTAAAATGAGTCCCGCCCCAATGAAAAGACTCAGTGCAAGTTGTTTTTTGTTAATCATGAAAATGCCTCGCAATTCGTTGAGTTCACTTGCCTATTATAGTATGGATCGCAAAAATATGCCAATTTTTAGCTAAAATCAGGAGTGATTACTGAAACATGCAGTTTCTGATTGCTTCACGGAAATTTTTATGGCAAAATCCAGTTTCGGGTCAACGGAAAAATTGTGCAATCACTTAGGAAAAGCGACAGGAAAATAAGGACGGGATTACCGTTATCTCGCGGCTTGATAAATTTTTTCTTATTTATTATTGACAACGCTTTCTGTAAGCGTTATTATGTACGGGTAAGGTATTAATTAGTTTACCTTCTAATCAATTCTCTTTCTCTCTTATGCCAACCACTGTAACCTATGTGATTACGGTGGTTTTTGTTTTGTCTGAACGGATTTTAAGATATAATTGAACCGGGAGTGATTATTATGAAGAGCAACGAGACTTTGAATCTGATTGAAGAAATTACGCGAAATGACGGCAGCAAGTATTACGAAGTGTCGGACATTGCGCAAAACGGTCGTGCAGAACTTGCGGCAATTCGCGGTTTTATCAAAAGCGTGCGGATTTTGCAGCTGAACATTCCGCGTTCAAAAAACGTGATCGCATACGAAAATTACATCAACGAAAATTTTGAGATGCCAAAAGAAGATTTTGACCATTTTGAGGAATGGAAACGAACACCCGAAATGGAGGAAATCGTTGAGAAAATTTTGCGTGAAAATCATATTGCGTAAAAATTCGAATTTTATTTTGGACCGCTGGCGATAAAAATGTTCGGATGCCGACAGGGGTTAAGAAGGCAGCAAGCTGTCTGAAAAAGCAATATTTGGCAACGTTCAAAAATTAAACTGTAAAAAATAAATTTGCATAAAATACCAACGCTTAGTTTATAGATTAAAATAAAATGAAGAAGAGTCTTGTGAGAAAACAGGGCTCTTTTTTGTTAACTGCTTGAAGAACAATGTTGCCTTTGAAAAAAGGTGTAGTTCGTCAAAATATAATGATAGCAAGGGATTAATGAGCTTTGCATCTAGTTTGTCAAAGATGAGATGACATATTTTGGCAAAATTTTAATCTGGTCGCAACAACTATACAGAAGCTCATTTATCATTAATAAAATTCTTAAATTATTCATTGGGAAATAGTTGACTTATCGTTGCGAAAATGGCTTAAAGCGGTAATTGTAAACGCAATCAAAGTTTTTGAATAAAAATGAGAAAATATCAACTAATTTTTATGCAACTGTGATATGATGTCATTAGAGAGGTAATTAACAGATACTGCTGGTCGAATTCTTCAAAGGGGGACTTTTTATGGAAAAAGCGGATTTTAATCTCGAAAATGCGCTCAAAACCTTTGCTGCCGGTGAAAACTATCATGCCGAGCAGCTGTTTGGACCGCATAGAGTTGAGGAAGGTTATCTTTTTCGAGTTTGGGCACCGAATGCGCAAATGATTTGGCTTGTCGGGGATTTTAACGATTGGGAAGACACGCTTCCGATGGAAAAGGACGGGTACGGCGTGTGGAGCGTATTGACTAATGATGCAAAAGAGGGGCAGCTGTACAAGTTTAAGGTCAAGCAAAGCACTGGGAGAATAGTCTACAAGATCGATCCGTATGCGATGAGGTTTGAGGAGCGTCCAAACGATGCTTCGATTATCCATACGATCCCTGAATTTAAATGGAGCGACGGTCTTTGGCGCGGTCGCCAAAAACGCTCCAACTACTTTGAGCGACCGCTGAACATCTATGAAGTACATGCCGGATCTTGGAAAAATCATGATGACGGCAGACCGTATGATTTTGACGATCTGACGGAAGAACTCGTGCCGTATCTCAAGAAAATGAACTATACGCACGTTGAGTTCATGCCGCTGATGGAGCATCCGCTTGATGCTTCATGGGGATACCAATTGATTGGGTATTTCGCGTTTTGTCAGGCTTACGGGAAGCCGGAGCAGTTTCAGCGCTTCGTCGATGAATGCCACAATCAAAACATCGGCGTGATTGTTGACTGGGTTCCCGGACATTACTGCATCAATGATGATGCTTTGGCTTATTTTGACGGAACCGCAACATACGAGTACGAGGACCATGATCGCGCATCGAATCCGGAATGGGGCGCCCTGAATTTTGATTTGGGAAAGCCGCAGGTGCAAGCGTTTTTGATTTCAAGCGCATTCTTTTGGATCGAAAAATTCCACTTGGACGGGCTTCGGATCGATGCGGTGTCGAACATGATTTATCTGGACTATGGCGACAAGCCTTGGAAACCGAATAAATATGGCGGAAATCGCAACCTCGAAGGATGGCATTTTTTGCGCAAGTTCAACAAGGTCGTCAAATTTGCCCATCCGAAGACGATTTTGATTGCTGAAGAAAGCTCAGCGGGTACCAAGGTCACGGGAATGCTTGAAGAAGATTCGCTCGGATTCGATTACAAGTGGAACATGGGCTGGATGAACGACGTTTTGAACTTCTTCCAAATGGATCCTCTTTTTAGAGGCGATCATTTGGATATGCTGACTTTTTCCTGGATGTATCGGATGTCCGAAAATTTCGTTTTGCCGCTGTCGCATGACGAGGTCGTGCACGGCAAGAAGAGCCTGATGAACAAGATGTGGGGCGATCGCTATCGCCAGCTGGCCCAGCTGCGCACGCTTTATGCCTATCAGATGACTCATCCGGGCAAAAAGCTCCTGTTTATGGGAAGCGAATGGGGACAGTATCTTGAATGGAGATATTATGAAGGACTTCCGTTCGGAGATCTGGAAGACGAATTGAATGCTAAAATGCAGCATTTTACTGCAACGCTGAATAAACTGTACAGGGAAGAAAGGTCTCTTTGGGAAACCGAAAACAAACCTGAAAGTCTCGAGGTCATCGATGCCGACAATCGCGAACAGACGATTTTGAGTTTTGTTCGCCACGGAAAGAAGAAAAACGACTTCTTGATCATCATCATGAACCTGACGGCAGTCGAGCAAAATGATTTTTCAATCGGGGTTCCTTATCCCGGAACGTACAAGGAAATTTTGAACACGGAAACAAAGGAATTCGGCGGCACGCTTTTGCGACGCAATCCGCAAAAGAAGACCAACGACGCAACATTTAAAAATTACGATCAGAGCATTAAGACGAACGTGCCGGCATTCGGCACGCTGATTCTGAAGCCGGTCGACGTCAATACGCGCTACGTCAACCATCTCTATCGGATGACGGATGATGAAAGGAAGGCAGGCAGGAGGAAGAAGCGAAGCCCGCGGAAGAAGAAGACGAAGATTACCGTAAAAACGGAATCCGGAAAGACTAAAAAGGTCACAAGCGAAAAATAACAGCAGGAAGGAAGGTGAAGGATGGAGTTTTTCCATCTGGTGAAATGAAAAATGAAATGCTTGCCATGATTCTGGCGGGGGGCAAAGGGACTCGCCTGGGAAAATTAACGCAGAACATCGCAAAGCCGGCTGTGCCCTTTGGCGGAAGGTATCGCATCATTGACTTTACGCTCAGCAACTGCGTGAATTCCGGGGTCAAGAACATCGGCGTCATTACACAGTATCAGCCGCTTGTTTTGAACAATCACATCGGCAATGGCGCAAGCTGGGGACTTGATCGGCTTGATTCCGGCGTCACGATTCTTCAGCCTTATTCGAACAATGAAGGCAGCAAGTGGTTTGAGGGAACGGCACATGCCATTTACCAAAACATCGATTATATCGATATGATGGATCCGGAATACCTGCTTGTTTTATCAGGCGATCACATCTATAAGATGGACTATGAGGACATGCTCAATCAGCATAAGGAAAACAATGCGGCTTTGACCGTTGCCGTAATCGACGTGCCATGGGATGAAGCGAGCCGCTTTGGCATCATGAACACCGATGAGAACGATCGGATCACTGAATTTGAAGAAAAGCCGGCCGAACCGAAGAGCAACCACGCTTCGATGGGAATCTACATCTTCACTTGGGCGCGACTCAGAAACGTTTTGATGAACAGCTTCCAAAAGGACGTCGACATGTACGACTTCGGCAAAAACGTCATTCCGTTTTACATCAAGAGCGGTGACAACGTTTACGCCTACCATTTTTCAGGCTATTGGAAAGACGTTGGCACGATCGATTCCTTGTGGCGCGCAAACATGGAGTTCATCGATGACGAAGGCGGACTTGACATTCGCGATAAGAACTGGCGCATCTATTCTAAAAATCCGATTGCGCCGCCGCAGTTCGTTACCGAAAAAGCTGACGTTGAAAATTCGATGATCGTTGACGGATGCTTCATTTCAGGGGAAGTCAAGCACAGCATCCTGGCGGCCAGCGTTCAGGTCAAAGAGGGTGCTTCAATCAAGGATTCGGTCGTCATGACCGGTGCTTCAATCGGCAAAAACGTCAAGATCAACCGGGCGATTATCGGTGAAAATGCAGTCATCGGAGATGGTGCGGTCATTGACGGAACAGATGAGGTTGCAGTCGTAGGGAATTCAGAAGTGATAGGGGTGACCGTAGATGAAGGCTAACAAGATGTGTGCCATTTTGGGCAACGAACACGAATACAGCGGATTGATGCCGTTGACGGAAAATCGTCCGCTTTCAACGCTTTATTTTGATTGCAAATACAGAATTATGGATTTTGCGATTTCAAGTGCCGCCAATGCCAATATTCGAACGGTTTACATTATTTTGAACGAAGGTCGCGTGAAATCCGTGTTTGATCACCTGGGCGGTGGTCGCGAATGGGGACTTGACAGCATCGGGAGCTATCAGTACCTGAGCTTTTATCAGGATATTTTGCGCAAAAAGGCCGAAGGCAAAGATTATTACTGCAACATCATTGATTTCTTGCGCAAGTCGAAGTCCGCATACACTGTATTTATCGGCAATAAAATGCTGTGCAACATCGATCTTCGAACCGTGCTCAACGTTCATCAGTCACAGAATGCCACGATGACGGCAGTTTTCAAGCGCGTTTCTTGCGAAAAAATCGCAAACGACGACCAGATTCTCGATCTGAGTTCCGACAATCGCGTGACGGGCCACACCAGGTTCGGCAACGTTGAAAAAAATCAAGATTTGTACAATCTGTCGATGAGCATCTTCATGGTCAAGACGGATTGGCTGATAGAAGCCTTGAAGGAAGGCGAAAGCATCGGGATGCCGGCAAGCATCGAGGAATTTTTGATTGAACAGCTCGGCAGGGTCGATACTTATGCTTATGAGTACAGCGGGTATCTCAGCAACATCTACAACATGAAGAGCTATTACGATGCGAACATGGACATGCTTGATCCTGAAAACTTCAATTCGCTGCTGTTTTCAAGTCAAAAGGTGATCACGAGAACGAAAAATGAAGTTGCGACGTATTTTTCAAAGGGTTCAAAGGTCAGCGCAAGTCAGCTGGCAACGGGATGCATCATTGACGGAAAAATTGATCACAGTCTGATTTCGCGGTGTACGACGGTTGAAAAAGATGCGGAAGTCATCGGATCGATCGTGATGGCAAACGCCAATATCAAGCAAGGCGCAAGCGTCAAATATGCGATTTTGGACAAGTGCGTGACGGTCGAACCAAGCGTCAGAATCGAAGGCACGCCTGAAAATCCGGTTGTCATCAAGAAGCATGAGCATGTTTGCGCTGACGTTATCGGGGGGTGAAACAAATGAAAATTCTGTTTACGGCTGCCGAATGCGCTCCGTTCTTTAAGACGGGCGGATTGGGCGATGTTGCGGGAGCCTTGCCGAAAGCTCTCGCCAAGAAAGGCAACGAAGTCCGCGTCGTTTTGCCGTTTTATACGACGATGCCTGAAAAATATCAGGCCAAACTGACCGATTTGTTCAATTTTTACGTCAGCGTCGGTTGGCGCATGCAGTATTGCGGCGTCAAAACGCTGAAGATGGATGGCGTTCAATATTATTTTTTGGACAACAAGTACTATTTTGATCGGCCGGGAATCTACGGGTATTATGATGACGGCGAACGCTTTGCTTTCTTCCAGCAGGCGGTGATCGAGTTGATGCAGCGCATCAGCTACATTCCGGATATTTTGCACTGCAACGATTATCACACGGCATTCATCCCGTTTTTGCTGCGCGAAAAGTACGGCTGGATCGAAGCCTTCAATCACGTTGCGACCGTTTTGACGATTCACAATCTGGAATTTCAAGGGCAATACGGCAGAGAAGTCATGTCGGAATTGTTCGGGATGAGCGCCGATCGCTATGATGACGGCACGATTCAGATGGGAGACGCCGTCAACTTTATGAAAGCGGGCATCTTTTATGCCGATCGCATCAATACCGTCAGCCCGTCTTATGCGGCAGAGATTCAAACGAAAGAATTCGGCTGCGGTCTTGACGACATTTTGAGAATGTGCAGTTTCAAGCTGTCGGGAATTTTGAACGGGATTGATTATGAAACGAACGATCCGGAAAAAGATCCGGCAATTCCTTATAATTTTTCCGTCAAAAATCTTGCCGGCAAGAAAAAGGACAAAGAGGCTCTGCAAAAGAAATTCGGTCTTCCGGTCAAGCCTGACGTGCCTTTGATTGGAATCGTCAGCCGCCTGACCTATCAAAAGGGATTCCAGCTCGTTTCTCAGGAAATGTCGAATCTGATGCAGTTCAACGTTCAGCTCGTCGTGCTTGGAACCGGTTATGCCAACTTTGAGCATGATTTTCGCTATTTTTCAGGGCGCTATCCTGAAAAATGCAGCGCCTGCATCGACTTTGACGTTGAGCTTGCACAGCAGATCTATGCCGGATGCGACATGTTCTTGATGCCGTCCGCATTTGAACCGTGCGGGCTTTCGCAAATGATTTCAATGCGTTACGGCACGCTGCCGATCGTTCATCAGATCGGCGGACTCAGAGATTCGGTATGGGCATATAATCCGATTGAAGGAGTCGGCACTGGATTTGGCTTCGAAGAATTCGGGTCGTTTTGGATGATGGAGGAAATCAAGCAGGCACTAAACGTCTACAACAAGCAGCCAAAAGTCTGGGCAAGCATGATGAAGACGGCGATGACTTCTGATTTCAGTTGGGACAGTGCAAGTCAGAATTATCTTGACTTGTATGAGCAAATTTTACGTTAGTTTACGTTTTTCAAGGAGGGTAAGCGTATGGAAATCACTAAGGAACAGTTTATCAAGGAATTCAAGCGGCGTTTGACCGATGAATATGCTTTGGACGTCAAGGATGCGACGCCGGAAGAGCTGTATCAGACGCTGGCGGCAGTCGTCAAGTCCGGTTATTCCGACATTTGGCGCAAGACGTGGAAGAATTACATCAAAGAAGACCAAAAGCAGGTCTATTATTTTTCAATCGAGTTTTTGCCAGGGAGGCTGCTCAAGAGCAATCTTTTGAACATGGGCTGGTACGAACTGGTTGATTCGGCCTTTAAAGAGATGGGACTCAGTCTGGATGAGATTGCCGAAGCAGAACGCGACATGGCTTTGGGAAACGGTGGACTCGGTCGTTTGGCGAGCGCCTTCATGGATTCGAGCGCATCCGACGGACTCCCGGTCAACGGCAACGGGATTCGCTACAAGTACGGCCTGTTCAAGCAAAAGTTCGTTGATGGCTATCAGGTCGAACTTCCGAACGAATGGCTCAATCAAGGAAACGTCTGGGAAGTTGCGCGCGAAAGCAAGGCCGTTGACGTCAAATTCGGCGGACAGGTCTATTTGGAAGAAGTTGACGGCGTGCTTCAGCCGGTTTACAAAAATTCTTATATCATTCGGGCTGTTCCTTACGATACGGGGATTGTCGGCTACAAAAACAATCACGTCAACACGATGAGATTGTGGGATGCGCAAATTCCTGCTTCAGAAGAAGTCAAGTTTCCGACCATTGAATCGAGAAGAAAAGTCGAAGATCTGACCTCAGTTCTTTACCCGGACGATTCAAACGAAGAAGGACGTTTGTTGAGACTCCGTCAGGAATACTTCTTCGTTTCGGCAGGTCTTCAAAGTATCGTACGCCATTACAAGAAGTACGGCAAGCCGATGAGTGAAATTTCAGATCATATTTCCGTGCACATCAATGATACTCATCCTGCAATGTGCGTCGCTGAATTTATGCGCATTCTGCTTGACGATGAAAAGATGGGCTGGGACGAGGCCTTTGATCAGACCGTCAAGACGATGAGCTACACGAACCACACAATCATGTCGGAAGCGCTTGAAAAATGGCCGGTTTCCTTTATTGAACGCGTGCAGCCGCGCATCATGCAAATCATTGCGGAAATTGACCGGCGCTATGCGCTTGAACTTGCCAAAAGAGCAGAGACCGACCTTATTTCTGGCACGCGCATCGTGAACAACGGCATCGTGCATATGGCACACCTTGCAATCATCGGGTCGCACAGCACGAACGGTGTGGCTAAATTGCATACGGATCTTTTGGAACAAGACGTTTTGAAGGATTTCTACCATCTTTATCCGGAACGTTTCAATAATAAGACGAACGGGATCACGATCAGACGCTGGCTTCAAATCGCTGATCCGCGCCTTGCCAAGATTATCGACAAGACAATCGGAACGAAGTGGCGCAGCAATCCGAAAGAGCTGCACAATCTCGCAACGCATCTCAACGATTGGCGCCTGCTTGCCGATATCGGCAAGGCAAAGCATCAAAACAAGGTCGATCTTGCAAAATATATCAAACAGACGACGGGAATCGTCGTTTCGCCGGATGCGATCTTTGACGTTCAGGTCAAGCGTCTTCACGCATACAAGCGTCAATTGCTCAACTTGCTGAAAATCGTGAAATATTACCTTGATCTGAAGGATGATCCGAAAAAAGACGTCGTGCCGCGCGTCTTCATTTTTGGTGCCAAGGCTGCTCCGAGCTATCATTATGCAAAATCAATCATCAAATGCATCAATGAGGTCGGCAACCTGATCAACAACGACAAAACGATCAAAGACAAGCTCAAGGTCGTCTTCCTGGAAGACTACGGGGTATCGCTTGCGGAAAAGATCATTCCGGCTGCGGACGTCAGCGAGCAGATTTCAACGGCCACAAAGGAAGCATCCGGCACGTCCAACATGAAATTCATGCTCGACGGAGCCTTGACCGTTGCAACGCTTGACGGTGCCAACATTGAAATCAAGGATTACGTGGGCGAGGACAACATTTTTATCTTCGGTCTGAAGAAAGAAGAAGTTTTGCAATACGAAGCCGATCACAGCTATCAGTCAAGCGACTATTACGCAAACGACCCGATTTTGCATCGTGTGCTTGATGCGTTTGTCGACGGAACGATTCCTTCAATCAGCGCAGAAGGTGCGGAAATTTTCAATTCGCTCGTGCGTGACAAAGATGAATACTTTGTTTTGCGCGACTTCGAAGATTATCTGAGAGCACAAAGCGAGGTCGAAAAGACGTACCGCAATCCGTCGCTTTGGAACAAGAAGTGCCTCGTCAACATTGCAAATGCCGGCTACTTCTCATCTGATTATACGATTCAAAAGTACGCTGACGAAATTTGGCACGTTGCCCCTTCTGCCCCGTTAGACGGAAAGGATTGTGGAGCAAATGGCCAATATCCGCTTTAATCCTTGGAGAAAAGAGTACAAGCGACCCTTTGGCGCAATCAAAGCAGGTCAGGCAGCAGAATTCATGATTGAAGTCTATGACGCTTACGTTAAAAGCGTTGAGCTGGAAATTTATCGCGACGGCGAATCAACGCCCTGCATTTTACAGATGGAAGATCAGCATGACGGACGCTATTGCTGCACGTATACGGCAGGCTCTGCTGGACTTTTATTTTATTACTTCAAGCTCGTTTTGTACGAAAATAATTCTGAGCAGACCTATTATTACTGTTTGGGACTTGGCGTCACGCAGAATGAGGGCGAACTTTCCGAGCATTCCTACCAGTTGACGGTGTATGAGCGCGAGGTCGAAGCCCCCGATTGGTATCAGGATGCGGTTTGCTACCAGATTTTTCCGGATCGGTTCGCAAACGGGAATCCCGATGGCAGAATCGACGGCCGCAAGCAGAACAGTTTCATTTACGGGACGGATTCGGATCTGCCGATGTACATCAGAAACAAGGACGGCGGCATTGATCGCTGGGATTTTTACGGCGGCAACATTCGTGGCATCATCGAAAAGATTCCTTATTTAAAGGAGCTTGGCATCACGATGATCTACCTGAATCCCGTTTTTGAGGCGACCAGCAACCATCGCTACGATACCAACGATTACATGAAAATCGATCCGATGCTCGGAACAGAAGATGATTTTGCAGAGCTTTTGCAAAAGCTGCATGCAAACGGGATTCACGTGATTTTGGACGGCGTGTTCAATCACGTTGGCAAAAACAGCCGCTATTTCAATGCGGGCGGACTTTACGGTGATGACGAAGGCGCTTTTCGCAACAAGGAAAGCAAGTATTATTCGTGGTTTCACTTCATTCACTATCCCGATTCCTATGATTCGTGGTGGGGCGTGTCCGACTTGCCGACCGTTGATAAGGAAAATCCGGACTATCAGCAGTTTATCTACGGCAAAAAAGACAGCGTCATCAGCAAGTGGACGGGCTTTGGCGTTGACGGCTGGCGGCTTGACGTTGCGGACGAATTGACGGACGATTTTATTGAAAATATCCGCAAAACTTTGGATGATTATAAGGAGCGCGTCTTGATCGGCGAAGTCTGGGAGGATGCTTCAAACAAGGTTGCCTACTCCAAGCGGCGCCGCTACGTTTATGGCAACGGTCTTTACGGCGTCATGAACTATCCGCTGAGAAAGTGCATCATTGATCTGGTGTTAAGCTCTAGATCTCCGCTTGAAATTGCGCACGAACTGATGCAGCTTCGAGAAAACTATCCGCGAGATTTCTTCTTCAATTCGCTGAACAATTTGGATACGCATGACACCAAGCGCATCATTACGGCGTGTTCGGGAAAGATGCAGCTTGTCAGAACTGCATGGGAGCTATTGTTCATGTTCCCTGGGATTCCTTGCGTTTACTACGGGGATGAAGCTGGTCTTGTCGGTGATTCCGATCCGGACAACCGCCGTTTCTTCCCATGGGGGCACGAGAATCAAGAGATGCTGCAATTCATGAAATGCTTAATTTCAAAGCGCCGGGCGTCGCAGGTGCTGAGTCGCGGTGAGCTATCCTTGTTCGTTAGCGGAACGTTTTTTGGCATCGGTCGCTTTTTGGGCGATGAAGCAGTCGCATATCTGGTCAATGCGTCCGATTGCGAAGCAGAATTTAACCCGGATCAATTGCAAAGTTTCCATGACGAGGCGGGGCTTGGTGCCAAGCTGTGTCAGGCTTTTGCCAAGAAGAAGTTTGGTGCTTGGGAAAGCGCCGAAATATGAAAATTTATTGAAAAACCGCAGTGCCGTTGGGTGCTGCGGTTTTTTTCGCGGAATGGGGGTGGCGCGGATGTTGAGGGTGGTTGTGGTTAGGGGATATTGCGGACGGGAAGCGGCAGAACATTTTTGCAATTTTTAGGGATTTTGTTCTACTTTCGGGGCCGCGCGAGCCGGATTTGGAGTCGGCGGTAGAACATTTTTGCAATTTTTAGATAATTTGTTCTACTTTCGGAGCCGCGCGAGCCGGATTTGGAGTCAGCGGTAGAACATTTTTGCAATTTTTGGAGATTTTGTTCTACTTTCGGGACCGCGCGAGCCGGATTTGGAGTCGGCGGTAGAACATTTTTGCAATTTTTAGGGATTTTGTTCTACTTTCGGAGCCGCGCGAGCCGGATTTGGAGTCAGCGGTAGAACATTTTTGCAATTTTTGGAGATTTTGTTCTACTTTCGGGACCGCGCGAGCCGGATTTGGAGTCGGCGGTAGAACATTTTTTCAATTCTTAGGGATTTTGTTCTACTTCTGGTTCCGCGCGGGGGCTTTTTGAAGGCGGCGGTAGACAAAAAACGGTCGTTTTGCTCCGTTTTTGTCTACTTTGAGGTCCGCGCGGGGCCTTTTTGAAGGCAGCGGTAGACAAAATGCGGTCATTTTGCTCTGTTTTTGTCTACTTCTGAGTCCGCGCGGGGGCTTTTTGAAGGCGGCGGTAGACAAAAAACGGTCGTTTTGCTTTGTTTTTGTCTACTTTGAGGTCCGCGCGGGGGACTTTTGAAGGCAGCGGTAGACAAAATACGATCATTTTGCTTCGTTTTTGTCTACTTCTGGTTCCGCGCGGGGGCTTTTTGAAGGCGGCGGTAGACAAAAAACGGTCGTTTTGCTTTGTTTTTGTCTACTTTGAGGTCCGCGCGGGGGACTTTTGAAGGCAGCGGTAGACAAAATACGATCATTTTGCTTCGTTTTTGTCTACTTCTGGTTCCGCGGCGCTGGATTTAGCCGTGTGAGCAGGCAAAAACGAGTATAAAAGCAGACTTTGGCTGCCGCGAGCACTGCATTTTGCCGTGAAAATTTGGCGAAATACAGTGCTGTTGCAGCAAGCGTCAATCCGATCAATACATAACTTACATTCTTTACATATCCTTTACAAAGCGACCCAACGACCTTTACATTGGAACTTTACAATTGTAATGAAAATAAAGAAAGGGCGATTGTCATGAGAAAGAATTTTCGGATTCTGTGCCTTGTATCGCTGATGGCACTTGTGCTTGTCGGGTGCGGTTCGAAAGCGCAGCAAAAAAGAGAAATTACGGTTGTCGGATCAACGGCGCTGCAGCCGATGGTCGAGATGGCAGCTGAAGAATATCAAAAAGATAATCACGACGTGTCGATTACGGTTCAAGGGGGAGGGTCCGGAACTGGGCTTTCACAAGTTCAGGCAGGAGCGGTTTCGATTGGGAATTCGGATATTTTTGCCGATCAGCAGCCCGGAATCAAGGGCAAGGACTTGGTTGATCACAAGGTCTGCGTGATGGGGCTGGCACCTGTTACGAATAAGGAAGCAGGCATCACGAAACTTACGATGGAGCAGCTTCGCGGGATTTTTTCAGGAAAATACACGAACTGGAAACAGGTCGGAGGTAAAAATCTGGCAATCGTTTTGATCAATCGCGCGCAAGGTTCAGGAACAAGAGCAGCGTTTGAAAGCGCAGTGATGGGAAATGAAAAGATGGCCAAGGCACAGGAACAGGAATCAAACGGGACCGTTTCAAAGATGGTCGCGCACACGCCTGGAGCAATCAGCTATTTGTCATTTTCATATATTTCAAAAGACGTGCTCGGAATCGCAATTGACGGAGTGAAACCGACTGCCGGAAACGTTCAGACGGGTGAATGGAAAATCTGGTCGTATGAACATATGTATACTTACGGCAAACCAAATGAACAAACAAAGAAACTGCTTGGTTATATGAAATCAGATTACGTGCAGAAGAATCTGGTCAAGGCACTGGGCTACGTGTCGATTTCTGAGATGAAGGTCAAAAAAGATTCAAACGGCAAAGTCGTGCCGGTCAAAGAAGGTGAGCGGAATGGATCCGATTAGAGATAAAATATTGAAGCGTTCGAAGGAATCGAACCAGGATGTAATAGGAAAGATTTTGAGTTATGCGGCAATCATTTTGATTTTAGCGGTGGTTGTTTCAATTTTTGCATTCGTGTTTGCAAAAGGAATTGCGACATTTACGGAAAATCATGCGAGTTTAAAGGACTTCTTGACGGGAACCGACTGGAATCCGAACGTCAAAGGCGAAGACGGCAAGCCGCTTGTCGGGGCTTTGCCGATGATCGTCGGATCGTTTGCCGTTACGCTTTTGGCGGCGCTCTTTGCAACACCGTTTGCAATCGGGACGGCCCTTTACATGACGGAACTTTCGTCAAGCAAAGGTCGCGCGTTTATGCAAAGCGTCGTTGAGCTTTTGGTCGGCATTCCTTCCGTCGTTTACGGGTTTATCGGCTTAACCGTCGTCGTGCCGTTCGTGCGCAGTCACTTTGGCGGGTCGGGCTACGGCATTTTGTCGGGGGCGTTCGTTTTGTTCGTAATGGTTCTTCCGACGATCACGTCGATGACGGTCGACAGTTTGAAAGCCGTGCCGAAGCATTACAAATCCGCTTCGCTTGCTCTTGGTGCAACCGAGTGGCAGACGATCTGGCGCGTTATTTTGAGGGCGGCTCTTCCCGGCATCATGACGGCCGTCGTGTTTGGGATGGCGCGCGCATTCGGTGAAGCTTTGGCGGTTCAAATGGTCATCGGCAATGCCTCGCTTTTGCCGACGAGTCTGACGAATCCGGCCTCGACTTTGACCAGCGTGCTGACGATGGGAATCGGCAATACCGTCATGGGAACGGTCGCAAACAACGCATTGTGGTCGCTTGCTTTGGTCTTGCTTTTGATGTCGTTGTTCTTCAATATTTTGGTAAGAATGATTTCAAGAAAGGGGAGAATGTAATTGAATCCAAAAAAGACAAATACGCTTGCGTTGCTGATGATTCGCATCATCGCAGTAATCGTCGTCGTGATTTTGGCATTCTTGATAGGAAGAATTTTGATTCAAGGACTGCCGCACATCTCCTGGAAGTTTCTGACGACGTCATCCAAGGCCTTTACGTCCGGGGGAGGCATCGGCATTCAGTTGTTCAATTCGTTTTATCTGCTGATTTTGACTTTGATAATTTCGTTTCCGATTTCGCTTGGTGCTGGCATTTTTTTGGCTGAATATGCACCGAAAAATGCACTTACGAACGTCATTCGCATGGCAATCGAAATTTTAAGCTCGCTCCCTTCGGTCGTGGTCGGCCTCTTCGGCTTCCTGCTGTTTGTCGTTCAGTTCAAGCTCGGCTTTTCGATTTTGTCCGGTGCAATCGCATTGACGTTTTTCAATCTGCCTTTGCTGACGCGAAATATTGAAGATTCTCTGAATTCCGTGCCGAAGCTTCAGCGTGAAGCAGGGCTTGCACTTGGCCTGTCAAAATGGCATACCGTGATCAAGGTCATCTTGCCGGAAGCAATTCCCGGCATCGTCACCGGCATCGTTTTGTGTGCCGGCAGAATCTTTGGCGAAGCTGCGGCTTTGATTTACACGGCAGGACAAAGTGCAACGAGCGTCGACTTTACGAAATGGAATCCGTTCGATGCGTCAAGTCCTCTGAATCTGTTCAGACCGGCGGAAACTTTGGCCGTGCATATCTGGAAAATCAATTCTGAAGGCATCATGCCGGATGCGGAACAGATTTCGGCCGGATCCTCGGCCGTTTTGATCATTGCCGTCTTGATCTTCAACTTATCGGCACGTTTCTTGGGACAAAAGCTTTATCAGCATTTGACGGCGGCAAAACAGGGGTGAGAAGATGGATGCTTTGAAATATGACTTAAAAGATACCTATATTGTGCGGTTCAATCAAAAAGAAACCGAAATTGCGATGACGACGAATAATCTGCAGGTTTTCTACGGCAATAAGCAGGCCTTCTTTGACGGCAATATGCAATTTCCGAAAAACAGGATCACTGCTTTAATCGGAGCTTCCGGTTCAGGCAAATCCACGTTCCTGCGCAGCCTCAATCGAATGAACGACGACGTGGCGCGCGTCGAAGGTCAGATCATGTATCGCGGAATCGACATCAATTCAAGAAACATCAACGTTTACGAAATGCGAAAACACGTGGGCATGGTGTTTCAGCGTCCGAATCCTTTTTCAAAATCCATTCGCGACAACATCACGTTTGCGCTGAAGGAAAAAGGCTTGAAAGACAAGGTCGAACAAGACCGAATCGTTGAAGAAAGCCTGAAAGGTGCGGCTTTATGGGATGAGGTCAAAGACGATCTTGACAAAAGCGCCTTGGCCCTTTCAGGCGGGCAGCAGCAGCGCTTGTGCATCGCACGCGCAATTGCGATGAAACCGGATATTTTGCTGATGGATGAGCCATGCAGCGCGCTCGATCCGATTTCGACTTTAAAAGTTGAGGAAACGATGCTGAAATTAAAGGAAAGATACACGATCATCATCGTGACTCATAACATGCAACAGGCCTCAAGGGTCAGCGACTACACTGCATTTTTCCATATGGGACACGTGATCGAATACGACAAGACGAAGCATATCTTTACGAATCCGGCAATCAAGGCGACTGAAGATTATGTTTCCGGAAACTTCGGGTAGGTGGAATTATGAACGAAATTATTACGACAAAAGACGTTCATCTGTACTATGGCAAAAAAGAAGCGCTGAAAGGCATCACGCTTGATTTTCCGCAAGGCGGCATTCACGCTTTGATCGGTCCTTCCGGTTGCGGCAAATCCACGTATCTGCGCTGCTTGAATCGAATGAACGACATGATTGAAAACGTCAAGATCACTGGCGACATCAGGCTTGACGGAAATGACATCTATTCGCCGCAAACCGACACGGTTACGCTCAGAAAGCGCGTGGGCATGGTGTTTCAGCAGCCAAATCCATTTCCGTTTTCAATTTATGAAAACATTGTCTACGGGTTGAGGATTGCAGGCATCAAGGACAAAGAGGTTTTGGACGAACGCGTTGAAACAAGTCTCAAACAGGCGGCAATCTGGGATGAGGTCAAAGACGATCTGAAAAAAAGCGCCATGGCTCTTTCAGGCGGGCAGCAGCAGCGCATTTGCATCGCACGCGTGCTTGCCGTCAGACCTGAAGTGATTTTGCTTGACGAACCAACGAGCGCGCTTGATCCTGTTTCAAGCAGTTTGATCGAAGAGATGCTCTTGAAGCTCAAAGAAGAGTATACTTGTATCATAGTGACTCATAACATGCAGCAGGCCTCAAGAATTTCTGACACGACGTCATTTTTCTTGAACGGCGAGCTGATCGAAACGGGGCTGACCAAGAAAATTTTTGTGACGCCGGACAACAAAAAGACCGATGATTATTTAAGCGGACGTTTCGGATAATAATTGAGGAAGGGAGAAAAATATGCGACATATAGACACTCAAATCATGGCTTTGAGACAAGAATTCATCACGATGGGTCTTGAAGTTTTGGAAGCAGTCAAAAAAACGGTTACGGCTTTTGAAGAAGGCAACGAAAAACTTGCGCAGGAAGTGATCGACCACGATGAGGTCATCAACGGCAAAGAAACTCACCTTGAAAAGAAATCTGCTCAGGTAATTGCCTTGCAGCAGCCGGTGACGATGGATCTGCGCGAAATCATTTCGATTTTGAAAGCAAGCGCCGACTTGGAACGTCTGGCCGACCATGCCGTCAACATTTCTGAAACGGTGCTTGATCTGAAGCTTCACGAAAGAAACGAACAAATTGACGAGCTGTTGACGAGGATGGGCGAAAACGTCGCCAAGATGCTGCAGGATATTTTGGATGCGTATACTGAAGTCGATGACGGACATGCCGTCGAAATTGCCGAGAGGGATGCGACAAACGACGAAATCTATTCAAAGGTCAACACCTTATCCGTCAAGCTGCTCCAAACAAGCCCGGAAAATACGGGCGAAGGCATCGATTATCTGAAAATTGCGAACAGGCTTGAACGCATCGGTGACTACATTACGAATATTGCCGAGTGGATCGTTTACACGAAACGCGGAAAGATCGTTGAATTAGGCAAAAAAGATATTTGAGAAAACAGGCTTGCAGATCGGGCAGGCCTTTTTTGATAAATACAGTGATGCATAACTAATCTGAGTCAAGACCTCATTCAGATTTACGGACAAAGCCCTCATTTTTAGCGATATGTCCGTAAACGGCTTGCCAAATGCAGTGCCTGCTTAATCAGCGTACCACGGACATCATCTCCTTTTGGTCATTTTGATGCATGGAAATTCCCCCTTTTGGTTGTTAAAAAACTCCCCCGTTTCCTTAACGTTGCCTTGAGAACGACCTTTTGGCTGTTAAAAAGCGCATATCCAAACTCCAGGACGATTTGCGATTAACCGCAAAGCCATCCAGGGGCAATTTGCGGCATGATTTTCCTCCAGCCTTTTGTTTTGGTCAGAAGCTCTGCATTTGACAAGCACGACCAAAATCGGGCGGTTGTGAGATGATTCGGACAGTTTGAAAATTGTAAGTGCTTTTCAATGATAATCAGTGAAAATTCATAAAAACAGGTGCTTTGATAAGGGGAAATGTGTTAAAATGAGAGTGTACTCAGAAGAGTAATTTTACTGAAATCTTTTAGGAGGCTGTTTTATGTCATTCGTAAACGGTAACGCAATCTTTGGTGCAGCTCGTAAAGGCCACTACTGTGTTGGTGCTTTCAACACAAACAACTTGGAATGGACACGTGCTATTCTCAAGGGTGCTCAAGAAAAGAACGTTCCTGTTCTTATTCAAGTTTCTATGGGCGCTGCTAAGTACATGGGCGGCTACAAGCTTGTTCGCGACTTGGTTGCAAACGAAATGGAAGCTATGAACATCACGGTTCCTGTTGTTATGCACTTGGACCATGGTAACTACGAAGCTGCCAAGGAATGTATCGAAGCTGGTTACTCATCAGTTATGTTCGACGGCCATGATCTTCCGCTTGAAGAAAACTTGGCTAAGACAAAGGAAATCGTTGAATTGGCACACGCTCACGGCATGTCCGTTGAAGCTGAAGTTGGTTCAATCGGTGGTACAGAAGACGGCATCACTGGTGCAGGTGAACTTGCTTCCGTTGAAGACGCTAAAAAGATGGCTGCTACAGGCGTTGATTACCTTGCATGTGGTATTGGCAACATCCACGGCAAGTATCCAGCAGACTGGGCTGGCTTGAACTTCGATCGTTTGAAGGAAATTGCTGATGCACTTCCAGATATGCCACTTGTTTTGCACGGTGGTTCTGGTATCCCACAAGAACAAGTTGAAAAGGCTATTTCTTTGGGTATCTCCAAGCTTAACATCAACACGGAATGCCAATTGGCATTTGCTGATGCTACACGCAAGTACATCGAAGCTGGCAAGGATCAAGAAGGCAAGGGTTACGACCCACGTAAGCTTCTTGCACCTGGCACACAAGCTATCACAGATACAGTTGAAGAAATCATCGGCTGGATGGGTACACCATCAATCGACTAATTCTTTAGTTGATATGAGGAAAAGGGTCGCCTTTGGGGCGGCTCTTTTTTTGTGGGGAAAATTAGTAAAATTTGATATTGACAGCATAAATTAATCGAAATATAATTCAATTGTTAGATGTATTTCTTTTTTGGAGAATGTATTGAAATGAAAAAATAGGTTTAAAATTAATGATTTTGCTAACAATGTTGGTTGCGGCATTCGAAATTAGCGCAGGCGATTTGATTTCTGCTAATAATCACTCTGATACTCGGTTCTCCAGATATAATCCTGGTGATGGTGGCAATTTAGCTACTGGAGCGCGTAAAAAAACGGATGCAAGTTCAATGTATACTTACAATGACAGGTCTGACGGACCATATGTTGCAATGGCATATGCAGCTCGTGGACCTCGGGATATTAATAAGGCTAAAGGATTTTATAAGGCATACAAAGTTAGAAAAGGACAACGTGTGTATGTTAAAAATTTAGTCTACGAAAATGGGTATAGATATGGTGGCTTGTTAATTTCGCCATATTGTGGACATGTAAATATGCTTTGGAGTCCGGATAGCATTTAGTTAACTTGTAATCAGCAAGAGATACACCTAACATTTACTTGAAATTTAATCGCATTGGGGGGAATACCTGTGAGAAAAAAATACACGACTTTTACCATCATAGCTTTGTCGGCTTTCGTTTTGGCATTTGCTTTTGTCAGAAACGGGAATTTTTTGAATGATTTGTTGCCTGAAAGCAAGGCAAGCTATGGTAAAAAAGTTAAGCTTTCTAAGAATGTCAGGTCAAAGAGAAGAGGGGATTTTCTTGAAGTTGAGACCGATGATATGAAAACCGTCAAGATGAATGAATCTTATCAAAATGACGGTGTAGAATACCGAGTTCTTTCGGCTGTATCCAGCAAAAAATTAGTTAACATCGAACGAACGGACAGGAAATATTATTATGATGAGAAAATTTCGATGGATGCAAATAACAATTTGGTTGGTGATGATTCATACGTAACGTTGGAAATTTTAGCTAAAAATAAAAATAATCGTGATTATACTTTTCATCTTCCTAGTGCGCAGTTAAGGGTCAAAGGCGGCAAGGACACAATAGAAGATTACGAGGCAATGTTGATGAATCCCTTTGATGAGATGGGACATCTTAAGCTTGAGCACGGCAAGGAAAGAAAATTTTATATCGCATTTGTCGTTAAGGATACCGAGTTGAAAGATTATCATGACAGGTTGTGTCTGTTGATTGACGGAAAAGGCCAGCTGATAGGGGACTCAAAGCATTTAACGGAAGTTGATTTGAGAATTGACAAGGTGAAGGGGTAGTATTTTGGGAGCAATTTTTAAAGTTGATTTAAAGCGAGCATTTTTATCCAGGGGGTTTTTGATTGCAATTTGGGGTGGATGCATTTTATGCGTCTGGCAGTTTGCTGAAAGAATTCCCAGCATGTTGTTTATTATGAAACAGGTTGTTTCTGGAAATTCAGGGTATGATTCGCCCGATGTGCTTTATGGCAGTTGGCTTGGCGCGGCGTGCGGAGATGTTCAGAACAATTACTTTTTTTTGATTTTACCGCTTCTTGCAGTGCTTCCGATCGGGAGCAATCTTTATCAAGATATTCAAACAGATTATTTAAAACAATTGGAACTTCGAGTCAAAAGGAAACAGGTGCTATTTGCTAAGTGGCTGGCTGCTTTTGTTTCGGGAGCGGTTACCGTAACGTTGCCGCTTTTATTGAGCTTGTTGCTGTATATGAGTTTTTTGCCGGTCACAAAAATGTATTCTGGCGGAACGGCGGCATTAATGTTGGGGATATCGGATACCGATGCGATTGCGAACGTTCTTCTCCCTGAGCACCCGATGATTTATACGTTGTTTAGTTTATGTTTGATATTCATGATATCAGGTTTGTTTGCAGCTTCGTCGTTAATAACGGCATATGTTTCCGAGTATCGGGCGGTTGCACTGACGTTGCCGTTTGTTTTGAATTTGGCAATACTGACCGTATTCAAATCAGTCGGATGGTACGAAAAAAGCTTTACGGCATATATTCAGCCAGGTGGGACGGGGGCCATAGGTTTAGTCACGAACGTGATGACGATATTATTCTTATTGATCACCCTTCTTCCCGTTTTTTTCAGGTTGGGGGATGATTGATTTTGAAAAAATGCAGAGCAGAGACGTTGCTTATTTTTTTGAACGTCCTTTTGACGATTTTTTTTGAATTAAACAGTATCAAGAATTTTCAAAGTTATGAATTGAGCTACAGTGTTGCGGATGGGCTCGTTTCATGTTTGAACGTCCGCATTATCGGCATGTGCGGGATTTTATCAGCGATTGTTGCTGAGATAGTCATTTTTAAAAATGATTTCAAAATAAACTATGCAATCAGAAACAAGAGCCGGCAAAAAATATTTTTGAAACAGGTTTTAAGATTATTTTGGTTCAGTTTCTTTTCAACGCTTGCGGTCTATACGGCAACAATTTTGCTTTATTTGTTTTACAGCAACGTTCTGATCGATTGGAGCTATGGATCAAGCGTTTTTTACGCAACGATCAAACACGTTTCTCATGCAGATTTCTTGCTTGTTTTGGTGATGACCGTTTTTTGCTATTTTGTGGTGCTTTTTTCATTATTGTCAGTATTTTTGATGTTGCGTTGGATTTTCAAAAATTATCTTTGGGGATTTTTGATTTTTTTGATGATGATTGCATATGATTCTATCGTAATCGAAAAAGATCGTTTGATTTTTTCGGCAACGAAGCTGGTTTCTTATTACTCAAGCTGGAATAAGCCGTTCATGATGATAGCGGAATGGTTGTTTTTTATGACAGTATTGGTGATGGGCGTGTTTTTCTTCAGCAAATCGAGGTTCGTTAACAGGGGGGAACTTTGTTGATCAAGAAGTTTACATATGATTTGAGAGGTATTTTTTTGCAAAATCAAAAGTGGCTCATGATTACGTTGATGATAACTTTTTTGGTCTCGCTCGATGATTACGGCAACAAAGGAACGGCGGCAATTCTTGAGTTTTTCAGAGGAATACCAATCTACTGGAGAAATGACCTGCCGTTCTGTTTGATTTTAACTTTTTATCTCATTTTATATTCGGCAGTGCTTTATCTGGCAAAGGAAAGCAACGACAGCAAAACAAACGTCTTGCTGCATTTTTCAAGCAAGAAAATTTGGATTGAAAGCAAGCTTTTTTGTTTGACGATTTATGCGCTTGGCGATTTGGCGATGATTTATTTGGGATTGTTTTCTTTTTCCTTTCTTTTCCCCAAAAGGATTTCTCAAGGTAATTTGGCTCAAGCGATACCGCAACCAGAAATTATCAAATATCTTTTTATAACGGTTCCTGTCTGCTTGTGCTTTTTGCTTGCAATCGGAATTTTGGCATATTATCTCATTAATTTTGCTTCATCGCTGATGATAATGTTTTTGATTATAATAATGTCATTTTTCAAATTTTCTGAATGGAACCCGTTTACCTTTTTCATGTTGCAAAGAAGCACGTTCGTATCAGTTTCAGGAGTGAATTTTACAAAATCGTGGGTATTTATCGTGCCGCTTTGTGTAATTTATGTCGGGTTGATAATATTTGCCGATAAATTGGAGATTTTAAAAGAAAAAAAGAGGGATTAAGATGGAAATAGAGTTGTCAAACGTTACCAAAACAATAAAAAAACAACAAATTTTACGCGGCATAAATTTTAAACTGCAATCCGGAAACATTTATGGATTACGTGGCAAAAACGGTGCCGGAAAGAGCGTGCTGTTGAAATTGATTTGTGGAATCGATACGCCGACCGAGGGCGAAATCAGAATTGACGGCCAGGTTCTCGGGAAAGACATATCTTTTCCAAAAAGCGTCGGGGCACTGATTGAAAGCCCGAGCCTGATTGAAAATCAAACGGCGATGGGAAATTTGAAATCACTTGGCGCCATCAAGAAGATTGCGACTCAAGAACAGATGGAATCTTTGCTGCAATATTTTGGACTTGATCCAAAAGACAAGAAGAAAGTCAAGAAGTATTCGCTTGGGATGCGGCAGAAGCTTGGCATCATCATGGCGTTGTTTGAAAATCCGGAGCTGATTATCTTGGACGAGCCGCTTAATGCGCTTGATGAGCAAAGCAGCCAGCTGTTGTTGGAACTTGTAAAAAAATACAGAGCGGACGGCAGCTTGATTATTGTAGCATCTCATGATCGAGAAGAACTTGATTATTTATCGGACGTTGTTTTGGAGTTAAAAGACGGCAAGATAAAGGCAGGTCAGACAAATGAAAGCTAAAAAAATAATGGCAGGGTGCCTGCTTGTGTTATTCTGTATGATTTTTGCAAATATCCTGCGCGTCAATCTTTCGTATAAAGAACCGCAAAGACTTGACTATAAACTGAACGAAAAAGTTTCATTGGAAAACGGCGCAAGCATGAAGGTTGAATCTTTTAAATTTTTGAATACTGCAGAATATGAACGCTACATTAAGAAGAATTTTCCGAATGAAACAGTTGAAGGCAAGGAGGGCGTTAAGGCCATTTTAGTCAAAGTCAAAGAGCACGGAAAAATTTCTGGGGCAGGTGATTTGAAACAGATGCAGCTTAATGCCGGAAATTTTCAAAATGCATCGGCAATCGAATTTAACCAAACCAAAAAAGATATTTCAACGTATATTTACGAAATTCCCTCGTCCTTGATGACAAATGATCATTTCAAAAATGCTTCCAAATTGAAGTACCGGCTTGTAGTAAGATGTTATCCAAAACAAATTTTTGTCAATTTGAATTAAGTTGATTGTAATCCTCGTTGTTGAATGGGGATTTTTTTGTTGATAAACATGCATTTACTGTCAAAACTGAAAATGGTTCAGACTCTGCATTTTACAGACGGAAAGTCAAAATATTTGCTAGACCAGCGGTTGACAATTATAATGAAGGTGTAGTTGTAACCGATGTCACAAAAAATGAGGTGTTTAAGATGAAGTATCAAAAGACAAAAGAAGTTTTGAATCAATTAGTGGCCGATCTGAGTCAGATGGCAATGGTCATTCATCAGACTCACTGGTACATGCGCGGGACGAACTTTTTGAAGCTGCATCCTTTGATGGATGAGTTCATGGATGAAATCAACGCTCAGCTCGACGTGATTTCGGAGAGACTGATTACGCTTGACGGGGAACCGTTTTCGACTTTGAGAGAAATGGCCGATCATACGGGGATCAAAGATGAGAAGGGAACTTTTGGAAAAGGAACGCCGGAGCGCTTGGCAACGCTTGTCAAAGATTATCGCTATCTGGAAGAGCTTTATCAAAAGGGAATTGAAGTTTCTGATGAAGAAAAAGATTACAGCACTCAAGATATTTTCATCGGATTCAAGACTGAGATTGAAAAGAAGATTTGGATGATTCAGGCCGAATTGAATGAAGCTCCTGAAATTGACGCATAGAGGTGCAATATTATGAAAGAAAAAATTTTCACTGAAAAAGAGCTTGGAAAATATGACGGGCAAAACGGAAATCCCGCATACGTAGCAATTGACGGAGTCGTGTACGACGTGACTAACGTTTCGGCTTGGAAGGACGGCGTGCATCACGGAAACAAGGCTGGCCAGAACTTCAGCGAGATCATCAGGAAATCACCGCATGGCAAAAAGGTTTTGGATAAATTAGAAAAGGTCGGAAAACTGGCGGATTAAAAATTTTTCGAGCCAAGGAATTTGTGCAAAAAAATAGCTCTGTGCCTCGAGCACGGAGCTATTCGTTTTTTGATGACATGATTTTTTGACTGACCAACCGGTAAATAACGGCTCTGGCAGCCAGTTCCTCTGAAATTGAAACACATTCAAGCTTAGTTGCCGGCATTTTGATCGAAATCGAATCGTTTCCTGAATAAAGCGCATGCAGCGTTTGATTGAACCGATTGGAAAAATTGTCATAGGCAATTTGAACGCTTTCTTCATCACAAATGACTCTTTCGATACAGTTTCGAATCGTTTCGAGCGGATAGGTCGTTTTCAAAAGGCTGATGACGATCAGTTCAGCAATGTGTTCAGCCCTGTAACGCTTTTTTTCCGGGCGAGACATCAGTCCTTTTTTGACGTAGCTGTTGATCATTGAAGAGGTCAAAGGCGTTTCTGAAAAACACGCAAGATAGCGATTGCCGAGGCTGACGAGCTGTTCCATATAAAGCTCGAAGTCCGGGAATTCCTCCCATTTGGGCAGATGATGGTCGTCAAGATCGGACAACCAAAGTTTGATGTCAAAGTTTTCCATCGTTTTAAAACCTCTCGTTTGGCATATGAGCCTAATGAAAATTATATCATATTCGGGATTTTGATGTCAGCCGAATTTAAGGTTCTTTTCTTGATAAATGCAGTGAAGAGAGGCTGCTGATCTTTTTTGGGAGACGTGTTTTGGATGATTTTTGAGATCTTTTAATGGAAGCAAAAGTTGACCTAGAATGCCAATCTAGTTATAATCAATTTGTAGTTTATGATTGTGCTGAAAATGGGTGAAAAAGAAAGGGTGATGACAGTGGACAGAAAGCAACGGGTCATTAATGAAGTATGGAGTGCCATTACGCATGGCGTGGGGGCTGCGCTTGGAATCTGGATGCTTGTCTTATTGATCTTGAAAGGGGCTGAGACGCATGATTTGAAGACGATTATGGCGTTTATCGTATACGGAACAAGCATGCTGCTTTTGTATTTATTTTCGACTTTGTTCCATTGTCTGTATTTTACGAAAGCAAAACGGGTCTTTCAAATATTCGATCACAGCGGAATTTACCTGATGATTGCGGGAACCTATACGCCGTATTGTCTGCTTGCGATCAAGGGCAGCTTGGGGTATGCTTTGTTGTTTGTGGTCTGGGTGCTTGCGCTCGCAGGCATCGGTTATCATATTTTGGCAAGAAACCGTAAGCAGGTCGTTGAAACGATCATTTACGTCGTCATGGGATGGATGTGTGTTTGCGGTTTCAGACCGATGTACCTGTCGCTTGGCAAAAACGGACTGCTGCTCCTGTTTTTGGGCGGGGTCGTTTACACGCTGGGGGCTTTGGTATATAGTATAAAGGGCGTTAAATATGCGCATGTCTGGTGGCATATGCTGGTAATGATCGGCTCCGGATTGATGTTTTTGTCAATTTACTTTTACTTATGATTCACAGGAATGAGTAAATTTCAAAAGGTTGATGTAAAAGGGTTGTAAACGTTTGCTATTCTTTTATTTTAATGTTATTCTATATATGGATGAAGAGATAGGAAAGTGCCTTTTGAAAGGAGTGGTTTCTATGCCAACAGTTCAATTAACGCCCAACCAAAGTGTTGCTTTAGATAATTTTACCAATGAGTTTGAAGTAATCAACGCATTGGCGGATCGCAATCGTCAACGGATTATCGTTCTTTTGTGTGAAAATTTGAAGGATGGTTTGACTGTGACTGAGATTACGGACAGAATGTCGATCACTCAGCCGGCTGTATCCCATCACCTGAAAATTTTGCGTGAGGCAGGCTTAGTTAATTTTAAGAAGAACGGCTTGCAAAGCGTGTACTTCGTTTCACTGGATGAACCACTTTCCCAGCTTGAAACCGTGATTCATGATTTGAGAACGAAAATTACGGAAGAATAGATTATTAGGGCAAGATTTGGTCTTGCCCTGCTTTTTTTGGAGGAATTTTTTTGGCAGGAAAGTTTTATGCAGTTGCATCAGGCAGAAAGACCGGCATTTTTAAGACTTGGGCCGAGTGTCAGGCTCAGGTAAAAGGTTTTTCCGGTGCAAGATACAAGAGCTTCCAAACTTTGGAAGAGGCACAGCGGTTTGTTGACGGCAAATCCGAGCAGAAGCTAAAAACATCAGGTGCTGAAGCCAGCACTGGATTTAAACCGGAAATCGTAATTTATACTGATGGAGGTTCCCGGAATCACGGCAACAGGCTCGGTCAGCACGTCAAGTCGAATGACAAGGCCGCGTGGGCTTTTTTGGCTGTAAAAGGCGAGCGGGAAGTGGCAAAATCTGGCAGCGAATACGGTGCGACGAATAATCGCATGGAAATCATGGCCTTCAGAAACGCGCTGATGTGGCTTGATTATTATCGATTAAACGACAAACGTTTGCTGTTCGTGCTTGATTCGAAGTATGTGCTCGATGCTGTGACGAAACGCTGGCTTTTTTCATGGGCCAAAAAGGGATGGAAAACAGCCTCAGGAGAACCCGTCAAAAATCGTGAACTTTGGGAAGAAGTCCTGGAATTGCTCAAAAAGTTCAAGAATGCAAAGTATGTCTGGACCAAAGGCCATGCAGACAATTACGGAAACAATAAAGTTGACCGGCTGCTGAACGAAGAAATGGATAGAATGTAATTGATTTTGTGCTATAATAAAATCGTATTCAAACATTTAAGGAGTGATTATTATGGGCGAAAAGCTGAATGGTGATTTTGAAATCGAACCGAAAATCTTTACCAAGATTTTGGTGGCCGTTGACGAAGATGATTCGCAATCATCCATCAACGCATTCAACTATGCCGTGACAACGGCTAAACGCTTGAATGTTCCCTTGGGAATCGTTTCGATTCTTGAAGTCGGTGATTTCAACATTTTTGATACGTTGAGTCCTGAAGTTTTGGACGAAAGACGCGCACAGGTTGCTGATGACCTTGCTGGCTACGTCAATAAGGCACGCTCTTTTGGCGTCAAAGACGTAACGGCATATTCGGGCGAAGGCAAACCGGGCGTCGTCATCATCAATGATATTTTGCCGGACGTTAATGCTGATTTGCTTGTTTGTGGTTCCAAGACAAAGCCTCTTACAGGTCGCAAGAGGGTCTTCTTGGGATCACAAGCCAGCTATATGTCTCAAAATGCTCCTTGTTCCGTAATCGTTGTAAGATAAGGAACATTTGGATGATCAATGCGGAATTTTCGCGGATGAAGCGGAGATTCCGCTTTTTTGCATTGAAAATGCAGAGCAGGTTGATGCGATGTCGTTGCATTGCATCGGGAGAAGGAACGTGGAAAGCATTATTTGTTCTGATTTCGGTTCCGTGCGGGTTTGATTTAGGCGTGGGAGTAGACAAAAATTGAGAGAAGGGCTGAGTTTTTGTCTACTTGTGGCGTCGCGGGGGCCGGATTTTGAGTTGGTGGTAGACAAAAATTGAGAGAAGGGCTTTGTTTTTGTCTACTTGTGGCGTCGCGGGGGCCGGATTTTGAGTCGGTGGTAGACAAAAATTGAGAGAAGGGCTTTGTTTTTGTCTACTTGTGGCGTCGCGGGGGCCGGATTTTGAGTCGGTGGTAGACAAAAATTGAGAGAAAGGCTGAGTTTTTGTCTACTTGTGGCGTCGCGGGGACCGGATTTTGAGTCGGTGGTAGACAAAATTCGGTAGAAAAGCCCGTTTTTGTCTACTTTGGGAGGCGCGGGGGCCGGATTTTGAGTCGGTGGTAGACAAAAATTGAGAGAATGGCTGAGTTTTTGTTTACTTGTGGCGTCGCGGGGGCCGGATTTTGAGTCGGCGGTAGACAAAAATTGAGAGAAAGGCGTTGTTTTTGTCTACTTGTGGCGTTGCGGGAGCCGGATTTTGAGTCGGTGGTAGACAAAATTCGGTAGAAAAGCCCGTTTTTTGTCTACTTTGGGAGGCGCGGGGACAAGCATCTGCGGGCAGCCAGTAAGCCAGTCTTGGGCATTGATTGAGCAAGAGATACGCAGTGCCGTATTTGACAAAAAGTTTGTTTTCATGCATCAAAATTAAAAAATGCCGGACAAAATCTGTCGTCTTGCGACTTCCTTTGTTCGGCATTTAATTTATTTCAAGAGGAAAACGTGGCTTTTTTCAGCCCGTTGCCAGTCGATTCAATTAGTAAAAAATTTCAAAATCTCATCTTCCGTCAAATTGTCTTTTTCTTTGCCGCTTTTATCAAGCACGATTTTGCCGTCGTTTAAGATGATCATGCGATTGCCGTATTTCAAAGCGTCTTTTAAGTGGTGCGTGATCATGATGCATGTCAGCTGTTTTTCTTCGATCGTGTTTTGAGTAAGCTCCATCAGCTGCTGGCTCGTTTTGGGATCAAGCGCTGCCGTATGCTCGTCAAGCAGCAAAATTTCAGGATTGCCCATCGTGGCCATCAAAAAACTCAAAGTTTGTCTTTGTCCGCCCGAAAGGTCGCCGGTGAAAGTGTTGAGCCTTTCTGAAAGCCCGTTTGGCAATTTTTTGGTCAGTTCGCTAAATTCAGGGAGCGCATTGTTCAGACCGCGCAGTTTCAAGCGGCGCTTTTGGCCGCGACGCTTTGCCAAAAGAAGATTTTCTGCCACCGTCATTCGTGGTGCCGTGCCTGCTTTGGGATCTTGGAAGACCTGCGAAATGAAGCGGGCGCGTTTGACGACTGAAAGTTTCGTGACGTCGTTTCCGGCAATTTTGAGCGAGCCGCTTCTTGGGGAAAGCGAACCGTTGATGACGTTTAAAAGAGTTGATTTGCCTGCCCCGTTCGTTCCCAATAAAGTAATGAAGTCGCCTCTTTTGACGTTTAGGCTGATATTTTTTAAGATTTCTTTTTCTTCGGAAGTTCCTTCATTGACGCAGGTCGTGACGTTTTGCATTTCTAAAATATTTTCGCTCATGGGCGCTCGACTCCTTTTTTCAAAATGATGCTTGTTTTGAATTTCTTTTCAAATAACGGAAGCGACAGGCAGATTGCAAGCACGAGCGCGGAAATCAGCTTGAAATCGTTCGTGCCGAATCCGAGTTTCAAAACGATCAGCAAAACGAAACGGTATAAGATGCTTCCGATGACGACGGCAATCAGGCGAACCGTCAAGCTGAGGTTTCCGAATGCGACCTCGCCAATGATGATTGCGGCAAGGCCGATGACGATCGTTCCGATGCCCATGTTGACGTCCGCATAGCCGTTGTTTTGCGAGATGATGCCGCCACAAAGCCCGATCAAGCCGTTTGAAATCATCAAACCGAGGATTTTCATGTCGTTGGTATTGATGCCTTGCGAAAGTGCCATTTTTTCATTGTCGCCGGTTGCGATCAGCGACTGTCCCAGCTCTGTATTTAAAAAGAGGGCAATCAAGATGATGACGATGACGGAAAATGCAGTGCCGACAAAGACCGACGGGAAGTTTTCAGGAAGGCTGGTCAAGAAGCTGCAGGAAAAAAGCGTCTTCTTGTGCAGCAAGCCGACCGTGGCCTTGCCCAAAACGCGCAGGTTGACGGAGTAGATGCCCGTCATGACGAGGATTCCCGAAAGAAGAATCGGAATGTGCAGCTTAGTATAAAGCAATCCGGTGACAAGCCCGGTTAAAAGTCCTGCAAAAAATGCGAGCAAGGTGGCTTCGGCCGGGCCAAGGCCATGAGTGATCGCGCTGACGCAAACGGCAGCACCAAACGGGAAGGTTCCTTCGACCGTCATATCCGGGAAGTTCAAGATTCTGAATGTGATGAAAAGGCCGATTCCAAGCAAACCCCAAATCAGGCCCTGTCCGATTGCTGATACGATTAATGTCATTTGATGATGCTTCCTTTCTTTTGTGCTTGATTCAAAGCCGTCTTGGGAATGTCTAAGCCGAGTTCTTTAGCGTGCTTCAAATTGATGTGCGTTTGTCCGAGTTTGACATAGCGAAGCGCCATGTTGCCAGGCTTTTTGCCATCGAGAATTTCCGCAGCCATCTGCCCGGTCAGTTTGCCCAATTCGTACTGGCTGACGCTGACGGTGGCAATGCCTCCGTGCTTGATCATGGACGTGACTGAAGGAAAGACCGGAATTTTTTTTGCATCGGTGTTCTTGACAACGGTTGAAAAGCCGGAGGCAACGGTGTTGTCCGTCGGAATATAGACGGCTTCGACTTCAGAGGCCATGGTCGAGCTTACCTGGTCGATGTCGTTTGTCGAAGTAATCGTGTAGTCCTTGACCTTGATGCCTTCTTTTCTGGCCAATTGTTTGAATTCTTTGAATTCGGCAGTCGACGAGTCGTCGCTTGAAGTATGCAGACCGCCGATGACCTTGACGTTTGGCATGATCGTCTTGATAAGTTTGACCTGCTGGTTGACCGGTTCCTTGTGAATGACGCCCGTAATGTTTGCACCGGGATGTTTGATGTTCTTAACGAGTCCGGCACCGATCGGGTCGCTGATGGCGCCCATGACGACGGGCGTTTTGCCGTTGGCAACATTGGCGAGCGATTGAGCTGCCGGAGTTGCGATGCCGATCATGACGGCCGAATTTTCATTTTTGAAACGATCGCTCATCGTTTTCAGGCTGCTTTGGTCTCCTTCCGCATTCTGATAATCGAGCTTGATCGTTTTGCCGGGCACGTAGCCGTTTTCCTTCAAGGCGTCCACGATGCCGTGATGAATCGAATCAAGGGCGGGGTGCGTCATCAGCTGAAGGATGGCAACGGTCGGTTTTTCCTGTTTGGTTTCCTGCTTGCTTTCGTAAAGGAAGGCATAGCCTAAAAAAATAACGAGTGCTGAAATTGCTGCGATAAGTCTTTTCATATTGTTTTTCCTTTCTTGATAAAATTCAGTTCGTCAGATCGGTCTGCAGAAAAAAATAAAACCCTGCATTTTCCATGCAGGGACAAAAAAATGCCTGCATGAACGTGTTAATCCATGCAGGCTATGCTGAAGAAACCGGCACAGATACGATCTGACGAGGTCGTATCTGCACAGACAGAAGCAACTTCAATTACCGGCTTTGCCAACGAGTATTCAAGTTGATTACTGATTCTGTCATAACTGTTCTTCCTTTCCGTTGATGTTGGTTCAATTATAGTTTGGTTAAATTACAATGTCAAGCATTAATTCAAATTTATCTTGTTTAATGAAAACCTGCAACTTGATATGAATGTGTGTTTGTTATATTATGGTACTTGTAATATTTCTGTAATAATTAAGGAGATATATATGGATAAGAGTACAAAAAAACTCCAGATAGGACTGTGGTCGATTGTCGCAGCGCTTGTGGTCGGCCTTTGCTGCATGTGGTATTATCAGGCGCATCATTTCAATGAGAATGTGACGATCAACGGCATCAGCGTGGGAAAAATGACGGCAAAAGATGCTGCCGATCACTTGAAAAACGTTACGCTGGATAACACGGTTTATGTTGGAAACGATGTGATGTATCGCGGCCAAAAGACTTCTGCAGGTTTTTCTTCAAAAGACGATGGCAAGATCGAAAAAATTTTGAAGAAACAATTTACGTTCGTTCCGTCTTCGGTTCAAAAAAATTACGAGGTTGCCCCAAGCAACGTCAGCGATTATCGAAAGAAGGAATTGAAAAAGAAAGTCAAGGACGCTTTGACCAAGGCAAACTTGAAAAGAAAAGCCGCGATCGACGCATATGCCGTCATGAAGGACGGCAAGGTTTCGATTGTTCCGGCAGAAAAAGGAACGCAGTACGACGTGCCGAAAATCATGAAGGAGTATGACAAGCATCTTGCTGATTCGACTCTGCATTTAAAAGAAAGAATCTTGCAGCCATTGGCGGCATCAAGCAAGGTTGTTCAAGCAGAAAAGCAAAAGCTCGATTCGCTTGCCAAAAAGGAGACGACCTATAACGTTCAGGGCAAGACTTACGAAATGAAGGCTGCCGAGCTGTTGAATTCCGCACGCGTCATCAACGGAAGATACAGCTATGACGACACGGGACTCAGAAACAAGATTGATGAAATCAATGCGGCACAGGCAACGCTCAACAAGCCGCTGGCGTTTAAAACGACCGGCGGAAGCACGGTCAGCGTTCCGGCCGGGACTTATGGCTGGGAAATCGGCAAGGATGATGCGGTCGACAGCATTGAAACTGCTTGGCAAAACGGCACCAAAGAAATCAAGGCCGAAAAAGACATTTATGGCAAAGGATACTATACTTACGGAACGGGCTATGCGACGGCGCAAAATGGCGGAATTGGCGGAACATATGCCGAAGTTTCGATTTCGGAACAAAAGGTCTGGTTGTACAAAAACGGTCAGCAGGTTTATTCAGCGGACTGCGTGACGGGCAAGCAAAGCGCTAACGAAGGGACTCCGCGCGGCGTCTGGTACATAATGTACAAGCAAAGCCCGTCGGTTCTCAAGGGCAGCGAATCCGGAAAAGAAAACTATGAGGTCAAAGTCAAGTACTGGGCACAGTTTACCAGCAGCGGCTGCGGTTTCCACGATGCTTCGTGGCGCAGGAACTGGGATAAGAAAGCCTATATCAATGACGGGTCGGGCGGTTGCGTAAATCTGAAGGCTGATCAGGCCGCACCAATCTATAATCTCTTGGAGGTTAAAGAACCGGTCATCGTGTACTAAAAAATTTTGATGAATCGTTCGGACGTTTGGCGAAGATTTCATGGCGACGTCAGAAATAAGCAAAAAGAAAAGAGGCTGGGGAAAAAGTTCTGTTTTCCGCTTGAATTAAACGAAAAGACGAATGAAGGAGGTCTGGTTGAGACTGACTTTGTTCGTCTTTTTTAATTTTCAACGAAAAAACTGCTTTTTTCAAGCGGCAGTACTGCTCAACCAATCTATCCAAGATTTCACTCAAATTTACGGACAAAAGCTGCTTTTTGGAACGTTTGTCCGTAAAACCGGGTCCGAAACGAAACGTCTTAATTTTTAAGGACAACCGGCCATTTTTGTCCATTTTGTCCGTAATCGCCTTTTTTCGAGCAAGCTAATCACTGACAAAGGCTCCATTTTCATCGATGTATCCGTAAACGACGGTGATTTTGCCAACTGCAGCTCCTGTTCAATCAGCATGCTGAGCCATCAGGCAAAGTTACCACCAAATTATTTTTGGATATTTCCATCATGTCAGTTGCTTGTCACGCATACGCAAAACGCAGGATTAGATTTGCGCTTAATTGCAAATCATCCGGGGGTTTAATTTGAGGCAGATTTTTTCCAAGCCTCTTTTTTGATTAAAAGATATCTGTTGGCGCAAGTAGTTGTTTGAACCAATGTAAAAGAATAAGTAATTATTTTGATAATTTTTTTATGAAAATGAAGATGATTTATCTTCTTTTTGAAATTTGGGAAATTCGTGGAAATATTTTGTTGAGTTTTAAGTATAAATATGCTATTTTTGAATTTAAATAGCTTTCATTTATTGACATTTTATGCTATGATGAAGTTAATCAATGGGGATGTTTAGGATTCGACAGGTATAGGTCGGGCTCAAGTTGCGTCTGGTAGGTTGCGTCTACCCTAAAACGCTCAGTTAAATATAACTGCAAAAAATAACAACTATTCTTACGCTTTAGCTGCCTAAAAAACAGCGGGCGTAGATTCGCCCAGCATCGTCCATGTGCTGTCAGCGAGTCTTAAATTAAGTGGACTTACGCTCAAGGCTCCCATCTGAAGCCAAGAGAAGAGAATAATCAGGTTAGTCAATCGTGTGTGCCTGGTTGCACGGCTTTGCTATTGATGAAACTTAAATAGTGTGACTATGGGCGTAGAAGCTTGAGTTGCGATATGCTTGGACGCGGGTTCAATTCCCGCCATCTCCATATGACGAACGTCGACGATGTGCAACTGACTGTATGTTGTCGTCGTTTTTATTTAAAAAAGTGTGCAATAATAAATTTTTACACGTGGGGAGCGGTTTTATCTATGAAATTGTTAATGATAGAAGATAACAAGTCAGTGTCAGAAATGATGTCGATGTTTTTCCGAAAGGAGAAGTGGGACGTTGAATATGCTTATGACGGACTTGAGGCAATTGACATTTTCAAAAAAGATCCGGAAAGCTGGGATATGATAACGCTTGACCTTAATTTGCCAGGAATGGACGGACTTCAGGTCAATGCCGAATTACGAAAGATTTCGCCAACTGTTCCGATTATTATTTTAACCGCCAGGGATTCCGAATCGGATCAGGTTTTGGGACTTGAAATGGGCGCTGATGACTATATCGTCAAGCCGTTCTCACCGATTACGCTGATTGCAAGAATCAAAGCGCTTCATCGTCGTGCAGAGATGCCACCGCTTGGAAAGAACGGCATCGTGGCTGAAGAAAGCAATGACGGCTACGATGTTGTGACGTCTCATTTCAAACTCAATTCAAAAACACGCGAAGCATATCTTTCCGGCAAGCCAATCAACGATTTGACGCCAAAGGAATTCGATCTGCTCAAGACGCTTGCGCAAAAGCCGCGTCAGGTATTTTCAAGGGATCAGCTGCTTCAATTGGTCTGGGATTATGAATATTATGGGGATGAAAGAACGGTTGATGCCCATATCAAGAAACTGAGACAAAAGATTGAAAAAGCTGGTCCGCAAGTTATTCAAACGGTATGGGGAGTTGGATATAAATTTGATGATTCTGGAGTAGCTGATAAATGAAAATGTTTTATCAGCAGTTCTTGGCATTCTTCTTAATGATTACCATTACGCTGCTTACTTTGGGCATGACCTTTTTGGGGCTTTCTCGTTCCATGTTTTATCAGGATACCTGGGACAGATTACAAGATTATGCTTATGCGGTCAAGACTCAAGCAATGGACATCAGACAGGGAAAAGATTCAAAAGTCGTTGTCGATAAGAAAAAACTTGTGATTACGGAACAGATGCTTGCCGGGCGTCACATTAAAATCAGGATCTATACGGAACCTGATAAGCTCATTTTTCCTGATTCCAAGAAAGCAACGACCAAGATCAGTTCTAAATGCTGGTCCAAATTGAAAAGAGGCCAGTCCGTTCGAGCAAAAACGAGCGATTCGCGAGGATTTTTCAAGGACTCAAATCGTCAGCTGACAAACATCTATGAACCGTATCTTGACATCAAAGGGAATTTGAGGGCGGTCGTTTCGGTTGGAACCGTGATGAACGGTATTGAGGAAAACTTAAAAGAAATTAAACAGAATCTGTTATATGCGTTCTTTACCGCAGTCGTGTTGGGAACGATCGTCAGTTTTGTCTTGACGCATTATTTTACGAACAGAATCACTAAGATTCAACGAGCCACAAGACAGGTTGCCAACGGCGATTTTGATGTGCAGATTGATACATGTCATCATGATGAGTTGGATGATTTGGCTGAAGACTTTAACCTGATGACCCGGTCGTTAAAAGAATCTCAAGTCGAAATCGAGCGTCAGGAACAACGAAGACATGAACTGATGGCAAATGCAGCTCATGAAATGAGGACGCCTCTGACGACGATCAATGGTCTTTTGGAAGGGATGGCATATGGCGCATTGCCGGAAGAAGATCAAGAACAATGCATTAATTTGATGAGAAAAGAAACGACGCGTTTGATCAGGCTTGTGAATGAAAATCTTGATTATGAAAAGAGCAGGTCAGGCGAGCTTGTTTTGGCCAAGACCAATTTCGATGCGACGTCAGCCATTAATGACGTTGTCAGTCAGTTGCATAAAATGGCCGGAGACGTTGGCGACAGGTTCATCGTCAAACTTCCTCCGTTGCTTAACGTTTATGCCGATAAGGATCGTTTCATTCAAATCATCACGAACATCGGAAAGAATGCCGTGCAGTTCACAAGAGACGGCACGATTACGATTTCCGGAGAGAAGCATGGCAACGATACGATGATCAGCATTGCTGATACCGGAATCGGGATGACCGATGAGGAAATCAGCAGTATGTGGGAGCGATATTACAAGGCAGATCCGTCGCGAAAGGTTGCCAAATATGGCGAATCAGGCATCGGCATGGCCATCGTTCACCAGCTTTTGCAGCTTCACCATGCCAAAGTATGTGTTGACAGCGCACCGGGCAAGGGAACGACGTTTACCTTGCTGTTTCCTGGCGAGGCGATTGCAAGCGATGGCAGCGATCAGCCGCAAGATGGCGGCAGCGTCGTTGTTGACAGTTGCGATTGAGATTTTGAGGCAAGTCCTTCTTGATTAAACGAAATGCTGGACAAGGGAGTAGATTTAAGACTGCTTTTGTCCGGCATTTTTTCAATTTTGATATCTGGGAACAGACTGCATTTAAAAAAGCCGGACGAATTCAGTCGCAAATCGACCGAATTCGTCCGGCTTTTCGTTTAACTCAAGGGATAAAAGAGACTTTTTTCCCAGACTCTTTTAAACTGAGGCATATTTATTGTCAAATTATTTGGTTGAGGTTGCAACGCTCGTGTCTGATGATGCCGAGGACGACGAAGATGATGCCGCCGAAGGCAAATCCTCAGATGATGCTTTTTTATTTGCGCTTTCAAGGTTGGCTTTTTCAAAATCGCTGTTATCGACTTCCGGAGCATCGGTTTCATAATCGTTTAAAGTAGATTTGTCACCGTTTTGATGCCATAAGCTCTTGGAATTGTTGCCAAGAGTCTTTTCCAAATCTAAAAGCTTGCCATAGCAATTTTTGTAATTGTAGTCTGCCGGATTTACCGGCGTGAAACCTTCAGGAACGTAAAAACGCAAAAGATTTTGATTGTTGAGCGAGTCTGACAGCGCGAGTTTTTCGCTGACTTTCTTTTGAGCTCGGTCAATTTTTTCTTTGACTTCATCAGTCGGGTGGGTGACGACGTTGCCGGTTCCGTTTTCGTAAATGGTATTTCCGATAACGGTATAATGTGGAGTAATGAAGTTTTCATTGCGAAAGGCCACCGTTTGACTATGATCGGTTGAGAACAGGTCGGAACCAAACATCAAGTACTTTTTGGTGTCAATGCCGACAAGGTGAAGAAGCGTCGGCAAAACATCAATTTCACCACCATAGGTATCAAGAACCTTGCCGTCCGTCATGCCGGGAATGTGGATCATAAACGGCACGCGCTGAAGCTGAGCATTATCGTAGTCGCTCCACGTCGAACTGGATTTTCCAAGCAAAGGAGCAAGTTTCAAGTTGCGCGAATTGGAGATTCCGTAATGGTCGCCGTAAATGACGATGACGGAATTTTCGTACAGGCCTGATTTTTTCAGATAATCGAAGAATTCTTTAACGGCCTGGTCAAGATAATGCGCAGTCACGAAGTAATTGTCGACCGAACTGTCACCGGTATCGGCAGCCTTGAACGTTTTGTTTTGCGAATCAATCACGAACGGAAAGTGGTTGGAAACGGTAATGAACTTCGCATAAAACGGCTGCTGCAGATGTTCAAGATATTTAACGGAATCTCGGAAAAGCAGTTTGTCTTTGACACCGTACTCGGTCAAATTCTCCGAATCGGTATCATAATAGCTCGCATCAAAGAAATTTTGGTAGCCAAAGTTTTTATAAACGTTGTCGCGATTCCAAAACGAGCCTGAATTTCCGTGAAATACAGCGGAGGAATAGCCGCTTTGCTGGTTCAAGATGGCTGGTGCCGCTTCAAAGGTGTTGTCCGTTCCCAAAGCAGAGAACAGCGATCCTTGCGGCAGCCCGAATGCGCCCGTTTCAAGCATCGTTTCCGCATCCGAAGTTTTTCCTTGACCGACCTGGTTGAAGAAATTTGAAAAACTGTAGGTTTCCTTTCCGTTATACAAACTGTTTAAAAACGGCGTCACGGATTTGCCATTGAGTTTGTAGTTGATCAAAAACTGCTGAAAGCTTTCAAGGTGGATCACGATGATGTTTTTGTTTTTGGCAATTCCGAACATGCTTGGGTTAGGATGCGCATAATTTTTTTGCGTATAGGAAATCACCTTGCTCAAATCCGAGCTGTCAGCATTTGATCTTGCCTGGTTGTTTTTGGCTGTCTTAAGTCCGTCATAAACGGTAAACGTATCGATTCCCAAATACTTTACAAGATAGTTGCGGTCGAACGTTCTCGTCAGAAGCTGCGGACGATCGATTTCTCCAAGCGTAATGTTCAGCATCAAAAAGAATAATGAAAACGACGTCATGGCGACAGCCTGTTTGCGGACAATCGGGCGTTCGTCAAGTTTGATTTTTTTAAGCAGGAGCAAGATCAAAACAACGATCAGATCCCCGATAATGGCAATATCCTGTGGTTTAATCATTGAAAATGAACTCGTGCTCAAGCCTTGAGAAACGGATGAGTAGCCGAAGATGACGTTGATGGTCATGAAATCGGTGAATTCACGGTAATAAATAACGGAAATCAAAAGAAGCACTGAATTTGCCGTATAAAGCAAAAACAAACACAGATATGCCGGCAATGTTCGCTTAATGTAAAGGGCAATCGAAAAAATCAGCAGAGTCGTCGCAATCGGGTTTATCAATAAAACGAAATATTGATAAATTCCGCTGACCCCTAAGTGGAAGTCGACCAAGTAAACAAAGATTGTTTTGGCCCAGAACAGGAATGCGCAGAGCGTAAAAAAGCCCCAGCGCGTATTCATGAAATTTCTAAATTTTGTCCAGCTCACAAACGCAAACCGTCCTTTCTTTGAGTCTAAACCTAAGATACAATTTTACTCCTAATATTTCGGGATAGTCAATCAAACGCTGATATCTTAGAAAATAGTTAACTTTAAAATCAGCCAGGAAAAGTTGATGATAGGAAAACTCATCAAAAGCACATAGACTTTCAAGAACATAATCTTGAAAATTAATAGATGTTATTGTTAAAATGTTATAGCAAAGAGAATTTTTTATATAAGAGAGGTAAAGAGAATAATGTGGATTGCACTTGTTCCCATGCTTGCATGGGGAAGCATAGGACTTGTCAGCGGAAAGATGGGCGGCGACGCTCATCAGCAGACGCTTGGAATGACGTTTGGCGCATTGATTTTTGCCATCGTCACGACGATTTTTTCATTTCAGCATTTTTTGCAATATAACTCGTTTAAGCTTTGGGCCGTCGGAATCGTTTCCGGACTTTGCTGGTGCTTGGGGCAAAACAACCAATTTAAGGCAATGAAGGCCATCGGGGTTTCTAAAGCAGTTCCGATTTCGACCGGTGCGCAGCTTGTGACGACGACAATTGCAGGCGCTATTTTTTTCCATGAATGGACGACGACAAGACAGCTCGGATTCGGTTTTTTGGCGCTTTTGTTCTTGGTTTTGGGCGTCGTATTTACGTCTTTGCGCGACAAGAGCAAAGCTGACGATGACGGAATCAAAGAAGATCGAACGGAAGGGGCAAAGACCATAATCATTTCGACGATCGGTTTTTTGCTTTATACCGTTGTGGTAACGCTTTTTAGCGTCAATACCCAGGCAATGATTTTGCCGCAAGCGGTCGGAATGGTTCTTGGCGGCTTCATCTTTTCATATCGCAAGAACTCGTTTGAAAAACCGATGTACAAAAACATGCTGACGGGACTTTTCTGGGGTGCCGGCAACTTTTGCATGTTTCAGGCAACGACATTGGTCGGACTTGCGATCAGTTTTTCGCTTTCCCAATCCGGAATCGTAATTTCGACGTTTGGTTCGATTTTCCTGCTTGGCGAAAAGAAGACCAAAAAAGAAATGGGTTATGTCACGATTGGATCGATTTTGGTAATCATCGGAAGCATCATTTTAGGGATGCTTAAATAATGGCATTTTAATTTTATGCTGGATATGTGAACACTGGATTTGACATAAACTTTACAAAAAATTATAAGGATTTTTAAGTAAAAATCTTAAGATATCGGCGATTTTTACTTTTAAAAATCGAATAATATAGTATAATTGTAAGCGTAGATAAAATTTAAAAGGAGAGACTGGATAATGGCACATATTTCATTTGATAGTTCAAATTTGAAGAAGTTCGTTCAAGATAATGAATTGGGCGAAATGCAGGCAATGGTCACGGCTTGTGACGAAGAATTACGCAAAGGCACGGGTGCCGGCGCAGATTTTCGCGGTTGGCTCGATCTTCCCGTTGATTATGACAAGGAAGAATTCGATCGCATCAAGAAAGCTGCCAAGAAGATTCAATCCGATTCCGAGATTTTGATCGTTATCGGCATCGGTGGCTCATACTTGGGCGCACGTGCCGCAATTGAATTTTTGAATCATCAATTCTATAACCTGCTTCCTGCTGCAAAGCGCAACGCACCGCAAATTTTCTTTGTCGGCAACTCAATTTCCGGTTCATACGTTCACGACTTGCTGGATCTTGTTGATGACCAAGACTTCTCCGTCAACGTTATCTCCAAGTCCGGCACGACAACGGAACCTTCAATCGCATTCCGCGTCTTCAAGGAAAAGCTTATTGAAAAGTATGGCAAGGAAGGCGCAAAGGAACGCATCTACGCAACTACGGATCGCGCTCGCGGCGCTCTTAAGACGGAAGCGGACGCAGAAGGCTACGAATGCTTCGTAATTCCGGATGACGTCGGTGGTCGTTTCTCTGTTCTTACTCCGGTTGGCTTGTTGCCGATTGCCGTTTCCGGTGCAAACGTTGATGATTTGATGAAAGGTGCTGCAGACGCACGTGCCGACTATTCAGACTCCGACCTTGAAAAGAATGAAGCATATCAATATGCCGCATTCCGCAACATTTTGTATCGCAAGGGCTACACGACAGAAATCCTTGAAAACTACGAACCATCTTTGCAATACTTCTCCGAATGGTGGAAGCAATTGATGGGCGAATCAGAAGGCAAGGATCAAAAGGGCATCTATCCTTCTTCAGCAAACTTCTCAACGGACCTTCATTCGCTTGGACAATACATCCAGGAAGGTCGTCGCAATTTGATGGAAACTGTTATTCACGTTGACAACCCGACGCATGATACGGACGTTCCAAAAGAAGCAGAAAATCTTGACGGCTTGAAGTATCTTGAAGGACGCACGATGAACTTTGTCAATGACAAAGCTATGCAGGGCGTTGTTTTGGCACATACGGACGGCAATGTTCCTAACATGATCGTCAATATTCCTGATCAAACTGCCTACACGCTTGGCTACTTGATCTACTTCTTTGAAGTTGCTGTCGGCATTTCCGGCTACTTGAACGGGATCAATCCGTTCAACCAACCAGGCGTTGAAGCATACAAGAAGAACATGTTTGCTTTGCTCGGTCGTCCCGGCTATGAAGAATTGACGAAAGAACTCAATGCTCGTTTGGATAAATAAGCATTTGTTCAAAAATGACTAAGATAAACAACCAAGGTTTCGACCTTGGTTTTTTTTTTGTTGTTTTGTGCGCGGTTACGGGCAAACCGGAAAAAATTGGTATTTTACGTAAATTTGGCAGCATGTTCGCTACATATCAAGCGATATGATATAATTGAAAGAAACATCAAATCTGATCGGAAAAAGGTGATGCGATTGAAAAATGCAGTGGCTAAAATAGAACTTTATGGTTGGCGCGCAATCAAACTATGCTTAATGTTAGGATTGATCGAGCTGCCGCAATTTGCGCTTTCTTTGCCAAAATTATTGCTTAAATACGTCAATGGGCCAATCGTCTATATTTTGACTTGGATGATTTTTATCGGAGGATACGTCGCAGTGACGTTTATTCTGTTTACGTATTTGCAACGACGACATCCTGAAAGAAAGATCATTTGGAGACCAAAGGGAAAAGAAATCAACACGATCATCATCGGATTCATCGTTCTGATGTCTGCCAAGATGATCATCGGATCTTTTATGACGCAGCAAACCGCAAACGATGCAGCAATTGAAAAGCTGTTCAAAATTTCGGTGAATACGAGTTTTGTGATGTTCTTTATGACTGCTATTGCTGCTCCGGTGGTTGAAGAATTGGTGTTCAGGGGATTTTTGATGGATTATTTCTTCACCGATCAGCCGATTTTTGCAATTTTATTGAGCGGATTGATTTTCGGATCGATTCATTCATCGACGAATTTCATCAGCTGGCTGATGTACGTGGTGATGGGAATTATTCTGGCGGCAACGTACAACAAGGAAAAAAATCTGGCAGCCAATATTTCGCTGCATTTCTTAAACAATTTGCTTCCGTCAATCGTTTTTCTGTTGTCCAGTCTGCATCAGATGCTGAAATAAAAGAGATTGAAAAAACTATGTCTCAATTGAAAATCCGGATGATTTGCAATTAATTGCAAATTCAATCCGGTTTTTTCGTATGCATCCCAATTTTTATTCTGTGATGGAATCAACTAAAAAGAGTCTGTCGGCAAACTCTTGGAGCACTGATTTAGCGGCGCTTCATTTGGCAAAATACATGTATCAAAAAATGCCGGACAAATCCAGTCAAAGTCGACTGCATTCGTTCGGCATTCAGTCAACCACCATCGGCTAAAGTCGATGGCTTGTGAGCAGACACCCTTATATTGAGTATCTGAACTACAATTTGCATAGATACAGATGGTTTGACCAAACAGCCGTAGTTGTTTGGTCAGTGACTATCCAATTACCAATGCCTTTTACATTCCCAGGTTGCCATAGGAATGATATATCAATAGTTGTTAGATATTGGTTCTTAGTGATGCAGTTACTAAGTCAATTACTAGCTACAAGTGTTATATCATAGTGAGCCTATCCATCCCATGACTAAAGTCACGGGATGGATAGGCATAATTAAAATCAGTTAAGCGGATCGCCATACCATTGGCTATAAAGGCTGCTGATGATTTCAACGGTTTTGACCGTGATTTTTTTCGTGAGAACCGGACTTGACGTTTTTTGGGAAGAGATGCAGTCCGAAACGTGGTTAAGCACGTTGATGCCTGCATCAAGCTCATTTTGGTTCGTCAAGCGTTTGGTTACGTTTGGCGTCATCACGATGACGGCGTCCGGATCAAGGTAATTTTGAATGACGATTTTGCCATTTGTACCGACGATCGTCAATTTGTCGTCAAGGTCAAAGTCAAGACTGATGACGTTGTTGACCAAAACGTTTCCGCAACGAAAGTTCAAAGTGCAGCGGGTATCTGCTTCGCCGACCTTGTTGACGCCAAGTCCTGACCAGTCAGTCGGTTCAGTCTCCAAGAGAAACGGAATCAAGGTGAGCGGATAAGCTCCTCCGAGGTTTAATGCTCCGCCTCCTCGTTCAAGCGAGCGCGTCCAAGCAGCATCATATGGAAGGTGGGTGCGACTTTCAACGTAGCAGATTGTTCCGATTTCTTCATTTGCAATCATTTCTTTGATACGGGCATAAGCCGGCAGAAAAACTGTCTGTTGTGCTTCCATCAAAAAGCAGCGCTGTCTTTCAGCAAGCAGAAACAATTCGTTTGACCCGACTTTGTGTTTGGTGAATGGGCTATCGATCAAAACGTGCTTTTTGTTTTCAAGCGCAAGTTTTGCTCCTTCATAGTGATTTGCGTTTGATGTCGGAACAAAAATTGCATCAACGTCGGGATTTTGGCAAAGTTCCGAATAGCTTTCAAAAACCGGGACATTGATGAGATTTTGCTTTGCCTTTGTTTTTTCGCAGGCAAGCGCAACGATTTCACTGTTCGGATTCGACGCTACCGCTTTGACGAACCAGCTCGAAGATTCAATTGGACCCAGGATACCATAACGAATTGACACGGTCATCACCTTCACTTTCAGTAATCATATTAATATTGTAGCAGAATTTTAACAGAAATTATAGCAAAACCCAGTCATCACCATGTTGAAATGCAGAGAAACGGCAGTACTGCATTTAACAAAAAAAGAGACCGAGAAAAAATCTCGATCCCAGATGTCTGAATGTTAACATTAAAGTCCGAAGATAGCCTTATAAAGCAATGCACCGCAGATGCCGGCCAAAATAGGCGCAACGACCGGAATCCATGAATAATCCCACTGTGAGCTGCCTTTGTGCGGAATAGGCAGGAATTGGTGAACCAAACGCGGCGCAATGTCACGAGCAGGGTTCAACGCAGGACCTGTCGGGCCACCGAACGAAGTAACGATAACCATTACCAAAAGTCCGATGCCGATGAAGCCAGCGCCTTGGTTGCCGTGTTCAAAGACTGGCGAGTGCGTGATTGCAAGAGCACCGAAGACCAGGGTAAACGTTCCAAAGAATTCGTTGACAAAACCGTTGAGCTTGTTGCCCGTAGCATCGCTCGTCGAGAACGTGCCCAAAATGGCATCGGAATTTTCCGTCATGTCATAGTGAGGCTTGAAACAGATCCATACGACCAATTGACCAACTGCAGCCCCGATTAATTGTGCTGCGATATATGGAAGTACTTCGTGCCACGGGAATGCGCCCGCAAAAGCCAAGCCAAGAGTAAATGCCGGGTTGATGTGGTTGCCTGAAACAGAGCCAAACATCAACGCAGGAATCATAACGGCAAAACCGTAACCGACAGAGATCGTGATCCAACCGCTTTTTGTTCCCTTCGTCCCCTTTAACTCAACGTCGGCAACCGAACCGTTGCCCAAAATAATCATGATAGCCGTGCCGAAAAATTCAGCGGCAAGTCTTGTTGCTAATGAAAAAGTCATTTCATCCTCCAAAATTTATAAAAAATAAGTGATACACTCTAACAATAATAATCATAGAAAAAACTATTGTCAATAAGGTTTTCAATGATTTTCAACAATTTTTGGCGAAAAATTTAAGAAAACGGAAAAGCATAATTAATATGCAATAAGATTGCCGGCTCTTTTGCATAAGGAAAAAGGCACTAAAATTATATCTTTACTAAGAATTCTCGTTATTGATGTTATTTTCGCCAAAATAAACTACAATGGTAATATAAACGAATTTGGGATGTGAAATTATGATCGCAAAAGCTGCACAGAGGATGATCGAAGAACGTGAATCCAAATTCCTGATTCCTTCTGAAATCGTTGCAAACGTTCAGGAAGACAATCACTTGGATCACGCTTTTCTCGTGCTTACCAAGGTCAAATATGCCAAGATTCCCGTTTTGGACAGCGAACAGCACTTCAAGGGCTTGCTTTCCTTGGCAATGATTACGGATACGATGCTTGGACTCAACGGAATCGATCCGAGCAGACTCAGCAGGATGAAAGTCAAAGAAGTGATGCAAAAAGACGTTCCGGTAATCACCTTGCCTTATAACATTGAAGAAATCATGCATCTTCTCATCGATCAACCTTTTTTGGTGGTCGTTGATGACGAAGGGTGCTTTACCGGAATCGTAACCCGTCGTGAGATCATGAAGAGCGTCAACTACATGATTCACAATCTTGAAAAACAATATTTGGTTGATGAAAAAATAGGCACAAAAGCAGATTTAAGTTATAATGATAAGTAAATGATGCAAAGGAAGTGGAATTGATGCCAAAATTAGATGCACGTGACATCATCAAAACAATTGCCGAATCAAAAAAGAAGACTCCCGTCAAGGTCTACGTCAAAGGTGACCTGGCCTCGCTTGAGGTTCCTGAAGAGCTCGATGCTTATTTTGGCGACAAGGCCGGCGTTTTGTTCGGCGACTGGAAAGATGCGGAAAAATTTTTAAAGAATCATTCTGAAATTACCGGATATCACGTTGAAAACGACGGACGCAATACCGGCGTTCCGTTGCTTGACAAGAAAAAATTCAACGCTCGAATCGAACCGGGCGCCATTATTCGCGATCAAGTCGAAATCGGTGACAATGCAGTCGTCATGATGGGGGCCGTAATCAACATCGGCGCAGAAATCGGACCGGGCTCGATGATCGACATGGGTGCCGTTTTGGGCGGACGCGCAATCGTTGGCGCAAACTGCCACATTGGTGCGGGAACCGTGCTTGCCGGCGTGGTCGAACCACCTTCTGCTCAACCGGTCGTTATCGAAGACGACGTTTTGATTGGTGCCAATGCGGTTGTTTTGGAAGGCGTTCGCGTCGGCAAAGGTGCCGTTGTCGGTGCCGGTGCCGTCGTGACGAAAGACGTTGCGCCGCATACGGTCGTAATGGGGATGCCCGCAAGGAAAGTCAAGGACGTTTCCGAAGTTAAAGAAGACAAGATCGAACTTGTCGATGATTTGCGCAAGCTCTGATATTTTTGAAATGCGGCCCCTGCAATGGGGCTTTTTTAGATATTTATACGGAAAAGGTGACGAAGATGGCACTTTCAGAAAAAGAATTAATTGAAATCAGAAGAAAATTGCATCAGATTCCTGAAATCGGAATGGAAGAATTTGAAACGCAAAAAATACTTTTGGCAATTATTGAAAAATTTCCACATGATTTCATGAAAATTAAAACATGGAAAACAGCGATTATCGTGCATTTGACAGGATCAAAAGGACAAACAACGATCGGATACCGGACGGATATCGACGGATTGCCGGTTGAAGAAAAAACCGGCTTGCCGTTTTCATCAAAGCATAAGGGGCGGATGCATGCTTGCGGACATGACATTCACATGACCGTCTGCCTGGGTATTTTGAGCTATTTTGCAGAACATCAGCCGAAGTGCGACATGACGTTTATTTTTCAGCCGGCAGAAGAAAATGCAAGCGGCGGCAAGCAGCTTTACGAAAGCGGGGCGCTTGACGAATGGATGCCTGATGAAATTTACGCATTTCATGACAACCCGCAGCTTCCGGCGGGAGCAATCGGCTGCTGCATGGGGACTCTTTTTGCCGGAACCTGCGAAATTCATGCCAAGTTCATCGGAAAGAGCGGACACGCTGCATTTCCGCATCTTGCAAACGATATGGTCGTTTGCGGCGCTCAGTTCGTAAATCAGATTCAAACGATCGTCAGCCGCAACATTGATCCGATTGAATCGGGCGTCGTGACTCTTGGTCACTTTGAAGCGGGAACGACGGGCAACGTGATTGCCGGATCATGTCAAATCGACGGGACGATTCGCGCTTTGACTCAAGTCAACAATTTGAAGATTCAAAAACGCGTGCGCGCGATTGCAGAAGGCGTGGCCAAAAGTTTTGACTGCGAGCTTGAACTTGATCTGCATCAGGGCGGATATCTGCCGGTTGAAAACAACGATGAAACGACGAAAAACTTTATTTCATACATGAAAGAAAATAAAGACGTTGAATTCATCGAAACAAAGCCGGCCATGACGGGCGAAGATTTCGGTTTTTTGATTTCCAAGATTCCGGGAACGATGTTTTGGCTTGGCGTAGATTCGCCTTATTCGCTGCATTCAGAACATCTTGCGCCAAAAGAAGAAGCGATTCAAAAAGGCGTCAGTGCCATGATCGGTTTTCTTGAAGATCGTCAGCGGCAATTATAAAAATAGGCTTTTGATTAAATGCTGGACAATACGGTCGATTTGTGACTGATTTTGTCCGGCATTTTTTAAACACAGTGCTGCTCAACTAATCCAGCCAAAATCTCATGCAAAATTACGGAAAAAAGCCGCTTTTTGGAGCATTTGTCCGTAAAATCGGGTCCGAAACGTCTGAATTTTTACGGACAAACGGCTGGTTTTGCCCATTTTGTCCGTAATCGCCATGAGCAAGCCATTTATGGACAAATGCTCATTTTTATCGACGTGTCCGTAAACGGCAGTGATTTTGCCAAATGCAGCGCCTGATAAATCAGCACGCTGAGCCATCAGTCGAATTTACCGCCAAACTGTTTTGGGGTTATTTTCATCTTGGAAGGCGATTGTCATGCATACGCAAAAAACCGGATCAGATTTGCGATTGATTGCAAATCTGATCCGGTTTTTCGATTGAGGCATCGTTTTTCAACAGAAAAAGCTATTTTGTCAAAGAAAGCGGTGACGTCGGGATATTGAAGCCATGTTCTTTCAAATCGTCGAGATAGCGATCGCGCAAGGTGCGTGAGATGGCATACTGGGCACCATTTTTGGCGTATGCGACGACGCGCAGGACAAGATCTCCGGAGCCGAGGTCAACTGTTCCGAGAATTTGCGGCATTTTAGTCAGATCTTCCAGTGTCGGAACGAGTTCTTCGTTTGCATCCGCAATGATTTTTTTCATTTCGTTCACGTCTTTTGAAGGATCGAGCCGAATATCGACCAAAACGCGCATGTCATTGCGAGACATGTTGCTGACAATGGTAATGCTTCTGTTTGGGATGAAGTGAAGCGTTCCGTCATAGCCGATGATTTGAGTCGTTCTGAGTCCGATTGCTGAAACAGTTCCTTCAATCGTGCCGATTTTGACGTCATCGCCAACTGAATATTGCTGTTCAAGCAAAATGAAAAATCCAGTGACGACATCGCTGACGAGTCCTTGGGCGCCAAGGCCCAAGGCAACGCTGACGATTCCGGCGCTGGCTAGAAGCGTGCTGACAGGAACGCCAAAGATGGACAAAACTGCATACAGGTAGAAAAATAAAATGCAGTAGTGGAAAATATTTTGACTGAGAGTATAAATCGTTTCGAGTCTTCCTCGAGAAACGGTGCTGCTTTTGGCACGAGCTCCGGCAAAGCTTCTTTTGATCAGCTTTTTGCCGATTGAATGAATCAAGAAGAACAAAACCGAAATTACAGCGAGGGAGAAAATGGTTGAAAGAAAGCTTGAAATCATCTTGTTCCAGTCGAAATTTTCAATGTAGTTTGTCAGAATATGCGTATTTTTATCAGCAGAATTCGTAAGTTTAATGTCTGCAAGAAACGAAAACATCACGTGCACCTCATTTCAAGTTAGTTCACTAGCCATTATATCAAAAATAGTTAAGTTAAACCTAAGCAAGGCCCAAATAAATTGAAGTTTTGACCAATGAATGATATTCTAAAGACATAAGAAATGTTAAGGAGGGTTTGTGATGGCGATTACATTTGGGCAAATAGCGGGTTTGATTGCCGCAATTGCATTTGCCGTTTTAGTTGTCTTCATGTGTCGCGTGCTGGCGCACTTGGTTCAGACCGTAAAAGAAATGAATAAAACCGTTGAACTTTTGACGCAGGACGTTGACAAGCTTGCCAACAACGTTGACAGAATTATGGATAAGACTAACACGTTGATGGAAGATGTAAATTCAAAGTCCAAGAAACTTGATCCGCTTTTCCAAACTGCGGCTGAACTAAGCGAAAGCATCGCTGATCTTAATCAGGCCACGAGAAAAACTGCGGAAAAAATTTCTGAATCGGCATCTGGTGCCGGCAAAGTAGCCTCTGCATTTAAAATGGGCAAAACGGTGTTAGGCTTTGTTTCTCGTCACCTCAACAAAGATTAATTCAGAATAGGAGCGATTCATATGGGTAAAAAAATGCTGCTTGGACTCGGTGCGGTTGCAGGCGCTTGTTTCATGGTTTCCAAAAAACTGACTGAAGAACAGCGCGAAAAGATTGCAATGAAAGTCGATGAGATCATTTTGGACGGGCGCGACAAGGCCCTCAAGTATGACTGCTATGCGCGCGAATTCATTAAAGAAAATGATTTTGGCGGTTTGAAGGATCGAATCATCGAAAAGACCAAAAAGTACGCAAGCGACAACAAGTCGGTCGATGATGCGCTTGAATCATTGAAAAGGGCCACGAAAGATCTGAAAGATCATCTTGAAGAAACCGGCAAAAATTTGAAAGATTTGGCCGACGTTGAAACAGAAGACGTTGAAATCGGATATGACGAGCCGGAAGACGACTGGAACGACGATATCGTCATCAACGGCAATACGGACTCTGCATTTGGCGAGGCTAAAAAAGCCGGCGATGAAAATGCGACGATAACTTTTTATCCGCACAAAAAAGATTAAAAAAGAGACTGGAAAAACCCTGCCTCAAATTTAAAACCCGGCTGATTTGCAATTAACTGCAAATCAGCCGGGTTTTTGGGTCTTTGTCAAAATGGTGTTGATGACCTCGAAAACTTCACTTCAGAAATGGAGTGGAGCTTTTTTGTTCCCGTCGGTTTCTTCTGTGTTTTTTCAAATTGGTACAGTTACGTATCAACACCGCCTGCGTTTCCGCTGGCGTGGATTCATGTATGAATTCCTGCCGTTGATTCGCAAAGCTCGAACGCGCTGCGACCTAACTGGGTTTCACCTCGCAGCCCGTTCCGCCCAGGTACTCTCACTTGGCAGGCTCGCCTGCTGGCGTTCGAGCAGGCCTGGTGCTCGCGGGCTAAGCGCTCGGTTCAACACCTTGTCTCTGCCTCGCGCTCCACGACTTTTCCCGGTTGCGGTTGACATCACAATGCTTACCCGCCGGAAACTACGGTTGGAGGAAGTGTATTCAGAGAGGCTGTCTCAAAAACACTTCCAGCGTCAGCTTCTGATCAGCGCAATGCGTTTTCTGAAGTTATCAAGATTCCTGAATCCAAAGCAACTGCGTTTCAGACTCTTGATTCTGCGGTTTATTCCTTCAACCGAACCGTTGGAGAAATCATACTCGAAGAACAGCTGTCATGTTCTTCTTCAAGATGAAAACGGGACTTTTTTCCCAAGCTCTTTTTGACTAGTCAAGTTCAATGACGCGCAGTTCTTTTGACGTATGCGTAAACGGATCGCAACCGGTGTCCGTAATGTGAACGCAGTCTTCGATGCGGACGCCCGAAAATCCGGGAACGTAAATTCCGGGTTCGATTGAGAAGCACATCCCAGGCTCCAGGACGAGATCATTTCCTTCCATGATTGACGGGAATTCGTGGTCGCTTTGTCCGATGCCGTGTCCTAAGCGGTGAATGAAGTACTGACCGTAGCCGGCTTTGTCGATGACGTCGCGTGCGACTTTGTCCAATTCGGCAGCAGTAATGCCCGGTTTAGCGGCATCTTGTGCGGCAAGCTGAGCTTCTAAGCAGACGTCATAAATTTCTTTCGAACGATCATCGATTTTGCCAAAGGCAACGGTTCTTGAAGCATCTGACATATAGCCTTCAGAAACGACGCCAAGGTCAAAGAGGCAAAGCTCGTTTGGCTTGATCAGATCTTTTAACGGAGCTCCGTGAGGGTCGGCAGCATTTGCACCGCTTTGAACGATCGTATCAAAACTCATATGCATGATGCCTGCTTTCATCATCGCATATTCGATTTCGGCAACGACCTGTTGTTCCGTTCGTTTGGTCGAAAGTGCGGCAAAACCGGCTTCAAATGCTTTGTCGGCCCAGTCTCCGGCAACGTGCAGCTTTTTGATTTCGTCAGGCGTCTTGATAAGTTTTTCGCGTTCGATCAACGGAGAAAGGTCACCGACGAATTCTGCTTCATTAAATTGCGTCTTGATTGCTTCATAGCGCGCAACGGTCAGATTGCTCTTTTCAATTGCCCATTTCTTCGGATTCTTGCCGAGGTCTTCGATGTGTCCTTTAATAAGGGCGAACGGATCTTCATGATCCAGGTAGCCGTAAACCGGGTACTTCCAACCGGCTTTCTTAACTGATCCGACTTCAAGTGCCGGAGCAAAGATAAACGGATCTTTATCCGGGAAAATAAACAGCGCCAAAACACGTTCAATCGGGTCGCTTGAAAAGCCCGAAAAATATTCAACGTTCTTCCAGTCGCTGACATAAGCGATGTCATAGTTGTTTTGTGCCAACCAATTTTGAACAGTTGTGATGTGTGACATAAAATCTCTCCCTTAAAATTTAAATATAAACAACCTAATTATAGCACAGCTGGCTTTCTTCAAAGCATCAAGCACGGACTTTTTGCGCGGATTTTTTCAGAAAAATACAGTGCTTTTTTAAACGGTCAGTTTGAAACAGCGTATGGACGATTTCAGAAAAACCAGGTGAAAATATAATGAAAACTTATGAAAAACATCTTTGAAACGCTTGCAATTATAACAAAACTCTGTTAAATTAAATATCGTTAGACTGAAAACATATATGAAAATATATTTAAGGAAAGGGTTCACCATGGAAAAGCAAACAATTACAATTTATGATGTTGCTCGCGAAGCAGCCGTTTCGATGGCAACAGTGTCACGTGTCGTTAACGGAAATCCCAACGTCAAGCCTGCAACTCGCAAAAAAGTTCTTGAAGTAATCGATCGTTTGGATTATCGTCCCAATGCCGTTGCACGCGGTTTGGCAAGCAAGAAGACGACGACGGTCGGCGTGATTATTCCGGACGTGACGAACGTTTATTTCTCTTCTCTTGCACGAGGCATCGATGACGTTGCTGCAATGTACAAGTACAATATTATTCTTGCCAATTCTGACGGCAATGAACAAAAAGAGATTCAAATGCTCAATACTTTGCTTGCAAAACAAGTCGACGGCATCATCTTCATGGGCAATAATTTGACTGATGAACTCCGCACGCAGTTTGCGCGCTCAAAGACACCGATCGTTTTGGCTGGTTCGGTCGATCCGAAAGAAGAAGTCGAAAGCGTTCATATCGACTACGTTGCTGCAGTCGAAGAGGCTGTCAACGATCTCGTAAATCACGGCAACAAGCGAATCGCATTTATTTCGGGTCCGCTTGACGAACCGATTAACGGTGAGTATCGTCTCAAAGGGTACAAGAACGTTTTGAAGTCAAACGGCATCGAATTTGACGAAGAGCTTGTTTTTGAAACTGACAGCAGCTATCGTTCCGGTGAAGTTTTGTGGCCAGCGCTTTCTTCTGCAAACGTAACGGCTGCTTTTGTCGGCGACGATGAACTTGCCTGCGGCGTTTTGAACGGTGCAAAAGATGCCGGCGTCAAAGTTCCTGAAGAATTTGAAGTCGTTACGAGCAACAACTCCAAGCTTACGGAAATCGTTCGTCCGCAGCTTTCATCGATTACGCAGCCGCTTTATGATATCGGTGCCGTTTCCATGCGTCTGTTGACGAAGATGATGAACAACGAAGAAGAAGAAGGAGCACAAAAGACTGTCGAGCTTCCTTACGGCTTCATCAAACGCGCATCAACGAAGTGATTGAGCAAAGAGTTCAAGACTGGAAATTTTTCCAGTCTTGTTTTTGAACGGTGAAAGTAATGAAAATTAAAGTGCAAAAACAAGACGCGTTCATCATTCTTGCATTCGTCATGATGCTGATTTTGTTCATTTCATCATCAATGACTTATCATCAGCAGACTTCCGTGCCGTTTTTAGAGAAGTATTTGACGGGAAAGCCTTTTGAAACTTTTTTGGAACGTTTTTCGCTCGATTATTCCGGTTCTGAAATCAGCATTCAAGCAGTCGGCTATTATAAGTTTCTTGAATTTTTCATCAGAAAAGGAGCACATTTCGGAACGTACTTTCTTTTAGGAAGTTTTCTTTATCTGGGAATCAAAGATCGCATGAACGTAAAGTGGTTGGCAGCATTTTTGTGCGTGTTGGCTTCCCTTGGATATGCGGCAACCGATGAATTTCATCAAATGATTACCGGTGACAGAACACCGCTTTTTCAAGACGTGATGCTTGACGGAACCGGGGCTTTATGCGGCATTCTGCTCTGCATTTTATGTGAGCTCATCTATTTACGGGTCAAAAGAAAAGAGAATTGAGTTGCGCCAATGATGATGATTTGGTAAGATTACTTTGGTGCATAGGCACCATTTAATATATTCGGAAAGAGGTATTACAAATGTCAGGACATTCAAAATGGCATAACATCCAAGGCCGTAAAAACGCCCAAGATGCAAAACGTGGAAAGATTTTCCAAAAGTTATCACGAGACATATACATGGCGGCAAAGAGTGGCGGTCCTGACCCAGACGCTAATCCGCAATTGCGCTTAGTTATGGATAAGGCCCGTGCCGCCAATATGCCAAAAGACAATATCAAGCGTGCTTTGGACAAGGCAACTGGTGCAAACGGCGCAAACTACGAAGAAATTACTTATGAAGGATATGGTCCTGCAGGGGTTGCCATTTTGGTACACGCTTTGACGGACAATCGCAACCGTACAGCTTCTGCAGTTCGTGCAGATTTCAACCGCAACGGCGGAAATCTTGGCGAAACAGGCTCCGTTGCGTTCATGTTTGATCGCAAGGGATACATCGCGATTGATCGCGAAGACCTTGACGTCGACGAAGATTCAATGCTCGAAGATGCTCTCAATGCCGGTGCCGATGATCTTCAAGCTTCAGAAGAAGTCTTTGAAATCTATACGGATCCTCAAGCCTTTGAAGACGTTCGCAACGAACTTCAAAACAAATATGATCTTGATACGGCTGAAATTACGATGGTTCCGCAAAATACGGTACCGGTTCCGGCAGACAAGGTTGAACAGCTTCAACGTCTGATCGATCGTCTTGAAGATGAAGACGACGTTTCTGAAGTCTTCACTTCTGCCGAATTCCCGGATGAAGACTAATTAATAAAAATAATAAAAAGTCGAGGATTTCCTCGGCTTTTTTGTTTAAAGCAGCGTTTAGATCCGTGAATGCTGCTTTGCCAAATAACGCAAAATGTTATATGCTAGTAAAAGGTTTTAACATTAACGGAGGAATTAAGATGGTGAATAACGTTACGGTTTTGGGAAGTCTGAATGTCGACACGATATTGAGAATTGCTCGCTTGCCTAAGCCCGGTGAAACGATGCCGATGTCTGACAAAAATAATGCTGGTGGAGGAAAGGGCGCAAATCAGGCGATTGCCGCTGCACGTTGCGGAGCATCCACTGCATTTATCGGCAAAATCGGAGACGATGAAAACGGGAAAATGATGCTTGGGCTGCTGAACGAAAGCAACGTTTCAACTGAATACGTCGAAACTTCAAGCGAAGGAACCGGGCAGGCCTTCATCTTGCTGCAAGATTCAGGTGAGAACAGCATCTTGATTTATGGAGGTGCAAACCAGACAATTTCTGACGAAGATATTGAAAATGCGCGTGAAGTCATCTGTTCGGCAGATTTTTTGGTGACTCAGTTCGAAACGCCGATTTTGCCTGCTGCCAAAGCATTCGAGATGGCTAAAGAATCCGGAGTCGTGACGATTCTTAATCCCGCTCCGGCTAAACAGGTTCCGCAAGAGCTTTTGCAGCATACTGACTTGATTACTCCAAACGAAACCGAGGCTGAAATTTTGACCGGCGTTCACGTGGATAATCCGGCTTCGCAGCACGAAGCTGCCGTCAAGCTTCAAGAACTGGGCGCAAAAAACGTGATTATCACGTTGGGATCGAAGGGCGCATTTTATCGAGTCGGTGAAAAAGAAGGATTCGTCCCGGCATTTAAAGTTCGTGCAATCGATACGACTGCCGCAGGTGACACGTTCCTCGGGGCACTTTCTTCGCAACTTAAGAAGGACTTTTCAAATATTGAAGAGGCAATCGTTTTTGCAAGCAGAGCTTCATCGTTAGCCGTTCAAAAACTGGGTGCGATTCCGTCGATTCCGACAAAAAAAGCAGTTGAAGATGCTTTGAAATAATCAGCAATCAGGAGTCCAGGAAAAAAGTCCCGTTTCTTGCCTGAATTAAATGAAATACCGAACGAAGACGGTCGATGTGCGACTGACTTTGTTCGGTATTTTTTAATTTTTACGCGTAAAAAACTATCTTTTCAAAGGTGACACTGCGTAACCAATTCAGTCAAAATTTCATCCATATTTACGGACAGAGGATAATTTTCATTGATGTGTCCGTAAAAGGCAGTGATTTTGCTAAATACAGCGCCTGCTCAATCAGCCTGCCGAGCCATCAGTCAAAATTACCGACACGTTTTGTTTCGGGTTATTCCCATCATAAGCAAGCGATTGTCATGCATGCACAAAAAAACCGGATTAGATTTGCGATTGATTACAAATCATCCGGTTTTTCAATTTGAAGCATAATTTTTCCCGGCTTCTGTTTTTTGCAAAATTTTAAGGATGATTTGCGTCTTTATTTATTAGGAAGGAGGGAAAGAACATGGACAGCGTGCTTCATAAGATTTTAACGGATGCAATGGATAAAAAGGCCAGCGATGTCAGCTTTTTGCCACAAAAAAACAGTTATATCGTCAAGTTTTGCGTTGCCGGCAGGTTTGAAGCTTATGACGAATTTGATCTTGAACGGGCGAGTCAATGGATTGGATTTTTGAAATACAGAGCCGACATGTCGCTTGCTGAACAAAGAAGGCCTCAGCTCGGATCTTGGGAGCTTGAACATAATGGTCAGCCGGTTTATTGTCGATTATCAACGGTGGGTGATTTTTTAAATAGAGAATCGCTGGTCGTGCGTTTGATTTATCAAGAGGAATTGCAGAAAACAAAAAAATGCTTTTATATCGATCAATGGGACAGACTGTTTTCGGCGTGTCAGAAAAGAGGGTTGATTTTATTGTCCGGTCCGATGGGCAGCGGAAAGACGACGACCATGTATGAGCTTGCAAGAAAAATGACCGACAAGCAAATCATGTGCATTGAAGATCCGGTTGAAATTGCCGAACCGCGTTTTTTACAGGTTCAGGTTAACGAAAAAGCCAAGATGTCTTATTATGACTTGCTGAAAGTTGCCTTGAGACATCATCCGGATGTTTTCATCATTGGCGAAATCAGGGACGAACTGACTGCCAAAACAGCTGTCAACGCCGCATTAAGCGGGCATCTCGTGTTGAGTACCGTGCATGCGACGAGCGTTTACGGCATTTGGCAACGAATGATAAATCTTGGAATCAGTCCGGAAGAATTGGAACAGACAATGCGCTTGGCCAGCTATCAGCGTCTGATTCCGAGGAAAAACGGCGGCTCAAGCGTACTATTTGATTTTTTGGATATTGATGAGCTTGAAGAAAGCATTCGCGAAAATTCAGGCAAAAATCGGCAAATGACTAAAGAATGGGGGGAACGACTTGGAATCTGTGTCAAAAATGGTGAGATCGCAGAGGAAACGGCCAGCATGTTTTTACAAGGCTAAACGTTGGCGATCAAAAGAGCAGGCAGCTTTCTTCAGATTTTTGGGAGATATGCTGTCTTCAGGATTTTCAATGCAGCAGTGCCTGAAATGTCTCAGCATGATGGCTGAAAAAAGAAATGATGATATCGGTCTTGTTGAAGCAAAACTTGCTGAAGGTTCTGCATTGTCAGAGGCTTTGAAAGATCAGATTGACGTTTCGGCATATTTTCAGTTGGCAATCGCTGAAAAACACGGGAATGTTGAAAAAAGCATCAGGCAGCTTGGGGCATGCCTTGAACGCCGGGTAGAACAACAAGCGCGTCTGCGAGGGATTTTGGTTTATCCGATAATTTTGTTCGTCTTCTTAGCGGCAATTTTTGCGTGCATGAAGTTGTTTTTGATGCCCGAATTAAAGCGATTTGAAGCATCCGGAGGAAACGAGACGGTTTTTGATTGGCAAATTTTTTTGAAATGTGGGATTTTGGCGCTGATTTTGCTTTTGATCGCATATTTGTCCAAGGCATTCTATTGGTGGAGCAGACAAAAGGCTTTGACAAGACACCATTGGTATTGCGAATTGCCTTTGATTGGCAAAATTTATCGACAATATTGCTACTATTATCTCTCATTTAATTTAGGGATGTTTTTTCAAAGCGGTCTTGATTTCAGAGAAATTTGCGACTTGTTGCGACAGTTTGAAGAAAAAACGCTGCTTTATCAGTTGGGAGAACAGATTGATCTGTTCTTGAATCAGGGCAAATCACTGAATGAGATTGTTTCTTCCTATCCGTTCATGCCAAAGGAATTGAGCGCTTTTTTTGCTTCCGGGGAAACCAAAGATGAGATCAGCACAAATCTTTTGGTCTATTCTGAAGCTGCTTATAAGAAACTGGTTCGCCAGATTGATGGTCTGATATCGCTTGTTCAGCCGGTTTTATTTCTTGTGATCGCGCTCATTATTGTTGGATGTTATTTGTCGATGCTTTTGCCGTTGTATTCCAGTTTAGGGGGAATGTATTAATGTTTAAAAAAAATCAGAGCAAAAATAAATCTGCATTTACGTTAGTTGAAATGGCAATAGTACTTTTTATCATAAGTTTATTGATTTTGCTGATTGTTCCTAATCTTTCAAAGCAAAGAACGCATGCCGACAAGGTCAATACCGAAGCACTTCAGACCGAGCTTAATTCGCAGGCTCAGCTTTATGCCGACGACAAGAACGTCGCAATTGAAACAGTCAACGTTAAAATGCTTGAAAATGATAAATATTTGACAGAAAAGCAGGCTGAAAAAATGCAGGCTAAGCATTTAGAGCCGGAAACCTACGGAAAAAGCGAAAGCAAATGAAAAAAGCCGGTTTTACTTTAATTGAATCATGTTTGGTGCTTTTGATTGCGGCAATGGTCATTGCAATCGGAATTTTTCCTCAAAAGCAGACTGTTGAACGGCATCAGGAGAAAATTTTTTATGAAGAATTAAAGAACGGCTTTTCTTATGTGGCAATGAAAGCTTCCGTCAAAGGAACTCCAGGTCAAATCAGCTTTATGGTTGATGAGCCGCAACGAATCGTATTTTCATGCGGTCAAATGTCAAAATCACAGCGGGTAATCGTGAAATTACCTGAAACAATTAGATTTGACGAACCAAAAAACGTAGTGTGCGGCATTTCTGACAAAGGTTCGCTTACGCCGGCAACCGTGCGTTTTTCTTCCAGCTTGACCAAAACTTCATATCGGTTGACGCTTCAGTTGGGGTTTGGCGCACAATACCGAATTACGCCCGTGAGAAGCAAAAATTGACGCAAAATTTGTCGGTAATTTTTGAAAGTGTGCAAGGAAACACGTTCTTTTAAGGACGTGATGAATTGCCTGTTTTTTTGTCCTTATGACACACGAATACGAACATATGTGTTGTAATGATTGATATAAACAGACTTACGTATGGTAGAACATCGGTTTACAATCTTAATTATCATCTCATTTGGGGAATTAAGTATCGCAATAAAGTGCTGAAAGGACACGTCGAAACAGTGAAGCGAACCTTATATGAAATTGCTTCAAAATACGGCTTTACGATTGCTCACATGGAGATTGGAAAAGATGACCACATTCACTTATTGGTGAGCGCACTGCCTGAATTGTCGGTAACGAATATTATGCGCTGGCTGAAGGAAATTTCAGCATGGCAATTGTTCAGGAAATGTCCGGAATTGCAAACCAGTCACCGGAAGAAGCAGGATCGTCATCTGTGGTCACCGAGTTACTATGTTGAAAGCATCGGCACAGTTAATGAACAGGCTGTTGCCAAGTACATTGATGACCAGCGTCGAAAAGTGGTGAACTTGAAATGAACAAAGTCATTAAGGGGATTAAGCTGCGATTGTACCCCAATCAATCCCAGCGGGAACAGTTATGGCAAATGTTCGGCAACGACCGTTTTGTCTGGAATCAGATGCTGGGAATGGCTAAGGAACGCTATCAGAACAATCCAAACAGTCTTTTCGTCAATGAGTATGGCATGAACTATCTTTTGAAACAGCTCAAGTGCGAGTATGCTTTTCTCAGGGAAAGTGATTCCACCAGTTTCCTGGTGGTGAACCACAATCTTGCTCAGGCGTTCAAAATGCTGTTCAGGCATCGGGGCGGTTATCCGCATTTCAAGAACCGGCACTCCTTACGCCAGTCCTATACAGGACGTTCGACCTGTAAGGTGCTCGCCCGGCGAAGAATGCAATTGCCCAAACTGGGCGGCATTCGTACAAGCAGGACAGGTCTTGTCGGTGATGCTAAAATCAAGCGTTACACCGTCAGCTATGAACCGACAGGCCGTTACTATCTGTCATTGCAGGTTGAAACTGAGGTTAATCAGCTGCCTGAGACTCATCAGTCGGTCGGACTGGACATGGGCCTCGCCGATCTGGTGATTAGTTCTGACGGTGTCAAGTACGGTACCTTTAACGCAGAATGGCTGGAAAAACAAGCCGTTAGGTGGCAACGTAAGTATGCCAGACGTCGTTACCTTGCTCAATGCCAGGTGTGGAAGTGGAATCATAACCGCTTTGATCATCTGGAAGAGCTTGATGATTATTCCAACTGGCAGCGGGCAAGGGTCAATAAAGCCCGCTGCCAGAAACGGATTGCCAATAAGCGCAGAGACTACCTTCATAAGCTGACAACTGACTTAGTCAGGAACTATGACGTGATTGTAATCGAAGATTTGAAAACCAAGAATCTGCAGAAGAATCACCACATGGCCAGGTCAATTTGGCATCAATTCCGCGCAATGCTGGAATACAAGTGCGCCTGGTACGGCAGACAATTAGTTGTAGTGAAGCCTGACTACACCAGTCAAACCTGTTCGAACTGTGGCTTTAGCAGCGGAAAAAAACCGCTGGAAGTCCGCGAATGGACGTGTCCGAAGTGCGGCATTCACCACGACCGGGATGTTAATGCGGCAGTTAACATCCTGCACAAAGGGTTAAAAGCCATTGGCCAGGGACTGGCCCTGGTAAAATAACGAAGTTCTGTAAGTCAGGTGGCTGGAATACCAGCGCAACATCCTGAATACTACTTCGTGTTCCCAGAAGCTCGGTCATTTATGGCCGAGTAGTTCACGAAACAGGTTAAATATTGAGGAAGGGATGGCGAGCAGTTTCCGGATGAAAAAACAGGTCTCGCAGAAAAATAGATGAAAAAAGAAGGATTTTTGATGATTGATGCCTTGTTTGGACTGAGCGTTACGGCAATGTGCGTTTGGCTTTTTTGCTACTGTCAGTCGATAAGCATCAAGCAGGAAAATCGGGCATATGAAGAAATGCAAACGGCGCTTTCTTTGCTTAAACAAAGCAATCGCTTGGAATCGCGCTATTTGTATCGTTACGATTGCGGAGAGGCGGATGATTGTGATTTTAAAAAAATCAAAGCGGGTAACAAAATGCTTGTTTTGGAAGAGAAAAACGGCATTCACGATGATTGAAACAGTGATGGCATTGTTGGTGACTCTTTCTGGGGTCGTTTTGTTATTCGGAGTGATGCGAGCCTGCAAGTTGCAATTGGACGAAAAAAAGATGACCAATCGCTTTCAGTATTCCAGAGTTTTGAACGTTCTTTACTCGGGTCAGCTTGATTTGACGGAATTGCTGCTGCAGGATTCGCAGAAAAGATGGACTGTGATGTACTATAGTTCTAAAACAAAAAAGTACTATGATCTTGAACGTTATTCATTAAGAAGCGCGCTGGTGATGGAGGCTTATGATGAATCTTCAGGCAAAATGCCCTTGATGTATGATGTTGAAAATTTCAAAACGGATGCATCTAAGGGAAAGTGGCCTGTGCTTACTTTGACCATGAAAGACGGAAATGTTTTCAGACACGTACTGATGCTTCCGACAAAATGTTCAAAAGACGGGAAGGATTTTTTTGATGAAACAAAGTCGACGGATTGATGGAACGTTTTTTGCGACCGCGCTGATCTTGTTTGTCTTGATAGCAAGCGTTTTTTGCATCAAAACAACAATTTATCGGGAACGCATTCATGATTATCAAGAGCAGGCAAGCTATTATGAAGCAAGAGCAATGGCTAAAATGGCTTTGGCAAACGAGATAAAGCATAATCAGATTTTTCGTTTCAATACCGGAACCGTCAGTCGAAACTATTTAAAGCTTACGGTAGAACTGAATGACAAGAAGACATACCAATTTAGCGTGCCAACGCGTTTTGCCAACTTCAAAAAGTAGTTTTGGTTGCATTTTGGACTGCAAATAGTTAAACTGTATCGAGTGAGAAACTATGTTTGAAGGAACGAGGGAATAAATTTTGGCACTGGCTGATATCGAAAAACAATATGATTTGATGAATGAAGCTTGCGAATTGCTGCAAGCAAAACTGCAAGACGATTGCTTGGATGCTTTGATTGAAAATTTTGACAATCTTCTGAATGACGGAAAAGTCCATGTCGAAGACGGCATTCCTGATGAAAAAACTGCTTCAAAATTAGCTGAGATTTATCGTGCCGTTCATTTGGATGAAATCAGCACGGAAGATCGCAGACTATTGTTGCAGCTCAGTCTGCTTACGGCATACCGCAAGGAAAAGATTCAGGCCAATCATCAGATGACGCCTGATTCGATCGGCTTTTTAACGGCTTATTTATTGCAGCAGGTTTACGAAAAAAAAGATGAAACGAATTTTTTGGATCTTTGCATTGGGACGGGAAACTTGGCGGCAGTCGTTATCAATGCATTGAAAAATAACGGCTTCAAAAACATTCATGGGTTCGGCATAGACAACGATGACACGCTGCTGACAATCGCAAGCATTGAATCTCAGCTTTGCGACCTTGATTTGAATCTTTATCATCAAGACGCTTTGGATAAAAGTTTGATTCCTCAGGCAGACGTGATCGTAAGCGATCTGCCCGTCGGTTGGTATCCGCTTGACGAACGTGCCGAAGGGTATGAAACGCATGCAAAAGAAGGTCACTCATTCGTCCATTTTCTTTTGATCGAACAAGCACTTGACAATTTGAAAGAAGGAGGAATCGGGATGTTTTTGATTCCTTCCTCCATGTTTGAATCAAAAGAGTCGCTTCCTTTGCTGAAGTTTATTCAAAAAAATGGCTATCTGCAAAGTTTGATTAATTTGCCAGGGGCGATGTTTGCGTCGAAAAAGTCTGAGAAGGCTATTTTGATTCTGCAAAAAAAGGGTGCCAAAAGCAAGCAGGCAAATCCGGTTTTGTTAGGCGAATTTCCGCTCGTCAAAGACACGAAGAATTTTGAAAAATTCATGGCTGAGGTTGCTGTTTGGAAAGAAAAGAATTTCTGAGAAAGCTCTAGCGTGAATTATGTTCATCAATAAGTGAGTAAGTTGAATTTTACTAAAACCAAAAATTGCTCTATACTGAATAGATGTATTATTCAGTTTTTGATTGGAGAATTAATAATGGCTGAAAAAGACAAATACTCACGTGGATTGAAATCGCGTCACGTTCAGCTGATTGCGTTGGGTGGAACGATTGGAACCGGACTTTTTCTTGGATCCGGTAAGTCGATTCACTCGGCAGGTCCTTCGATTGTTTTGGCATATCTGATTACGGGAGTGATCTGCTTTTTGTTGATGCGTGCGATGGGAGAATTGCTTCTTTCGGATCTAAGTACGCACTCGTTTATTGATTTTATTGCTCGCTATCTTGGCGAAGACGTTGGCTTTGTCACCGGATGGACTTATTGGATCTGTTGGGTAACGATTGCGATGGCGGACGTTACTGCAAGCGGGCTGTATGTCAAATACTGGTTTCCGAGCGTTCCGCAGTGGCTCCCTGGATTCATTATCCTGGTGGTGCTGCTTTTTGCGAACCTGATTACCGTTGCTTTGTTCGGTGAGACGGAATTTTGGTTTGCACTGATTAAAATCGTTGCAATCGTTGCGCTGATTTTGGTCGGAATAGTATTAGTGGCAATTGGTTTTAAGACGCCGCAAGGACATGCTTCACTGACTAACCTGGTTGATTACGGCGGGATTTTTCCAAAGGGAATCAAAGGGTTCATCATGTCGTTTCAGATGGTTACGTTTGGATTTATCGGGATTGAAATGATTGGCGTGACTGCCTCTGAGACAGAGAATCCTAAAAAAATCATCCCCAAGGCAATCAATGAGATTCCGCTCAGAATCATCATTTTCTATGTTGGATCTTTGCTTGCTTTGATGTCGATTTATCCGTGGAAGTCGATTACGATTTCTCAAAGTCCGTTCGTGCAAGTGTTTGAAAACGTCGGAATTGCAGCGGCGGCAGGCATTATCAATTTTGTCGTTTTGACGGCAGCTGCATCGGCGTGCAACAGTTCAATTTTCAGTACGGGACGGATGATGTTTTCATTGACGTATAAGGGAAGCTCAAAATTTGAAAAAAAGATGAGCACTCTTTCGAGAAGACAAGTGCCGGCAAATGCGATCAAGTTTTCAACTTTGGTAATTGCGATTGCTGTTTTGGCAAATTTCGTGGTTCCGAATACAGCACTTTTCCAATTTATCTCAAGCGCTGCGACAACATGTTTCTTGTTCATTTGGGGAGCAATTGTCGTTGCGCACTTAAAATACAAAAAGAGTTTGAAAGAGACAAAAAAATCTTCCGAAGCGAACTTTAAGATGCCGTTTTATCCGTTGTCTGATTATCTGGTTTTGGCATTCTTGGCTTTTGTGTGCGTTGTTATGTGTCTTGAAAAAACAACGCTGATTGCTTTGGGTGCATCGATTTCCTGGTTTGTCGTACTGATTTTGATCAGGAAACATCATCATCTGACGGTTCAAGGCAAATAAAATATTTTTTGTCATGTGGCTGGGAAGAACTATGTCTCGAATAAAAGCCCTGGATGATTTGCAATCAATTACAAATCATCCGGACTTTTGTATATATAGGATAATTTGCTGTTATGACGGAAATAAGCAAAAAATTCTGTTTCATTTGGCAAAATACATGTATCAAAATTGAAAAATGCAGGACAAAATCAGTCGACTTGCGCTTTTTCCCGTTAGACATTTCAGTTAATTGAAGATGGAAACTGGACTTTTTTTCAACCTCTTTTTGATTAGAGTTGAAAGAATAATGTCGAGCAAAGACAGGAAATGTTTTTTTGAGTATTTTCTGTGAATTTTTAATCCAAATTTAATTAGTCATTCAATAATGACAGAAAATGTGGTAAAATAAAAACACTAACTGTTAAAATTGATTCATAGTTAGCGAATAAAGATATTTTTTCAAGAAGGAGGAAGTTAATTATGTGTGGTTTTTTGAGCATTGATTCCAGTGAATACCCAATGGCGATCTTTGAAAAAGCTTTACATGAATTAGACGATCGTGGTCCTGACATGACCAGAACGCAAGAAGCAAACGGAGCGGTCTTTGGCTTCAATCGATTGTCTATTATGGATTTATCAGAAAAGGGGATGCAGCCATTTAATAATAATAATTGCACACTGGTTTGCAATGGCGAAATCTACAATTATCCTGCCTTGAAAGAAAATCTGGCAGATGACTATGAATGTCAAAGTCACAGCGACTGCGAAGTGCTGTTGCCTTTGTATCAAAAATATGGCTTGGACATCATGTGCAAGATGCTTGATGGTGAATTTGCTTTTTCAATCAAGGATGGCAACACCGGCAAAATGCTTGCCGGTCGAGATCCGATGGGAATTCGTCCGATGTTTTACGGCTATACTGAAAAGGGCAAGGTTGCTTTTTCCTCAGTTGCCAAGGCTCTTCTTCCGGTTTGCCACGATATCAAGCCGTTTCCTCCGGGATGCTATTATGACGGAGAAAAAATCGTTCGTTACAACGATTTGGGCGATGTTAAGCAATACGTTGAGGATGATGTGGATTTGATTGGTGTCAACTTGCGCGAAAAGTTGGTTGAAGCCGTCGACAAACGCTTGCAAAGTGATGCTCCCATCGGTTTTTTGCTTTCCGGTGGCTTGGATTCGGCACTTGTTTGTTCAATTGCGCAAAGAATCATGGACAAGCCGATCAAAACGTTTGCAATCGGGATGGACAGAAATCCGATTGATTTAAAGTATGCCAAAGAAGTTGCTGATTACCTCGGTACTGACCATACGGAAGTCATTATGACGAGAGAAGACGTTTTGGGACATCTGAAAGAGGTCATAAGAAAACTTGAAACGTGGGACATTACGACGATTCGTGCTTCGCTCGGGATGTACATCGTTTGCGAGTACATCCATCAGAACACGGATTTGAAAGTTATTTTGACCGGTGAATGTTCTGATGAAATGTTTGGTTACAAATATACCGATTTTGCACCGTCTCCCGCAGAGTTTCAGCAAGAGTCTCAAAAGCGTGTTCGCGAACTTTACATGTATGATGTGTTGCGTGCTGACCGCTGCATTTCATCAAATTCGCTTGAAGGCCGCGTTCCGTTTGCTGATACCGATTTCGTTCAATATGCGATGAGCATTGATCCGGCTAAAAAGATGAACGTTTATGGCAAAGGCAAATATCTTTTGCGTCATGCTTTTGACGGTCAGGACTATCTGCCTGAAGAAATCCTGTTCCGTGAAAAAGCCGCCTTCAGTGATGCTGTCGGTCACAGCATGGTTGATGATTTGAAGGAATATGCCGAAGGGTTGTATTCTGATGAGGACTTGGAAAAAGCAAAGAAGAAATATTCGTATAAAGCGCCGTTTACGAAGGAATCGTTGCTTTATCGTGATATTTTCGAAGAATACTATCCGGGCCAAGCAGCCTGGATCAAGGATTACTGGATGCCAAACAAGAATTGGGAAAACTGTGACGTTGACGATCCAAGCGCGCGCGTGCTTAAGAATTACGGTGATTCCGGAAAATAAAAATTAGGATTTTATTCGGGCCTGGAAGCAGATTTCAGGCCCTTTTTTAAATGCAGAGCACTGGATTTGACGGAGGGTATATGAACTATTTTACTGCCGATACGCACTTTTTTCACAAAAGCCTGATTCACGATCGAATATTTTCAAACAGAGATTTTTTGTGCGTTGAAGAAATGAACGAGCAGATCATGGACGCATGGAATGAAGTCGTTTGTGATCAAGATACGGTTTATCATTTGGGCGACATTGCTTTGGTTGACGGAAAAACCAAAGCATACGAAAAAGTTGACCAGTTGTTGAAGAGACTGAATGGTCAAATTGTTTTCGTCAAGGGAAATCACGATTCGCGCGCAATGTTCAAATATCTTGAAAAGCATAACGCAACATTGAAGAACGAGCGCAAAAAGTATCTGTTCAATGATGTTGGTCTGATTTTGAAATTTGACAAGAAGTAGTTTTTTTTGACGCATTATCCGCTGATTGTCGGAAACAAAGGAAATCGCATAAATCTTCACGGACATATTCACCGAAGCACCGTCAACTTATCGACATGCCTAAACGTTGGCATCGACTCGCCTGAAGCAGATTACCTTATGGGCGAACGCCCATTTGGACAGCCTTTTTCTGAAACGGAGATTTTGAAGATGATTAAAGCAAAGAGAGACGATTTCGGAAAGAGATAGGCGTGTTCGTGTGGTATAATTAAGTGATACTATTTTGGAACGGGAGGAATTTTTTTGAACAGCAGCAAACGCGAACGACGTGAAGATCAGCTGATGAAGAAGGCTGAAAAATTAGCCGAATACGCAAGCGAAATCGTGATGCAAAGCGATACGCAAATGCTGATAGACGGACATCCGTACGTTTTGGTCAAAAACTATCGGGACGGCTTTCGAACAGACAAGCTGAAAGAGCGTTTCAGCCAAATTCTGACCAAATATGACTATATCGTTGGAGATTGGGGATACAATCAGCTCAGGCTGCGTGGTTTTTACGAATCAGGAAGCAAAAAGGGGACACCATCGCAAAACATTGATCGCTTGATGGACTATCTCTATGAAAATTGTAATTTTGGCTGTGCCTATTTTGTCTTGCATAATCTTGACGTTCAAAAACCGACCCCCGTTCCCAAAGAGGAGCGGCGCAAGAATCGTGTCAGCTCAAAGCATCGCAAACGCAAACGGCAACGTCAAAACAATGTTTATGAGGAAAAAGTCTATGAAGTTCATAGCAGAAAACCTAATCGCAACAGTGACAAGAGAAACAAAATGAAGGCAAAGACCGTGGGCAAAAACTCGCGCATTCGCCATTTTACGATCAGACAGAAAGATTAAGAATTAAGAGGTTGATTTGAAATGAAGAAGTATGCTGGCTACATGATTGATTTGGACGGAACGATTTATCGCGGCAAAGAGAAGATTCCTGCAGCAAAACGATTCATCGAACGCCTGCAAGAACATGACATCCCGTTTTTGTTCGTTACAAACAACAGCACGCAGGCACCAATCAAGGTCGTTGAAAACCTTGCAAATAATTTTGACATTCACGTGAAAGAAGAAAACGTCTATACGTCAGCTTTGGCAACGGCTGATTACATTGCTGACCTTAACAAGGATAAGCGCAGCGTCTACGTAATCGGAGAAGTGGGGTTAAAGCAGGCTATTTTGGATAAGGGATTTCGTTTTGAAGAAACAAATCCTGATTATGTCGTCGTCGGCCTTGATTACGATGTTACCTATCATAAATTCGAGCTGGCAACTCTTGCAATCAAGCGCGGGGCAAAGTTTATCGGTACGAATGCCGATACCAATTTGCCAAATGAACGTGGTCTTGTTCCCGGGGCAGGTTCGGTGATTGCTTTGGTTGAATGTTCGACGCAGCAAAAAGCAACATATATCGGAAAACCGGAAACGATCATCATGGAAAAGGCGCTTGAACGTTTGGGACTTCCAAAAGATGAGGTTGTCATGGTCGGCGACAACTATATGACGGACATCAAGGCAGGCATCAACTTCGGAATTGATACGATGCTGGTCTATACCGGTGTTTCAACTCGCGAACTCGTCAGAAAGCAAGAGATTGCTCCGACGATTGAATTGGGGTCTTTGGATGAATGGAAAGTAGGTTAAAATTTCATCTGAAAAATGCAGTGCTGCTTTTGGCAATCGTTTCGCTGAGCGTTGCAATCACCATCAATTTTCGGCCATTGTATGCTTTTTTTGTCAATCGCTATCATTTGTATCAAGAGGTCGGATTGACCAAAAAACAGCTGCTTTCTGAATACGGTACGCTTCTGAATTACCTTAACTTTCCGTGGATCAAGCATTTGCAACTTTCGATTCCGATGTCTCAAAGTGGGATGAAGCACTTTGCCGATTGCAAAATATTATTCGTGTTTGACTATGCGGTTTGCCTTTTAACGGTTCCTTTTGCGACATTTTATGTCAGAAAGCTCGTCAAAAAAAGACAGACGTGGCGCTTGATTAATCCAATCAGATGGTGTTTCGTCGTTATGTTTGCGCTTGGACTTTTTTTGGTGACGGATTTTGAAGATTTTTTTGTCAAATTTCATGAGATGTTGTTTAGAAACTCCGATTGGATGTTTGATCCGGAAACTGACCCGATTATTTTGGCGTTGCCCGCTGAATTTTTCATGGCGTGTTTTATTTTATTCATAATATTGTTCGTCATTTTCCAAGTAATTCTTTTAGGACGCGGAAAATGGGAAATCAGACATTGATAAAAAGCCCTTGCCGTTTTTGAAGTGCAATAAAAAAGTTAGACAAAATTAAACAATTAAGCTGTCATGGCATGATTTCGGTATTCTACCGGAGTCATGCCTTTTGTTTTTAAAGAAACCCGTTCGTAATTAAAGAAATGGATGTAGTCTTGAACCATCATTTTAAATGCAGTAATGTCTTCAAATAATGGTAGCCCATCCAGCAACTCAGTTTTCAGTATGTGGAAAAAGCTTTCCACTGGTGCGTTATCCAGACAATGTCCCTTACGAGACATACTTTGAACAAAGTGATGGTTAGCCAATCTTTGAGTATAGTAA
>NZ_FOPI01000005.1 GCF_900113455.1 Ligilactobacillus ruminis DSM 20403 = NBRC 102161 | reverse complement strand
GTAGACTCTGCCTGTTTTAACCAAGGATATTCTATTTTTAAAGCTTTCAGCATGACATCCATTGAATATCTGCCTTGAAATTTAGCCTTTTTATTGTTTTTATAGCGTTCAATGTGCATATTAAGCATTTGATTCCACACAAAACGAGCACAACCAAAATTAACATGAATTTGATTGCTTTGCGTTTTATTAGGATATAATCTCAATTTGAACGCTTTTAAAACCATTATTTTTGACCTTGCCTTTCAATATATTGTTTGATTACGTCAATTGAAACTTCGCCAGTGGAAATCAAACAGTAGCTTTTAGTCCAAAAAGCTTCCTTAAAAAAGAAGCGCTGAGTGCTTCAAAAGAGGCGATTCATCCCCCACTTAGAGAAGTGGGGGCATTCTCGCCCCTTTAGGGTTGTTAAAAAATCCCGTTGCCAAATGCAGCGGCAATGTCTTTTATGTCCCCGGGTTGCCATAGGGACAGATAAGCTAGGATAGTTTAGCTGTTCCCTTATCAAGAATGTTTTTAGCTGCGTTCCAGTCACGAATATGGCGAGTGCCACAGTTAGGACACGTCCATTCACGATCAGCCAAGGTTAGCTTTTTAGTATCATCAGTCCCCATCACAAAGCCGCTGATGAGTTATCAAATGAAATGAAGAAGATCCTATGGCGGGTGGCCGAGGATAACGAAATCGTAATCGAGGAAACGTAAGTTATGCATGACCATGTTCATGTCTTGATCAGCTTTCCGCCTGGCAAGGCACCGACTAGCGCCATCAAAGCGCTCAAAGGCAGAAGAGCCTTTATTTTCTTGCGTCGACACCCGTAAATTCGGCAGTCCTAATCCTGGGATGGTCATTTATGGTCGCCTGGCTGCTACATGAGCACGTCAGGCAATATGAGCAAAGAAACGGTCGAGAAATATATAAACGATCAAAAATACAATGAGATGAAAAAAGCTCCTTACAGAGCTTGATAGGGCCTATCCATCCCATGACTAAAGTCACGGGATTCCCGGCCAGACATAATTAAAGACAGGTAATTGATTTGTTCAATTCTGATCGGATATCCCAGAGAATGATCAGCTTTATTTTTGAGAAGAATGGCATCGGTGCGTGAATGCAGCAAAGTGATTGTTCCGCTGACCTCTTCGATTTCTCCGTCTGTCCAATTAAGCTGCAAGATGACCTCTTGTTTGTTCTGAGCGGCTTTACTGATGAACAGACGCAGCTGTTCTTTTGGCATGCTTGGTTCCTTTTTGATATCTTTGCCGTTTTCAAAGATAGTTTTGAATGTCTGCTTGATTTTAGATATTTTTTCCTGAGAAAGGAATGCTTTAAGCATATTTCTGATCCCCCTTAAAGTCCAATAGGAACGTTTGTTTACTATAAGCTTATTATATAAACATAAGTTCGAAAAATCAAGAATAAAACAAAAATACGTTCACTTATTTTAGGCGGTAATTTTGGCAAAGATATTTGTTGCTTTTTCTCTCTTTTCCAAAATCCTTAAATTAAAATTAAAAAACAAGTTAAAATATGTAAAAATGCGACAAATATCCGCTGATGGGTTGAAAATACTTCGTAAAAAGTGCAATATAATAATTAATACTATTTTTGGAGGGGTTAGCAGCAATGGCTAAAAGAGGTATGCTGATCGTCTTGTCCGGTCCGTCAGGCGTCGGTAAGGGCACTGTTCGAAAAGAAATTTTTTCTCAAGATGATAACAACTTTCACTATTCAATTTCGATGACGACGAGGAAGATGCGTCCCGGTGAAGTGAATGGCAAAGACTATTATTTTGTTTCAAAAGAAGAGTTTGAAAAAGAAATTGGGTCCGGTGGCATGCTTGAATATGCCAAATATGTTGACAACTACTATGGAACACCGTTAAAATACGTTAATGAAATGTTGGATGCTGGCAAGGACGTTTTTTTGGAAATTGAAGTCAACGGTGCAATGCAGGTTCGCAAAAAAGCTCCGGACGGATTGTTCATCTTTTTAACGCCGCCTGATTTGATGGAATTGCGTCAACGGATCGTCAATCGCGGAACGGATGACCTTGAAACAATCGACAAGCGAATGAAAAAAGCCGTCGGTGAAATCGAAATGATGCAAAATTATGATTATGCGGTCGTAAATGACGAAGTACCAAAAGCAGCCGAAAAAATCAAGACGATTATTCGTGCCGAACGTTGGCGCGTAAAGCGTTTCTTGCCTGATTACAAAAAACAATTAAAACTGGAGGGAACGGAGATATGATTTTATATCCATCAGTCGATGAGTTGCTTGAACGCGTTGATTCGCGCTATTCGCTTATTTTGCTTGCTTCCAAGCGTGCGCATGAACTGGATGCCGGTGCATCCCCGATGCTTGAGGAAAGCGAATATAAGTCAGTTAAAAACGTTGGTCGTGCTTTGGAAGAGGTCGTGGCCGGAAAACTCAGGATTAAATCTGAAGGTCAAGAAGGATAAATGCGTTTCAAGAGACTAAGCAATTTCTTAGTCTCTTTTTTTGCGCTTCAATGTGGTAAAATTAAAGCATGAATGAGGGGGGCTTATTTTGACTTCAAAACACGTAGCATTTTATATTACAGGCGGAATCGCAGCATATAAGGCTGCTTATTGCGTCAGAGAATTTGTAAAGCATGGATATGAAGTTCGTTGCGCAATGACGAAAAGCGCGGCTGAATTCGTAAGTCCGCTGACGTTCGAAACGCTTTGCAAAAACAAAGTCGTATCGGATTTGTTTGATCAGAATAATGATTCTCAGGTTGCACACATCGATCTTGCCGATTGGACCGATTTGGCAGTCGTCGTTCCGGCAACGGCCGACATTATTGGGAAGATGGCAAACGGAATTGCAGACGATGCGGTTTCGACGTCTTTGCTCGCAACGGATGCGCCTGTCTTCGTCGTTCCCGCGATGAATGAGAAAATGTTGACAAATCCTGCCGTCAAGAGAAATTTGAAACGTTTGAAAGCAGACGGCATTGAGATTATTGAACCTGATTATGGCTTTTTGGCGGAAGGCTATTCCGGAAAGGGACGAATGAAGGAACCAAAGGAAATTTTTTCGTATATCGATGAAAAATGCAGAGCTGAGCAACTAATTGATCTTAGTGGGGAAAAAATCATTGTCACTGCTGGCGGAACTGTCGAACCGATTGATCCGGTGCGCTTTTTGACGAATCGTTCGAGCGGCAAGATGGGCTATGCGCTAGCTGAAAATGCGGCTGCATTTGGTGCTGACGTCACGCTCGTTCACGGCCCGGTCAGATTGGCAGATATTCCCGGCGTTGAGATGGTCGAAACGGTTACTGCCGATGAGATGGCTTCAGAAGTTTTGAAACGTTACGAAGAAGCTGATGTCGTAATCATGGCGGCTGCAGTTGCCGATTATCGTCCTGAGAAGTTTTATGACGAAAAGGTCAAAAAATCTGACGGTAACTGGAATCTTAGGCTGGTTCGAAACGTTGACATCTTAAAGCTTTTGGGCGAAAGGAAAACAAAACAAAAATTAGTCGGATTTGCGGCTGAAACAGAAAATCTGCTAGAAAATGCTCAAAAGAAACTGACTGAGAAAAACGTCGACTTGTTGGTCGCAAATGACGTTTCAAGAAAGGACGTCGGTTTTGGTTCTGATGAAAACGAGGTTTTTTTGCTGTTTAGAAACGGTGCTAAAAAGAAGATCTCCAAAACTTCCAAAGAAAAAATCGCGCAAGACGTCTTGAGCGAGCTGTCCAGTCTATGAGGGGTGAACGGATGAGTCTTTACGCACAAGTAATCGTTGATGTTCCGACGATGCAGACGAACAAACCCTATACTTATCTTGTTCCGAGCGAATTGGAAGAGCAGATTCAGGCAGGGATGCGTTGCGTTGTTCCTTTCGGAAAAGGATCGCGAAAGATACAGGGATTCGTGCTTGATGTCTCAAATCAAAAGCCGGATGAGGATTTTGAAATCAAAAAAATAATTTCCTTGATGGACTTTGTGCCGGTTTTAAACGAAGAAGCCTTGCAGCTTGCGGATTGGATGGCAAATTACACGTTTTCGTTCAAAATTTCATGTCTTCAGACGATGCTGCCGAACGTTATGCGTGCCGGTTATGAAAAGAGCATTCGTTTGCTGGATGAAAACGTCGAACCGGAAATCAAGAAGTTATTTGATCAAAACAACCTTTTGGCTTTTGACGACAAGATGGACGCAAAAATCAGGCGGAAAATTTATGGACTGCGCAAAAAAGATAAAGTTGAAATCGTCTATCACGTAAATGACAGGGCACGAGTCAAAGAAACTGAATTTATCAAGTCAAAAATTACTGCGGAAAACATTTCTGCATTTTTAAACGCCCAAAGAAAGACTGCAACCAAAAAGAAACGGATGCTTGAAAAGCTCTTGGATCTTGGAAATGATTCGGTTGAAAGAATCAAATTTCAAAAACAAAACAGCTTTACGTCAAATGACGTCAAACAAGCCGAAAACTCAGGCTGGCTGAGTCTTGTTTCAAAAGAGACCTATCGAAATCCTTCAGAAAACGCAACAACAGAATCATCTTCGCCAAGGAAGCTGACGGCCGAACAAAACGTTTGCGTTACAAGGATAAATCAGGCAATTGAGCAAGAAGAAAGCGATGTTTTCCTGCTTCAGGGCGTGACGGGAAGCGGAAAGACGGAGGTTTATCTTCAAACGATAGCCCACGCTCTCAAGCTTTCAAAAAAGGCTTTGATGCTTGTTCCGGAAATTTCGCTGACGCCGCAGATGGTCCGACGCGTCAAAGGACGTTTTGGACCAAAGGTGGCAATGCTTCACAGTGCGCTTTCCGATGGTGAACGTTTTGACGAATGGCGCAGAATCGAACGCGGTGAAGCGCAAGTAGTTGTCGGGGCACGCTCTGCTGTTTTTGCGCCGCTTGACCGGATTGGCATAATTATTATGGATGAAGAGCATGAAACCAGTTATAAGCAAGATGAAATGCCGCGTTATAATGCGCGCGAAGTGGCAATTTGGCGCGGAAAACATCATCATTGCCCGGTTGTTTTGGGTTCTGCAACGCCTTCTTTGGAGTCGAGGGCACGTGGTCAAAAAAGCGTCTATCAGCGTTTGCTTTTGACGAAACGCATCAACGGACGTCCGATGCCTCACGTAGAACTTGTTGACATGCGCGAAGCTTTAAAAAGCGCGCCATCGCCTGATTTTTCAGCTGAATTACTGACGAAAATCAAAGAGCATCTTAAAAGAGACGAACAAGTCGTTTTGATGCTTAATCGAAGAGGATACTCTTCATTTGTCATGTGTCGAGAATGCGGCTTTGTCTTAAAGTGTCCGAATTGCGACATTTCGTTGACGCTTCATATGGATACGCACAGTATGAAGTGTCATTATTGCGGGCATGAGGAGTCAATTCCAAGAATTTGTCCGAGCTGCCGAAGCAATAAGATTCGCTATTATGGAACGGGCACGCAAAAAGTCGAGGAACAACTGCATGAATTGCTTCCAAATGCCAGAGTTCTGCGAATGGACGTCGATACTACGCGGCGCAAAGGAGCGCATGAACGCCTTCTGGAGCGTTTCGGCCGGCACGAGGCCGATATTTTGCTGGGAACGCAAATGATTGCCAAGGGCCTTGACTTTCCCGACGTCACTCTCGTTGGGGTTTTGAATGCCGACACTGCCTTGGGACTGCCTGATTTTCGATCAAGCGAAAAGACTTTTCAGCTTTTGACGCAGGTCAGCGGTCGCGCCGGACGTGCGGATAAAAACGGCGAAGTCGTGATTCAGACTTTTAACAAGGAGCATTATGCGATTCAATTTGCGTGCACGCAGGAATATGAGCGTTTTTATGCTTATGAAATGCAGCTCAGGCATCGTTTGGGGTATCCGCCGTACTATTTTACGATCAAAATTACCGCAAGCTATGACAATGAAGCTGATGCCTGTAGGAAGATGTATGAAATAAGAAGGGAACTGAGCCAGGTTTTGAGCAAATCCGCAAAGATTCTTGGGCCTACGCCAAAGGCCATCATGCGTGTGAATAATCGCTACTATTATCAGATTGTGATTGAATATAAAAAGGAACCTCGACTTGAAGAGTATTTGCAGGATCTTTTGGTCAGAAGTCAGACGGATGAACCGAAGGGCCTGAAATTGATTATTGACCGTGATCCGATCAGCTTTATGTAACAGGAAGGAAAGATAAAATGACATCAATTGTTTTTATGGGAACGCCGAAGTTTTCCGCACCGATCTTGGAGGGATTGATCAGGGAAGGCTATGACGTGAAAGCCGTCGTGACCCAACCTGATCGATATGTTGGCCGCAAGCACGTTTTGACTGCTTCCCCGGTTAAAGAAACAGCGGTAAGACACGGAATAGAAGTTTTGCAACCGGAAAAAATTTCCGGAAGCGCTGAAATGGACCGAATTATTGAATTGAAACCAGATTTGATCGTCACGGCCGCATTTGGTCAGTTTTTGCCGAACAAGCTGATTGAAGCCGCAAAAGTGGCCGCAATCAACGTGCATGGATCGCTTTTGCCAAAATATCGCGGCGGGGCTCCAGTACAGTATGCGATTATGAACGGTGACAGTGAAACTGGCGTGACGATCATTTATATGGTCAAGAAAATGGATGCCGGCGCAATGCTTGCGCAAGCAAAAATGCCGATTGAAGAAAATGATGATACGGCAACCGTTTTTCAAAAAATGAGCATCCTTGGACGCGATACATTGCTTGAAACGATTCCCAAAATTTTGGACGGAACGATCAAACCGATTGCTCAAAATGAAGAGAGGGTCGTTTTTTCTCCGACCATCAAACCGGAAGAAGAAGAATTGTCGCTTGAGTCAACCGCGCGCGAGCTTGATTGGAAAATCAGGGCGCTGCGTCCGACTCCGGGTGCTTATTTTGCTGATTTTTTGGGAAAGCGCACGAAACTTTGGGATATTTCCGTTTTGGATGAAAAAACTGCCTTTGCCAGCGGGACGGTCGTTGAAGCCGGAAAGCACGTTTTGAAGATGGCGGCAGCAGACGGTACCGTTTACAGGATAAATGAGCTGCAGCCGGCCGGGAAACCGAAAATGAAGGCAACGGATTATCTGAACGGAATCGGCAAGGGACTTGAGGCTGGACAAAAGGTGATTGTTTAATGAAAAAACTTGATAGAAACCCGCGCTTCTTGGCGGTCAAACTGTTGGAGCGAATCGAAAAAAACGGCTCATATTCCAACCTGGCATTGAATCAGACAATAAAAAAAAGCCAGCTTGATGAAAGAGACGTCAGTCTTTTGACAAACATCGTCTATGGAGTCATTCAACGAAAGCTCACCTTGGAATTTTATCTTGACGGTTTCATAAAGAACGGGCGCAAGGTGGAGCCGTGGGTTTACGAACTTTTGAAAACGGCTCTCTATCAGCAGCTGTATCTTGACAAGATCCCGAAACGTGCCATTTTCAACGAAACGATTGAAATTGCAAAGGTCAACGGTCACGAAGGAATCAGACGATTCGTGACCGGAATTTTGCACGAAATCGAGCGCAAAGGTCTTCCCGATTCAAGTAACGTCAAAGATTCTGCGGAAAAAATCAGTATTGAATCAAGCACGCCAAAATGGCTCGTTGAAAAACTGACTGAAGAACTTGGTTTTGAAAAAACCATCAGTCTCTTAAAATCGATCAATGAGCCACCGTCCCAAAGCATTCGGGTCAATCTTGCGAAAAATACGGTTCATCAAGCCGTCTCAGCATTGGAAAAAGAGGGTTTCAAGGTTTCAAAAAGTCTTGTTTCACCGCTTGGACTGCGCGTAAGCGGTGGTTTTATTCCTCACAGCGATGCTTATAAAAGAGGTTTGGTGACTGTTCAGGACGAAAGCGCCATGCTTGCAGTGGATTCAATGGACGTTAAGTCAACGGACGTTGTCTTGGATGGTTGTGCTGCCCCAGGCGGAAAAACGATGCAGATTGCAGCCGTTCTCGACAGCGGAAGGGTATATGCTCTTGACATCCACGCCCATAAGGTCGGATTGATTGAGAAAAATGCCGAACTTTGCGGCGTAACCAATTATGTGACGGCTAAAAAAACGGATGCCAGAAAAGCAAAAGAGGAATTTGATGAAGAAAGTTTTGACAAAGTTTTGATTGATGCGCCATGTTCAGGACTCGGATTGATGAGAAGAAAGCCTGAGGTAAAATATGACAAGCATTTTAAAGACTCGCTTTCTTTGCACGACGTTCAGGTCGGAATTCTCGATCAGGTTGCAGAACTAGTCAAACCGGGAGGGAGACTGACATACAGTACCTGTACGATTTTGAATGAAGAAAATCAAGCAACCGTGGATGCTTTTTTGAAACGGCATCCTGAATTTTATCAGATCAAGACAGAAACAAGCTTTAAAATCAAAGATGAAAGAAAAACTTTAGGGTTGACTATATATCCGGATGATTTCGGATCGGACGGGTTCTTTATCGCAACATTGATGAAAAAAGAGGAATGAGGTGATTAGATGAGAATAGCATATGGCAGCGATGTCGGCAGAAAACGTGCCAAAAATGAAGATAGCGTTGGAAATTTCAAAAATAGATTCAACGTTGTTTTTGTAATTTTGGCTGACGGACTTGGGGGCTATCAAGGCGGTGAAGTTGCTTCTGAAATGGCTGTTTCTCATCTTGGGTATCTGTTTGAACAAACTGAGCTCAATAATTCTAATGATGCCAAAGTCTGGTTGGAAGAAAAGCTTTCATGCGAAAATCAGATGATTATTGAGCGATCGAAACAATATCAAGATCTCGAAGGAATGGGGACGACCGTTGTTTGTGCCATGTTTTTTGAGAACAAGTGCCTGATTGCCCATCTCGGCGACAGTCGCGCATATATTTTGCATGATCAAAAACTTGTACAGCTTACTGAAGACCATTCTCTTGTCAACGAGCTGGTCAAACGAGGAGAAATCAGTGCAGATGAAGCAAAACACCATCCGCAAAAAAATATTGTGACAAGGACGTTGGGAATTTCTGAGAACGTTTCGCTTGATTTTGATGAACTGATCTTGGGTTCGGGAGACAAGGTGATGCTTTGTTCAGACGGACTGACCAATATGGTCGATGATGACGCAATTGAAAAAGTTCTTCAAAAAGATGAATCGTTGGATGATCAGTGTCAAGAACTGATCGCAAAGGCGAATGAAAACGGTGGTAATGACAACATTACTGTTTTGCTAGCTGATTTTTCCTCAAAGGACGGTGACATGCCATGAGAGAAGGATATGCTTTAAGCGGGCGCTACAAAATCGTCAGATTGCTTGGCGAAGGAGGCATGGCCAACGTTTACCTGGCACATGACCTGATTTTGAATCGTGATGTTGCCGTTAAGATTTTGCGTCTGGATTTGCGTGACGATCAAGCGGCAATCAGGCGTTTCAGACGTGAAGCCAACTCTTTGACCGAACTCGTAAATCCCTACATTGTCAATATCTATGACGTTGATGAAGACAACGGGATGCAGTACCTGGTAATGGAATATGTTGACGGAACGGACCTCAAGGAATATATTGCCAGAAATCACCCTATGCCATATGCAAGAATTATCGAAATTTTCTTGCAGATTTTGTCCGCCGTCGATGAAGCTCATGCCCATGGAATCATCCATCGCGATTTGAAACCTCAAAATATTTTAATGGATAAGAACGGCAATGTTAAAGTCACGGATTTCGGAATTGCGGTTGCTGCGGCTGAAGAAACGATGACGCGTACCAATACGCTGATGGGGTCCGTTCACTATATTTCTCCGGAGCAGGCGAGAGGAAGCATCATTACCAAGCAATCTGACATCTATTCGTTGGGAATCGTATTGTTCGAGATGTTGACCGGTCGTGTTCCTTACGAGGGAGAAACGGCCGTTTCAATTGCTTTGAAGCATTATCAAAACGAAATGCCGTCGGTTCGAAAATATGACAAGAAGATACCGCAAGCTTTGGAAAACGTTGTTTTGCATGCAACGGCCAAAAATTTGAACGATCGCTATCAAAACGTTGCAGAAATGGAAAGGGATCTGAGAACATCACTTTCTTCAAATCGCATCAATGAACCGAAGTGGCATTCTGCCACTGTCGTTGACGGAGAAACCAAAGTTTTGCCGACATTGGACAAATCCGTCACGGAACAAGAAGAATCGGATCAGGTTAAAGAATTAGAAGCAGAAGTGTCAGAAGTCTTAGGTACATCTGTCAAGTCCAAATGGTGGTCATTTTTGATGAAGGGCAAGCACAAGTGGTTTTTATTCAGCGCAATCTTGATCTTGTTCATTTTGGTATTCTGTTTGACGCTTAGACCAAAAGACGTTGCGGTCCCTGACTTGCGAGGAATGACGCGCTCGGAAGCTTCCAGAATGCTGAAAGATGAGAAGCTTTCTTTAGGCAAGGTTTCCTATCGCTACAGTGAAAAATTCAGCTATAATCAGATTATTACGAGCAATCCGGAATACGGAACGAAGGTTAAAGAAAATACCGCCGTCAACGTCGTTGTTTCTAAAGGCCTTGAAAAAGTCAAATTTGGCAACTATCGCGGCAGAAGCTATAATTCGGTCAAGAAATTTTTGCAAAAAAGGGGCGTGACCGTCTACAAGGAAACGAAGTATTCAAATAAGTATGCCAAAGGCGAGATTATTGATCAATCGATTCCGACGAAAGAAAAAATCGTACTGTCTCAAGCAACGGTTTCCTTTACCGTCAGTCTTGGGGCCAAAAATATTATGGTTCGTGATCTTAGGGGGTACTCCCTTAAAGAAGTTCAGGACTATGCCGAAGAAAGCAGCCTGAATCTCATTATCAAGCGAATTGATTCTGACGAACCGGTTAATGCCGTCGTTGCTCAGTATCCTATCGCCAATACCTATGTTGGTCGCGGAAGCAACTTGACCGTGTCGATTTCGACCGGAAAAAAGGAGGAGTTTTCGGCTTCATCATCATCTTCAAGTTTTTCATCATCATCTTCAAGTTCTTCAAATAAGCAAGAAGACAGGGGGCTGAATTTCACGAAGAGCATCTCGATTCCTTACAAAGGAAAAGACGGTCATCCGGTTACGGTCAGCATCTATGTTTCCGATAAGAATCATAATTTCAATAAAGTGTACAAAACGATGCCGATCAGTGCCGATGCCAGTGAAACAGTAAACTTTAGCGTTGATTCAGGCCAGGTCGGCAAGTACAAGGTGGTTGCGTCTGACGGAACCGTGCTTGTCGAAGACGACAACGTTACGCCATAAAAAACGGAGGCTTGGAAAAAACTCTGCCTCAATTAAAAATCCGGATTAGATTTGCAGTTGATTGCAAATCTAATCCTTTTTTCATGTGCATGACAATCACCTTCCATGATGGAAACGTTCCAAAAAATCAACCTTTTGACAAATAGACAGCAGCCTTTTCCTCAATCAGTCATAAACGCAACGACAAAAGCCATGGACATGAATCTTGTTTTAACCCCTTTCTTTGGTGTAAAATTAAGTCTGACAAGAAAGGCAGGTTGAAAATTTGGCAAAAGGACAGATCAGACAATCATTAAGCGGATACTACGATATATTTTCAGAAGGTAAAACGTATCGAACCAGAGCTCGCGGAAACTTCAGAAAAAAGGGTCAGACGCCTTTGGTTGGTGATTACGTCGAATTCAAAGCTGATAATGAAAATGAAGGGTACGTGCTTAAAATCTTGGAACGCAAAAACCAGCTGGTTCGCCCTCCTGTGGCAAACGTTGATTGCGCGATCGTTGTTACGGCTTGCATTGAGCCTGATTTTTCGAGCAATTTGCTTGATCGTCAATTGGTGATGCTGTCCGAAAACGAGATCGTTCCGATACTGTATTTTTCTAAATCCGATCTGATGGATGAAACGACAAAAGAGCGCATGCTGCCTGTTTTTGACTACTATTCAAAGTATTATCGAACGGTAGTTTCTGAAAAGAACATGGCTGATGAAGAACTGGTCTCGGCCTTGTTTGAAGAAGCAGGAAATGTTTTGGTCGTCATGGGTCAGACCGGTGCCGGGAAGTCGACCTTGCTGAACAGACTTGATCCGAAACTAAAACTTGAAACAGGCGAGATTTCAAAGGCTTTGAGTCGAGGCAGGCATACTACGAGGAAGGTTTCTCTGATGGATGTCAAGGGTCATCTGATTGCTGATACGCCCGGCTTTTCATCGTTTGAACTGCGTGAAATCGAAAAAGAGCGTCTTTCGAGTCTGTTTGAGGATTTCAATGAATACTCACCGCAGTGTCGTTTCAGAGGCTGTCTGCATCTCAATGAACCTGATTGTGCGGTCAAAGCGGCCGTTCTGGAAGGCAAAATTCTTGAAAGTCGTTATGAAAATTATAAATTGTTCCAAAAAATGATTCAGGAACAAAAGCCAAGGTATAAACGCTAGGTTGGAGGGGTTTTTGTGATTATAGCACCATCAATTTTAAGTGCCGATTTTGCCAATTTGGCAGCCGACGTCAAGGCTGTCGAAGAAGCCGGCGCAAAATATTTGCACATTGATATTATGGACGGACACTTCGTTGACAATCTTACGTTCGGACCAAACGTCGTCAAAGCTTTGAGACCGTTGAGCAATTTGTTTTTTGACTGTCATCTGATGGTTGAGAATCCGGAGAAATATCTTCAAGATTTTGCCGCTGCGGGAGCCGATTTGGTCGGCGTGCACATTGAAGCAACCAAGCATGCCCATCGCGTCATTTCAAAGATTCATCAATTGGGAATGAAGGCTGAAATCGTGCTTAATCCGGGAACTTCGCTCGAATTTGCCAAAGAAGTGCTGCCGTTGGTTGATTCGGTTTTGATTATGACAGTTGATCCCGGGTTTGGCGGACAGGCTTTTTTGGAAGAGACCGTTTCTAAGATTGCTGAAGCTGAAAAATACAGAAAAGAACATAATTTGAATTATCAGATTGAAGTGGACGGCGGAATCAACGATCAGACGATTAAAACGGCTAAGGCTGCCGGTGCAACGATCGCAGTCGCCGGTTCGTACGTCTTTTCCCAAAATACGCCTGAAGAACAGATTAAAAAGCTGATTGAAGCTTCAAAACAGGTGGAAAAATGAAAATTAATCTTCTGGTTGGCGGTCCAATCGAAAACTATCCCGAAAGACTGCTTGAAAAGCGTGGTCAAGACGAGTTGTGGGTCGGAGCAGATAAGGGAGCGGTCAGACTTTGCGAGGCCGGAATCAAACCGATTCTTTCAATCGGAGACTTCGATTCATCAACGAATCGCGAACGATATTTGGTAGACGTCATGAGCAAGGAAGTGATGACTTCGGTTCCTGAAAAAGACGATACTGATACCGAATTGTGCCTTCGGTTGATTGAACAACGTTTTCATCCGGATCTGATCAGCATTTACGGGGCTACCGGCGGCAGAATCGACCATCTGTTGGCAAATCTTTTTTGCTTGCTTCGACCTGAATTTTTGAATATGATTTCCAAGGTTGAATTCATTGATAAAAACAACGTCATTCGCTTCTATAATCCCGGAGAACATGAAATAAAGCAGATTGAAGGCATGCGCTACTTGGCATTCGTTTCAATGGGGCCGGTAGATGATTTGAATCTGTATGATGAAAAATACAGACTTCGTCATGCCAATCTTTCACGCGTTATTTCGCTTGCAAGCAACGAATTTGTTTCCGAAACGGCCCATTTCAGTTTCAAGAACGGAAACGTTTGTGTTATTTGGAGCAAGGATTGAAGCAGTGCTATTTTTTGATTGAACAGAATGTTGATATGACAACGTTTCTAGCTATCAAGTGATTTTCCTTGACAGAAAACTCTTGCAATCATGCAATTTCTATGATAATTTTATTTAGTGAATGAGCTTATTAAAGTGCTCCTAATATGATTCGAAGGAGGAAATAAAAATGGCAAAAGATTTTGTAACAGGCCGTAAGACAACTTTCGGCAAAAAGCGTTCACACGCTTTGAACCAAACAAACCGCAGCTGGAAGCCGAATTTGCAAAAGGTTCGCGTTTTGGTTGACGGCAAGCCTAAGAAGGTTTGGGTTTCTACGCGTGCATTGAAATCCGGAAAAGTTACTCGCGTTTAATTATGGCGTATGTTGTCTTTGACAACGCAGGACCCGCATGTAAAATGCAGGGTTCTTTTTTTGTGCTTTTTTAAGGGGATGACCTCGCTTTTTGCGAAAGTTGCAAAACGTTGAGTGTTCGGGTATAGTGGTGAGTGGATGTTTGTGGTAAAATTAAAGATAATTGACGTTTAATCTAAGGAGGCTGTTTTTCAATGGCTGTAAAAATTCAAAACCAATTTGGGAACATCGATATCTCAAATGACGTAATTGCCACTGTCGTTGGCGGAGCCGCAACCGAAATTTTTGGAATTGTCGGAATGGCAAGCAAAAATCAGATTCGTGATAATTTGAATGAAATCTTAAAGCGTGATAATTACGCAAAAGGCGTCGTTGTTCGTCAGGAAGATGAAGGCATTGCAGTAGATGTTTATATCATCGCAGGCTATGGCACGAAGATTTCAGAAGTGTGCCGCAATGCTCAAGACAAAGTCAAGTATAATCTGGAAACCATGCTTGGAGTAACGGCCAAGTCTGTGAACATCATCGTTCAAGGCGTGCGCGTTATTGGAGACTGAGCTTGGATAGCCAAGGAGGATTTTTAAGTTGAAAGTTGAAAAGATCACTGAAACGGAATTCAGAAAAATGATTTTGACGAGTTCTGACAGGTTGAACAAGAATGCGGAATTCATTAACTCTTTGAACGTATTTCCGGTTCCGGATGGTGATACGGGCACGAACATGAGCCTGTCATTTGCCAGCGGTTCGAAATACGTTTCAGAGTCAACATCAGCAAGTGTTGGTGATTTGGCTCAGGCACTCGCCAAAGGTCTTTTGATGGGCGCTCGTGGAAATTCCGGCGTTATCTTGTCGCAGGTTTTCAGAGGATTTGCTAAAAGCGTTTCAAATAAAAAAGAATTGACGCCGCAAGATTTGGCTCAGGCGCTTCAGGGCGGTGTCGAGACGGCATATAAGGCCGTAATGAAACCTCAGGAAGGAACGATTTTGACGGTTGCAAGGAAGTCGGCAGAGGCTGCCAAGAAGGTTGCCAAAGACGGCGGTGATATCGTTGCCGTCATGAAAGACACTTATGAAGCTGCAGAAGCTGCTTTAAAAACAACCCCTGACTTGTTGCCCGTCTTAAAGGAAGTCGGCGTCGTTGATTCCGGTGGGCAAGGTTTGACGTTTGTCTACCAGGGATTTTATGATGCGTTGTCAGGAAACGTTCGCGATGATGAAGTTCATAAGCCGTCTCCCGTCGAAATGGACGAGATGGTCAACGCTGAGCATCACAAGAGTGCCCAAGGCAAACTCAATACGGAAGACATCAAATACGGCTATTGTACGGAAATCATGGTTCGTCTGGGAGCAGGCCGACTTGTCGAAAAGAAGTTCGATTATGATGAATTTCGTGGTTATTTGGCTGAAATCGGCGATTCGCTGCTTGTTATCGCTGATGACGAAGTCGTTAAGGTCCACGTTCATACCGAACATCCGGGCATGGTCTTATCATACGGTCAGAAGTTTGGCTCGTTGATCAAGGTCAAGGTTGACAATATGCGTCTTCAGCATGAAACAATCCTTGAAAAGGATGAGGAGGAAGAACGAGAGGAAGAAATCTCGAAAAATGAAATTTCCGGAGATTACGGAATCATTGCAATCGCATCGGGAGAAGGGGTTGCGGAAATTTTCAAGAACCTTGGAGCAACGTACGTCTTGAGCGGCGGACAAACGATGAATCCTTCGACGCAGGATATCGTTGATGCAATCTCCAAAACCAAAAAAGACAAGGTCATTATTTTGCCAAACAATAAGAACATCTTCCTTGCCGCAGATCAGGCTGCAGAAGTATGTGACGTTGACGCGGTCGTCGTGCCAAGCAAGACGATTGCTCAAGGGATGGTCGCAATGCTTGGGTTCAGCAAAGACGCAGATCTCGAAGAAAACAAAGAGGCAATGACGGATGAGCTTGATACCGTCATCTCGGGTCAGGTTACGATTGCCGTTCGCGATACGACGATTGAAGGGCGCGAGATCAAAAAAGACGATTATATGGGAATCGTTGACGGAAACATTGTCGTGACAAACCCGGATCGAAAGGAAGCCGCAATCGAAATGGTGAAAGCCATGCTTGATGAAGACAGCGAAGTCGTAACCATCATTTATGGCGAAGACGGAAATAAAGAAGAAGCAGAAGCAATTGAAACAGCAGTAAGTGAGCTTGATGAAGATCTTGAAATTGAGATTCATGAAGGAAATCAGCCGGTTTATCCATATTTGATTTCCGTAGAATAGTTCGTGTTCTGCACCCAGGGTCACAGAGGAACGCGCGCGTTTTTCCGTGACCCTGTTTTTTTGCTAAATATCAAAGAAGAAGGTGAATTTGTCGATGAGGTCATTGCAAGACAAAGTTTCAAATCTTTCGGGAATCGGTCCGAAAAAGGAATTGGCGCTGAAAGCACTAGGAATTGAAACGATTGAGGATCTTTTGTGCTATTACCCATTCAGATATGAGGATATGGCAACAAAAGAAGTTTCAGAACTTGCTGACGGGCAAAAGGCGGTAATTCAAGGTGTTGTTGCAACCGCTCCGGTCGTCGTTCGTTTCGGCAGGGTCAAAAATCGTCTGAATTTCAAACTGTTGGCAGGTCATGACGTCATTCAGATTACCTTCTTTGGACAGGCTTATTTAAAAGACCGGGTTCAGCCGGGCTCAGACGTAGCCGTTTACGGAAAATACGATACCGCAAGGCAGAGCATGACTGGAATGAAACTTTTTTCAAATGGAGGGAGTCAAGAAGATATTGCAGGAGTTTACCGTGCGTCAAAAGAAATCAAAGCTCAAATGATCAAACAGCTGGTTAAAAAAGCATATGAAGAATATCAGGATGTGGTCGAAGAAATCGTTCCCGAGTCAACGAGACGCAAATTTCGATTGCTCAATCGGAAAAAAATGATTCATGACATGCATTTTCCAAAGACGACTCAGGAGTTTGAAATTGCCAGACGATCTGCCATCTTTGACGAGTTTTTCAAGTATGAGGCAAGGCTTGCGCTTCTTAAAAAACTTGATCGAAATGACGCCGGTCTATTGATCAAGTACGATAATTCCATGCTCAAACGTTTTATTTCAGCGCTTCCCTTTGAATTGACAAATGCACAAAAACGCGTCGTGAACGAAATTTGCAGGGACATGCATCGTCCTCTTCATATGAATCGACTCTTGCAAGGCGACGTCGGAAGCGGGAAAACGGTAATTGCGGCAATTGCGATGTATGCTGCAGTTACTGCCGGATTTCAGGCTGCTTTGATGGCTCCGACTGAAATTTTGGCTCAGCAGCATGCCAAAAAACTCAGTGATTTGTTTCAAGATTTTGGTGTCAGCGTTTGTCTTTTGACGGGAACCGAAGCTTCCAAGACAAAGGTCAAGCATGATATCCTGGAAAGACTTGCAAATAAAGAAATCGATATTTTGGTCGGAACTCATGCTTTGATTCAAGATCCGGTCATTTTTAAAAAGCTGGGGCTTGTCGTTACCGATGAACAGCACCGTTTCGGCGTTAATCAAAGAAAAGCATTGAGAGAAAAAGGTGAAAATCCTGACGTTTTGGCAATGACCGCCACCCCGATACCCAGGACGCTTGCAATTACGACGTACGGAGAGATGGACGTTTCCGTAATCAATGAGCTGCCGAAGGGAAGAAAGCCGATCAGGACTTCCTGGGTTAAGCAAAATCAAATGAATGCGACCCTCGATTTTGTAGAAAGACAGCTAAAAGACGGGTCACAGGCATATGTCGTTTCGCCTTTGATTGAGGAGTCTGAAGCCGTTGATTTGAAAAATGCTCAGGAAGTTTTTGAAAAACTTGAAAAAAGATATGCGCCATATTATAAAGTCGGCTTGCTTCATGGTAGAATGAAAAGTGACGAAAAAGATGAAATCATGAAAGATTTCAAAGAAGGCAAGTACGATATCTTAGTTTCAACGACCGTGGTTGAAGTCGGGGTCGATGTTCCGAATGCGACCGTCATGGTGATTCTTGATGCCGATCGTTTTGGCCTGGCACAGCTCCATCAGCTCAGAGGACGCGTCGGGCGCGGAAGCAAGGCTTCATATTGCATTCTTTGTGCAGATCCCAAGACTGATTACGGAAAAGAAAGAATGCAGACAATGGTTGAAACGACCGATGGTTTTGTCATTTCGCAAAAAGATCTTGAGTTGCGAGGACCAGGTGAAGTTCTTGGATCAAGGCAATCAGGACTGCCCGATTTTAGAATTGGCGATCCGGTTGCCAATTTCAATACGCTGCAGGCTGCAATGGAAGAAGCGCGTGCGATTATTTTAGACGAAAACTTTGAATATCGAGCAGAAAATGCCGGTTTGATCCGGTATTTGCGCGCTGTTGTATTGGCTGGCGCAAACTTTGATTAAGAAAACGGAGGAATTATTGATGAAGATTGCTGTTGACGCAATGGGCGGAGATTATGCGCCAAAAACGGTTGTTGAAGGCGTGGAAAGAGCACGGGACGAATTTTCTGATACGGAATATCTGCTTTTCGGAGACGAAAAGCAGATTAATGGATTACTCAAAAACAAGGACAGGATTACCGTTGTTCATTCAAGCGAAGTAATCGGGATGAATGACGAGCCTGTCAAGGCCGTCAGAAAAAAGAAGGACTCCTCTCTCGTGATGGCTGCCCAGGCAGTAAAAAGCGGGGAGGCGGATGCATTGTTTTCATGCGGAAATACAGGGGCGCTGCTGGCGGCAGGCTTGCTGATTGTCGGGCGCATCAAAGGGATTCCGCGTCCGGGACTGCTCTCGACGCTTCCAATGGTTTCAGGAACGTCTGGTTCGTTTAATCTGCTTGATTCAGGTGCAAATGCCGACAGCAAACCAGAACATCTTTATCAATATGCTCTTTTGGGAAAATACTATGCTGAAAACGTTCGCGGCATCCAAAATCCGCGTATCGGTCTGCTGAATAACGGAACGGAACCGCATAAAGGCAGCAAACTTACCCTTGAAGCGCATAATCTGATTGAAGCCGACAAATCGCTGAATTTTGTCGGAAACGTTGAAGCTCGCGATTTGATGAACGACGTCTGTGACGTGGTCGTGGCTGACGGATTTACCGGTAACGCTGTTTTAAAGGCAATCGAGGGAACTGCTTCAGCCGTCATGCACCTTTTGAAAGATTCAATCATGAATTCAGGAATCTCAGGGAAACTTGGTGCATTGATGCTCAAATCGACTTTTAAAGATATTAAAGGTCGCATGGACCAATCGCAATATGGCGGAGCCGTTTTGCTCGGAGCCAAATCACCGGTCGTCAAGGCTCATGGGGCAAGCGATGCAAAGACGGTTTACTTTACGTTGAAGCAGATCAGAACAATGGTTGATGGGCGCATGGTTGAAGACTTTACGAAATATTGGGAAGATTTGAGTGCTAAAAAAGCGGCTGAAAGCGACTCAGACACACCTCAGAAGTAGTTGCAGGCGCCTTTACAAGCAAACGAAAAATCGGTAAAATTGGTGTTGTTGTTAATAATTTGAAAATGAGGGAAAACGTTATGACTGAAAATGAAGTTTTTGCAAAAATTCAAAAGCTGATTGAAGAACATTTCAGCGTTTCTGCTGACAAAGTCACGAAAGAAACTGTCTTTACGGAAGATCTCAATGCTGATTCGATTGACTTGGTCGAATTCGTTTTGGAACTTGAAGACGAGTTTGGTTCGGAAATACCTGATGAGGATGCTGAAAAGCTTAAGACAGTTGGCGATGCAGTGTCATATATTATGGCTCGTCAAAACAATTAGAAATATTCGGGAGAGGTGGAGCGTTTGGGCAAGGCCTCTTCTTTTTGATATAATCAAGTGAGACTCAATTTTTAAATGAGGATGGTTTAATATGATAATCGGTTTAACAAAAAAATTAAAGGATGATTACGGAATCAACGTCAAGAATGCGGAACTGTTTGATGAAGCATTCACGCATGCATCATATGTCAACGAGCATCCTAAAGAACATTTGAAATATTATGAACGAATCGAATTTCTTGGAGATGCGGTCATGCAGCTTTGCGTTTCGGAGTATTTGTTCAAACGTTACCCTTCTTTGCCGGAAGGAAAACTTTCAAGACTGCGCGCGGCAATGGTTTGTGAAGACAGCTTCAGCAAATTCGCCAAAGAATGTCATTTTGATGAATATATTCGCCTGGGCAAAGGTGAAGAAAAAGCCAACGCCAGGAATCGACCATCGCTTTTATGCGATATTTTTGAATCTTTTATCGGTGCTCTGTATTTGGATCAAGGAAAAGACAAGGTCGTTGAATTCATCAGTGCCGTTGTTTTTCCGAAACTTGACATGGGCTGGTTCGATCATCTTCTTGATCATAAGACGGAACTTCAAGAATATCTGCAACAAAACGGTGATTGCAAAATCGAATACAAGATGTTGGATGAAAAAGGCCCGGACAACGATAAGACATATACTATGGCCGTTTACGCCGACGGCAAAAAAATCGGTGAGGGTGTCGGTTCCTCGAAAAAAAATGCTGAACAGGCAGCTGCATATCAAGCATTGAAAGTTGCCAAGCAGTAATTGAGGGGGAAATTTAATGAGGATCAAATCGTTAACTCTTAGCGGCTTTAAATCGTTTGCCGATAAGACGACGATCGAATTTCAGGATGGACTTACTGGGGTAGTCGGTCCCAACGGAAGCGGAAAAAGCAACATCATAGAAGGCTTGCGCTGGGTTTTGGGCGAGCAGTCTGCCAAAAATTTGCGTGGCGGAAAGATGCCTGACGTGATTTTTGCAGGTTCGCAGACACGGGCTCCGCTTAATCGTTGCATGGTTCAGGCCGTTTTTGACAATACGGATCATTATTTGAAAAATCAGCAAGACGATGTTACGATTACCCGCAAGATTTATCGAAACGGCGACAGCGAGTATTTAATCAACGGAAAGCAGGCCAGGCTGAGGGATATTGTTGATCTTTTTACCGATACTGGCGTTGGACGCGAAAGCTTTTCGATCATCTCACAGGGAAGCGTTGAGGAAATTTTTAACAGCAAGCCTCAAGACAGGCGAATGTTGATTGAAGAGGCTGCCGGAATTGTCAAGTATAAAAAAGAAAAAAGCAAGGCGAAAACGGAACTCAGCGAAACCACGGATCACCTCGACCGGGTTTCAGACATATTGTTGGAGCTTGAACGGCAAAAAGATCCTTTGGAAGAGCAAGCAAGCATTGCCCATGATTATTTGGAGCAGAAGAAGCAGTATGAGCATTATGAACTTTCAAGGCTCGTGCTGGAAATTAAAGAGACCTCTGCTTTAAAAGAAGAGGTTCAAGGCAAGCTTGAGGAAATTAGGTCGATTGCTAAAAAACATCAACGAAATGCGAATCTTTCAGAAGAGAAGAATCGGCGTTTGCATGAAAAACAGCAAACGTTGGAAGAAAAGCTTGACGAAGCCCAAAAGGAGCTTATTGAGTTGACGCGGCAAAAAGAAAAGCTCGCAAGCAAGCGAGATTTGTCTGATCATGACAGCGAATTTTTTGAACAAAGGATTGCAGAACAAAAAGAAGCCGTAAAAAATGATCAATTCGCACGAAAAGAGGCAAGCGCTTCTTTAGTCAAACTTAAAAGAACCGTCCAATCCGAATCTGAAGAAAAAGCCAAACTTGAAGAAAAACTCGAAAAGTTGAGAGAAACGAGGAATTCAAGCGATTCTGATCTGGAATCGCAAATTGAAGACGTTCGTAACAAAATTATGGTCATGCTTCAAGCAAAAGCAACTTTTGAAAATCAGCTTGAATACAATGAAAAAGAAAAATTGCGGGTTTCAGATACGAAAGAAGCAGCAAAGAAGCGTTCTGGCGAGTTATCGACGCATCTTAAGGAATTAGAGCAAAAAAAGGAGAGTCTTCAGCAGAAATTTGATTTAAAAGACGAGGAGCTGAAAAGTTTTACGGAAAATTACCAAAACGATCAGCAATTGCAGCTTAAGATTTCAAGACGCCATGAAGATGCACAGAGACGATGGCTTGAAGCGAGTGGGGTTTTTCAGCAGGCAAAAGCCCGCTATGACAGCAAAAAGCAGATTCAAGCCGATTATTCCGGGTACTACCAAGGAGTAAAAAGCGTCATGCGCGCCAAAAATCTTAATGGAATCATTGGTCCGGTAGCTGAGGTTTTCGAGGTTCCGAAGAAGCTTGCGAAGGCCGTTGAAACGGCTTTGGGTTCAAGCCTGCAAAATATCGTCGTTCGTGATGTTTCTGATGCCAAGGCTGCAATCAGGTATCTCACTCAAAACAAGCTCGGGCGTGCAACTTTTTTGCCGCGAACAACTGTCAAACAACGTTTTCTAAGCGAAAATCAGGTTCGCCTCGTTCAAAACGTTGAAGGATTTATTGGTGTCGGGTGTGATCTGATTGCTTGCGACGATGATGATCTGCCGGTTTTAAGACACCTGCTTGGAGCGGTTATTTTTGCTGAAAATCTTGACAGCGCAACAGAAATTGCCAAAATTTTGAATCATTCCGTTAAAGTCGTCTCGCTTGCCGGCGACGTTGTCAATGCCGGTGGTTCGATGTCTGGGGGAGAAAACAAACATCAAGGCGAAGGGCTGATCGAGCAAAAGCAAAGTTTGGAAAAGCTCGGAGCAGACATTGAAACGATGACGCAAAAACTTGCCGAAATGGAGATTGACGGAGCAAAATTACGCAAAAGGCTTGAAGAAATAAATGAGAAATTGGGTCGATCGCAAACAGAACGTGAGCGGCTTGAAAAAGAACGGTCTGAGGCCAAAACTCTTTTGGATGAAATTTTATTGGAATATGCCAAAAAAGAACAGGAAAAAAGCGTCTATGATGCTGATTTAGAGAATAGTCGCGTCAATGAAACAAGATTTTTGGAGGCAAAGAAAGCGGCTCAAGCAAAACTTGAAGAACTTGAGGTAAAAATCAAGGCAAGTCAAAATTTGCTTGAAGAAAAAAGCGCATTTCAAAAAAACAAGGCATCTGAACAGGCGAAACTTGATGCGGAAATCGCTGAAGATGCCGGTCGCCTTGCCGTTTTGACAGAAAGAATCCAGTCTCTTTCGATTCGCGTCAAAGAAAACGAATTTCAGATTGCTCAAGCAGACGAGCGGATTGAGAAAAACGGTGAAAGAATCAGACAGCTTGAAAATGAAAGCAAGAGTATGCTTCTTTCAAAAGATGAACTCATTGAAAAGGAAAAGGAAGCAGACGAACGCTGCTTGAAATTGGAAAAAGAAGTTTCAAGGATGCAAGAGGAGCGATCCGCTTTGCATGAAAACGTCAAGAAATCGGAAACTGAGCTGACGCGAGCAAATGAGCTTTTGCGGGCAGCAATGGACGAAAGAAGCACGCTTTCTGCAAAAGACGGAAGTTTGCAGGCAACATTGCGTCAAAACCTTGACGAATTGGCCGAACATTATGCGATGACTTATGAATCTGCCGAGCAAAAAAACACCGAAGAGGATCTTGATTTTGTTAAGAAGAAGGTCAAACTCTTAAAACTTGGAATTGACGAATTGGGCGACGTCAACGTTAATGCAATTGCGCAATTTGAAGAAGTTAACGAACGCTATGAATTTTTGCGACAACAACAAGACGATCTGCTGGAAGCAAAAGAGCAGCTGCTTCTCAGTATGGAAGAAATGGATGAAGAAGTTAAAAGGCGTTTTAAAGTCACGTTTAACAAGGTATCATCTGCATTTACCGAAATTTTCCCAGAAGTATTTGGCGGCGGTCACGCCGAACTGAGCCTGACCGATCCTCAAAATCTGCTGGAAACCGGGATTGAAATCATGGCAGCACCGCCGGGAAAGAAATACAGACAGTTGAGTCTTCTTTCGGGCGGTGAGCGTTCTTTGACGGCAATCGTGCTTTTGTTTGCAATTTTAAAGGTCAAGCCTGTTCCGTTTGCGATTCTTGATGAAGCGGAAGCGGCATTGGATGATGCAAACGTCGCGCGTTATTCGCAGTATCTGCGTAAATTTGACGGGCAAACGCAATTCATCGTGATTACGCACCGCAAAGGAACGATGATGCAGGCGGATGTTTTATATGGCGTTACGATGCAAGAGTCGGGCGTTTCAAAGATGGTTTCCGTATCGCTTGATGATTATGATTGATTATGGAAGGAATGATTGAAATGGGATTTTTTGATAAGCTGAAAAAAGCTTTTTCTTTTGAACCGGAAAAGGAAGAAAACGAAGCTGAAAAAGTTGCAGACAAAGCGGAAACGGAGACGTCAGGTGCCAATGTCGCAGATTCTGCTGAAGAAACTTCAAAATCTGAGCTCATTGAAAAAAAAGCTCAACCAGAGCCTGATCAAGCAGGTGAAGAAACTCATGAAACAGATGGCGAAAATGATTCGGAACAGTCAGCTTCAAAAGATGTTTTGGAAGAAAAAACTGAAGAAGAGCGCTATGACAAGGGACTTGCCAAATCTCGCAAGGGCTTTGGCGCAAAAATCAATGCGCTTCTTGCAAATTTCAGACACGTTGATGAAGATTTCTTTGATGATTTGGAAGAAACGCTGATTGAAGCAGACGTTGGTTATGAAACCGCTATGAATATCAGTGATGAGTTAAGAGATGAGGTCAAACTCAGAAATGCAAAAAAGAAGTCGGACGTTTCGGATGCAATCATTGAACGATTGGTGAACTTGTATGAAGAAAGCGGCAAAGGTGAGGACAACGCCCTGCATTTTGCCAAACAAGGTCCAACGGTCTTCTTGTTCGTCGGTGTCAACGGCGTCGGCAAGACAACGACGATCGGGAAATTGGCTCATCGCTATAAAGAAGAAGGCAAAAAGGTTCTTTTGGCTGCTGGCGATACGTTTAGAGCGGGAGCAATTGAGCAATTGGCAGAATGGGGCAGAAGAGTCGGGGTCGACGTTGTCAAAAAACCTGAACAAAGCGATCCGGCAGCCGTGGTTTATGATGCGGTCGTCAAAGCCAAACAAGAAAACTACGATATTTTGCTGGTTGACACGGCAGGGCGTCTGCAAAACAAAGTCAATCTGATGAAGGAGCTTGACAAGATCAAACGTGTCATTACGCGTGAAATTCCCGATGCTCCGCACGAAGTCCTGCTTGCGCTTGATGCAACGACAGGACAGAATGCGCTGACGCAGGCCAAACAGTTCAAAGAGGTAACGGACGTTACGGGCATTGTTTTGACAAAGCTTGACGGAACGGCTCGCGGCGGCATCGTGCTTGCAATCAGAAACGAATTGAAGCTTCCGGTCAAACTTGTCGGCCTTGGCGAGCAAATGGATGATTTGCGCGACTTTGATCCGCAAGAATTTGTCATTGGATTGTTCAAGGGACTTGTTGCAAAGGACAGGTGATTTTTGGTGGCAATCGAAAAAACCAACCGAATCAATGCTTTGTTTGATTTTTACGAACCTTTGCTGACCGAAAAGCAGATGACTTATATCGCGCTTTACTACAGAGATGATTATTCTTTGGGAGAAATTGCAGAAAATTTTGAAGTTTCAAGGCAAGCGGTATATGATAATATCAAGCGAACAGAAAAAATTCTTGAAGAATATGAGGAAAAATTGGGATTGTATCGCCAATTTGAACAGCAAAGTCAAAAAACGGATGAGGTTTTGGATTATGTCAAAAATAAATATCCGGATGACAGGAAACTGATCGAGCTGGTCGAAAATCTTGAAAAAATGGAAGAATAAAAATCAGGAGGCCCTTATGGCATTTGAAGGTTTAACCGAACGTTTGCAAAATGCAATCAGCAAACTGAAACGAAAAGGAAAAATTAGCGAATCAGACGTTAAGGAAGTCATGCGCGAAATCAGGCTCGCACTGTTGGAAGCCGATGTTAATTTTAAAGTCGTCAAAGATTTTGTTAAGGAAGTCAAAAACAGGGCGGTCGGTGCAGAAGTTCTCGAAAGTCTGACGCCGGCACAGCAAATAGTAAAAATCGTCAATGAAGAACTGATCAAGGTTATGGGTGAAAGTGCCGTTTCCTTGAACAAATCCAAAAAGATTCCGACAGTCATCATGATGGTCGGACTTCAAGGTGCCGGCAAAACGACTACGGCAGGAAAACTTGCATACAAACTTAAAAAAGAAGAAAATGCGCGTCCTTTGATGATTGCAGCCGACGTCTATCGTCCTGCTGCCGTCGATCAGTTGAAAACGGTCGGAAAAAGCATCGATGTTCCCGTGTTTGAACTCGGCACGGACGTTGATCCGGTTGAAATCGTTCGTCAAGGGATGAAACTGGCTGAAGAACAAAAAAATGACTATGTGATTATTGATACGGCAGGTCGTTTGCAGATCGATGAAAAGCTGATGAACGAACTTGCAAGAATCAAAGAGCTGACGCATCCTGATGAAATTTTGCTGACCGTCGATTCGATGACGGGTCAAAATGCAGTGGAAGTTGCACAAGGGTTCAACGATACTTTGGACGTGACAGGCGTTGTTTTGACCAAACTTGACGGTGATACGCGCGGCGGTGCCGCACTTTCCATCAGAGCGGTTACCGGCAAGCCGATTAAATTTATCGGTCAAGGCGAAAAAATGACGGCACTTGACGTTTTTTACCCTGATCGAATGGCTTCAAGAATCCTTGGCATGGGCGATATGCTGACTTTGATCGAAAAGGCTCAACAGGATTTTGATCAAAAGAAAGCAGAAGAGCTTGCCGATAAGATGCGTGAAAACACATTTGATTTCAATGATTTTATTGAACAGATGGAGCAGGTGCAGAACATGGGGCCGATTGAAGATATCATGAAGATGATTCCTGGAATGACCAATAATCCTGCTTTGAAGAACGTTAAGGTTGATCCAAAAGATATTGAGCATACGAAAGCCATCGTCTATTCGATGACGCCTGATGAACGTGAAGATCCCGATATGCTCAATCCAAGTCGCAGAAGAAGAATTGCTGCAGGGTCGGGACGACCGATTCAGGAAGTAAATCGCATGATCAAACAGTTCAAGCAAATGCGCGATATGATGCAAAAGATGACGAACGGAAATTTTGGCGGCATGGAAAACATGTTTGGCGGCGGCGTTTCAGGAAAGCTTGCGAAAATGTCAGTCAATCGCATGATTAAAAAGAACAAAAAGAAGAAGCGCGCCAAGATTAAAAAGCAAAAACAACAAAAGAGACGCAAAAAATAATTCGGCAAAATTGTTGATATGACGGTGTTTTTATCATAAATCGCAAAAAAAAGCAGACTGTCAAGAAATTTTACTTTACACGGAGCAAAAATACTGGTATATTAGTAATCGTTGAGAAGATAACTAGGAGGTGTAAATGCATGTCAGTTAAAATTCGTTTAAAGCGTATGGGTTCTAAGAAGCGTCCATTCTACCGCATCGTTGTGGCTGATTCACGTTCACCGCGTGATGGCCGTTTCATCGAAACGGTTGGTACGTACAACCCATTGACAGAACCAGAACAAGTAACGCTTAAAGAAGAAGCAATCATGAATTGGTTGAGCAACGGCGCTCAACCTTCAGATACTGTTCGTAACATTCTTTCGAAGCAAGGTGTTATGAAGAAGTTCCACGAAGCTAAGTTTTCAAAGAAGTAAGGTAGATTATTATGACAGAAGCAGATGTGAAGCAATTAATTGTCACTATTGTCAAGCCACTAGTTGCTGATCCTGATGCGATTAAGATTGAGACCGATCGGGATGCACATTTCCTTAATTTTAATCTATCCGTTGCGCCTGATGACGTTGGGCGCGTAATTGGAAAACACGGGCGGGTTGCTCAGGCAATTCGAACCATCGTTTATAGCGTTCGTGTTGGCGACTCTTTAAGAGTTCGTTTAAATATCGTAGACGATTAATCTGGACCTTTGGTGAAACAGTGATGATTTCATCAGAGGTTTTTTTGTTAAGATATTTTTGAAAGGAATTTACCAATGAATTACTATCAAGTAGGCAAAATTATCAATACGCACGGCATCAGAGGCGAAGTTCGCGTGTTGTCGACGAGCGATTTCACTGATGAACGTTTTATGCCTGGCAATTCTCTGTATTTATTCGATAAAGGGTCGCTTGTAAAAGAAGTGGTCGTTAAAACTCACAGAAAGCATAAGCAATTTGATCTGTTGTCGTTTGAAAAATTGGAAGATATCAATCTTATTGAAGGTTTTAAAGGATTCGACATCAAAATTTCTGAAGATCAGCAACAAGACTTAGAAGATGGATCTTATTACTATCATCAGATCATCGGCCTTGATGCGGTCACTTTGGACGGCGAAAAAATTGGCAAAATCAGCGAAATCCTTGCCCCTGGTGCAAATGACGTGTGGGTCGTTAATCGAAAAGGCAAAAAGGAATTGCTGTTGCCTGTGATTGATGACGTAATCAAAAAAGTCGATCTCGAGCAAGGATTGGTCGTGGTTGATTTGTTGGAAGGGTTGGACGATTAGTGAAGATTGATATTTTAAGTCTGTTTCCTGAAATGTTCACGGGGCCTTTAAACGAATCAATCGTAGGCAAAGCCGTAGAAAAAGGTCTTCTGAACATCAGCGTAACAGATTTCAGAGATTACACGACAAACAAGCAGCATCATGTCGATGATACGCCCTATGGCGGCGGAGCAGGAATGCTGCTTCAGGCACAGCCGATTTTTGACGCGCTAGATGCGGTTTCGGAACGTGAAAACGGGCTCGGAAGGGTTATTTTGCTTGATCCTGCCGGAAAAAAATTTAACCAAAAGATGGCAGAAGAATTGTCCAAAGAACAGCATCTGACGTTTATCTGCGGACATTATGAAGGTTATGATGAGCGAATCAGAACGCGCGTGACGGATGAAATTTCACTTGGAGATTTCGTTTTGACGGGCGGTGAGCTCGGTGCGATGGTCGTGATTGACGCAACCGTCAGATTGCTTCCTGACGTTTTGGGAAATTCAGAGTCGGCACCGGGTGATTCGTTTTCAACGGGATTGCTTGAGTATCCTCAATATACGCGTCCAGCAGATTTTAGAGGAATGAAAGTGCCAGAGGTCCTGACCAGCGGCAATCATCAAAAAATTGCGGAATGGCGCAACAAAGAATCTTTGCGACGAACGTTTTTGAGGAGACCCGATCTGCTTGAGGGGTACGAATTATCCAGACAGGAAGAAAAATGGCTTCGTGAATTTAAAACAAAGTATCAGGATGATCAAATCTGATTTTTGAGGACCGAGTTTGGACTCAGTCCTTTTTTACGTGCATTTATAAGGATAAAAATGTAAAATGAAGAGTGTTGTTGTTTTTTAAATCGTGACGTGAATTATGAATAATATTTTAAAATAAATAGATAATATAGTGCATATTTATTAAATCAGTTTAAAATTGCTCTAAGCCGGTCGATATTCTGTGATGTAGGAGTTTTGGGCTGATTTGCTATATTGTGCATTTTAAGGAGAATTAGGATGCTTAAAGATATAATTGGCCGAAACATTACTGCGATGGTTACTGATGAAAATGAGAAGTTTGTTTTTGCACAAAAAGATGGCATGACGTTTCGTTTGGATAAATCTGAATTGATAAAGCTCCCTAAGCTTGGCTCGATGATTACCGGCTTTGCATATGAAAATGAAAAACATCAGTTTCAACTGACAAAAAATCCTCCTCGTTGCGGTTTTGATCGCTATGCTTGGGGAACGGTCAAAGATGTTCAGCGTGGCTTGGGGGTTTTTGTCGATATAGGTTTGAAAAATAAGGACGTTGCAGTTTCTTTGGATGAACTTTCAGAACTTTTTGAGCTGTGGCCTAAGAAAGGCGATCGGTTGATGATTGCTTTAAAAGTTGATGAAAAAGGACGTCTTTGGGGAACGTTGGCGACAAGCGAAATGTTTCAAGCAGTGAGTGTCAGGGCAGATGCAAAAATGAAAAACAAGAACGTTGAAGCAACTGCTTATCGCTTGAAAATTGCCGGAACATACGTGATAACTTCGGATTATTATTTGGGATTCATTCACCCAACTGAGCGAGAAAAAGAACCGCGTCTGGGCGAAGTACTGAATGCAAGAGTTATCGGCATCCGTGAAGACGGGGTGTTGAATCTGTCGCTTCTTCCAAGAGCCTATGAGGCAATTGATGACGATTCCAAGATGTTGTTGGCAGCTTTAGAGCATACAAGAGACGGGCGCTTGCCTTTGTGCGACAAGAGTTCCCCTGAAGAAATCAGAAGTTATTTCGGAATCAGCAAGTCTGGATTCAAACGTGCAGTTGGCCACCTGCTTAAAGCCGGAAAAATTAAGCAAGAAGCCGGTTTTTTGATTTTGATCAGATGACTTTAAGGGGGCCTTAGGATGAATGAATTAGAAAAGATTGAAGACAAACTGCATGAAGCAGGCTTCAAACTGACACCCCAAAGGCGCGCAACGATCGAACTTTTGCTCAATCACCATACTGAGCATTTAACGGCTGAAGAAATTTACGCATTGCTTAGGGACAAGCACCCTGACGTGGGGTTGGCCACCGTCTATAGGACGTTGGATATTTTAACCGATATTCAAGTTTTAAACAAAATCAGTTTTGAAGACGGAATGTCTCGTTTTGATCTGAAAACGGATGACAGCGGCCATTTTCATCATCATCTCGTCTGTAGTGTCTGCGGCAAGGTTCAAGAGATTCACGAGGATTTGCTTTTAGACGTTGAAAAGCGTGTCGATCATCAGTTCCATTTTGCAGTATCTGACCATCGTTTGACATTTTTAGGAGTTTGTGAACAGTGTCAGCGAAAAGAAAGATTAGCAAGAATTGAGGGTGGACGTCATAGAACTTCAAAGAATATTAAATGATTATCTGCACTACTTGAAAGCCGAGCGAGGATTATCCGAAAATACGGTTTCAAGTTACGGATTGGATTTGCAGCAGTTCATCAATTATTTGAGCGAACGTAAAATTACGGATCTGAATGATGTGGATAAGCAAGTAATTGTTGATTATTTGGATCATTTGATGAATAAGGGGAAGGCGAATGCATCAATTATTCGCTGCGTTACGAGTTTGCGAAAATTTTTCCAGTCGATGAAACAAGACGAAAAAATTCAGGATGATCCGATGATTTCGATTGAAACACCGAAAGGTGAAAAGCATTTGCCTGAGGTTCTGTCGACAGAAGAAGTTGAAATGCTGCTTAATGCTCCGGATACGTCACAAACTTTGGGAATACGCAACCGTGCGATTCTTGAGCTGATGTATGCGACCGGACTGCGGGTTTCCGAAGTCGTCAACCTCAAACTTGAGGATCTGCACCTTGATGTCGGCATAATTCAGACTATGGGAAAAGGACGAAAAGAACGAATCGTTCCGATTGGAGACGAGGCAATCGTATGGATTAACAACTATCTCAACGATGCCAGACCCGAGCTTTGCAAAAGCAAGCGCAGTCCGTTCCTGTTCGTCAATTTTCATGGCGAACGTCTGACACGACAAGGAATATGGAAAAACCTCAAAAACGAGGTCAAGAAGGCAGGAATCACCAAGAACGTCACGCCTCATACTGTGCGGCATTCTTTTGCGACCCATATTCTTGAAAACGGAGCCGATTTGAGAATCGTTCAAGAACTTTTGGGACATTCGGATATTTCGACAACGCAGATTTATACGCATATTTCTAAGAAACGTCTGTCTAAAATCTATGATGAGTCACATCCCCATGCATAGCTGTTTGTTTTAGTCGTCAAATTGTGGTAAAGTATTGTAGAGTACGAAAATGGCAAGTTTGCCACGGAGGGATTAAATGCTTTATAAGTATAAGAACGACTATGAAAAAATAGCTATGGGTTTGTTGTCGTTTATTCCTGATTTGAAAGAAATCTCGCATCTTAAATCCTGTTTTGAATGGTATCGTGCTGAAGATGACAGACACCTTTATTTATGGAAAAATGAAAATGGTGATTTTATTGCAATTGCCGGCATTGAAGTCGATGATGCTTCGAAACTGGTGATGCTGCGTCATATTTCAGTTACGCCTGCTGAACGGAACCATGGGGTGTGTTTCAAGGTAATGGATGCATTATCCAAGCTTTACCTTGATTATGAGCTCATGGGCAGTTTGGAAACGGCGGGGTTGCTTTCCAAATGGGAGAATCAGAACGGAGGAGCCGATGAAAATAAGTGATGATGGCAAGTTGACTTTCAAATTACCGACTTTTGAAGGACCATTGGATCTTTTGCTCCATCTTATCAAAAAGAATGAAATGGATATCTATGATATTCCGATGTCAAAGATTACTTCTCAGTATATCGACTACCTGCATCAGATGCAGAGTTTAGAGCTTGATATTGCTGGGGAGTATTTAGTTATCGCTGCAATGCTGGTTAACATAAAAAGCAAAATGCTTCTTCCAAGCACCAATGCTGAAACAATGATAGATGATGAAGATGTGATTGATCCGCGTGAAGAACTTGTCGCACAGCTTGTTTTGCACCAGACGTTTCAAGAGGCAGCAGGCAATTTGCGTTTGTTGTCGGACGAACGGATGAAACAATATACGCGTGAGATGGAAGATCCGCCTAAAGAGTCTTTAAAAGATCACCTTGAGCCAAACGGGGGAAATTTGAAGGCTCTAGGAAAGGCTTTTGCCAAGTTAATGATGAAGCGAAAATTAAAAGAGCCGGTTAAAAGGAAAATCAATCTTGAAAAATACAGGTTAAAGGACGAAATCGAGATTCTTGAAAAAAAGATCAGGGAAAACAAGGAACCGATCATTTTTGAGGATCTTTTTCCAAAAAATGCCGAAGTGGAACTTGTGGTAACGATTTTCATGGCGATGCTTGAATTGATGAAACGGCATGAATTGAAAGTTTTACAGGAAAAAAATTTTGGCTCAATTATACTGACGGGTGGTGATGCAAGTGCTGTCGAATCAGGCGAAGATTGAAAGTCTGTTGTTCGTTAGCGGAAGCGAGGGAATTTCTTTAACAGAAATTTCACAGCTTATCGGGTTGCTCAAACCGGCTGTCCACGATCAGATACTGCGCCTAAACAAAAAGTATCAAGAGGACAGTTCATGCAGTTTTGAAATCATCGAAGCTGGCGAACGATATCGTCTTGCTACGAAAAAGGTTTTTTCGAATCTTCTTAAGCAATATTTTGAGGCTCCGTCGATGATCGAGATTTCCGGAGCTTGTCTTGAAACGTTGTCGATTGTTGCATATAAGCAGCCGGTGACAAGAATTGAAATTGAAGAAATTCGCGGCGTTCAATCCGGTGGCATGATTCAAAAACTGCTTTTGCTGGATTTGATAAAAGAAGACGGAAGGCTTGATGCCCCGGGACGTCCGATTCTTTATTCAACGACGACGAACTTTTTGGATTATTTTGGAATCAAGACGCTTTCCGAGCTTCCGGAACTTCCAAAAGACAAAGATGAACAGGCATCGGATGAAGACGTTTTGGAATTGTTTAATGCAAAATTGTACGAGGAAGAACAATAAGGAGGATCATATGGCAGAGGTCAGATTACAAAAAGCGATGGCTGATGCGGGCGTTGCCTCGCGACGTGCAAGCGAAAAGCTGATTCTTGAAGGACGAGTCAAAGTCAATGGCGTTGTTGTCAAAGAGCTCGGGACCAAGGTCAAAGGCGACGATGCGATTGAAGTGAACGGAACGCTGATTGAACGCGAAAGAAACAAAGTATACTATCTTTTTTATAAGCCGCGCGGCGTTATCAGTGCCGTTAAAGATGATAAAGGCCGCAAGGTCGTTACTGATTATTTTGAAGGTGAGAAGAATCGGATTTATCCGATCGGACGTTTGGATTACGATACTTCGGGCATTTTGCTTTTGACAAATGATGGAGAACTGGCAAACTTGCTGATGCATCCGCGCTATAAAGTCGACAAGACGTATGTTGCAAAGGTAGAAGGACTTGTCCAAAGCGATGATTTGAAACGTCTTCGCAAAGGCGTCAAAATGAAAGACGGGCATTACAGCGCAAGAGCAAAAGCCAAGGTGATTTCAAGCGATCGTGCCAAAAATCATTCAATCGTTTCTTTGACGATTCATGAAGGAAGAAACCATCAGGTCAAGAATATGTTTGAGACGATCGGACATCCGGTAATGAAACTCAAACGAGAGACATACGATTTTTTGACGCTGAAAGGGCTGACTTCGGGGCAATACCGCGAACTTAGCAATGAAGAAGTCAAAACGTTGTATGAGAACGCGAGAAAAAATAGCAAGTTGAAATAAGCGGCAAACTGTGCTACAATCAATATCGTTAAAATATAATCAAGTTAATCTTCAGGGCAGGGTGAAAATCCCGACCGGCGGTATAGTCCGCGACTCTCTTATTGAGATTGAACTGGTTTGATTCCAGTACCGACAGTTATAGTCTGGATGAAAGAAGATAGGGCTTTTTTTGTGCAGTTTTAAGGCCGTTTTTGGCAGATGAGATTGAACATGATTTAACCCCTGTTGCTCTGTTGAGTGGCAGGGTGTTTTTGTCCTTCTTTGGGGGTTAACGTGGGAGGAATTATTATGAGAAACAGTATTTCTGTTCGCCGCGGCGCAATTGCCGCATGTCTTGCCGCAATTTCTTACGTGTTGATGTATTTTTCGTTCGTCATCATCCCGATCGTTCCGTTTATGAAGCTTGACTTCTCCGATATCCCGATTCTTCTGGGATTGTTCATTTTGGGACCATGGGCCGGACTTGAAATTGCCGCGATAAGGTCGATCATCTATTTTGTGCTCACGGGCGTTTCTTTGCCGCATATGATCGGAGTCGGACTGAGTTTTGTTGCAACGATGGTCTTTTGCTATCCTTTGTATTTTATGATGAGGGATAAGAAGTTCACGTTGAAAAATGCAGTGCTTGCTATCGCTGCTTCGATGATCAGTTTGACGGTTGTTTTATCCTTAACCAATTTTTTCGTGACGATTCCGCTTTACATGAACCTGCTCGGCATGAAGCTTGGCATGCCGCTTTCCAAGATGGTCTTGTTCGGCGTAGTTCCGTTCAACCTGATTAAGGGAGCAATTATTGGCGGTTTGTTTGCTTTAGTTTATTGCAGATTGGAATCATGGGTTTCGGTTCAAGCACATAAATTTGTTTAATAAAATCGTTTTTGAAAGTCTGAAAATATCATCATTTTGTAAAAAAAACCGATGTTGTTGGCATATGCCAACAGCATCGGCTTTTTAAAATGCTGTATTTTAACGATTCTTTATACGATGAATCTGATCAATCTAATCTTTGTTTTTCATTTCTGCCAGATGTGCTGCTAAACGTTTATCTCCTTTTCTGAGTTCGATCAGCGTCCAAATCAGCAATGCCAAAATTGCGACGATTAAAAAATAGGCAATCATGTGAGCATCTGAAAGCTGTGCGGCAGTCGGATGGTCACCGTAGAAGTCCGCAATGGAATCCGGAAGTCCTTTTAAGTTGAGGAACGTCAGCGCAATGACCGAGAACCATCCCAACAGTTTGACCCAGAACTTATTGGCAAAACGTTTGCCCATGCTGTCTTCACTGTTGGTCATGATCAGCAGCGGAAGCATTGAAAACGGCAACGCTAAAGCCAAGAAGACCTGTGAGTTGTTCATCAGGGTATTTAAGGCTTCGTGCTGCTGAAGTTCGCTTTGACCGGCAGTCAGCGTGACGCAAAAGAGCACAGGAACGACTGAAATCAAACGCGTAATCAAGCGTCGTGCCCAAAGCGGCATTTTCATATGAATGAACCCTTCCATGATGACTTGTCCGGTCAGAGTACCTGTGATGGTTGAATTTTGACCGGATGCAAGCAATGCAATGGCAAAAAGAACAGACAAAGCTCCTGATTTGGCAACTGAAACCAAAAGGCCGTTGCTAAGCGTCGACGTATCAGACAAGGCTTGATAAAGTCCGAAGAACGAAGGATCCTTAACCGCACCGTCCTTGAACACCGCAACGCCCATAATCAAAAGCAGGCAGTTGACGACGAAAGCGGCAGATAATTGAATATTGGAATCCCAAGTCGTAAAACGAACTGCTGATGCGACATCATCATCATCATCATGATTGATGTTGCGGGTTTGCGAAATCGCAGAGTGAAGATAAAGATTATGAGGCATGACGGTTGCCCCGATGATTCCCAAGGCGCCCTGAATAGGCGTCATGCCACCGACAGAAGGGCCTGAAGCAAATGTTTTTGATGTCGGAATGAAACCGGCAAAGACTGCTCCCCAGTCAGGATTGGACAAGGCAACTTCATAGACGAAAACAAAAAGGATTACCAAGATGAGCGCAACAACGATTGCTTCAATTTTTCGAAAACCGATCTTAGTCAATAATAGCAATAACAAAACATCGAGTACCGTAATGAAGACGGCATAAATCAACGGAATTCCGAATAAAAGATATAAGGCAATCGCAGCCCCGATGACTTCAGCAATATCGGTGGCCATGATGGCAAATTCGGTTAAAATCCAAAGGATGATTCCAAGCGTGCGACCGGTTCTTGCCCGAATGGCTTGTGCCAGATCCAAACGAGTCACAATGCCAAGTTTAGCCGCCATGTATTGCAAAAGCATCGCAATCAAACTTGACATCAATATAACTGACATTAGCGTATATTGAAAGTTTTGACCGCCTGTAATGGACGTTGACCAATTGCCGGGATCCATATATCCGACAGCGACAAGCGCACCGGGACCTGAATAGGCAAGCAGGGTTCTCCAAAAACCTTTTCCCTTTGGAACTTTAACGGTACCGTTGATTTCTTCAAGGGACGGACCGTTTGCATATTGAATAAGTTTATGCTTATTCTTATTTTCAGTGTTATTCACAATGAAAACCACCTTTCCTCGAATTACATTTCAATTTTACAACAGGTTAAGCGAAATTAAAAGTATTTTTAGGGTAACCTTATAAAATATTTTCATAGTCTTTGAAACGTGTCTGAAAAAATAGCCGTAAGGGCAATTTAAAGGATTTGAAATACTTTTTGAAAATCGTTTCATGAAAAAAGGACGTATGTTATAATGAAAAGAACTTAAAATGGGGGAATCAAAATGAGCAACTCATTAGCCGTGCAGCGCGTCTTGATTTATTATGATGATGAATCTGCCAGACGATCAACCGTAATCAGGCAGCTTTTGACAAATCGCCTGACGACTTCGTCACGTTTTTGGGGGATGTGCTACGAGTTATTGGATGTCGTCAATACCGATTATGAGTTGGGAATGAACCTTGAAAGGATTTCTGATCTTGCGGTGGACAAGGGATGGCTTGAAAAAGATTCAGATTCTGCTTATTTGCTGACGCCTTTTGGCAAAAAAGTTCGTGATGATTATCTCATTCTGCATAAAAAGTTGAAAAAACCTGAACTTTTTGCCAAATACAGCTATCGAAAATTCTCCGCTTTGGTGACTTTATGCGTTCAAGTGGCGTCCGAATTAAGCTTTGGCAACAGAAGCTACGTTCCAATCACGACGGATTATCATCTGTTGCAGATGTTCAAGGCATGGTATCTTGCATATGGCAAAGCCGGAGCGGCTGAGGTCAGGATTGATTTGGAAAAATTTTTGAAAGAAGAAGATGAAACTGATGCCGCGGTTTTCATGTCAAGGTTTGCGGGACATGAAACGTCCGGTCGAACCAAAGAACAAATTGCGGACGACTATAATCTAGAGGTAAGCGACGTTGTGATAACGGAACGAGATTTGATGATTCGGTTCGGTGAATTCGTCATCAACGAAGGTGGAAGCTTGGCCGAGCTTTTCAAGCACGAATTAAACGAGGGACTTGTCTCTTCAAGTGCTTTGAAAACTTATGAAATGGTTTGTCAGGGAAAAAGCGCGGATGAAGTTGCGAGATTCAGAAGACTGAAGAGTTCAACCGTAATCGAGCACTTGTTGGATTGTGCAATCGTTTTTGACGAATTTCCGTTTGAAAGATTTGTCTCATCGGAAAAGAGATCACGAATTGAAGAGGTTTACGTAGGTCAAAAAACTGTTTGCTGGGATTTTCACAAGCTGGAAGGAACCGGAATTTCTTTTTATGAATATCGTTTGGTTCAGATAGAAAGGATAAAGGAAAATGAATCTGCATACTAAGCTGCTTGAAGAATTGCATAAGCATTTTGGATATGATTCCTTCAAGCAAGGGCAGGAAGAGATCATTATGAATCTGATCAACGGTAAAAACGTCCTTGGAATTTTGCCGACCGGCGTGGGAAAATCGCTTTGCTACCAATTATATGGATATGCAACAAAGAGCCGCATTTTGATTGTTTCTCCGCTGATATCTTTGATGCAGGATCAGGTTGCAAATTTGCGCCTTCTAGGCGAAAAAAGGGCGATTGCCATTAATTCCGAATTGAATCCGGCCGATAGAAACACCGTTTTGGCAACGCTTGATGCGTATCGATTCGTGTTCGTGTCGCCTGAGATGCTGAATTCCGAAACGGTTTTGCGAAGGCTTAATCGTTTTCATCCATCGCTTTTGGTCGTTGATGAGGCTCACTGCATTTCAACGTGGGGACCGGATTTCAGACCGGACTATCTGTTTTTGGGAACGGTGGTCAAAAAACTTGGAACACCGCTTGTTTTGGCGTTGACTGCAACCGCAACCAAAGAAGTCGAAGCGGATATTTGTCGGATTTTGTTTTCGGGTCGAAAAATCGACAAGGTCAGATGTTCGGTCGATCGCCCCAACATCTTCCTTGACATCGAAGAAGTCGAAAGTGATGCTCAAAAGGACGAACTTCTGATTGGGCTTGTTGAAAAGATGAGAGGACCGGGGTTGATTTATTTTTCAAGCAAGAAGAAGGCTGATGAAACAAGCCGCATGCTTGGGAGAAAGACCGGTTTGCGGGTTGCCGCCTACCATGCCGGGATGCTTTTTGACGAACGATACAGCGTTTTGCAGCAGTTTTTGCACGGGGACCTGGACGTTGTTTGTGCTACGAGTGCTTTTGGCATGGGCATCAACAAACCGGACATTCGTTACGTCATCCATTACCATATTCCGCTTGATTTGGAGAATTACGTTCAGGAATTCGGACGATGCAGCCGTGACGGCAAACAAGGAATTGCAATTTTGCTTTATCAAAGAAAAGATCTCAAACTTCAGGAGTATTTGATTGAAAATTCTCTCCCGACTGCATGCGAAATTGATTCATATTTCAAAAGCAATGCCAGGAACAAGGCTCTTTTGAGACAAGAAGAGCGTTATTTGCTGATTGAAAAGTATCTTAGAAACGGTCTGAGCCAAGAAGAAATGAAGAATTTTGCGGCCAACCGTCTGGTTGAAAGAAAAAAATCTTTGGCTAAGATGCGAAACTATGCCGAAACAAAGGGATGCTTGCGCAAATTTATCGGTGAATATTTCGGAGATGAGGTTTTGCCAAAGAGGGATTTTTGCTGCAACCATTGCAACAGAGAAGACAGTTTCGAAAAGATGGGGTTGCTTTTTGAAAAAAAGGTGTCAAAGCATTCAAAAGCACCCGGATATGAAGAGATTTTAAGAAAATTATTTGCATAAAAACATGCAAAGCACATAAATTCTACTATTCAGACGGCAATTATGGTATCATGAAAAATGATACTGGTCGAGGGGGCATTATTTATGGGTAATAGAAACGATAATCACGATGACAAGCCCTGGGAAAAAAAGTTCGAAGACGGCAAGGATGAGAACGGGCTTTACTCACGTCGTGCAAGCAAGCGAAAAGACAAGTTGAATTCGCGTCTGCCTTTGTTGTTGCTTTTGGTTTTTTGCTTCGTGATTGTAGCAACGATCGCACTGTATTTCATATCATTAAAAACTGCGGCACAACCCACAAATGACGATGGCGGAAATATTGAAGTCGTGACTTCCAGTTCCTCGAAGAGTTCTTTCAAGAAATCTTCAGCAAAGAAACACAAGAAGTCAAGCTCAACCAAAAAAGAGGCGGAGTCTTCAAGCTCGCAGTCTGAAAGTTCTTCACAGGCGGAATCTTCAAGCGAATCAGAATCTTCGAGCGCAGCGGAATCTTCATCTTCCGTTTCAGAAGAGTCTAGTTCTTCCAGTCAAAGCGAAGGGTCACAATACGTAACGGTTGCTGCCGGTCAGGGACTTTACCGCATCGCGGTCAACAACGGCCTGACGGTTGATCAGCTGGTTCAGCTTAATCCTGGTTTGACTCCGAGTTCGACGGTGACTCCAGGGCAGCAGCTGCGCGTAAAATAATTTTTAGGAGTTATCATTAAGATGAAATTGCAAATTGCCATTGACGGTCCGGCATCAGCCGGCAAGAGTACCGTCGCTAAGCTCGTAGCCAAGAAGCTCGGCTACGTTTACTGCGATACGGGAGCCATGTATCGCGCCACCACATATGCTGCCAAGAAAAATCACGTTGCATATGATGATGATCAAGGATTGAAGGAAATGCTTGAAAAAACGGAAATCAGATTCGTTCCGGCTGAACCGGAGCAAAAAGTTTTTGTAAATGAGACCGAGGTTACGAAAACAATTCGCCTTCCGGAAATTGCAAACAATGTTTCAACCGTTTCTGCACAAAAAAGCGTTCGTGCGGATTTGACGGAACGTCAGCGCATGATTGCCGAAAAAGGCGGAATCGTAATGGACGGCCGTGACATCGGGACAACGGTGCTACCAAATGCCGAGGTTAAAATTTTCCTGGTTGCAAGCGTTCATGAGCGTGCCGTGCGGCGTTTCAAGGAAAACGTTGAAAAGGGCATCGATACGCCATTGGATGTCTTGGAAAAAGAGATCGAAGAACGAGATTACAAAGATTCTCATCGAAAAATTTCACCGCTCACGCAAGCAAAAGATGCAGTTTTGGTTGACACGACGTCGCTTTCGATTGAAGAAGTCGTTGCCAAAATCATGGAAATAATTGAAAAAGTGCAGAAATAGTGTGTTAATACTGGAAATTTTTTCATCAATCAGTTAAAATGGTAAATAGAGTTAGTCGTTAAGGAGGACATGGTCCATGAGTGAATCAGAAAACAAGGATTTATTGGAAGCTTTGAACAGCGTTAAAACCGTTGAAGTCGGTGACGTTGTCAAAGGCGAAATTTTGGCATTCGATGATCAAAAACAAGTCATCGTGGGTATTGAAGGTACAGGTGTTGAAGGCGTTGTGCCTGCTCGTGAATTGACATCTGGCGTCGATGAAGGAGCATATAAGGTAGGAGACGAACTTGATCTTGTCGTTATTTCGAAGATCGGTTCCGATAAGGAAGGCGGCAGTTTCTTGTTGTCACAACGTCGTTTGGCAGCCCGCAAGGTTTGGGACGACATCGAAAAGAAATTTGAAGCAGGCGAAACGATTAAGGCCCCTGTTACGCAAGTTGTTAAGGGCGGTTTAGTTGTTGATGCCGGTGTTCGCGGATTCATTCCTGCATCCATGGTCTCCGATCATTTTGTTGAAGATCTCAACCAATACAAGGGTCAAGAACTTGAACTCAAGATTGTTGAACTTGAACCAAGTGAAAATCGTTTGATTCTTTCACATAAGGAAATCGTTCAACAAGAACGCGAAGCAAACAAAAAGGCCGTTTTGGACAAGCTTGTCGTTGGTGACGTTGTTGAAGGCAAAGTTGCTCGTTTGACGAACTTCGGAGCATTCATCGATCTTGGCGGCGTTGACGGTTTGGTTCACGTTTCAGAAATTTCATTCGAACGCGTTGGCAAGCCTTCTGACGTATTGAAAGTTGGCCAGGACGTCAAGGTTAAGGTTCTTGCCGTAGATCCTGAAAGAGATCGTATTTCGCTTTCAATCAAGCAAACATTGCCTCAACCATGGGACAACATTACTGAAAAAGTTGCTGAGGGTGATGTTTTGGAAGGTACCGTTAAGCGTTTGACGAGCTTTGGCGCTTTTGTCGAAGTGTTCCCAGGCGTTGAAGGCTTGGTTCACATTTCACAAATTTCACATAAGCATATTGCTACGCCTAATGAAGTTTTGGCCTCAGGCGAAAAGGTTAAGGTTAAAGTTTTGAACGTTAATGCCGAAGAACATCGTTTGGCTCTTTCAATCAAAGCTTTGCAAGAAAAGCCTGCTGCTGAAAAGAAGCAAGAAGCTCCTGTTGAAGAAGAAAAAGTAGAAATTCCTGAAGAAGATACAGGCTTTACGATGGCCGATCTTGTCGGGGACGAATTGAAAGATCAAGACTAAGATTGATCGCTGAATGTTTCAGCATGGCTGGCCCGTTGATTTCTTCGGGCCAGTTTTTTTCTGAAAACGATCTAGTCATTTTATGATTAATAATTATCAGAAAGCGAGGCGTTATTATGGCAAACCCAGTAGTTGCGATTGTCGGTCGTCCTAACGTTGGCAAATCGACCGTTTTTAATCGAATTGCCGGTGAAAGAATTTCAATTGTTGAAGATACTCCAGGAGTGACGAGAGATCGAATTTATGCTAGGAGCGAATGGATGGGACAGGCATTCAACTTGATCGATACTGGCGGAATTGATATCGGGGATGAACCTTTTGTCACCCAAATTACGGAGCAGGCAGAAATCGCAATCGATGAGGCTGACGTGATCGTTTTTGTCACAAGCGTCAAAGAAGGCGTGACGGATGCGGACGAAAAGGTAGCGCGCATTTTATATAAGACGGATAAGCCGGTTATTTTAGCCGTAAACAAGGTCGATAATCCCGAAGTAAGAAGCGAGATTTATGATTTCTACTCGCTCGGATTCGGTGATCCGGTTCCGATTTCAGGGACGCATGGCATCGGAACGGGTGATTTGCTGGATTTGATCGTCAAGAATTTTCCTGAAGATGCGACCGAAGAGATTGATGATTCTATCAAATTCAGTTTCATCGGGCGTCCGAATGTCGGCAAATCGTCTCTCGTTAATGCGATTTTGGGCGAAAACCGCGTGATTGTTTCTAATATTGAAGGAACGACTCGTGATGCCATCGATACGAAATTTACGACTGATGACGGATCGGTTTACACGATGATTGACACTGCTGGAATTCGCAAGAAGGGCAAAGTTTATGAAAATACGGAAAAATATTCCGTCTTGCGGGCAATGCAGGCAATTGATCGTTCCGATGTCGTTTGCGTCGTGTTGAATGCCGAAGAAGGAATTCGTGAACAAGATAAGCACGTCGCAGGCTATGCGCACGATGCCGGTCGCGGAATCGTAATTGTCGTCAATAAATGGGATACGCTCCAAAAGGACAGCTATACGATGAAAGAATTTGAAAGTCATATCAGAAGCGAGTTTCAGTATCTCAGCTATGCACCGATCGTTTTTGTTTCGGCTAAAACACATCAAAGGCTGAATGAATTGCCCAAGCTGATCAGACGCGTTGATGAAAATCATTCCAAGCGCGTTTCTTCAGCAGTCTTGAATGACGTCATCATGGATGCGATCGCGCATAACCCGACACCGACCGATAACGGCAAAAGATTGCGCATTTACTATGCGACACAGGTTGCAGTCAAGCCGCCGACGTTCGTCATTTTCGTCAATGATCCTGAATTGATGCATTTTTCATATGAAAGATTCCTGGAAAATCAGTTGCGGGCGGCATTTGATTTCGAAGGGACACCATTGCACCTGATTGAAAGACGAAGAAAATAAGTAAAAGCAATGTAAATGAATGAAAAGTAAAAAAAGTCTGAAATATGCTGAAAAACGTTGCTATATGGGGCTTTCTATGCTAAATTAATAACTGAGCAATGATTTGTTAGACGTTGTTGCTTCAAGTGATATTTCATATATCATGACTTCATTATGGAGGTGAAGTATTTATGGCAAACAAAGCACAATTGATCGAAACTGTTGCAGAAAAGACAGGTTTGACAAAAAAGGATGCTACTGTTGCAGTTGACGCCGTTTTTGGTTCAATTCAAGATTTTCTTGAAAAGGGCGATAAGGTTCAATTGATCGGTTTTGGCAACTTTGAAGTACGCGAACGTGCAGCACGCAAAGGTCGCAATCCGCAAACGGGCGCAGAAATCGAAATTCCTGCAAGCAAGGTGCCGGCATTTAAGCCTGGTAAAGCTCTTAAGGATGCAGTTAAATAATTAACTGGAGATTCTGCGTAAGGGGAGATGGAGTTACCATCTCTCTTTTTTTATGCAAATTCTTATTATTTTGATTTGATTTGATTTGCATAATACCGGCTCTTAGTATTATTATAGGCTCTGTACATGATATTTGGAGAGATATGTGATGGAATTATATGAAGCAATTATAAACGACGTGCTTTGCTATAATTTAGAGCAGCATGTTGCATTTGTCGTCAGAATCAAGGCACCGGCCTACCAGATGTTTAATGAAAATACGGATGCCGAATTCAAAAAATTGGATCTTACGGGGGTGAAACTTGACGTTCGCTATAACGAAGGCAAGTTCACGCGTTTTAATTTGGTATGCGAAACTAAGGATTCAAAGAGTCCTTATATCGTCAATCTGTTGGTGCATTATGATTTGATCGAAATTTTAAAGTTGAATCTGATCATGGCAGAAGTCAAAAAGAACCTCAATGAATCACCTGAAAACAAGGCTCCTTATCAGGTCGTCACTCTTGATGAATTAGAAAAAAATTTTGCCGGAAGCAAGCTTGTCAATCACCGCGTTGGAATCGGATACGAGCTTGTTGCGGCAAAAAGCTGACAGCATTTCCTATTTTTAAATTTTCTTCGTTATTAATTCAATAAAATACAGTATGATATAGTTATAGAGTTGATTAGTCGCATGGTACAACGATAAAAGAGGTAACAGAACTGAATGAATAAAAATAAATGGTGCAATGATCGTGAGTATATGAGTTATGTGGGCGAACTTTTGGAACGACCGGAAGTTTTGGCATTGGACAACTTTACCCAGCATCATTTTTCAACGAGACTGGAACATTCGATTGCTGTTTCATATGAAAGCTATAAGATTGCCAAAAAGCTGCACTTGAATGCCAAAGCGACTGCTCGTGCCGGCTTGCTGCACGATCTCTTTTACTATGATTGGCGCGTTACGAAGTTTGACCTCGGAACGCATGCATGGGTGCATCCTCGGATTGCGTTGAGAAATGCAGAGAAACTGACGCCGCTTTCTCCGCTTGAAAAAGACATCATCATGAAGCATATGTGGGGTGCAACTGCGTGCCCCCCGAAGTATCCGGAAGGTTATATCGTAACGTTGGTCGATAAGTATTCTGCAACTGAAGAATATGGCAAACATTTATGTCTGAAGTTTTTCGGCAAAGCCAAGCAGCGCTTGGAACGCAAGAAAGCGGACTGCATTCGCTGATTTGTTGTTGAGATTAAAAGGCCTGCGATTTGTAGGCCTTTGTTATTTTGTTAAGGTGGTTAATTTTTATGTCAGTCGAATCAAAAAAAGCAGATGATTTTTGTTTGTGTCCAAAGTTTGAAAAAACATTTGGAATTTTAGGCAAGAAGTGGAATGGTTTAATTTTGGAAGTTTTACTTGCTGAAGGTGACCAACGTTTTACCGATTTGGCTCAAAAAATTCCTCAATGCAGCGATCGCGTCCTGGTTGAACGATTAAAAGAACTTGAAAAGGAAGGCTTGATTGAAAAGGTTTATATGCGAGATTGTGCCAGAGGATTTTATCGCTTGACTCGTTGCGGTGAGGACTTAAAAAAGATTATGAAAGAGATACACTCATGGTCCGAAAAGTGGATTTTGGAAACGGACAAGAATTAAAGCCTTGACTGAATTGAAAAACAAGATTAAACTTGAAAGTATGAAGAATGAAAGACGTTGACGGAAACTAGTAGGTCAAAGTTTGAAGAAGAGAAGGGCTCGCAGCTGAGAAGGCCCGTTTGAATGATGACCGAATTTCACTTCCCGAGTTGGCATTGAGAGATGCACCGTTTCATGGACGTTATCCCATGAAAAGCGTCATGTGCCTGCACATGAAACAAGGGTGGTACCGCGAAGCCTCGTCCCTTTTGGGGACGAGGCTTTTTCAATGTTTTGAAAAAGCTTTTGAAAGGAATGGAACAATGAATCTGAAAGATAAACTGGAAGAGCTCAAAGAAAAGGGCTTGGAAGAAATCAAAAATGCAGATAATTCCAAAAAGATCAACGAAATTCGCGTTAACCTTTTGGGAAAAAAAGGACCTATTACTGAAGTGCTCCGCGGGATGCGCGATCTGTCTGCCGAAGAACGCCCAAAGGTCGGCAGTTTTGCCAATGCAATCAAAGAAGAACTTGCAACGGCAATTGCCGAAAAATGCGAAAAAATTGAAATTGAGCGCACGGCAAAACAACTTGAAAAAGAAAAAATCGACGTTACAATGCCAGGTTTCCCTGTTGAGGAAGGTCAGCCTCACGTTTTGATGCAAGTCATCGACGAAATTGAAAAGCTGTTCATCGGAATGGGCTTTCAAATTGTTGACGGACCTGAAGTTGAAGAAGACCATTACAATTTTGAAATGCTGAACCTTCCGCCGGATCACCCGGCTCGCGATATGCAGGATACGTTTTATATCAATGATCGTTTGCTCATGAGAACGCAGACGTCTCCTGTTCAGGCAAGGACGATGGAAGTCCATGATTTTTCAAAAGGCCCGCTCAAGATGATTTCTCCGGGCAAGGTTTATCGTCGTGATACCGATGATGCTACTCATTCTCATCAGTTCCATCAGGTTGAAGGGCTTGTGATTGACAAAAACATCACGATGGGTGATTTGAAAGGAACTTTGGAACTTGTGGCCAAGACGATTTTTGGCGAGAATCGCGAAATCAGACTTCGCCCGAGCTACTTCCCATTCACAGAGCCTTCCGTTGAAGTCGACGTGTCATGCTTCAAGTGTGGTGGCAAAGGCTGCTCCGTTTGCAAGCAATCCGGTTGGATCGAAGTTCTCGGTGCCGGCATGGTTCATCCGAATGTTTTGAAAATGGCCGGAGTAGATTCGGAAGTTTATGGCGGATTTGCATTTGGTCTTGGACCGGACCGTTTCGCAATGCTTAAGTACGGCGTTGATGATATTCGCGAATTTTACCTTAACGATGTCCGCTTCTTAAGTCAATTTTCACAGAAAGGTTAGTCACAAATGAAAGTTTCAACAAAATGGTTAAATGATTACGTCAAAGTTGACGATCTCGATCCGTTGGCTTTGTCAGAAAAAATTGAACGGACGGCAGTCGAAGTCGATGATACTTACAGGATGCAGGACGGACTGAAAAAAATCGTCGTCGGGCACGTGCTTGAAACAAAAGATCATCCGGATTCTGATCACTTGCATATCTGCCAAGTGGATATTGGCGAAGAAGAGCCTTCACAAATCGTTTGCGGTGCTCCAAACGTTGCAGCCGGCCAAAAAGTTATCGTTGCTTTGCCAAATTCACGGATAGCAGACAATGTAAAGATTAAAAAGTCAAAGATGCGCGGCGTTGTGTCCGAAGGCATGATTTGTGCCTTGCAGGAAATCGGTTTTTCAGAAACCATTGCTCCGAAAGCATATGCTGAAGGAATTTATGTCTTGCCGGAAGATGCCAAGCCTGGAGATCCGGTTTATCCGTATCTTGGCATGGATGAAGACATTATTGACGTTGATATTACGCCAAATCGCGGCGATATGCTCAGCATGCGCGGCGTTGCTTACGAAGTCGGAGCAATTTACGACAGGAAAGTAACTTTGAGTCATCCTGAAGTCAAGGAAGCATCGGATGAAAAAATTGAGGACTATGTTTCAATTGAAGCTTCGGAAGAGCTGGTTGCTCCATATTTGATGAGAATCATCAAGGACGTCGAAGTCAAAGACAGTCCGCTTTGGCTTCAAAAACGCTTGTGGAACGCAGGCATTCGACCGATCAACAACGTTGTTGACGTGACGAACTATATTTTGCTCGACTATGGACAGCCATTGCATTCATTTGATTACGATAAATTGGGTTCAAAGAAGATTGTCGTTCGTTTGGCCGAAGAAGGCGAAAAGATGACGACGCTTGACGGTGAGGAACGTGAATTGAAAGCAAACGACATCGTCGTAACGAATGGCGAAGTTCCGGTTGCTCTTGCCGGAATTATGGGCGGTCTTGATTCGGAAGTCGTTCCTGAAACGACGACGATTGCGCTTGAATCGGCCGTCTTTAACGGACACAACATTCGCAAGACTTCGCGGCGCGAAAACCTGCATTCGGAAGCATCGATGCGCTTTGAACGCGGCATCAACAAGGCAACGGTTGCTGAAGCGCTTGATGCTGCAGCACAAATGATTGCAGAACTCGGCAACGGCCAGGTTGTTTCAGGCGTTGCCAAGGCCAATGACAAAAAAGCAGAAGCAAAAGAAGTCAAAATTACGTTGAAGAAGATCAACAAGGTGCTTGGAACTTCTCTGACGGAACAAGAAGTCGAAGATATTTTCCGTCGCCTTGGTTTCGGTACTGCATTTTCCGAAGATACGTTCACGGTTTCCGTTCCGCCGCGTCGTTGGGATATCGAAATTGATGCCGATCTTATCGAAGAAGTTGCTCGCATTTACGGCTATGACAACCTGCCGACAACGCTTCCTCAGGGACCGACGACACCGGGACACTACACCTACAAGCAAAAGATCATTCGTCAAACTCGACGTTTGCTTGAAGGTGCCGGATTGACGCAAGCTATTTCTTACGGCTTGACGACGGCTGAAAAAGCTCGCCGCTTTGCAATGGAACCCGCCGAAACGACTGAACTTGCCTTTCCGATGACGAGCGATCGCACTACTGCTCGCATGAATCTTGTTTCAGGCTTGCTTGATGACGTTGCCTATAATGCTGCTCGTAAAGTTGAAAATGTTTCTTTGTATGAACAAGGTCGCGTATTTTTGCGCGATAAGGACAATGACCGTCCTCGTGAAGTTGAACATGTTGCCGGCGCGCTGACCGGTTTGTTCAGAAAGTCCACATGGCATGATGACAAACTTGCGGCAGGTTTTTATTTGGCAAAGGGAATTGTCGACTTCTTGCTCAATTCGTTGGCTGTTTCAGGTCGAATCGAATATCGTGCAACGTCTTCTCACGAGGCAATGCATCCTGGGCGCACGGCCGATATTTATCTTGATGACGATTTTATCGGATATGTCGGCGAAGTTCATCCAAGCGTTGCCAAAGAATATCGCCTGAAACGCGTTTACGTGTTCGAGCTTAATCTTCAAAAGATTATTGATGCTCCGAAGAAAGAATCAATTTACGAACCTGTTTCCAAGTATCCGACCGTCAGTCGCGATATTGCTTTGATCGTTCCGATTGAGGTCACGAATCAGCAAATTGTCGATTGCATCAAGAAAAACGGTGGGGCTTATCTTAAAGATATTCGCCTGTTTGACGTTTACAAGGGCGAAAATATCGGCAAGGGTTTCAGATCTTTAGCTTACACGCTTCAATTCAGCAATTCGAAGCAAACGCTGCAAGATGAAGAAGTTTCTCGTCCGTTCGATAAGATTAAAAATAAGCTGAAAGAAGAATTCCATGCGGTAATTCGCTAAAATAAGAATGATTCATCAAAAGCAAGGCTGTCGTCCGATTTGGACGACGGCTTTTTGTTTGTCATTGAATGTCTTGTCTTGCACTTCACGTCCCTTATTTGGTATAATTGGAAAGATAGAGTTTTGGTAGGAGGAGACACTCTTGGACAAGAAAGATACTGAAAACGAAAACAAGATTGATGAAATGCTTGAAACATCAGGAATAAAAAATGAAAAGCAAGAAACGTCAAATAAGGATGAAAAACATCAAGAAGCTGAGTCCATATCCGTGAAAACAGAAGAAAAACCAGCAGATGATTGCAAAAAAGTTGAAAACGAACAGGAAAATTCCGAGAAAACAACGAAGGACTCACCTAAGAATCCAATGGGCAAGAAGATTATAGTCGGCGTAGTCTTGATGATCATGATTCTGGTTGCCGTCGTCGGGTCAGTCGGCTATCGTTATTTTGAATCGGCCAAAAAGCCGCTTGATCCAAAATCAACGAAAGCAATTGAAGTCAAAATTCCGATTGGGAGCACGAACAAGCAGATCGGTTCGATTTTGGAAGACAAAAAAGTCATCAAGAGTGGTTTTGTTTTTGATTATTATGCCAAAACATCGAAAAGAAGCGGATTTAAGGCCGGCTACTACCAATTGAAACCATCGATGAGTCTTGGAAAGATTGCAGACGAGCTTGAAAAGGGCGGTTCAAGTCATCCGTTCGGATCTGGCAAAGTTCTTGTCAGAGAAGGCATTACGGTTGACCAGGTCGGTGACGTGATTCAAAAGAATACGCGTTTCAAAAAGAAAGAGTTTTTGAAACTGGTAAACGATCAGAAATTTTTGAATGATCTAAAGCACAAGTATCCGGCACTTTTGACGTCTGCCGTCGATGCTAAGGGAGTTCGCTACAAGCTTGAAGGTTACCTTTATCCGGCAACCTACTTCGTTCAAAAAAATGAAACCTTAAAGCAGCTGGTTGAACAAATGGTTTCCAAGACAAATGAGGTTTTGACTCCTTATTATGGACAGATTTCACAAAAGAAGATGAGCGTGCAGCAGGTCTTGACGCTTGCTTCCCTGGTTGAAAGGGAAGGCGTTACACCCGAAGACCGTTATAAGATTGCAGGCGTCTTTGAAAACCGCTTGGAAAAAGACATGATGATCCAATCTGATATTTCGGTTCTTTATGCACTCGGAAAACATAAGGCACACGTAACTTTCAAAGATTTGAAGGTCGATTCACCTTATAATCTTTACAAGAACAAAGGAATGGGGCCTGGACCTTTCAACAACCCGAGCGTTGATTCGGTTAAGGCAGTGCTTAATCCGGTCGATAAAGACAAGGAATACCTGTATTTTATCGCCAACATGAAGACCGGTAAAGTATACTTCAGCAAGACGTATGCTGAACACTTGGCGCTTACCAAAAAATTGGAAAAAGACAACAACTAGTTTAAGGAGAGACAATCAATGTCAGCAGCAACACACAAACGTCCCGTAATCATCGGTGTGACCGGGGGATCCGGCAGCGGGAAAACCTCCGTTTCGCGCGCAATTTTCGATTCTTTGAACGGTCATTCGCTTTTGATGATTCAAGAAGATTCATATTATAAGAATCAAGACGACATTTCTTTTGACGAAAGGGTCAAAGTCAACTATGATCATCCGAATGCGTTTGACACGGATCTTTTGATTGAACAACTGGGCGATCTGCTTGAATGGAAGGCAATCGATATTCCCGTCTACGATTACGTTCAGCACACCAGAAGCAAGCAGACGGTTCACGTTGAACCAAAAGAAGTAATCATCGTTGAAGGAATTCTTGTTTTGAATGATCCTCGTTTGCGTGATTTGATGGATATCAAGATTTTTGTCGATACTGATGATGATATTAGAATCATTCGTCGCATTCAGCGCGATATTGAAGAACGCGGTCGTTCCCTTCAATCTGTCATTGATCAGTATTTGTCAACGGTCAAACCGATGTATCACCAGTTTATCGAACCAACGAAACGCTATGCCGACATCATCGTGCCGGAAGGCGGCGAAAATCAGGTTGCGATTGATATTTTGGTAACAAAGGTTCGCGACATCATCAGCAAGACGAACGTTAATGATTAATTCTGACAATTTTTAATGATTGTGATATAATTATCCTTGTTTATAGGCATTTGAAGAGCCTAATTTAATAGTTTTAGAGGTGTGCTATGGCTGAAGAAAAAACATTTCCAATGACGTTGGAAGGAAAAGAAAAGCTTGAAAAGGAACTTGAAGAATTAAAGACGACGAAACGTGCAGAGATTATTGAACGAATCAAAATCGCACGTTCTTTCGGCGATCTTTCCGAAAATTCAGAATATGAGGCTGCAAAGAACGAACAATCCATTCTTGAAGGTCGCATCAAAGAAGTTACGAACATGCTCAACCATGCCGAGATTATCGACAATGGCGCCATTGCAGAAGATGAGGTCGCAATTGGCAAGACCGTAACTTTCCAAGAAGAAGACGACGAACCGGAAACATACCAAATCGTTGGTGCTGCAGAATCAGATCCGTTCAATGGCAAGATTTCAAACGAATCTCCGATTGCCAAAGGATTAGTCGGACATAAGGTCGGTGAAACGGTGACCGTTGAAACTCCTGGCGGAGACATGCAAGTCAAAATCATTTCAGTGGAATAATAACCAAAATAAGGATTGAGGGAAAGCCTCAATCCTTATTTTTTTCGCGTTCGTTTTTATGTAGCTGCTGCTCAAGCGCTGAGATTCTGGTTGAAAGTTCCTCATTTTGGCGCTCGAGCTTGTGAAGCACATGCATAATCTGGACAAATTCGCTTTTTTTATGCTCTTCGGTAAAGAATTTGGTCAAAGTGCTCGTCAGCATCCCGATAAAACCTACGCCCAAGATCATCAGCAGGGCAGCGGCAAAGCGACCAATGAAGGTATGCGGCGAAATGTCTCCGTAGCCGACGGTCGAAACGGTTGCAAGTGCCCACCAAAATGCATTTCCCAACGAAACGTGCTCTGAAAGCGAGTAGATGAATGATGACACCAGCAGCATGAGTCCGCAGACGTAAAAGAGATAGACAATATTGTTTGTTTTCAAAAATGTTTTTAGTTTAAGTTGGAGCTTGCCGATGATTCCGGCCAAACGCACGAATCGAAAAACAAGCAGGATGCGCTGCATCGAAACGAGCTTGAAAATTCGGTTGAAACGGAAAAATGAGAAGAGCGCATTCAGCGGGATGATTGCCAGCAAATCCCAAATATGGGTCCTGAAGTAGAAACGTTTGTCTTTGGCGGCCATCAGTCCGTAGAAATAGTCGAAGACAAACATCAGCCAAATTGAAGCATCGACGTAGACGTAAGGCTTCTGAACGATGCTGATGATTCCGCTGATGTCAAGCATGCTGAGAATAATTGAAATTGTGGCAAGAATGATGATCAAAGCATTATAGCTTCTACGCATAAAATCCCTCCTACAATTTTAGCGTCAGCGTTGAAAGAACGATCAAAAGGACCGCGCTCGACAAAACGATCAGAAGATCAACGTACGGATTGGCAATTAGCGAAAAAAAGTTTCTGAGCGAAAGCAAAAGAAGAATCGCCAAACTGAGCAGCAACAGCAAAAAGACCGTTTTTAACGGTGCAAAGACGAAAATCAGGTACAAGGATGCCAAAAGCATCAGGTTTCTAAGGTTGGTAAACCATAGCTTTGATCCGAAAAAGGCCTTTTTGTATGAAAATTTACGGTTTTGAGGTTGATTGCTGATTTTAAGAATCGCCAACAAAAACCATGCGACATAAAGGGCAATTCCCGCAATGTACAAATTGAGGTCCCCTTTCTGTCAGTTTTGGGCAAACAAATCGGTCAGATGCTTCATGAACGTTTTGACGAATCGTTCCTTGTCGACGTTTACGGCAGCCTGCGTTTGCCTTGCTTCATCGTTGATTCTTGTTTCGTCACCGATCGTGCGGCCGGCATAAGCACCTTTCGTATCAACTTTCATGTTCAGGTAGATCGTGTCGACGAGACTCGGATCGACTGCTGCGGCAGCTGCCAAAGGATCATGCAAAGCGCAGCCGCCAAGATGGGGACTCGTGACCTTGTAGGCATCGATGTAGTAATCGGTGATGTCAGCGTACTTTTCCCCGGCAACGGTGCCGAGTTCGCGCCACTTCTTTGTATCTTCCTTTGTCAGCAGTGTTCTTGTCGTCACGTCAAGACCGATCATCGTCAAAGGAAGATTGCTTCTGAAGACTTCATCGGCAGCTACCGGATCTTGATTGATGTTTGCTTCCGTTACGGGCGTAACGTTGCCCGGAACCGTCAGAGCACCGCCCATCAAAGTGACGTGGCCGATCAGATCGACAATCGACGGATCTTTTTTGATGGCAGCGGCAAGATTGGTCAAAGGACCGGTCGGAACGATCAAAAGACGTCCCTGATATTTGTGAGCCGCTTCGATGAAGAAGTCGACGCCTGACATTTTTTCGACCTGGCGCTTGGCCTTCTTTAATTCGACCTCGCCAACACCGTTTTTGCCGTGAATCTGCGCGCTGATCGGCATGACGGAAAAGCTCTTCGTCGTTGAAGAGTGCGAAAGACCGCAAAAGACCGGTACTTCGGGATGCCCGAGCATTTCAAGCAGGTTCAGGCTGTTTTGGGCGCTGTTTTCGACCAGAACGTTGCCGTACGAGCCGACGATTCCGATCAGATCGCATTCGGGTGCGGCCAACGCATATGCGATGGCAAGCGCGTCATCGATCCCGGTATCGAGATCGAGAATCATTTTATATTTTGCCAAAGGAAATCACTCCCATAAATTTGTTTATCACTTTTAGTTTATCAGAAAACAGGGAAGAAAACAGTTGTTTTTTTTGAGAAATGCAGGGCGTCGGGAGAAAATGGAACATTTTATCAAAACGACAGTTTGAGTCGCTTGTAATCTTTATAATATAATTAAAGGATGTAAACAATACTGTTCCAGTCGGCAAAAGTTTTGCAGAGCTATTGTCATAGCTGAGCTGGGTTATCCTTCTTCGGCTTCTTTTTACATAGATTTGATCTAATATTTCGGCAGGAGAATATCAGTCTATATCGCCATCCCAATATTCAGGATGATTTGTACCAGGTGTCCCTCCACCGATTATTTCTGATACATCCCCCAACTTACGCTGTTCCCAAGCGATAATTTGCTCAAATTAGCTGTTAACAAATATAACTTCATTTAAAAAACATCTTCTTTTTCAAGCAAAAATAATCTCATACTTTTTATTATTCTCGTTTTCATTATTTTCTCCCTATCTCCTTGTCATTTTCGTCATGTTTAAGGTATCATTAAACTATCTATATGTGCAGAAGGGATGTTTTTATGGCACGGCAGGATCTTTTGGAATTTTTGAAACAGGGGTTGGACGCTCTGGATTTCAAAGGCGACGTTTCGCTTGACTGGGACAAAAAGAGTCATTCGTTTGTCGTCGATCTGGTTTTTTACATCGAAAACAAAGCAGGACAGCGGATGGAAGATGCGGACGGAATATTGTCGGATGAACCGATTATCGCATTCAGCGATGCGATTTTGATCTATGACGGAAAAAAAGGCCTTGCAGGATACGATGCGGATGATTTTTTGGCGTGTCTTGCGTTTGACGGCAAGGAAGGTTGGAGTCTTGCGTACGGAAAGGCTTTTTTGACCTATTTACAGATCATTATGGACAACGGGACAAGAGATCTCTTGAAGTTTTTTGCAGACGATGAAGATGAAATTTTTGAACTCGAATGGTCAGATGAAGAATTCAGCCGATTATTGAAAAATGCAGAGTCTGAATATCCAAGACAGTCTTTGCATTATCCCAAATTCTAACTGGAGGAATTATTTTGGAATGGACAGAACTGGTCGTTGAAACGACCCTTGAAGCAAGCGATGCAGTCGTTGAAATTTTGATGCAAAACGGTGCAGGCGGCGTGCAGTTTGATGATGAAAACGGAAATGACGATTTAAAGATTATTACTTATTTTCCTGAAAGCAAACCAGTCGTTGAGCTTTCGCGCGATTTGAAGCAAAAAGTTTTGGGGTTGGCAGAATTCGGTTTGAATCCTGGCAAGGCGAACGTTTTCGAAAAGACAAACGATGACGCAAGCTGGGTTGACGCCTGGAAAAAGTACTATCATCCCGTCAGAGTGACGCGTTATCTGACGATCGTGCCGAGCTGGGAAGAATACGTGCCGCAAAGCGCTGACGAACAGGTGATTTTGCTTGATCCCGGCAAGGCTTTCGGAACGGGCACGCATCCGACGACGAAACTTGCTTTGCTTGGACTTGAGTCAGCGATTCGCGGCGGCGAAAAGATGATTGACGTCGGCACCGGTTCCGGCGTTTTGAGCATTGCTGCCTGCAAGCTCGGTGCAAAGGAAGCGTTGGCCTATGACGTTGACGATGAAGCCATCAAGGCTTGCGACGTTAATCTGAAGCTCAATCCTGAAGAAAGATCGAAGATTCACGTTGCGACAAATGACCTGCTGAACGGAGTCGATGAAAAGGCTGACCTGATCTGCGCGAATATTTTGGCGGAAATCATCGTTCCGCTCATTCCGCAAGCATTCAATTGCTTAAATGACGGCGGAATCTTCATCACGTCCGGCATCATCAGCGACAAGGCCGATTTGATCGAAGAAAAATTGCAAAATGAAGGCTTTGTCATCGATCAGATTTCACGGATGAAAGACTGGTTTTCAATTGTTGCGCACAAGCCAGGCGAGGGTGAAGAATAATGCAGCGCTATTTTTCAGAGCAGAATTTTTCCGGAAATACATTGAATCTATCGGAAGACGTTTACAAGCATGCAGTCGTTGTCATGAGGATGAAAGCAGGCTCAAAGTTTGAGCTCGTGACGCCGGACAAAGTCGTTCACGTCATGGAGCTGGTTACGATCGATTCGGCCAAAAAGCAGGCGGTTGCCCATGAATGCGAGCGTTTTGAGCATCAGGTCGAACTTCCGGTTGAAGCAACGATCGTTTGCGGATTGCCTAAAAACGACAAAACGGATCTGATCGTCATGAAAGCTACGGAACTGGGAGTTTCAAAGATCGTCTTTTTTGCCGGCGACTGGTCCGTAGCGCGCTGGGCCAAGCAAAAGCAGGCCAAAAAATTGGAACGCCTGCAAAAAATTGCCAAGTCGGCGGCAGAACAGTCGCACAGAACGACGATCCCTGAAGTTTCTTATCTGGACGGCTTGGAAGATCTTTTGCCGGATGAAGATACGATCGGACTTTGCGCCTACGAAGAATCGGCCAAGGCCGGAGAAAAGGGGATGCTCGTCAAAGTTTTCGACGAGCTTAAGACGAATGAAAGAAAGAAAGTAACGGCCGTTTTTGGTCCGGAAGGCGGAATCAGCCCCAAAGAAGTCGAACTGCTGAAGGAAAAAGGTTTTTCCTTTGCCGGATTAGGCCCAAGGATCATGCGAGCGGAAACGGCTCCGTTATACTTTTTATCGGCTCTTTCATTTGCATTGGAACTAGAGTAAAATAGTAGACAATAAACGAATTAATTTTTGCGAAGAGAGGTCAGTTATGGAAAATCGCAGTCTCAGTATTCAACGCATCGTCTGGTATTTGGCGATTGCTACAGCCTTTGCATTCGTCGTTCCGATCCTGTTCACATATTTAAATACGACCGACGTACATCGAATCGGAATAATTTTATTTGGAATCTACGTTGTTTATGCCGTTGTTGTCGGACTTTATGCGGGAAAATCAAATGAGCATTTTTGGGTACTGCTGTTTTTCCCGATATTGTATCTTATCGGATATCGATTTTTCTTCGATGGATATGCAAGATACTTTACGGTTGTTTACCTTGGCTTGAGCTTTGCGGCATACGGCATAACGAAAGACTGAAGCCGCGGTAAGAAGTGTTTTCTTGCCTGCTCGGGCGGGACGACACGGTTGTTCCGCCTTTTTTAAAATCTTATTGGGATTGCTAGGAGTGGTTGTTATGGAAAAAGAAAACATCTGGAGTGCACAGGACGTGATCGGAATGTGCGAAAAATACATGAATGAAGAGCATGTGGCAATGGTTCGCAAGGCTTGCGACTTTGCATCGTACGTTCATCGGGAACAATTCAGAAAATCTGGTGAACCCTACATTATTCATCCGATTCAGGTTGCCGGAATTCTGGCAGATTTGAAAATGGATCCTGAAACGGTCAGTGCAGGCTTTTTACATGACGTTGTCGAAGACACGCCCGTTACTTTGGGGGATGTCGGCGAACTTTTCGGAAAAGACGTCGAGGTCATCGTTGACGGCGTAACCAAGCTCAGCAAGATTCGCTACAAATCGCATCAAGAACAGCTGGCTGAAAATCACCGCAAGCTGCTCTTGGCAATGTCAAAGGATTTGCGCGTGATTATCGTCAAACTTGCAGACAGGCTCCACAACATGAGGACGCTGGGGCATCTGCGTCCCGACAAGCAAAGAAGGATTGCCAACGAAACGCTTGAAATCTATGCGCCGTTGGCAGATCGACTCGGGATCAGCACGATCAAATGGGAATTGGAAGACATTTCGCTGCGCTACCTTAATCCTCAACAATACTATCGCATCGTTCATTTGATGAATTCAAAGCGTGAAGAACGCGTTCAGTATATCGACGAAGCCATTACGGAGATTAAAGAAGCCATCGCAGATCTGCATTTGGACTGCGAAATCTACGGACGACCAAAGCACATCTATTCGATTTATCACAAGATGCGTGATCTTCACAAGCAATTCAGTCAAATTTATGACTTGCTTGCAGTGCGCGTCGTGGTTAAGTCGATCAAAGACTGCTATGCCGTTTTGGGAGCAATTCATACCAAGTGGAAACCGATGCCTGGTCGCTTTAAAGACTATATCGCGATGCCAAAGGCCAACATGTATCAGTCGCTTCATACGACGGTCATCGGGCCAAAAGGCAAGACGTTGGAAGTTCAGATCAGAACTGAGGAGATGCACCGCGTGGCCGAATACGGGATTGCTGCTCATTGGGCCTATAAGGAAGGCAAAACGAACGGCGTCAAGCAGACGACGACAGGAGACAAGCTGAATCTGTTTAAGGAAATCATCGAGATTCAAAATGAATCAAACGACGCGAAAGAATTCATGGAAAACGTCAAAGGCGATCTGTTCAGCGACCGCGTCTACGTTTTCACGCCAAAGGGCGACGTTTACGAATTGCCGAAAGGATCAGGACCGCTTGACATGGCCTATTCGATTCATACCGAGGTCGGCAATCATACGACCGGAGCCAAAGTCAATGGCAAGATCGTTCCGCTCGACTATCAGGTCAAGAACGGTGATATCGTTGATATCTTGACGTCGCAAAATTCAGCGGGACCAAGTCGCGACTGGCTTGATCTGGTGCATACGAACAAGGCCAAGAATAAGATCAAGCGTTTCTTCAAGCAGCAGGATCGCATCCAAAACATCGATCGTGGCCGCGATATTCTTGACCAGGGCTTGATTGAAGGCGGGTATCAGCCGCATGACGTGATGAGCAGCAAGAAAAACATTGAGCGAGTGCTTAACAAGAAACAACTGGCAACGCTTGACGATTTGTACGCTGCCATCGGTTTCGGAGAAATTCCGCCTGCAGGCATCATTAACGTCTTGACGGAAGACATTCGTGCCAAGCGCGAGCAGGAACGAAAAGAAGCGCAGGAAAAGGCTCTGCTTGAAGATCATCAGGAAATTACCAACGTCAAATCAGGAAAGAAGAAAAATGAAGAAGGCGTCATGATTGAGGGAATCGACAATCTGCTGGTTCGCTTGAGCCATTGCTGCAGTCCGATTCCGGGAGACGAAATCGTCGGCTATATTACAAAAGGGCGCGGCGTTTCGGTACATAGAATCGACTGTCCGAACGTCAAAAGCGCCGAACAGCATGGGACAAGGCTCGTCGACGTTACCTGGAACGTTATTCCGGACGTCAGAGCCACCTATAATACCGATCTTGAAATTGAAGGATACAACCGCTCCGGTCTTTTGAATGATGTTTTGCAGGCAATCAACAATACCACGAAGGATTTGAACTCCGTCAACGGACGCGTTGATCACAACAAGATGGCGACGATTGACGTTACGGTCGGAATCAGAGACAGAATTCATCTGCAGCGCGTAATCGACAACATCAAGCGAATCCCTGACGTCTACGTGGTCAAGCGAATCATTCACTAATGAGGTGAGGAAATGAGAACAGTATTGCAGCGGGCCAAGAATGCCCAGGTTGAAATTGACGGCAAGGTAAACGGAAAAATTGACCACGGTTTGGTGCTTTTGGTCGGCTTTGAAGAAGGCGACGAGCAAGAAGAAATCGACTATACGGTCAGAAAAATCGTCAATTGTCGAATTTTTTCAGATGAGAACGGCAAGATGAACCTTAGTCTTAAGCAGATTGGCGGACAGATTTTATCCGTTTCTCAGTTTACGCTTTATGCCGATACGAAAAAGGGCAATCGGCCGAGTTTTACTGACGCGCAAAACCCGAATGAAGCTTCAAAAAATTATGACAGATTCAATGAAAAGCTGCGCGAGGAAGGCGTAATCGTTGAAACCGGAGTCTTTGGCGCAGATATGAAGGTTTCGTTCACAAATGACGGCCCGGTGACGATTATTTTCGATACCGACAACAAATAGGTGGTGATAAAATGGGATTGATTTCGCTGGAGGAACAGGCAAGGGAGCTTTGTCTTTCGAATCACAGTTTTATTCCGACGACGATAGGCTTGAAGACTTGGCGCGAACGTTTAAGATTTGATCAAAAAATGCTCGTTCAGGATCAAAGCGTGAAAATCGTCAAAGAACGGGTCGAAATCGATGAAGAACGCTCCTTTGACGAATATCTGTATTTTCCAAAAGATCAGGCCAAAAATCTGCGCGTAATCTACTATATTCATGGCGGACAGTTCATCTCCGGCGGAGTCAATGAATATCACAAGCTGTTGGCAGAACTTTCGAGAAGATGCCATGCCTGCGTCGTTTTTCCGGAGTATGCACTGGCACCTGAACGCAAGGCACCGGCTCAAATGGTTCAGCTGCGGGCCGGGTATCTTGATTTACAGCGACTGGCGATAAAATATTCACTGGATCTATTGCATCTGACAGTTGCGGGCGATGATGTCGGCGGCGGAATGGCGGCAACGCTTGCGATGCTTTCTGAGGCGCATCACTTGCCCTTGGAAAAGCTGCTGTTGTTTTATCCGGTCGTCAATGCTAATTTTGACAACCAGACTTATTACGAATTTGCCGGCGGATATCGAATTACGCGCGAACAGATGAAATGGGCCTGGCAGCAGTATTTGGGCGGGCTGTCGCCGACCGATGTCATGTATTCTCCTTTGCTTAGAAAATTCAGTGAACTGGCCGTTTTGCCCAAAACATTGATTTTGACCGCAGAGGCGGACGTTTTGCGAAATGAAGGCGAAGCATTTGGGCGAAAATTGCGTGATGCGGACGTTGACGTTTCTGTCGCTCGAATTTTGGGAACGATTCATGATTTCGTTTTGCTCAATGCATTGGATGAGACAAACGCTTGCCGATTGGCGATGGACATGGCAGTAGAATTTATCGAAAGAGACAGTGAGGTGTAGTTTTGTATCAGAATTATTTTTTTGACTTTGACGGAACGTTGTACGACACGTATGGCGGAATGGTATCAGCATTTGTTTCGGCCTTTGAAAATCAAGGCATAAAACTTGACAAGATTGAGACGTATCGCTTGATGCGAGTTGAATCGGTAAGGTATTGCTTTGCTCTTTTGAAAGAGAAATATCCGAAACTTGATGAAAAAAAGCTGCATGAGGACTATCACTTTTTTGAAAAGGGAAACCAGGAGCTGGCTGAGCCGTTTGACTTTGCAGGCAAAGTGCTTGAAACGATTCAAACAAGCGGCGGACAAAGCTTTTTGTTGACGCATCGCGATGAATCTGCAAAGGAAATTTTAAAAAGGGACGGTCTGCTTGAATATTTTAAGGATTTTGTGACTGCGGATGATAATTTCAAGCGCAAGCCGGATCCGGAGTCTCTTGATTATCTGCTTGACAAGCATCAAATCGACCGCAAAACGGCTGTGATGGTCGGAGACAGAACTCTCGACGTCGATGCGGGGCACAATGCCGGCATTGCCGGAATTCTGTTTGATCCGGACGGGTTGATCAAAGCAGACTCATGCCGTCCGGAGCAGCAGATAAAAACGTTGAAGGAATTGATTGGATAGTGGAAAACAAGAAAATTGAGACCGCAATTTTTGCGGGCGGCTGTTTTTGGTGCATGACCAAGCCGTTTGATCAGATGCCTGGAATAATTTCGGTTCGTTCAGGATACACGGGCGGAGACGTCGAAAATCCGACCTACGAGCAGGTCAAATCGGGAACCACCGGACACACCGAAGCAGTCAAGATCGTCTTTGACAAGACGATCATTTCATATGAGGAACTGCTTGAGATTTATTGGCATCAGACCGATCCGACGGATGCAGCGGGACAGTTTCAGGATCGAGGTTCGAATTATCGGCCGGTAATTTTCGTTAAAAATGAGACGCAAAGGCAAGCAGCAGAACTCTCCTTGAAAAATCTGATTGTGAGCGAGCGTTTCAAAAAGCCGATCGTAACCAGAATCGAATCAGCTTGTCCTTTTTATGAAGCGGAAGAAGAGCACCAGCAGTTTTACAAAAAAGATCCAAAGAGAATGGAATTTGAGGAATCGCAGGGAAGAAAACAGTTTATTGAAGAAAACTGGGGAATTTGAAAGGATAAAAAATGGATGAATTACAGGACGTGCTAAAGCAGCACGCGATGATCATGAAGGCAACGACAGCTCTTTTCTACGGGATTTTAGTGTCGATTGCCATGAATTTTTTCTGGGAACCAGGGCATATCTATTCATCCGGCATCACCGGCTTGGCACAGCTGATCGGGACACTGACCAAAAACTGTCCCGTGCATTTGTCAACGGCTCTGATGCTGTTTGTTTTGAATATCCCGTTGTTTGTTTTGGGATGGAGACAGATTGGGCACAGGTTTACTCTGTTCACGATTTTGGCGGTTTTTTGCTCATCGGTCATGATTAAGGCAATCAATCCCGTTCCGTTAACAAAAGACCCGATCATCTGCGCAATTTTTGGCGCAACGATCAATGGGTTCGGAACCGGCTTGGCGCTTAAAAACGGAATTTCGACCGGTGGCTTGGATATTTTGGGGCTGACGATCAGAAAACATACCGGTAAAAGCATCGGAACGATCAATCTGATTTTCAATTTCTTCATCATCCTTGCCGCAGGGGAGGTTTTCGGCTGGCCTTATGCTTTTTATTCGGCACTCAGCATTTTTATCAATGCGCGCGTAATGGACATGGTTTACACAAAGCAGCAAAAGATGCAGGTCATGATTGTGACCACGAAGCCAAAGAGCGTAATTGACTGTATCCAAAATCGAATGCGTCGCGGAATAACGATCGTTCACGGTGCCGAAGGGGCATACAAGCATGATGAAAAAACGATTCTGTTTACGGTCATCTCGCGTTACGAACAGCCTGAATTGAGGAGAGCGATGATCGAATCGGATCCCGCTGCATTTGTCAGCATTGCAGACAACGTCCATATCATGGGACGTTTCTATGAACCAGAACCATGAGGTAAGCCAAATGAAACATGCATATTTGATCATGGCAGCAAATGAGTTCGAAGAAATCTTGGTCTTGCTCAAAGCGCTTGATTATGAAGACAACGCAATATTCTTGCATATTGACAAAAAGGCCGCGCTTTCTCCTTTGCAGCTGGAACGCTTCAAACAAAGGCTTTCAAAGGCTGATTTTTATCTGGCGCCGCGCAGGAAAGTCAGCTGGGGCGGACGCGACATGCTCGAATGCGAATTTTCGTTGTTCTCGTTTGCGCGCTCCGTTGGTCCGTTTGACTACTATCACTTGCTTTCCGGCAAGGACTTGCCGCTTTTGAGTCATAAACGGATCAATGAGTTTTTTGAAAAAAACAAGGGCAGGGAATTCGTCGAGTACAAACAGATCAGAGAGAAGGAAGTCTATCAAAGAGTTCAGGTCTGGCATGCATTTCCTAATGTTTCGGCATATCGTTCGGTCAAAAGCGCTCCGTTGAAACTGATGATTCGTGCTTATCGCAAGCTTGAGCGAACGTTGGCCAAGGCTTTGAAGCTTGATTTTTTTAAAAATACAGGGCTGAAGCTCGGTTTTGGTTCACAATGGCTCAGTCTGGACGATTTTGCCGTGGAACGCATTCTGAAAAAAGAAAAAAGCATTATGAAAGTTTTCAAGCATGCCATCGTAGCCGATGAGCTGTTTTTGCAGACGTTTATTTTAAATGATGAAGTTTTGAAAAAACGTCTGTATCGAGATGAAAAAGGACGTCCGGGAAATCTTCGTTTCATCAAGATTGATGAAAGAAAGAGCAGTCCGTGCGTTTGGGAAATTTCTGATCTGGAAACGCTTAAAAAGGCACGGAACGAGGGCTATCTTTTCTCGCGCAAGTTTGACGTCGCAGAAGATGATGAAATCGTTTCGTCAGTATTGAAAATGACAGCAGAGGAAGAGTATTTTTAAATGGAAAATGTTATTTTGTATTCGGTTTTGAGAAGTCTCAGAGCAAAAAATGATGCTGGTCCCAAGGCCAAAACCGATATTAACGAATTTTTGACTGAGGAAGGCTTTAAGGTCATGGATCTGGATTTGCCGGAAAAGCGTCTTGAAAAGTTCCTGTTCGTTCATTTGAAACTCAAACGACTTTTCAAGGGCAGACAATTTGACAACGTCATTTTGCAATACCCGTTTTACTCGGTCTTCTTGACGAAAAAAATCATTGAAAATGCCAAGAAAGTCACGCACGGAAAATTCCTGATCATGGTTCACGACGTTGAAACGCTGCGTGTTTATGACGGCAACAAGCAGTTTGAAAAAGATGAAATGGAAATCTTTAATTCTGCCGACGGTCTGATCGTGCACAATTCCAAAATGTCCGAATGGCTCAAACAACACGGCGTAACGGTTCCGATTACGATTTTGGGAATTTTTGATTATCGTAACGATTGCCCAAAAAATGACCGGTTCGAGTATCAAAAAAGTATTTGCTTTGCGGGAAATCTTGAAAAATCGACATTTTTGAAGAAGGTCAAGCTAAATAATGCCAAACTTGACGTTTATGGACCGTCTCCTGCTCAAGAATATCAAAAAGGCGTAACCTATTGCGGGGTATATACTCCTGACGATCTGCCGAATCATTTGAATGAAAACTTCGGCCTGATTTGGGACGGAGACGAAATGTCTGCTTGTACTGGGGTTTTCGGCAACTATATGCGTTACAACGCTCCGCACAAGACGTCGCTTTATCTGAGCTCCGGAATTCCGGTGATTATTTGGAAGGAAGCCGCAATGGCCGAATTCGTGTCTGAAAACGAAGTTGGAATCGCGATCGAAAATCTGAATGATTTGGACAATGTTTTGCAGAAAGTTGATGACGCAGGCTACAAGAAGATGAAGAGCAACGCCCTGAATTTGGCAGAGAGATTAAGACGCGGATCTTATGTCAAAGAGGCAGTCAGAAAGGCACTTGGTGATTAGATGAGACAAGTTGACGTAATCGTTCCGGTCTACAATGTTGAAAAATATCTGAAGCGCTGTTTGGAAAGTTTGATCAACCAGACGTTGTCTTCTGAAAAATACAGAGTGCTGCTTGTTGACGACGGCAGCACCGACGGTTCGCCGACCATCTGTCAAAAATATGCAGATGAGAATCCGAATCTGGTGGAGTATCTACCCAAAGCAAACGGCGGCTTGTCTGACGCAAGAAACTATGGATTGCAGCATGTCGATGCAAGTTACGTGCTGTTTATCGATTCGGATGATTACGTTGAGTCGGGAATGCTTGAGAGGATGCTTGAAAAAACCTGCAACGGTCAAAAGAAGGTCGTGGAATGCAATTTCTTTTGGCAGTATCAGGACAGAATGGCAAAAGACGTCGTGACGGGATATGATTCAATCGAAGATTACCTTGTCAAAGGACGCGTCGTCGCATGGAACAAACTGTATCGAACGGATTGGCTCAAGCAATGCGGAATTACGTTTCCGAAGGGGCTTTTTTATGAAGATCAGTGCTTTTTCTTTGAATTGATGCCGTTTCTTGAATCAATTGACGAAGTTGCGGTTGATGAGGTTTGCGAAGTTCATTACGTTCAAAGAAACGATTCGATTTCGTATCAAAATACGAGTCGTTTGGCCGATCTTTTCAAAATTTACGTAAGGATTCTGAATTTTCATGAAGAAAAGGGCTGGATCAAAACGTATCATGATGAACTTGAATATCGTTTCGTTCGCAACTTGTTGGGCAACGTCATGCTGAGAAAAATCAGACCGATCAAAGACGTAAAAGTAAAGCGCGACTTGGTTGTAAAAGTCATGGAATTTATTGATATTCATTTTAAAGGGTGGAAGAAGAATAAATATATAAAGTGGGATTCCCCGCAAAATATTTATTTGAAGACGTTCAATAAATTAATTATCAAAATGTTAATAATTTAAAAGGTACCTGTAACTCCTGTTTTAGCGGGATTTATAGGTACCTTTTTTGATGTGCTGATCAGCAGAATATTACGTAATTGTGAATTTAAAACGATTATCAGCAGCTTTTTCAAGCAGCTATGCAACTTTTATTTCGAATTTGCATCGATAATAAATTGAATATGGCATTTTTAACTAAAATATTCACTATAAAATTGTTATTTGCATTCACGTTTTCTTAACTTTGACTTGGCATAATAAGACTTGTAAAAAGATATGAGATTAATCGGGAGGTATTTGTTATGAATGTTTTAAAGAATACAAAGGCGCTCATCGCACTCTCGGTTGTAGTTGCTGCAATCGGAGGATCGCAAGTCTATGCATGTCGTGACACGTTTGCCGCACTCGCTCATGAAGAAACAGGGACGAAGAGCGTTGCTAAGAAAGAAACGTCTGAAAAAAAGGTCAGTCCTTCGGTTAAGAAGGAGTCAAGTTCTGAAAGCTCGGCAACTGAGACGTCATCTGTTTCCAAATCTTCAAGCAGCGTTGCTCAAAGTTCATCGGCCGCAAGCTCAAGCAGCGATGCCCAAAGTTCTTCTCAGACAACGACGCAAGCTCAAACGGCAACGCAGCAATCTTCGCAAACGGCACAGAGTCAAGCCGCATCGTCTCAGACGACGCAGGCTCAGTCCCAGACGCAACAGTCTTCTTCGCAGCAACCGGCTCAAACGAGCGGATTTTGCCTGAACGGACATTCATATCCTATTAGAAGCTTCAGCGGTACGGGTTCTGTTCCGGCAGACGGCAACGTTTATGCTTGGACATCTCTTCCGAACTATTATTTGTTTGAAATGATGGGTGCGGCACACAGCCAGTTGGGCAGTCTGCACGTCGGCAGCGAAGTCGTCATCAACGGTCGCGTGCTTCATGTTTCTGAGATCATGTATGGCGTGAAAAATGACGGAACGGGCCTGGAAGTCGTTTCAAACAAGCTGGCACAACACAGTGCTGGTTGGCAAACGTGCGAACAGTCTTGCTACAATTCGACCTTGACCGTATGGTTCGCAGATTAGCAAAATTTTAAGTTAAATGTTAGAATGAATCCAGGAAGAAGGCTTCCTGGATTTTTTTACATGAAAGGCGGTTAAATAATGAAACTTGGATCGCATGTCAAAATGCGCGGCAAAGAGATGTTTCTTGGATCCGCAAAAGAAGCGGCATCGTATGGGGCAAATGCCATGATGATTTATACCGGTGCACCTCAAAACACTGTCAGAAAAGATCTGTCCTTGATGAAAATCGAAGAGGGAAAGAAGTATATGGAAGATCACGGCATCGAAGAAGTCGTCGTGCATGCGCCATATATCGTCAACCTTGGCAATAACAAGGATCAAGGCAAATATGAATTTGCAATCGAATTTTTGGCAAACGAACTCAAGCGGGCAGATGCGCTCGGAGCAAAACAGGTCACGCTTCATCCCGGAGCTCACGTTGGCCTTGGAGCAAAGGCTGCCATCGAAAACATTGCGCATGGTCTGGATGAAGCGCTGAAGGCGTCAAAAGACGTCAGCATTGCGTTGGAGACGATGGCGGGCAAAGGAACGGAAATTGGGCGAACGTTTGAAGAGTTGTCCGAAATCATTGAAAAATGCAGTGAAAACGACCGCCTGAGCGTTACATTCGATACTTGTCACGCAAACGATGCCGGCTATGACGTCAAAAACGGCTTTGACGATGTTTTGAGTGAATTTGATCAAATAATCGGTTTAAACAGGCTGAAAGTCGTTCATCTCAATGATTCAAAAAATGAATGCGGCGCACATAAAGATCGGCACGCAAACATCGGTTTTGGAACCATCGGCTTCGATTCTTTAAATTATATTGCGCATCATCCGCAGCTGGAAGACGTTCCCAAAATTATGGAAACGCCGTACGTCGGAGAAGACAAGAAGAATTCTTTTGCTCCTTACGCATATGAGATCGCAATGCTCAAAAACCAGGTATTTGATTCTAAGATGCTGGACAAGGTGAAAGACGGCCAGGGAATTTTGTAAGAAGTTGCGCATAAAAATATGTGTGTACCCAGAATGTTTGACACATATAAAAATTAACATTAGCCCATGGATGTCATTCTGGATTGAACGGGCATCATCCATTTTATTTTCTTTTGAATCAAAGTTGGCAGGATTTTTGCGTAAAAAAGAGGCTTTGAAAAAAAGTCTCTTTCCCACTTGAATTAAACGAAAAGCCGAACGAAGGCGGTCGGGTTACGACTGGTTTCGTCCGGCACTTTTAAATGCAGTGCCTGATAAATTAGTGGCCAAACTCTTAGTCAAATTTACCGCCAGACTCTTTTTGCTTATTTCCATCACGGAAAGCAATCGTCCTGAATGAGAAAAAACCGGATTAGATTTGCGATTGATTGCAAATCTAATCCGGTTTCTTGATTTGAGACAGAATTTTTCTCAGGCTCTCTTATAATTTATATTCAGGCACTTTCTTTCTTGCGTTTTTCAAACCATGACATGATTGGCATGATAGCTCCGGCTCCGAATAAGACACCGACTGATAAGAAGTTCAGAAACAATTGGTGATTCCAGGCCTTTGTCCCAAAGGCCAGATCTTGTGGCAGAAAGGACATCACGGCACAGATGAAGGAGAACAACATGCACCAAGTCCCAACAGCAATAGCGAGCTTTCGTCTTTTGATGAAGACAAAGACTGATGGAAATTTGTCCTGTTTGACTCGTACGGCGATGAAGGCTAAGAACAGCCAGCAGTTCTTGAAAGGAAAGACAATTCCGTTTAGGTTCAACAACCAATTGAAGACTGCGTTGATATCAGGCAAAGTCCCTGATAAAAGCAGCAAGAACAAGGTCAACCCGGTGGTCAAGACGTAGGAGTGAATAGGGCGATCGTTCTTATTGCGTTTGCGCATCCATTTTGGCATGAAGCGTTCAGCAGTATCGGCCGCCAAAACCCAACTGGTGGAGTCTAAGAAAACGGCTAACTGTGCCATCATATAGATAGCCTGGACAATAGCGAAAATGTACATCAAAACATTGCCCATACCCATGCGTTCACCTAAAAGCTGGAAGGCATAGTATGATCCGTTCATCTTCAAGTCGTGCGGGAGGTTGTTTGCATCAAAGAAGATGGACAAGGAGAAAGTTCCGAAGACCGTCAGAAAAGCTGTCATGAATGCGATTAGGTACATGGCCTTGCGGAAGTCGCGGTTAGGATTCTTCATCCGTTTCAGGTAAGGGGCAACCAATTCGGCTCCACAGACGGCAAACATCAAAAGCCCGGTGGTAGAGAAGTAAGATAACGAAAAGTCAGGGATAAATGCTTTAAGGTTGAAAGGTTGGGTGGCAATTTTGCCACCGTTTAATAGTGTCCAGCCTGTCATGACAACGAACAAGATGGTCATTCCGAACATGGCCCATCCGCCGATTGTGGCCATGACTTCAAGGGATTTCTTGATTATATTTTCCAGTAAAATAAAAACTAAAATAATAACAAAGGTCCATACGCCAAACCAAAAGCTTGACATTCGGCTAGATAAACTGGCATCCCCTAAAATCAGCCAACTGTAGGACACGATGGTTGAGTTGGCTACGTCGACAATGTAAGGCAGGCAGGCAGCCCAATACATCCAGGCCGTCCAGTAACCGGCAGCATCCGAATTCAGACTATGCCGAGCCCAAGATGCCAGTCCCCCTTCCTGGTGGCCGTTAAAAACCGAACCCAGGTGGGCAACGGAAAGTTCATAGGGAATAACGAAGAAAAACACCATAAAAATCCAGGTGAAAACAACAGACAACCCCTGGTTTTGCAAAGGGTATAAGATATCATCAAAACAGATGATGGTGACGAAGCCAATCATGGCAATGACAGGCCAGCTTATGTAGGATTTTTTCTCTCCTAGTTCTTGCATGATTTTTCTCTCTTTCTTATCAAATTTAAAAATAACACCAATGGTTTAAATCTTAACTATTTTTTAACCTTTTTGTCAAGGGAAAATACGATCGGAAAGGAATATTAACATTATCATATATAAGTTTGAATCCATTAACCTGGACCTTATCTCCGTCAAATTCGATGCATTTATTACGATAACAAACGAGAGGGAGCATGATGGACAGAATTTACGGAATCAGAATGGATTGTAAGCATTGTCTGCGAAAACAGGCTGTTGTTTTTGCTTAAAAATATGACTCAGTTCGTTCAAATTATTTCTTGCAATCTGCCGGTCATAGAAATAACGCATAAAAATGCCCTCCTTACCAGTGGTCCGGTAAAGAAGGCACATCTTAAGATTCATGACGGCATTTTTATTCCTGGGGTTTCATTTTGAATCGGAACTGCATTTTAATTATGCGAAATCATTCTTCGTTTTCTTTGAGACTTTCCATGATGAGAGTTGCGGTTTCTTCAATCGACTTGTTGGCAACGTTGATAATCGGGCATCCGAGCTTTTTGTAAAGCTCCATGGCAAAATCAAGCTCGGCCTGAATATTGTCCATATTGGAATAAGTGGTGTCGGGATTCAAGCCGTAGGAAATCATGCGCTCCCTTCTGATGTTGTTCAAAATCGACGGATCATTGGTCAGACCGAAGATTTTATTTGGGTCAACCTGATAGATCTGATCAGGAATGCGGGTCTTAGGCACCAACGGAAGGTTGGCAACCTTATAGCCGTGGTTTGCGAGGAACAAGGACAACGGGGTTTTGGAAGTTCTCGAAACGCCCAAAAGGACGATGTCTGCTTTCAGGAAACCTGACGGATCTTTGCCGTCATCATAAGTCACGGCAAACTCAATGGCTTCAATGCGCTTGAAATATTCGTGATCCGTGTTGTGGTTGATGCCGGCCTCATGGAGCGGTTCGTCTCCGGTGCGCTCCGCCAAAATATCGATGATGCCGCTTAACGCATCGATGACTGCAAGATTGTTTTCTTTGCAGTAGTCATTTGCAAAAGCCGAAAGCTCACTATCTGAAAAAGTGTGCACGATAATCGCATTTTCACGTGTGGCTTTATGCAAAATACCCGTCAAAATCGAAATCGTTTTGATCAGCGGATAGCGATGAACTTTAAAATCTGCTTTCGGAAATTGAACGATGGCTGCTTGAGCGAGGTTGTTGCCCGTTTCACCAAGAGAATCGGAAATAATATAAACATTGATTGCGTTGTCATTTGACATAGGGGGTCTCTCCTTTCAGTAAACGTTTTCTTTAATTCTATTATACTATATTTGCCGGAAATATTCATCAAAATAAATGAATTTTGCTGAATAAACTAAGAAGTTGTTAAAGTTATATTGACGCGATATTCTCATTTATGTATAATGAAAAGGAACTGTTGATGTTTGTGATATTACAAAATAGACAATAAGACGGTTACATTTAAGCTCGGAGGGAGGGAAACAACCATGTCAAAGACAGTCGTTCGTAAAAACGAATCTCTTGATGACGCTCTTCGTCGCTTCAAACGTTCCGTTTCAAAAACAGGTACTTTGCAAGAATATCGGAAACGTGAATTTTACGAGAAGCCAAGTGTAAAACGTAAGAAAAAGTCCGAAGCAGCAAGAAAGCGCAAAAATAAGCGTCGTTTCTAGTTTCTAGAGGAGGCAGGTTGTGATGAGTTTATTGGATTCATTGCAAAAAGATATGGTTGCAGCCATGAAAGCCAAGGACAAGAATCGTTTGAAGACTGTTCGAATGCTTAAGGCTGCGGTTCAAAATGAGCAGATTAGCGTTGGACACGATTTGACTCCTGACGAGGAAGTCGGCGTGTTATCTCGTGAATTGAAGCAACGTAAGGATTCTCTTGAAGAATCGAAAGCTGCTGGACGTGACGATTCAGTCCAGGAACTTGAGGGCGAAATCGCAGTTGTGCAAGGCTATATGCCTGCTCAATTGAGCGCGGATGATGTAAGGGCCGTTGTTGAAGAAACGATCAAAGCGGTTGGAGCAACGTCTAAAGCCGATTTCGGCAAGGTCATGGGTGCCGTGATGCCAAAGCTCAAGGGCAAGGCTGACGGCAAGCTGATTAACGCCACGGTTAAGGAATTGCTCGGTTAACGAGCGTCCTGGAGTCAGGGAAGAAATTCCCTGGCTTTTTTTGTCTGCAGTTTGCTAAAATGGCTTACTGTAAGTATAATACATATAGGTGAGAATCATAATTCAAAGAAGCAACGGTCGCGTTGGTGTCTGGAAGATTCAGCGGCTTCATTTCCAGGCTGACGCTTCCGCGGCAAAAGGGGTGCTCTTATTTGTCAGAAGGAACCGTAATTGAAGAAGAATTTACGCTCGCTGATCCGCAGATGGCAGTTTCGCTTTTCGGAATCAATGATGCTTATTTGAAACTGATTGAAGAAGGAAAAAACGTTATCGTCAGCTCGTTCGGAAATCATGTCAAGATCAAAGGCAGTCAAGATGGCGTTTCGGAAACGAAGGAAATTTTCGCACAGCTGGCTGAACTTTTGAAAAAGGGCGTTACGATCAGCAATGCTGACGTTGTTTCGGCGATGACGATGGCCGAAAAAGGAACGTTGGAGTATTTTCAAGACCTTTATACGGATACTTTGATCAGAGATCGCAAAGGCCGAAGCATCCGCGTGAAAAATTACAGTCAACGTCAATACGTTCAAGCGGTCAAGCATAACGATCTCGTCTTCGGAATCGGTCCTGCCGGCACGGGAAAGACGTATCTGGCCGTCGTAATGGCGGTTGCTGCATTAAAACGGCATGAAGTTGAACGTCTGGTACTGACGCGACCCGCAGTCGAGGCCGGGGAATCGCTTGGCTTTTTGCCGGGGGATCTGAAAGAAAAGGTTGATCCTTATCTGCGTCCGATTTACGATGCGTTGAATTCGATTCTTGGTGCGGAACATACTGAACGATTGATTGAGCGCGGAGTCATCGAAATTGCTCCTTTGGCTTATATGCGCGGACGGACGCTTGAGAATGCCTTCGTGATTTTGGATGAAGCGCAAAATACGACAAGGGCACAGATGAAGATGTTTTTGACGCGTCTTGGTTTTGGTTCGAAAATGATCGTTAACGGCGACAAGACACAAATCGATTTGCCTGCCGGACATAAGCAAAGCGGACTTGTCGATGCGGAGCACGTGTTAAGCAATCTTGCGCATATCGGTTTCGTTCATTTTGATGCTGCTGACGTCGTGCGGCATCCGGTGGTTTCGGAGATTATCAGTGCCTACGAAAAGAATAATAAAACAGAAAATGAGGACTAGCATCAATGGATTTGGAAATTTATGACGACACGAAGAATGTTCCAGAAGAAAAAATCAAGCTGATTGAAGATATTTTGAACTTTGCGGGCAGCTATCTCAAGCTTCCTGAAAATACAGAGATGTCGGTTACTTTGATGGATAATGAACATATTCATGAAATCAATAAAAAATATCGCGGAGTCGACAAGCCGACGGATGTCATCAGCTTTGCGATCGAAGAAGACGATCCCGACGAAGTTCCGATTATTTTGCCGGAAGATGAAGAGTTTGACATCCCCAAAAATATTGGCGACATCATGGTTTCGATGGACAAGGTTAAAGAACAGGCCGAATATTTGGGACATTCGGAGGATCGTGAACTTGGTTTTCTGGTTGTCCACGGATTTTTGCATTTGAACGGATACGACCACATGAAAGAAGAAGACGAAAGGGAAATGTTTGGTCTTCAACGAGAGATTCTTGACTCCTATGGGCTTACGAGATAGCAAAAAACGTTCAAAGTTCGTTAGCCGTTGGAAAAACCGTCACTTTGTCAGCTCTTTCAAATATGCGGTAGAGGGATTGGTGACAGCTTATCGTGAGGAACGCAATCTGCGTTTCCATGTTGGCTCAGTGATTTTGGTCGTAATCATGGGGTGTTTGTTCCATGTTTCGGCAAACGAGTGGCTTTGGCTTTTATTGAGCATCTTTTTTGTTTTGGCAAGCGAGGTCTGGAATACGGCGATTGAAAATGCTGTTGACCTCGCCAGTGAATATAAAAAGCATCCCCTGGCAAAAAAGGCCAAGGATACCGCTGCGGGCGGGGTGCTTTTGGCAGCCGTGTTTTCAATGATTGTCGGTGCGATTGTTTTTGTGCCGAAAATTTGGCAACTGCTGTTTTAGATTAATAAATGTGAGGAAGAAAATTTTTGAACAATAAATTTCATTCGGGCTTTATAGCCATATTAGGACGTCCCAATGTCGGAAAATCGACTTTTTTGAATCGAATCATCGGTCAAAAAATCGCCATCATGAGCGATAAAGCTCAAACTACACGCAACAAGATTCAAGGGATTTATACGACTGATGATGCTCAGATCGTTTTCATCGATACACCGGGCATTCATAAACCGCAAAGCCGTCTGGGCGATTTTATGGTCGAATCGGCTCTTTCGACGTTAAATGAGGTCGATGCGGTGATTTTCATGGTAAATGCAGAGCAAAAACGCGGCCGCGGCGATGATTTCATTATTGAGCGTCTCAAAAACGTCAAAAAACCGATTTATCTGGCAATCAACAAAATTGATCGGATACATCCTGATCACCTTTTGGAAGTGATGGACGACTACCGCGGAGCACTGGATTTTAAAGACGTTTTCCCGATTTCTGCGCTTCAGGGCAATAATTGTCAAGAGTTTATCGATACACTGATCAAAGACCTGCCTGAAGGTCCGCAATACTACCCGACGGATCAGGTTACGGATCATCCGGAAAGATTTATTGCCGGCGAACTCATCCGCGAAAAAGTCTTGGAACTCACGAGAGAAGAAGTTCCGCACTCGGTTGCGGTCGTTGTCGATCGCATCAAGCGTCGCGACGAGGAAAAAATTTTGATTCAGGCCACGATCATCGTTGAACGCGCGAGTCAAAAAGGCATCATTATCGGAAAGGGCGGCAAGATGCTCAAGACGATCGGAGTCAAGGCAAGAAAAGACATCGAGCTTATGATGGGCGACAAGGTTTATCTGGAACTTTGGGTCAAGGTCATGCCAAATTGGAAAGATCGCCAGATAGACTTGAGATCGCTCGGATACAAACAGGACGATTATTAATTTTTTGCGGAGTTGAAACGATGTTTTGGCTCCGCTGTTTTTAAAAGGAGGGGTCATCGTGGTTTTGCATCAGGGCGAAGAGTTTTCAGGCATCGTGGTTTCAAAAAGAGACTATAAGGAAAGGGATCTGCTTGTCAAAATTTTGACGAATCGTTATGGTTATAAGACCTTTTATATTCGCGGCGCTAAAAAACGCGGGTTCAGACTTGGCGCAATTATTTTGCCTTTTTCGCATGGACGCTATCTCGGAAGCATTAATGATGACGGTCTGTCATATCTTAGCACCGGAAAGGAAATTGATCAATATCAAAATATTTTTAACGATATCATGCTGAATGCCTATGCGTCATATGTTTTGGGGTTGGGTGAAGCCGCAATTAAAGATGACTGCATTTTGGCATCTAAGTGGTACAGGAAGATAGAACGAGCGCTGCAACTGATCGACCAGGGAGTTAATCCGTTGATTATCGTAAGCATCATGGAAATTCAGATGCTGGAACTTTTTGGCGTTGCTCCTGAATGGCGCTTTTGTGCGGTTTGCGGAAATCAGCGTTCTTCTTTTGACTATTCCGAAAGTTATGGAGGAATTCTTTGCAAAAATCATTGGCATCTTGATCCAAATCGGCTGCATCTTGACGAAAAAACGATGTACTTCTTACGCTATTTGTCTGATATTGACTTGGACGTTTTGAAAAGCGTCAATCTTAGCGAAAAAACGAGCATAAAAATCAAGCGGGCACTTGACGTGATCTATGACGATCAAGTCGGACTTTACGTTCCTGCCAAGAAATTTTTAAATGAGATGACTTCTTTTGACTTTGCTTTTGAAAAAGGACTTGACAAAACTGAATAATTAAACTATTCTAAGGTCAATCGAATAGAAAGACGTTGAGAAAAGAAGGTCGGCGACGTGTCATGCCAAGCGAGTCTGAGAAGGTGTGAGCAGATGATGACTGTTGTTTGATTGGCGCTTTTTGAGTCTTGACGAAATTAAGCTGCTAGGCAAAACTAGAAGTAGGGTGGAACCGCGATTTGCGAAAAGTCGTCCCTATGTGACCACAGACGTCGCATAGGGACTTTTTTATGCGATTGAGCTGGTTGTTTTCGCAATAAATTTTTAGGAGGACTTTGCCTTATGGCTAAAAAATTAGCAATGCAAGATATTATTTTGACCTTGCAACAATTCTGGGCTAAGCAAGGCTGCATGCTCATGCAGGCTTACGACAATGAAAAAGGTGCCGGAACGATGAGCCCGTACACGTTTTTACGTGCAATCGGACCCGAACCGTGGAACGTTGCTTACGTTGAACCGTCACGTCGGCCGGCTGACGGACGTTATGGAGAAAATCCCAATCGTTTGTTCCAGCACCACCAATTTCAGGTAATCATGAAACCGAATCCTTCAAACATCCAGGATCTTTACTTGGATTCGCTCAAGGCTTTGGGAATCAATTCAAAGGAACACGATATTCGTTTTGTTGAGGACAACTGGGAAAACCCTTCAATGGGATGTGCCGGAGTAGGTTGGGAAGTTTGGCTTGACGGAATGGAAATCACTCAGTTTACTTATTTCCAACAGGTCGGAGGTTTGGAAGTTCGCCCCGTTGCCGTTGAAGTAACGTATGGACTTGAAAGACTTTCGTCTTACATTCAAGAAGTCAACTCGGTCTTTGATCTTGAATGGTCAGACGGCGTCAAATACGGCGACATCTTTAAAGAACCGGAATATGAGCATTCAAAATATGCTTTTGAAGAAAGCAATCAGGAAATGCTTTTGAAAATGTTTGATACGTATGAAACGGAAGCCAAAAAGCAGATTGCAAACGGCTTGGTTCACCCGGCTTATGATTATATCCTGAAATGCAGTCACACGTTCAATCTGTTGGATGCTCGCGGTGCGGTTTCGGTTACGGAGCGTGCCGGCTACCTTGCTCGAATTCGCAACATGGCTAAATCAGTCGCAAAAGCATTTATTGAAGAACGAAAGAAACTTGGCTTCCCGCTCATCAAAGATGAAAAACTTCGTCAAGAATTGTTGAAGGAGGATAAATAATGTCACAAAATTATTTGCTTGAGATTGGTCTGGAAGAAATTCCGGCACATGTCGTCACGCCAAGCATCAATCAGCTGGTTGAACGCATGACCTCCTTTTTAAAGGAAAATCGTCTCAGTTTCGATAAAATAGAAGCATACTCAACGCCGCGTCGTCTGGCTCTCAAGGTTATCGGTCTTGCCGACAAGCAAGAAGACATCGAGGAATTGGCTAAAGGTCCTGCAAAAAAGATTGCCTATGACAAAGACGGCAACTGGTCGAAAGCCGCCCAGGGATTCGCACGCGGACAAGGCGTGAGCGTCGATGAACTGTTCTTCCAAGAATTAAAGGGCGTTGAGTACGTCTACGTTAAAAAATTCATTGCCGGCAAGTCCGCAAAAGAAGTATTGACGTCTGTCAAAGAAGTCGTAATGGAGATGAAATTCCCGACAATGATGCGTTGGGGTTCAAATGATTTCGAATACGTTCGTCCGATTCGCTGGATCGTCTCATTGCTTAACGACGAGATCGTTCCCTTTAAGGTTTTGGATCTTGAAACTGGTCGAAAATCGCAAGGACACAGATTCCTGGGAAAAGAAGTCGAAGTAAAGAATGCGGATGCGTATCCTGAATGCTTAAAGCAGGAAATGGTTATTGCCGATGCCAAGGAACGCAAGGAAATCATCATGTCTCAAATCGACGAACTCGCCAAGAAGAATTCGTGGAACATTGTCGTTGATCCTGATCTTTTGGAAGAAGTCAACAATTTGGTCGAATATCCGACTGTTTTTGCAGGTTCTTTCGATGAAAAATATCTTTCGGTTCCTGATGCCGTTTTGATTACTTCAATGAAGGACAACCAAAGATATTTCTACGTTGAAGACTCTGACGGCAAACTTTTGCCGCACTTCGTTTCCGTAAGAAACGGAAACAGTGCTTATCTCGAAAACGTCGTTTCAGGCAATGAAAAAGTGTTGACGGCTCGTCTTGAAGATGCCAAGTTCTTCTATGAAGAAGATCAAAAGAAAACAATTTCAGACTATGTCGAACGACTGAAAAAAGTCATGTTCCATGATAAGATCGGAACGATTTATGAAAAAATGGTGCGTGTCGCTTTAATTGCGGCTTATCTTGGCAAGCATCTCGGACTCAGCAAAACGCAGCTTGCGGATTTAAAACGTGCTGCAATGATCTACAAATTCGATCTTGTAACCGAAATGGTCGGCGAATTTTCTGAACTGCAGGGCGTGATGGGCGAGATCTACGCTTCCTTGTTCGGTGAGACGGATGCCGTTGCTTCAGCAATGCGTGAAGAATACATGCCGACGAGTTCTGAAGGAGATTTGCCGGAGTCGACGATTGGAGCAGTTCTTTCGATTGCCGATAAAGCAGACAGCATTCAAGCATTCTTTTCTGCAGGGATGATTCCGAGCGGTTCAAACGATCCGTATGCTTTGAGACGTCAAGCCCTTGGCATCGTGAGAATCGCGCTTGACAAAGGATGGAACCTGTCCGTTCCTTTGCTGCATGAGGCAATCATGTCCGCATTCAAAGAACGCGGAGATCTTTATGCAAACATCGATCCTGAAAAGAATTACGCAGGCGTTAAAGATTTCATGTTTGATCGCGTTGCTCAAATCATTGGTTCAAACAATGACGTCGGCCGAGATGCTTTGGAGGCTGCGCTTGCAAACAAAGACAATGAATTCGTTTCGGTCCTTGAAGCTGCAGAAACGCTGACAAAACATGCTTCAGATGATGATTTCAAGGAAACGATCGAAGCTTTGACGCGCGTTTCTCGTTTGGCGAAAAAGGCTGATTTTGAAGCTGCCTCGGTCGACGAATCGTTGTTTGAAAACGATTCGGAAAAGAAGTTGTATGATGCTTGCTCAAATGCTCAAAAAGGATATTGCTGCAAGTCATATGAGGACAAGTATCAAGCTTTGCATGGCTTGAAGGGTGCAATCAGCGAATATTTCGATGCAACGATGGTCATGGCTGATGATGAGAAAGTCAAGCACAATCGTTTGAGTCAGCTTGTTTTGCTTAGCAATCTGACAACTGCTTTCGGATCGCTCGAAGAATTAAACGTCAAATAATCAAGCTAAATAAGAGAGAATGGGTAAAATCCCGTTTCTTGCTTGAATTAATTAAATGCCGGACAAGGGCGGTCAGCTTAAGACTGTTTTTGTTCGGTATTTTTCAATTTTGATACATTTAAAGTTGCTCTTTTTGATAAATGCAGTGCTGCTCAACTAATCTCGTCAAGATCTCAGTCAAAATTGCCGATGCGTTTTTTTTTGGATTATTTTCATCAAAGTTCAGGCAATTTCGTCAACAATCAGCAAATGTCTTTTGAACGAGAGTCTGGTCTGAGGTCTGATTGACAAATTTCAGAAAATGTTATACAATAGCCAATGATTATGCGAAACAGGTCGTACACTTATGTGTGCGACCTTTCTACGCCTCGTGGTTAATGACGGGAGGGGATTTTTTGGCTGGCGGAATACCCGAAAAAACGATTGATATGGTCAGAAGCAATGCAGATATTCTGGATGTTGTCGGCAACTTCGTTCAAATGCGGCATGCTGGCAAAAACTGGGTGGGTCTTTGTCCTTTCCATGCTGAAAAGACGCCGTCGTTTTCAATCAATGAGCAAAAACAGTTTTTTTACTGTTTTTCGTGCGGACGCGGCGGAAATGTTTTTAAGTTTATCATGGAACTTGAAGACTTGAATTTCATAGAGGCTGTTTATCGAGTTGCTGAACTTGAAAATATCGAAATAGATCCTCGCTATTCTTCGGAAAATCAAGCCCGATTTCAAAAGGAATTTGAATCTTCAGAAATTGGGCAACTGAAAAATTTGTATAAAACTGCAGCTGATGTATATCATTATATGCTGACGACCGCTGAAATCGGCGAGCAAGCATTGGATTATTTGCATCAACGCGGTCTTACGGATGATTTGATTGAAGAATTCGGTTTGGGGTTTGCACCCTCGCAAGATTTTTTAAAGACTTATTTTGAAACGCATGGTATTGGTGATTACCAGCTTTTCAGGAAATCAGGCCTGTTTACTGAACACGGAGACGGAAGTTTGGTTGATCGTTTTCATTCGAGGGTAATGTTTCCGATTAGAAATGCATCAGGCCAGACGATAGCTTTTTCCGGTCGGCTTCTGATCAAAGACGACAAGTCGCCAAAGTATTTAAACTCCCCAGAAACATTATTGTTCGAAAAGAGCAAAGTTTTATTCAACTTTGACAAAGCCAAAAGCGTAATCAGACGTGATGGCGAGGTCTATTTGTTCGAAGGGTTCATGGATGTTTTGGCTGCGTATCGTTCCGGAGTCAAGAACGGCATAGCTTCAATGGGAACCAGCCTGACTGATGATCAGATTTATCAAGTAGAACAAATAACAAAGAAGGTTCTTGTCTGCTATGATGGTGATCAGCCGGGACAGGCGGCAACCAAAAGGGCCCTTGATCTTTTTGAAGATTCGTCGAAAATCGAGTGTGAAGTTGTTAATTTGCCTGAAAAACTGGATCCAGACGAATACGTCAGAAAACACGGCACGGAATCGTTTAAAAAAATAGTTCATGACGACCGCGAAACCGTTCTTGAATTTTATATGCGCTACTTCAAGGAAGGAAAAAACCTTGGAACGGAAAGCGGACAGCTTGCATACATTACGGATGTTTTGGGAGAAACCGCAAAAGTCAGCGATTCTTTGCAGATACAATTGACTCTTGGGCGTTTGGCTAAGGAATTCGGAATTGACAAAATGAGTCTTGAAAGTCAGTTGCGAGTTTTGAAACAGCAGCTGGGCACTAGAAACGTGCGGTCAGAAAGCAGTTTAAAGAAAACAAGCGTTGATTCAAACGTTGTCAAGGAAAAGGAATTTTCCAGAATTGAAAAAGCAGAACGCCTGTTGCTTCATCGAATTCTGAATGATTATAGCGTTTATTCCAAGGTGAGCTCGATTGAAGATTTTCAATTCGTTCATGTTGATTATCAAGCACTGTATTTATTGATTGAAGGATATTACAGCGAGCATTCCGAATATGACGATGCCAAATTTCTTGATTATGTTGAAGATTCAAAATTGCAAAACGTCTTGATTTCGATTGAGATGGAAGACTACGGAGACTATGATGAACAAGAGGTAGACGATTGCTTGAAAGTGCTGAAACATGATGCGCCGTTGGAAGAACAGATTACACGAATCAGCACTCAGTTGGATCAGGCCAAAAGGCAAAATGATGTCAATAAAATAACGGAATTAACCATTAAATATATTAAAATGATGCAGGAAAAGCAGGCTGATGCTTAGCTGAACTGCGTGTCAATTATTGCAGCTTCAATTATTAAAGGGAGGGCCTAACATTGGCAGAAGAGAAGAAAAACAACCAGTTGGATGACGTTGTGTACAAGAAGGCGTTGCGTGAAGTCGTCCAGGAATTCAAGCAGGCTGGCGAGGTGAGGTACAGCGAACTGACGAAGCGTGTTTCACCACTGGATTTGACGTCCGAACAAATTAATGATTTGATTGCAGACGTTGAGAAGAAAGGAATCTCCGTTGTCGATGAAAATGGCGATCCTACGGCAGAAAGCTTGAATCAGGCTAAGGAAGAGGAAAAAGAACTTTCAAAAAGCGACGTTTCCGCACCTTCCGGGGTTAAAATCAACGATCCTGTCAGAATGTATCTGAAGGAGATCGGGCGCGTCAATCTTTTGACGGCTGAAGAAGAAAAACAACTTGCTTTGAGAATTGAAGAAGGTGACGAAGAAGCAAAGCAGCGTCTCGCAGAAGCAAACCTTCGTCTCGTAGTTTCCATCGCCAAAAGATACGTTGGGCGCGGAATGTCTTTTCTTGATTTGATTCAAGAGGGGAATATGGGGTTGATGAAGGCGGTTGAAAAATTTGATTACCGTAAAGGATTCAAATTTTCAACATACGCCACATGGTGGATCAGGCAGGCGATTACGCGTGCCATTGCGGATCAGGCACGTACCATTCGGATTCCGGTTCACATGGTTGAAACAATCAATAAGTTGATCAGAATTCAGCGCCAAATGCTTCAAGACCTTGGCCGCGAACCGATTCCTGAGGAAATCGGCGCAGAAATGAATCTTCCGACTGAAAAGGTTCGTGAAATTTTGAAAATCGCCCAAGAACCTGTTTCGCTTGAAACGCCGATCGGTGAAGAAGATGATTCGCATCTTGGCGATTTCATTGAAGATCATGCAGCCACTAGTCCGGCAGACCATGCCGCATACGAGTTGCTTAAAGAGCAAATTGAAAGCGTGCTTGATACGTTGACCGATCGGGAAGAAAACGTTTTGCGTCTCCGCTTTGGGCTTGACGATGGCCGTACGCGCACGCTTGAAGAAGTCGGAAAGGTCTTTGGAGTCACGCGTGAACGAATTCGTCAGATTGAGGCAAAAGCACTGAGAAAACTTCGTCATCCTTCTCGTTCGAAGCAGCTTAAGGATTTTTTGGAATAAAACATCATTTTATTTATGTCTAGCCGGAAGAGGCTGGGCAAAAGTCTTTTTTCTCTCTTGAATTAAACGAAAAGCCAAACGAAGACGGTCGATTTGCGACTGGCTTTGTTCGGCTTTTTTAATTTCTAATGAAAAAACTACTTTTTTCAAGCAGCAGTATTGCTCAACCAATCTATCCAAGATTTCACTCAAAGTTACGGACAAATCCTACATTTTACTCAATGTGTCCGTAAACGGCAGTAATTTTGCCAAATGCAGCGCCTGCTAAATCAGCGTGCTACGCTCTCAGTCAAATTTACCGCCAAACTATTTTTGGTTATTTCCATCATGGAAGGCAATTATCATGCATACGCAAAAAAACCGGATCAGATTTGCGATTGATTGCAAATCATCCGTTTTTTCAATTTGAGACATAGTTTTTTTCTCAGCGTCCGGATAGTAATACTGTGTTATGATGATCGCAGATAGCAAATAGCTCAGCAATTGCATTGTTGAGAACCAAGGCAGGCATCGGTGGTGGTTGACAAAGGCGTTTTTGGCTTTCTAGTCATCAATGCCTTTTTTTGCACTAGATGTATGTTGAATTTTTTTAGATGAATATCAGATTCGAACAGAAACTGAAATACATAAGGCGGTTTCATTAGTACAAAAGTATTGATATGCATTTATGTTTTTTTAGTAGAATAAGAAATAATTTAACCTAATTATTGATTTTGTCATAGAAAAATATATAATATGAATGTATGCAGATATGAATTAATAAGATGGGGTGGTTGAGTTATGGCTACTAAATATCAAGAAGTTGCTGATATTGTTCGCAAAAGAATTGAAAACGGGACGTATAAGGCCGGAGAATTGATTCCTGACCAAACGACTTTGGCAGCAGAGTTCAAGGTAAATCGGCTGACCGTTAAGAAGGCACTTGACGGTTTGGCCTCAGAAGGCTTGATTTACAAGCAATCAGGCCTTGGAACCTACGTTCGCGGGAAGATTCCGTTCGTTGATCACGAAAGAGACGTGACGGTCGATGATTTCAGAGGAGCATATCAAGAATTTGGTCCTGATCGCATCAAGTCCGATGTTTTGTTATTTGACGTTCAGCTTCCGGATGAAAAAATTCAAAAAAATCTTAACATCAAACGCATCGACCCGGTTTATGAAGTCAAGCGCATCCGCATAATTGATGGCGAACCGACCGTTTTGGAACATACGTACATGCCTGTAAATCTTGTTCCTGAACTTTCAAAAGAAGTTTGCGAAAAGTCTATCTATACTTATATTCATGATGAACTTGGCCTCAAATTTGGAAATGCCTTCAGAAAATTTTCTGCATTGGGTGCTGATGATGAAGATGTCAAGGAGCTTAATGTAGAAAAAGGTTCTCCGATTCTTGAGGTTGAGCAGGTTGTTTGGTTGACGAACGGCAAATCGATTGAATATTCAACGAGTCACGTCCCTGGGGACAAGCGCAGCTATACCGTTATGAACATTAATAATTTTAATTAGGTCTAGCCGGAAGAGGCTGGGAAAGAGTCTCTTTTCTCTCTTGAATTAAACGAAAAGCCAAGCGAAGGCGGTCGATTTGCGGCTGACTTTGTCCGGCTTTTTTAATTCCAAATGAATAAAAACTACTTTTTCAAGCAGCAGTACTGCTCAACCAATCTATCCAAGATTTCACTCAAATCTACGGACAAAGAGCTGTTTTTGCCCATTTTGTCCGTAATCGCCATTTTTCGAGCAAGCCATTTACGGACAGAAGACCCATTTTATAAACATAACAGTGGACACCGTAATTTTGTCAAATGCAGCGCCTGATGAATCAGCGCGCCAAACTATTTTTGGTTATTTCCATCATGGAAGGCAATCGTCCTTTATACGAAAAAACGGATTAGATTTGCGATTGATTGCAAATATAATCCGTTTTTTGCATATTACTGAATCGAATTCATTTTTTTAAAGGGGGATGAGAACTGTATTTTCAAGCGGCATCACAAAATAAATAAAAAATAAATTAAATTTCGTGCAAATAAGATTTATTTACGTGTTTTCATGATAAAATTAGGTTCGATGAAGGTTATGGGTTATGGATGTATAATTTTTATTTATAATACGATAACCGGAACCTGTACTGTATAATAGATAATTTATTTCTTTTGGAGGAAATCATGAAGTTTGTTGCTTTTAACGTTCGGGAAGACGAACGCCGATATTTTGAAGAATGGTCAAAGGAAAATGGAATTGAAGTTTCTTTGAAGAAAGAAGAGATTACTCCGGACAATGTGTCTGAAACCGTTGGTTACGATGCGGTCATCGGATTGCAGACCGGTCTTTACCCTGATAATCTGTTTAAAGAATTATCAGATGCAAACATCAAGGTATTTTCCGTGCGAAACGTTGGCGTTGACAACATTAATCTCGATGACGCAAAGCAAAACGGCATTGCCGTGACAAATGTTCCGGCATATTCGCCAAGCGCCATTGCCGAATTTTCCGTTACGCAGCTTTTGCAGCTTTTGCGTAACCAGAATCTGTTCCGCAAAAGAATGGCCAAGCAAGATTATCGTTGGGCACCGTTCGTCGGAAAGGAACTTGGCAAAATGACAGTTGGCGTAATGGGAACGGGCCGAATCGGTCGTGCGGCAATTCAAATTTACAAGGGATTCGGTGCCAAGGTCATTGCTTATGATCCGTTCCATAATCCGGAACTTGAAAAAGAAGGCATTTACGTCGAAAAAGAAGATTTGTTGAAAAAAGCCGACGTGATCACGCTGCATATGCCGGCAACGGATGATGACTACCATTTCATAAACGAAAAGACGATTTCGATGATGAAGGACGGTGCCTACATCGTAAATACGGCACGAGGTTCATTGATTGATACGTCAGCCCTTGTCGAAGCGCTCAGATCCGGCAAGCTTGCCGGTGCGGCCCTTGATACGTATGAAAATGAAGCAAGCATTTTCAATCATGATCTTGAAGGCCAAGAAATTGAAGACGAAACTTTTAAGGAATTAATCAAGCTCGACAACGTTGTTGTTTCACCGCATATTGCATTCTATACGAACGTTGCCGTTGAAAACATGGTCAAGATTTCGCTTAATTCAGCTAAAGAAGTCATTGAAACGGGGACTTCAAGTACTTTAGTCAAATAATTTTCGTGGTTGGGAACATGCCTTAAAATGAAAAACTGGCTTAGATTTGCAGCTAATTGCAAATCTAAGCCGGTTTTTGTATATGCGGGAAATCGCTTTCTGTGATGGCGATGAAGGTGAGACTGTCCGTTAAATTTTTTGTCGGACAATATTTTTTGTTGCATTTGACGCAATTATAAAGTATAATGTAGCAAGTGCTGTGGAACAGTACAATTCACACTCCATGCGATGGCAAAAAGGGTGCTCATTTGAGTCTTCAGCCGTTGAACATGGGGGAGGATAATTAAAACTATTTTTGGAGGTTAATTGTTATGGCTGTTATTTCCATGAAACAATTACTTGAAGCAGGTGTCCACTTCGGTCACCAAACACGTCGCTGGAATCCTAAGATGAAGCAATTCATCTTTACGGAACGCAATGGCATCTACATCATCGACTTGCAAAAGACGGTTAAGTTGATTGATGAAGCATATGATTTTGTAAAGGATGCTGCATCTAATGATGGCGTTGTTCTTTTTGTCGGCACAAAGAAGCAGGCACAAGACGCCGTTGAAGAAGAAGCAAAGCGTTGTGGTCAATACTACGTAAACCATCGCTGGTTGGGCGGTACTTTAACAAACTGGAATACGATTCAAACACGTATCAAGCGTTTGAAGGAAATCAAGGCAATGGAAGAAGACGGCACGTTTGAACGTCTTCCAAAGAAGGAAGTTGCCTTGCTCGTTAAGCAACGCGATCGCCTTCAAAAGTTCTTGGGCGGTATTGAAGACATGCCACGTATCCCTGACGTTCTCTTCATCGTTGACCCTCGCAAGGAACGCATTGCCGTTAAAGAAGCACAAAAGCTTAATATTCCTATCGTTGCTATGGTTGATACGAATGCAGATCCAGATGAAATCGACGTTAAGATTCCTTCTAACGACGATGCAATCCGTGCGGTTCGCTTGATTACGGCTAAGATGGCAGATGCCGTTATCGAAGGTCGTCAAGGCGAAGACGAAGCTCCTGTTGAAGAAGCTTTCAAAGCTGAAGACGAAAGCGTTGATTCAATCGAAGACATCGTTGAAGCAGTCGAAGGCGACAACGACAACACAGATGCTGAATAGTTAATAACTTAGGCTGTCTCGAATCTGGGCATTTAGGCCTCAAGTTCGAGGCGGCTTTTTTGATAAAAATCATTTTTTAAGGAGGCCATTTCAACTATGGCAAAAATTACTGCTGCACAAGTAAAAGAATTGCGCGACAAGACAGGCGTCGGCATGATGGACGCTAAGAAGGCTTTGGTTGCCGTTGAAGGCGACATGGACAAGGCTATCGATTTCTTGCGTGAAAAAGGTATCGCAAAGGCTGCTAAGAAGAGCGACCGCGTTGCTGCTGAAGGTTTGGCTGACGTTGAAGTTGTCGGCAACACGGCTGCAATCGTTGAAATTAATGCTGAAACGGACTTTGTCGCACAAAACCAACAATTCAAGGATCTTGTAAAGAGCATTGCAACTGCAATTGCCAAAAACAAACCGGCTGATTTGGAAGCTGCACTTGCAATCAAGTCCGAAAAAGGAACGATCAATGATGAAATCATTGAAGCAACGCAAGTTATCGGTGAAAAGATCACACTTCGTCGTTTCCAAGTCGTTGAAAAATCCGATAGCGAAAACTTTGGCGTTTACCTTCACATGGGCGGTCGCATCGCTGTTTTGACAGTCGTTGACGGTGCAGACGAAACGGTTGCCAAGGACGTTGCAATGCACATTGCTGCAAGCAACCCTAAGTATGTCAACCGTGACCAGGTTCCTGCTGAAGAAGTTGAACATGAAAAGGCTGTCCTTACTGAAGAAGCCAAAAACGAAGGCAAGCCTGAAAAGATTATTGAAAAGATGGTTGAAGGTCGCTTAGGCAAGTTCTTTGCTGAAATCGTCTTGGATGAACAAGATTTCGTCAAAGATCCAGATCAAACGGTTGCCAAGTACGTTGCTTCAAAAAATGGCGCAAACAAGTCATTCACTCGCTACGAAGTCGGCGAAGGCATCGAAAAGAAAGCTGACAACTTTGTTGAAGAAGTTATGAGTCAAGTTAAATAATTTTTTAAGAGGTCAGGGGTTCTGGCCTCTTTTTTGAATGCTATTCGTATTGTTAAGTATTTTAGATGCTTATTTAAGTTTTTTGTCAAATATGCTTTTTTCAAACATGTTCGATGCGTAAAAGTCATAAGCGTTTACGCAAACTTTACATTAGTTTTTACATATGTAAAATTAAATCATTCTTTGAATTGACGGTAATTCAAAATATTTTGATTTGAAAAAATGATATGGAAAAAACATATATCAACTTTTTATGAAATTCGCTTAAATAACAAGACAAAAACTTAAAAAAGTGATAACATTGTTTTTGGAGAATGTAGTGCTACAGAATTTTTACTTGAGGTGAAGAAATGAAACGCATTGGTATTTTGACAAGTGGCGGCGACTCATCCGGTATGAACGCTGCCGTGCGTGCAATTGCCCGTTCTGCGATGAACGCAGGACTTGAAGCATATGGTATCAATTATGGTTATAAAGGCCTTGTTGAAGGGAATATCTTTAAGATGGAGTCTCATCAGCTTGACGGCATTATCGACCGTGGTGGTACGATCCTTTATTCTGCACGTTTCCCAGAATTTGCAGAACAGGAAACGCAATTGAAAGGTATCGAACAACTTAAGAAGTTCGGTATCGATGCATTGGTTGTTATTGGCGGCGATGGCTCTTATCATGGTGCTTTGAAACTGACGAAACTCGGTTTCAACTCAATCGGTGTCCCAGGTACGATTGATAATGATATTCCAGGAACTGATTTCACGATCGGTTTTGATACTGCCGTTAACGTAGCCACGGAAGCACTTGATCGTATCAACGACACGGCAACGTCTCATCAACGCGTGTTTGTTGTCGAAGTTATGGGTCGTGGCGCCGGTGACATTGCTCTTTGGTCCGGAATCGCAGCCGGTGCAGATGCAATCGTCATCCCAGAACGTGACTATGATATTAAGGCTATTGCTGACAAATTGACGGCTAACCGTGAACATGGCAAGGATCATGGCTTGGTTGTCGTTGCTGAAGGCGTAATGTCAGCACAAGACTTCAAGGAAAAGCTTGATCAATACGGTGAGTTTGACAGTCGTGCCATCACATTGGGACACGTACAACGCGGCGGTGTTCCTACACCGAAAGATCGCGTATTGGCCAGCCGTTTCGGTGACTATGCCGTACGTTTGCTTCTTGAAGGCAAGGGCGGCCTTGCTATCGGTATTCATGACAACCAGCTTGTTGCTACTGATATTATCGACACACTTGAAAACCATAAGCATCAGACAGACGTGTCATTGGCAGATCTCAATGATCGCTTGAGCTTCTAATTCACGTTAGTTTTAATAAAGAAGACTTAAAGTCATTTTTAATTTTTCAAAGGAGAGAATTTACTCATGAAAAAGACCAAGATCGTAAGTACACTTGGACCAGCTAGTTCAGATTTGGATACAATTTGCAAGTTGATTGAAGCAGGTGCTAACGTATTCCGTTTCAACTTCTCACATGGTGACCATGAAGAACATTTGGGTCGTATCAATCTTGTACATCAAGCTGAAAAGATCACAGGCAAGATGGTTGGTATCATGCTTGATACTAAAGGTGCCGAAATTCGTACGACTGTACAAAAAGAAGGCAAGATCAAGTTTGAAATCGGTGATGAAGTACGTATTTCCATGGATGATTCCATCGAAGGCACGCATGAAAAGATTGCCGTAACATACCCAGGCTTGTATGATGACGTTCATGAAGGCGGCCATGTTCTTTTTGATGACGGCTTGATTGACATGCAAGTTGAAAAGAAAGACGAAGCAAACCATGAATTGTTATGTAAAGTTTTGAACGAAGGTGTTCTTGGTTCACGCAAGGGTGTCAATGCTCCTGGCGTTTCCATCAACCTTCCTGGCATTACGAAAAAAGATGCTGATGATATTCGTTTCGGCTTGGATAACGAAATCAACTTCATCGCTGCATCATTCGTACGTAAGCCGCAAGACGTTCTCGACATTCGTGAACTTTTGGAAGAAAAGCACATGGAACATGTTCAAATCTTCCCTAAGATCGAATCACAAGAAGGTATCGACAACATCGACGATATCCTCAAGGTTTCTGATGGTTTGATGATTGCTCGTGGTGACATGGGTGTTGAAATTCCTGCAGAAAACGTTCCTTTGGTACAAAAAGCTTTGATTAAGAAGTGCAATGCTTTGGGCATGCCTGTCATCACGGCTACGCAAATGCTTGATTCAATGCAAGAAAACCCACGTCCTACACGTGCTGAAGCTTCTGACGTTGCTAATGCCGTATTCGACGGCACGGATGCAACGATGCTTTCCGGCGAATCCGCAAACGGTGACTACCCTGTTGAAGCTGTTGCAACGATGGCTCGTATCGACGTTAAGGCTGAAAACGCATTGCGTCAACACAAGACATTTGCTTTGAACGACTTTGACAAGACGGACGTTACGGAAGCAATCGGTCGTGCCGTTGCTGAAGCAGCCGACAACTTGAACATCAAGACAATCGTTGCTGCAACGAAGTCTGGTCATACGGCACGAATGATTTCCAAGTACCGTCCTGATGCAGACATCTTGGCAGTTACGTTCGATGAACGCACACGTCGCGGCTTGTCCATCAACTGGGGCGTTTACCCTGTTGTTGCTGAAACACCATCTTCAACAGATGAAATGTTCAGCTTGGCAACGGAAGAAGCTAAGAAGTGCGGCTTTGCCAAGGAAGGCGATTTGATTCTTATCACAGCCGGTGTTCCTGTTGGCGAAAAGGGTACGACAAACGTTATGAAGATTCAATTGATCGGCTCCAAGTTGGTTGAAGGTCAAGGTGTTGGTGACGAAACGGTTATCGGCAAGACGGTTGTTGCTTCATCAGCTGACGAAGCAAACAAGAAGGCTATTGAAGGCGGCATCCTTGTTACATCTACGACAGACAAGGATTACTTGCCAGCTATCGAAAAGTCTTCAGCTTTGATCGTTGAAAATGGCGGTTTGACATCACATGCTGCCGTTGTCGGCATCTCAATGGGGATTCCTGTCATCGTTGGTGCCAAGAATGCTACATCGCTCATCTCTGATGGCGAAGTCGTAACTGTTGACAGCCGTCGCGGTATTGTTTACCATGGTGCATCAAACGCACTTTAATCGACAGTTTAAAGTTCGAAAAAATTAATTTGATCAAATTGAGACCAAGGGTGAAAGCCCTTGGTCTTTTTGTTTTCAATGATTGGACCGTGTTTAAAAAGTAATTTCGCATTGCCTTTTTTGAAATTATGTTTTTTATATTTGTACTTTAAACGAACGTATTTTTGAGATAAAATAATTATTATTAACGCAAAAGGCGGATGTCACAGGTTAAATTAAGATTGGGGTGAAAAAATGGTTGTTATTAAAGATCGCATAAAAATAGCAGATTTGGGGAATGATTTTTTTAAAGACATCGATCGTAACGGCTCTGAATTTGACGAGTTCTATGGAACGATGTTTAACGCAAATATTGACGTGATTGAAAAATATCTGTTTCCGCGCTTTCAAAAAATATGTCTGGTGATCGGAATGGGCGACGGAAATGCTAAAAGCGGAGTTGCTGACTACATTGAAGGCATGACCAGTGAGCGCTTTAAAATTCTTGAAAAATGCAGTGAGGAAATGAAAAATCGACTTCAAGATGGCAGCTTGACAATCAGATTCACGCACAAGCGGCTGGTTCATACCAAACTGTATATTTTAGACTCAAAAGACAGCAATAAATATCGTGCATATTCAGGTTCGATGAATCTCAGCGAAAAGGCGCTTCATGATAATTTTGAAATGCTTTTGTGCGATTACGGCTTGAAAGAGGACAAACTATATCAAGAAATTTATCAATCAATTTTTAATCAAATCTATGACGGCTCAGCCGATTTTGCCGATCGAAAGATTATTAACGGTTTTTTGGGCAAAACGACGGTTGAGGAAAAGAAAATCTATCTGCTTGACGAGACCGTGTCGGCCTTGACTGACGCTGACAATCCAATCGGAATCAGTGCTAAAGAAATTTTGTCCGAAAAAAGGGAACTCAACGGGGAAATTCGCGATTTTGACGTGATTCAAAAAGAAAAGCGTGATTCAATCGAAGTTTTGAACCTGATATACGATTCAAAGGGGTTTCCTAAAGAGAAAGTTTCCGTTATGGACGATGAACCGCTCAGAAAGAAACTCCTGAATGTCGTGTATCATGATGAAGATCCAAACGAGCGCTTTGTATTTGAAAATGTTAAAGCTTCCGACTATTATCCCAAACCATTGTTTCTTTATGATGATGACGAAAAGGCTATTTTTGAAACGCCAATGTATGGTTCAAGTGTGCAGCACAAGATTGTTCCTCCATGCGAAATCAGCAAGCAAGACGTCAAAGATATTTGCGACATTGTCTTCTTTTATCGAGACAATAAGCAGGACGATGAATCGCAAGCCGTATTTTCATTTTTGATGTATGTCTTAGAATCGGCCAATATTTGGAAAATCAGAAAGGTAATTTCGGAGCACGGCGGAATCGTCGAGAACGTTCCGGTTGTTGCTGCCTTGATCGGCCAAGGAGAGACGGGCAAAACGACGCTTTTGAAGATTGTTTCGTGTTTGACGATCGGAAGCAAAGAACATATTGTCAATGCGCAAGATGATATGTTTAAACTTAAGGCGGGAGTCAAAGAGAAACTGGCAAATAATCAGAAACTGACCGAAGCTGAGAAGAAGAATCCTTTTTCGGAAACGCCGCTTGTCATGAACAAGAATACTTGGGAATTCATTCAAAGATACATGCTGACAAAAAGTTCCATTACTCCGATTTGCATTGATGATCCGAATATTGGCCTGATTCAGTCGAAATCTGCCGAAAATCCGCTCAAGTATCTTTCCAATACTTACAAAGGCGCACCGCATCCCGTGGTGCTGATTGCGATGAACGATCGAAATCATAATTTTTCGATTCCGCATCAAATTGGACGAAGGGCATATGCATTCGGGCAAGAGAACCAATTCAGGCAGATTTCAAAAAGCGAAGCGAATCAATTGACGCATTTTGAAAATGATCTGAGCAATCAGGTGTTTCTTTATCTCACGTATTGGATAGATGCTTGGCTTGACAACGTTTCTGATGAAGACTACGAAAATCTTTCAAAAGATTTTTTGTATCCGGTCAAGCAGGCGTTTAAGGGCCTTTTGTCGGAACACGCTCTGTATGACGGGATGAAACGCTATTTTGAATCGGATAACTACGATATCAAAAACGACAACGGCCGCAGAAACTGGCTTGCGCTTTTAAGCGATAAGAACGTTTTGGAGAAGATTTCATTTAACAAAGGAGATGAAACGGCATTCATTCCGAAAGACTGTTTCCCGGGAAGAGACGGGGTAAGCCGTTATTTCGACTATCTGCCGGCGAAACTTGAAATTTGTCCGACTCAAGTCGATGCCGGTTTGTCGATCGTGATCGACAATATGGACAGTTGGCTCGGGAACAGCGTTTTGCGTGAAAAATACAGGGCAGACACAGGCTTGGCGCATGATGAACATGAAATCAAAATTGCTAAGATTCAAGCAATCGAGCAAGGAAAAGCAATGGCGGAAACTCAGTTCAAATTGCAGCAAGAGGTCAAAAAACAAGAAGAAGAAAAAAGAATGCGAAAAAAACTCGGATACAAATTGAAAAATCTTTTCAGGCATGATGATTGAGACAGCGGATTTAATTCTAAAATGATATTTACAGAATTTGTCTGATGTGATAAACTAATTGTTGGCTTATGTGCCAAAGATTAACGATATTCCGCTGCAACTGGACATGAATGTCGACGAAAAGGAGAAAAACCAATGTCAGTAAATCCATTGATTAAAAAAATTACGGAATCACAATTGCGTAATGATATTCCAGAATTTCGCGCCGGTGATACGGTACGTGTTCACGCACGCATCGTCGAAGGCAAGCGCGAACGTATCCAAATCTTCGAAGGCGTTGTTATCAAGCGTCGTGGCGAAGGCATCTCTGAAACATACACCGTTCGCAAGATCAGTAACGGCGTAGGCGTTGAACGTACTTTCCCGCTTCATACGCCACGTGTTGACAAGATTGAAGTCGTACGTTTGGGCCGTGTTCGTCGTGCAAAGCTTTACTACTTGCGTGCACTTCGCGGCAAGGCTGCTCGTATTCCAGAACGTCGCAAGTAATTATACAAAAGGGTTGCGGATTTTTTTCGCGACTCTTTTTATTTTTGCTTGACTAAGCAAGAAAAACTTGTTATCATATTAACGTTGTATTTGTGCATGTCACAGCTGCAACCGCACGTTTTAAGTCAAAGCATTCGTTTTACGAATCACTACATTACGGCGAGTCTAAGAATCATATAAGGAGGTGCACATACATGTACGCAATTATTCAAACAGGCGGTAAGCAACTCAAGGTAGAAGCTGGTCAAGCAATCTACGTTGAAAAGCTTGCAAACGAAGCCGGCGAAAAAGTTGTTTTTGACAAAGTTGTTTTGGTAGGTGGCGAAAAGACCGTTATCGGAACGCCATTTGTTGAAGGTGCCACGGTTGAAGGTACTGTCGAAAAGCAAGGCCGCGAAAAGAAGGTCGTAACTTTCAAGTACAAGCCAAAGAAGCATCAACACACAAAGCAAGGTCATCGTCAACCATACACGAAGGTTGTTATCGATGCAATCAACGCATAATTTCAGGAGCATTTCAAGATGATTAATGCATGCTTGTTTCGTAAAGATTCGCGGCTCAGCGGTTTTGAGCTGAGCGGTCATGCTGATTCAGGAGAATATGGTCAAGATATTGTGTGTGCGGCAGTTTCGGTATTGTCGATCAATACGATCAATAGTCTGGAGAAACTTGCCGGGGTTGTTTTGGAAAAGGAATTGGATGATTTGAACGGCGGTTTCATGAAAGTTTCTGTTGATGATTCTGATTTGGACGACCCAAAAGTTCAATTATTGCTTGAAAGCCTTGAATTAGGCTTGCGCGACATTGAAATTTCATATCATGAATATATACATGTGAAATAGTTTTGCACAGAGGAGGTGCACTCGATATGTTTATGAACTTGCAATTCTTCGCCCACAAAAAGGGGGGCGGTTCCACATCAAACGGTCGTGATTCACGTTCTAAGCGGTTAGGCGCAAAGCGTGCCGACGGCCAAACAGTTAACGGTGGAGAAATTCTTTACCGTCAACGCGGAACTCACATCTACCCAGGCGTAAACGTTGGTATGGGCGGTGACAATACTTTGTTTGCCAAGACAGCCGGCGTTGTTAAATTTGAACGCAAAGGTCGCGACAAGAAACAGGTATCTGTTTACCCTGTTGCTGACTAATTAAATGTTTAAGGTTTCCAAATTCTTATGAAAGAATTTTGGGAACCTTTTTCTTTTGGATAAATTCAGAATAATTTTTTGCCTGTTAAAATAAACGATGTAAATAATCACATAAAATTACAAAAAACACATTGACAATTAATTCATTTGTAATTATAATGACATTATTCAAATCGATACAGGAAATTAATTATGAAAGGAGCGATTGAAATGGGATTTATCAAATTTAAAAAATCAAATATGTTTCAAGGCGCTTCTTCTCGTGCCCTCCTACTATTCGCAAGGATTCGTTGACGTAAGAGATTGACATCTTATGTTGGTGGGTCCTTGTTTGAGTACGCTTGGAATGAGGGCTCCCGGGGTTTAAAAAGTCTTCGTTCCAGCTTGTCGGAACGAGGGCTTTTTTTATTCCCGCCGATTCGAAAATTAATTAATCAGAGTACAACTTATGAAGGGGTTTGGTTCCATATGAAAATTAAGAAAATGACGGGCTTTGCAGCAGCAATTATGATGTGTTCGGTTTTTATGGCAGGATGTACTTCGAAAACGTCGGCCGCAACCAAAGGCAATCAGGCAGGCGATACAATCAAAATAGGCGTTAACATGGAACTTTCAGGTGCAGCCGGCGGATACGGGCAACAGGAAAAAAACGGCATTCAGCTTGCTGTTGATGAAATCAACGCTAGGGGGGGAGTCAACGTCAACGGAAAAAAGAAGAAGATCAAGGCGATTTATCGTGACAACAAGAGTTCGACATCGACCAGTGCCTCGGTTGCAACGCAGTTGACAACGCAGGACAAGGTTGTCGCAACGATCGGTCCTGCAACTACAAATGACGGAACGGCAACGATTCCGACCGCAAATAAGATGTGCGTACCGTTTTTGTCGGCATCGGCCACTGCTCCTGACTTTACGCTTGATAAGAACGGCAAAGTTCATCCGTATGTCTTTCGAGCATATTTCAAAGGCGATTATCAAGGAAGTTCTGCAGCAAAATTTGCATATGAAACGCTTAAAGCCAAACGTGCAGCAATTTTAGCCGATAATTCGAGCGACTACGGCATCGGGATTGCCAAAGCCTTTAAGCAATACTTCAAAGGGACAGTTGTTGATACTCAGTACTTCCAAGCCGGAGACAAAAACTTCAATTCGGTTTTAACTTCAATCAAGAGCAAGAAGTTTGACGTTTTATACGTTCCGGCATACTACACGGAATGCGGAGCAATCATCAAGCAGGCGCGTGAAGCAGGAATCAAGCAGCCGATTATGGGCGCTGACGGAATGTCTGATGACAAGATGGTCAAAATCTCCGGTGCAGAGAATGCAACGGACATTTATTACACGACGGCCTTCACGGCACTTACTGCAAACTCTAATCCGAAAGTCGCATCTTACAACAAAGCTTACAAGGACAAGTACGGTGAAGATTCGCCAACGTTTGCAGCATTGTCATACGATTCCGTTTATATGATCAAACAGGCAATCGAAACTGAAAAATCTGCTGATTCCGTCAAGATTCAGCAAGGATTGGCGAAAATCAAAAACTTTAAGGGCGTGACGGGCGATACGACGATGGATGCAAAGCACAATCCGAAAAAAGCAATCACAATCGTTAAGCTTGAAAATGGCAAGCCGTCCAAAGGATATGTGGTTAAATGATTAGTAAACGGTGAGATAAAAAAGACAAAAAAGCTTCAAATCAGAATACGGACAGTCAGAGCGGCAACTTAATCGGCTCTGACTGTTTTTGTAGATTTGATCATGCTAAAAGTCAAATCAAAAGCACTGTATTTTACCCTAAAGGGGCGAGAATGCCCCCACTTCTCTAAGCGGGGGATGAATCGCCTATTTTGAAGCACTCAGCGCTTCTTTTTTCCTGATTCATTTTAAATCGGATATTATAATTAGTGCATAAATTGTAAAAGGTGATAAACACAATGGAA
>NZ_FOPI01000039.1 GCF_900113455.1 Ligilactobacillus ruminis DSM 20403 = NBRC 102161 | reverse complement strand
TGCCCGTAAAAGCCAGTCCACGGTTACGGGCAAAATGTCGATTTTGGTGATATGCCCGTAAAATGCAGCCCACGGTTACGGGCAAAACGTCGATTTTTAGGATATGCCCGTAAAAGCCAGTCCACGGTTACGGGCAAAACCACGTTGTATATAAAACCTGGATGATTCGCAATAAATCGCAAGGCATCATGATTTTTTGGCTGTCTTAAAGGTTATTGGTAGCGCAATTATTTATTTCTGTGTTATCCTTAGGTAAATAGTTAATAAACATGAAGCTGTTGGTTACAAAAGAAGGAAAAGCAGCATTTGCAGTCGGAATCGTTTTGATTTTGTCGGTGCTTTTTGTGAACCGAAATCCGGCAGATAAAAAACGTGAGCTTATCATTACCATTAGTTATCAATTATGTGATGCGATATAATCGTAAATTGATAAAGGATGGCGATTGTTATGGAAACAATTCAACACAAATTTAATTGGTCAGTTTGGTTGTAGGTGTTATTTTGTTTGTGGCAGGCATAGTCACATTCATTCATCTTGGTACAACGCTTGAGTTCATCTCTATTATCATAGGTGTAACGGCAGTTGTTAAGGGCTTGTATGAATTATGGTTCAAACACGTTCTTGATACGACGACCGAAGAAAAGACGCTTGGTCTTTTTGCAATGGGAATCGTTGCTCTCGTGCTTGGCTTCCTGTTCATTTTCAAAGCTGCAACTGGTGCCCAGGTCGTAGCGTATATCTTTGCTTTGTGGTTCATCTTCGACGCAATTATTCAGCTTGCTACTTCAAAGAAGTTTAAAAACGCCGGCAAAGCACACTACGTCTGGATGATCGCATTGAACGTCATTGCCTTGCTTTTAGGCATCGCATTGTTGTTCAATCCGCTCCTTGCCAGCATCGCAATCGTGTGGATTGTTTCAATCTACTTGGTTGTCACAGGCATTTCTCAATTTATATCTGCATTTTAATTTGTCTGCGAACGAGCCCCGTTTCGGTTTGAAACGGGGTTTTTTGTTAAATTCAGTGCGGCATCCTGATTCCGAAAACGAACGCGGATTTTTTGAAAAATGCAGTGGCGCAACCTGATTTCAAAAAACAAATGAGGATTTCATCTCTGCATCTGTCAGAAAAATTGGGGGATGTGCTCGCATCGAAAATGTGACGTCTTACGGTTTCTTTTTGACCGCTTGGTTCAAGATGCTTGTAATCAAGCAAAGTTTGAGAATATAATAGTTCCATCAAGCAAACAAAGGGGGAATTTAGCTATGAAAGAAAGGGCAATTGAAGTTTCGAACCTCAAAAAATATTTTAAAGACGTCAAAGCCGTCGACGACATCAGCTTTTCGGTCGAACAAGGCGAACTGTTCGGTTTTCTCGGCGTCAACGGTGCCGGAAAATCTACCGTAATCAATATTTTGTGCACCTTATATAAAAAAGACGGCGGAAGCGTGCGTGTTTTGGGAAACGAAGTCGGAAAGGACGATGAAAAAATTCGGCAGGACATCGGGATGGTTCATCAGGAAAATTCCCTTGATGAGCTGCTGACGGTCAAGGAAAATCTGCAGATTCGCGGGGGGCTTTATGGCGAGACTAAAGAAAATCTCAGGAAAAATTTTGACAAGGTCGTCAAACTTCTTGGGTTGAAAGATGTTTTGAACAGACCGTACGGAAAACTTTCCGGAGGTCAAAAACGCAGGGCAGAGATTGCGGCGGCACTGATGCACGAACCCAAGATCCTGTTTTTGGACGAACCGACGACGGGACTTGATCCGGCAACGAGAAAGAATGTCTGGGAAGCAATCGTTTCTTTGCAAAAAGAACTTGGGATGACCGTCTTTTTGACGACGCATTACATGGAAGAAGCTGCCAATGCAAAGCACGTCTGCATCATCGATCATGGCAAGGTGCTGATGGCCGGAACGCCATTTGAGTTGAAGAATACATATGTCAAAGACGTTTTGCGACTTTATTTTGAACCGGAAAAAAAGGATGAAGTCAAAGAGTCTGCAGCAATCAAAGCTCTGCATTTGACAAAGGAAACAGGCGACATGATCGAAGCAGAACTTGAATGCACGAAGGACGCATTGGACGTTTTGGAGAAAATCAGAGGAGAAATCAAAGGTTTTGAAGTCGTTCAGGGAACGATGGACGATTTGTTCATCAACGTGACAGGGGGAAATAAAAATGCATAAATTTTGGAATTTGGTGAAGAGACATTGTTTGGTGTTCCTTCGCGACAAGACTGCCGTGTTCTTTTCGTTTTTGGCGATGATCATCATCATCGTGCTGATGGGCGTCTTTTTGTCCAAGATGAACGTTGACAGCATTTTGAGCCTTTTGGAGCAATTTCGTCATTCAAAAGCAACGGCAACGGACAGGAAGAATGCGACGGAACTCGTTTATTACTGCATCTTGGCCGGAATTTTGATGACGAATTCGCTGACCGTATCCACCAGCGTGATCGGAATATACATCGACGACATCAAGAGTCATGCGATTGATTGCTTTTATTCGGCACCGATCAAGCGCAGCATTGTCTCGTTGTCATACATCGCAGCGGCAATGATGGTTTCGATGATGATGTGTTTGGCAACGCTCGGCGTTTTTTTGGCATTTATCGTTTTAGACGGCGGAGAGATGCTTTCGATGACGAGTCTGCTGAAGGTCATCGTGGGAATTGCGCTCAACGTCGTTTTGTTTTCAATCGGCGCGTACGGAATTTCGCTTGGGCTCAGAAGTTCAAAGAGCTGGTCGACGTTTGCAAGCATTTCCGGAACGCTGGTCGGATTTTTGGGAGGAGTCTATTTGCCTATGGGCTTTCTTCCAAAAGGCGTTGCGAGTGTTTTGAAGTTTTTGCCTTTTTTGCACGGAGCATCGATTTTGCGCAAAAGCTGCGTCCAATCCGCGTTGGATAAGACGTTTGCCGGTTGTCCGTCAGAAATTGCGACAAATTATCAGGAATATGTCGGCATTACCGTCAAATCCGGAGGACACGTTTTGAGCACGGCTGAACAGGTCGGAATCATGACATTGTGGCTCGTTGCAGCGTTGGCAGCCGTTTTTGCAATTTCGCGGAGAAAGCATTTGAACAGATGAAAATTACAATACTGCCCGCAGATGACGGGGAAGAGGAAATCATTATAAAATGCAATGCCCTTACCAGGGAAATGCTCAAGGCACTTGAACAGTTCCGGGGCGGCATCAATCAGCTGGCTCTTTATAAGGGAAATGAAATCAGGCTGATGGATGTTTCTGAAATCTATTACTTTGAATCAGTCGACAATGTCGTTTTTGCCTATTGCAAAGATGAGGTCTATGAGACGAAGAGCCGCCTGTACGAGCTGGAGGAAAAGCTGTCCATGACAAGTTTCATGCGCTCAAGCAAGTCGATGATCATTAACTTAAACAAGATTGAAAGCCTTTCACCGATAATCAACGGCCGCTTTCAGGCCTTGTTGAAAAACAAGGAAAAAGTCATGATTTCCCGGCAATACGTCGGAAAGCTCAAGGAAAAATTAGGATTGTAGGTGGATGAGATGTTCAAGAAGAAATTAGCATTATATTTTGAAGTCTACAAGCGGGTGACGACCTGTGTCGTCTTTGCCGTTGCCGTCTATACGGCAGTTTTCTGGGGGGTCGGTGTCAGCTTCAGTCCGTGGATCTTCTGGCAGGTAATCCTCATAGCGGCCATTACGAGTCTGGGATCTGTCTTCTTAAGCGATGAAGGCAATATTTCCAAAAGAAGAGCGTGGGCAGAAAGCATCGCATATTTTGCATACGTCAACGTTTCAGTGATGGTTCTGGGATATTTCTTTGGATGGTATTACTTTAACTGGCCAATGGTGATCTCGATGGAAGTCATTATTTCAGCCATCTACGTCACTGTTTCGTTTTTGAGCTACTGTTCTGACTGCAGGACCGCTGACAAGCTGAATGAAGGCCTGAAAAAATATCAGCGGGATCATGAGAAATGAGACTGGGAAAACCTCCTTTTTACCGCTTGAATTGAATTAAATGCCGAACAAATGAGGTCGTAATTCGACTGAGTTTGTCCGGCATTTTTCAATTCTGAGACATGAAAGCCTGTTTTTTTAAATGCAGTGCTGCGCATTTCCTGCTCAATCAGGGCGTCGAGACGGGATTACGGGCAAAATGTCGATTTCTGAGATTTGCCCGTAAATGCCTTCCTTCGATGAAGAATTATCCTGTATACACAAAAGCCCCTGAATCCTGGTGTCCGGCAGATGTTTGATCAAAACAAAAAACACGTATGATTCTATAAATCGTACGTGTTTTGAATTTAAGTCAGTTTTTCTTCCCGTTCTGCCGGAAGGTCACTGTCTTAGAAAACCTTGAACGGAGGCACGGGATTTGCCTGCGGATGATTGAAGTTGAAAGTTTTGAGACTTTCAAAATCTTCTTGTTTGATCCATGTTGTAGCAGCACCGGCAATCATGAGATTGATTTCGACGTCTTCTCGGTCTCGTTCCGTGAACGGAATGACCACGCATGGCTTTTGCTGGCTGCGGAACAAAGCAAGCTCATATGCGCAGCCGTCGTCAATGTTGTCGAGATCGTACAAGAAAACGCCGATGTCGCTTGTTGCAACGGCAGTGCAGTCGTTTTGGAACGTGGCAGCAACCCATTCAGGCGTTCCAAAGACGCCTTCCGGATCGTTGTCCACGGTCGCGTCCTTGTACTGGAAGTCAAACGGGAAGTGAATAACGCCGACGGTTTCGTTTTGGTTAAGATATTCGCGCGCTTTTTTGGCGCGTTCTTTTTGAACGTCGTTGAACCATGGCGTGGCAAGATAAATTTTTGTCGTCGGACTTTTTGCAAGACCTTTGTCAATCATAATTTTTCCTCCTTGCGTGCATGTCGGCACGTTAATGTAAAATGCAGAGCGTGATTGCTGCTTTGATGCAAACGAGCAAGTCAGTATTCGTCCGTTTTCAAATAGTGCGAGTAGTAATCGACTGAAACGCGGGTTCCGTCAACCGTCAAGCGGGTCACCGAACCGTTTTTGGGACTGACGGTGATATCGACTTCGGGGTCAAAATGGTGGACGATGCTTCTGATCGTCGTTCCGTGGCTGACGATCAAAATGTTGCAGCCGTCATCTGCAATCTTGTCAAGATATTCAAAACCATTTCCGACGCGTTCCCAGAATTCCTGGTTGTTTTCGGCCTGGTGGAACGGGTCTGCTTCCTTGCAGAAATCGCGCGCATCTTCAATCGAGTACGTTGAGATCAGCTCTTTGAAAGTGCGGCAGTTGTGCAAGGCACCGATCATCAGCCAGGCCTGATTGGAATCGGATCCTTCGTAATAGCCGTAGCCTTGTTCACGGAAATTTTCAAGCGTGATCGGAACGGGCGTTTCATTGTCGTTTTCGGACAGAATATAGTTGCAGGTTCTCATTGCGCGTGTCGTATCGCTGTGAAACGCGTACGCAAATTTGATTTTCTTGAGGCGCCGACCTGCTTCATGCGCATCTTCAATGCCCTTTTGGGTGAGCGGCGAATCGCACCACCCCTGCATTCGATTATAGCGATTTAAAATTGTTTGTCCATGTCTTACCAGGTATATTTTATAGCTCATTAAAAATCCTCCGAAAAAAAGTATATCATCATCAGCAAAAACGCGCTACTCGTTCATTTTGCTCAAGACGGCACGCAGCCTTGGCATGACGTCCTTGTCGCATGAGAACAAAATGTGGTCTCCGAGCTGAATCTGAGTCGATCCGTGCGGAGAAATCGCCCTGCCGTTTCTGAAAATTCGACTGATGGTGATGTTTTCGACGAACGGAATCTGACTGACTTCAATGCCGTCAAATCTGGCATTGTTGACGACGACTTCGTAAAGGCGCGAATTGCCGGTAATCATCTGGAGCGTTGACGGTGTTTCGATGACGGAGCTCATTAAACCGACGTTCGTGTCGAAAATATTGAGCGTTTCGACGTCGGCAGAAGCCAGCTTGTGATCCATCTCGGACATGCTTTGCGGATCTGTATTTTCCAGTTCGCAGATGACGCGCTTGACTCCGTATTCCTTGGCTTTCAGAGCCAGGTTGACGTTCATCTGCGGGTCGGTGTAGCCAAGGACCAGGATATCCGTGTCAAATACAGAGCTGTCAATCAAGTCCTTCGGATCAATGCTTGTCAGAAAGCTGACGTTGCCCTTGTAGCGGTAGGTATCGTAGTTTTCTTGTTTATGAGTATAGATCGAAACGTCATACCAGTCCGAATTGAGCCGTTCTGCGGCGTTGATCGTCACAAGGTTTGCGCCGATGATGTGAACCGTTGTTTTCTTCATGTCTTCCGGTTCGGACGAAAGGAGGCGGTTGAAGCAAAGCGGACCGAAAAGACAGGTCAGGATGCCGGCAATGAGGAACGCGCCTGATTGCTGGCTCGTGATGACTTTAAGGTCTTCTGCAACCGTCAAAACTGCCAAAACGAGCGTAATCGTCGTTCCGGAAAGAATCGAGCCGGCCAAGGCGTTTTGGCGTTTGAAACGCAGCCGCAGTCCGAAGAAGGCCGGAAGCTTGGCCAAGACGAACGCCAAAAAGAACAACGGAATCAGAACGATCGTCTTTGGATCCGCCAAAAGACTCGGAATGTCGAGCTTGACTCCGGTCAGGATGAAGAAGAAAGGAATCAAAAAGCCGTATCCGATCGCATCCAGCTTTTGCTGCGTGGATTCGCTCGGAGAAAGAAGCTTGATGACGATGCCGGCAACGAATGCGCCCAAGATGTTTTCTGCACCGACGTGTTCAGCCAGGACGACCAGAGTGATGATGACTGCAAACGACAAACGCATGTCGATTTGCGTGGTTGATTTGTTAAATTTGGAAAGAGCCGGGAAGAACCAGCGAAAGTGCCTGAAAATCATGGCGCCGGCAATGAACAACAGGCCGATGAGCCAAATCTGACTTCCTCTTCCGGCAACGACGGAGCTGTAGATCGTCAAGGAAAGCAGCGGGACGACCTCGCCTAAAACCGCAATCAGAAGAATCGTCTGACCGAACGGCTTTGACAGAAGCTCATTTTCCTTCAAAACTGAAATGACGACGCCAAGCGCGATTGTCGAAAAAAGAATCGTTGCCAGCAGGACGTTCGTGAACAGGCCGGTGAATTTAAAGAGAAATGCAAGCGCAAAAGCTGCGACAAAGCTCAAAACGTATGCCAGGACGGCGACTTGGACCGGCGTGATTTTGGGCGTGTCGTCTGCCTGCTTTTGTTCGAGCTTCGTCAACGGAGCGTTGTTTTTCTTGAAGAGCGAAAAATCGATTTCCATGCCGCTCAAAAATAACAGCAAGATTACGCCGAACGTTGACATGCTGTTCAGAATCGAATCGATGTGCACCAGGTTGAGACAGCTTTTGCCGATAATGATGCCGACGATGATTTCGGCAACGGACGTCGGCAGAAGCTTGATGTTGAAACGTGACAGAATCATAGGCGTTGCAAAGGCTGCAATGACTGTGATCATTAATGAGATATCCATGAAATCATCCTTTCTGATTATTTTCTTTATTGTATCAGTTTATATCGATTTTTTCTTGAAGAATGACCGTTTTGAAAAGACTTTAATTTCACTTTGAAGGGTGAAATATGCTAAAATAGATTACTGAAAATTTCTGAAAAGGGAGCGTTCAAATGGCCGACATCATCAAAGAACAAGAACAAAAGCGCATGGATTACGTCGTTGAAAAAATAAAAAATGAAGAAGAAACCGCCAAAAAGAAAATTTCCAGGGCATCTGCCGATACCAAGGCGATTCAGGCTGATTTCAAAAACAACGTTCGCATCAAAACGGGGACGTATTCCGGCATGATGGAAACGGCTTTGACCGTCAGGCAGCAGCAGATGCAGCTTGAAGAACGCGAAAACAGTCGCAATCAGGCGGCGCATCGTTTGGAAATTCTTGAACGGATGGAAAAGAAGCCTTATTTTGCGCGCGTCGATCTGATCGAACAGGGCGAAGACAAAAAAGAAACGATTTACATCGGATTGGCGACTTTTTCGAACGGTCCGGACGAATTTCTCGTATACGATTGGCGTGCGCCGATTTCAAGCGTTTATTACGATGGAGGCCTTGGCAAAACCACTTATGCGACGCCTGACGGGGAGCGCGAGGTTGACGTGGTCCTGAAACGCCAGTTCATGGTCGATGACGGCAAGATTTTGACTGTATTTGACACGGATGAAACGGTGGGCGATCAGATGCTGCTTGAGGTTTTGGATGAATCTTCCGACGTCAAAATGAAGAGCATCGTTACGACGATTCAAAAAGAACAAAACAAGATTATCCGCGATACGAAGTCTGATCTGCTGTTCGTTCAGGGGGCAGCCGGTTCCGGAAAAACGTCGGCCGTGCTGCAGCGCGTGGCCTATCTGCTCTATCGTTATCGCGGCAATTTGAATTCCGGTCAGATCATCCTGTTTTCGCCCAATCAGCTGTTCAACGACTACATCGATCAGGTTTTGCCGGAACTCGGAGAACACAACATGGTACAGATGACCTACTACCAGTATACCCAGCACCGCCTTCCGAAGATGCACGTCGAAACGCTCAAGGAACGTTTTGAAGAAGATAATCACGGAACAAACAAGAAAATCAGGGTCATCAAGGACAGTTTGAAGTTTTTTGACGCAACGACCGCATATTCAAACTATTTGGAAAGAAACGGGATGCGTTTCAAAAACATCATGCACAACGGCGAAATCTTCTTCTCGCGCAAGGAAATCAAGTCGATTTACTATAGCTTTAATGAAAATTATCATCTTGGCAATCGCTTGGAAGCAACGCAGGAAGAACTGCTCAAACGCTTGAGTTCAAGGGTTGGACAGGAAGCCAGAACCGATCGCGTTCAAAAAGCCGTTCAGGATTTGCCAGCACAGGAACTTAATGCTTTGTACGGCGATCATCCGCGCAACTTTGTCGATGGCGACAAGGAACTCCTCTTTTTGTGCAAGCAATACGTGACGAAGGAATTCATGAAAATCAAGCGCACCATCGTCAGGAAACGCTTTTTGAACGTCAATGCTCAGTACGTTCATTTTTTGCGACACGTTCCTTCTTTGCTCGATCTTTCAAAGTTCGACGTTTCGGATGACGAATGGCAAAAAGGGGTCGAAAACACGATTGATCAAATCAAAAAGCGCAGTCTGCCGATGACGGACGTGTCCTGCTTCTTGTATCTGTACGACCGCATCACCGGCAAGAAGGGCGACATCAGAATGCGATACGTCTTCATCGATGAGATCCAGGATTATACGGCATACCAGCTTGCATATCTCAAGACGGAATTTCCGCGCGCCCACTTCACGATGCTCGGCGATCTGAATCAGGCGATTTTCACGAAGGAAAACAGCCACAGCCTGCTGTCTGAACTTTCGACGATGTTTGACAAGGACAGGACCAACGTGGTTCAGCTGACAAAATCGTATCGTTCAACCAGGCAGATTACCGATTTTACCAAGGAAGTGCTTGTCGATGGCGAAAAAGTCACTGCATTTAACCGCAACGGATCTTTGCCGACGATGACGATCGATGCTGACAGGGAACGCCTCGTTGAAGACGTCAAAGAACGTTTGCTTCAAAACGATGCCTTGAAGCTGACGACGGCCATCATCTGCAAGTCGCTTTCGGAATGCGAATGGCTGACCGAACAGCTTAACGTCAAAGGCGTCAAGGCAACGCTGATCAGAACCGAAAATCAGCGCCTCGTTCCCGGGACGATTATTGTCCCTTCATACTTGGCCAAGGGTCTGGAATTTGATGCTGTTATCATGTGGAACGCCAACAAGGAAAACTATCATGAAGAAGATGAACGCCAGCTGGTCTACACGATCTGCTCGCGTGCCATGCACCGATTGGACATTACCGTTGACGGTGAGATGTCGCCGTTGTTTGACCGGGTTCCGAAGAATTTATATGATATTATACGAAAATAGCAGAGAGACTGGTGAAAATTTAGGTTTTCTCCTGAATTAAATGAAATGCCGGACAAGACGGTCGAAAGTCGACTGATTTTGTCCAGCATTTTTTTATTATAGGTGAATTTTTTGCCAAATGCAGTACTGTGCAGCTCTGGCTCAATCAATGCTTCAAGACTGGCTTACGGGCAAAACGTCGATTTTGGGGATATGCCCGTAAAATGCAGCCCTCGGTTACGGTCAAAACGGCGATTTTTGGGATATGCCCGTAAAACCCAGTTCTCGGTTACGGGCAAAATGTTGATTTTGGGGATATGCCCGTAAAATGCAGCTCCCGGTTACGGGCAAAACGGCGATTTTTGGGATATGCCCGTAAAAGCTAGCCCTCGGTTACGGTCAAAATGCCGCTTTTTGGGATGTGCCCGTAAAAGCCAGCCCACGGTTACGGTCAAAATGGCGATTTTTGGGATATGCCCGTAAAAGCCAGCCCTCGGTTACGGGCATATAATGCCTTTTAAGTTTCATTGAAAAATATTACTTTAGCTCTATTTTGCCTTCAGTAAAATCTATTTCCTGCTCAATGTTTTTCCAATTGATGCTTACTTGTTCCACGTTTGAGCCACTTATAGTGTGCATCTCTGGTTATCCCAACTGTTCTGCACAGTTCACTGATTGACCAGCCGTATTCCTCGTTCAGTTCCCTGATAGTCTTCTGCCTGATTCCTTTTTCGCCTCCCTGTTGCTTATTTCGACTAATTTTTTTTGCGAAGGCTACCTCCATTTCCTGCTGATGAAGTCTGGCCTCGAGAAGTTTGTTTTCCCTCTTCAACCGGTCCATTTCAGTGAATTTTGATTCCGGTTTGTCCTTTCCTCTGCGGTCACGCAGCGATTCCGGATTATTGCCGCTTTCAGTGTACTTCCGATACCATCCGTAGACCTGACTATAGCTGACATTGTAATGTTCAGCCGCCCATTTGTAGTCAACATCGTGTCTTATCAGCTGTTCAATGATTTCCAGCCGTTCATCAAAAGTTGTTTTTCTGTCTTTCATCCCTGAATCTCGCTTTCCGGATCTACAATCCTCTAAGATAGATTCATTATACCCTATAATCGACTTGTCTGGGTACGGTCTCTCATTCTGTGCCTGACGGATGTCTGGCTAAAGCAAAAATAAGTATGATTCATAAAAGCTACTATGAATCGTACGCATTGTCAACCACCATCGGCTAAAGTTGATGGATTATGAGCAGACCCCATTATATTGAGTATCTGAACCACAATTTGCATAGATACGGATGGTTTATCCAAACAGCCGTAGTTGTCTGGTCAGTGACTATCTAATTACCAGTGCCTTTTACATTCCCAGGTTGCCATAGGAATGATATATCAATAGTTGTTAGATAGTTAGCCTATCCATCCCATGACTAAAGTCACGGGATGGATAGGCTAAGCATAATTAAATTTAAGGCACCAGCCTCTTTTTTGTCAGGCTGACGCCGAATTTGAACTTGATAATCTTCTTTTGTTCAGTCACAGCCGAATGTCATCAGAAAAATGCGGTTGTTTTTTATTCATTATTAGGTTAAAAGACCTGTATTTCATCTGTGAAAAGCTTCCGGATCACAAGTCAGTTTCTCATCCTTCTGAAATCAGTCGGGCTGCATCCTCTTGACTTGCGGAATGCCTTCGAAAATGTGAAGCTGTCACCGTATCCGATTGAATCAGCGATGTTCTGAATGCTTCTGTCGGTGTCTTTGAGCAGGTGTTCTGCTTCCTCCATGCGGATTTCAGTCAGAAACTTCTGAGGGGATGATCCCGCAAATTTTTTGAAGAGGCTGTAGAGGTAGCTTCGTGAAACGGACAGCCCGCGGCATACGTCAAGGATGGAGCAGCCTGTGTCATAGTTGTCCCTCATGTACTCCACCGCAAGCCGGAACTGGGTTCGTGAGTTGGTTTTTCTGGTGACTTCTGCCGGAAACTCGTCCAACAGGTCATGGAACATTTTGTAAAGCAGGGATTCGGTCAGCAGGCTGTTCTTCATGTTATGCGTCAAATGCAGCGATTCGTACAGCATGGACAGGCTATTTTTAAATTCAGTGTCCTGAATCTGGCACAGGTAATTTTTTTCTGAAATGCTTGAAGCGGCGAAGATTTCGCCGGTCCTGATACCTGAAAGTCCGATCCAGCTGTATTCCCACGGGTTCTTTTCATCAGCCTGATAGAAGCAGGGGACGCCTTTAGGTAAAATGAAGCAGTCTCCCTGTTTCAGTTTGACCAAGGGCCTGCCGGCTGACGAAAATGTTCCGCATCCATTCCTGATATAATGAATAACGTAGTTTTCGCGGATGTTATTTCCCTTGAAGATGTAGTTTGGTTCGCAGCATTCAAGACCGTAGAAGATGATTCCGTTTTCGATGCTGTTGCTCTGCAGATCGCGGTATTCCTTTTTCATTTTTTCTCCAATGTGTAAATTTTCTGTCACTCAATGTCAATATTGCTTTTTATATTTGAATTTTCCTTGTCATTATAACTTTTTTTGAAAGAAGATGTCAATTTGTTCACTGAACATTATGACATCTAAAATGATTAAAAGACTATGTTGAAAAGACTTACATTAACGTATACTGAAGACTGTAAAGAAAGCGGATACACGAAAGGGAGTTATTTTCATGTCAAATGAAGGGAAAACAAAAATGAGCATGGGACAGCGTCTTGCATACAGCTTTGGCGCATTTGGCAATGATGCATTTTACGGCCTGTTGTCAGGTTATCTGATCATGTTCATCACATCGCACTTGTTCAATTCCGGCAATCAGACCGTTGATAACAAGATGATCAGTCTTGTGACGCTGATCATCATGGTCTTGCGCATCGTAGAACTCTTTATTGATCCATTTATTGGAAACGCAATTGATCGCACGAAGACCCGTTGGGGGCATTTCCGTCCCTGGGTCGTCGCCGGCGGGACGGTTTCTGCAGTGTTGCTGCTGTGTCTGTTTACGTCGCTTGGCAATTTGTATCAGAAAAATGCAATGCTTTATCTGGTCATCTTTGCCGTAATGTACATCACGATGGACATCTTCTATTCATTCAAGGATGTCGGTTTCTGGTCAATGCTCCCGTCGCTTACGACTGATTCGCGTGAGCGCGAAAAAACGGCAACTTTTGCGCGTTTCGGTTCAACTATCGGCGGCGGTCTCGTTGGTGTGCTCGTCATGCCGGCCGTCATCTATTTTTCAGAAAAGACGACTTCGACCGGTGATGCTCACGGCTGGTTCATGTTTGCTCTCATCATCTGCACGATTGCACTCGTTTCCGCCTGGGTGGTCGGCTGCTGCACACGTGAAGTGAACAGCGAGATTCGCGAAAACAAGGAAGATACAGTTGGTGTCATCGGCGTTTTCAAGGCAGTTGCCAAAAACGATCAGCTCCTTTGGGTCGCATTTGCGTATCTTTTCTATGGAATCGGAATCAACATTCTGGGAGCGCTTGAAGTCTACTATTTCACGTATATCATGGGGCAACCAAAGTCGTTTTCAATTTTGTCAACAATCAACATCTTCCTGGGGATGGTTTCGGCTGCCTTGTTCCCGATTTTGTCTAAAAAATTCAGCAGAAAGACCGTATTCGGTGGTTGTCTTGTTTTCATGCTCTGCGGCATCGGAGTGTTCGCCATTGCTGGAAACAACCTGGCACTTGTTCTGCTTGCTGCCGTAATGTTTGCATTCCCGCAGCAAATGGTTTTCCTGGTTGTTTTGATGATCATCACGGATTCTGTTGAATATGGTCAATGGAAATTAGGGCACAGAGATGAATCATTATCGCTTTCCATTCGTCCGCTGATTGATAAGTTCGGCGGTGCCGTGTCAAATGGCGTTGTCGGTCAGATCGCAATTTTGGCCGGGATGACGACCGGAGCTACTGCCTCATCGATTACTGCAGCAGGAAGAATGAATTTCAAGCTGATGATGTTTGCCGTTCCGGCAGTGATGCTGACGGTTTCCATCATCATCTTCATGAAGAAGATCACTCTTACGGAGGAGCGTCATGCCCAAATCGTTGCCGAACTTGAAAAGACGTGGGGCAAGGATCTTGGCATCAGTGTCAAAAACACTTCGTCGGATGAAAAGCTTTCCGTCAAGGCACCTGTTTCAGGTAATCTGATTGAGCTGAGCGAAGTAAATGACGATGTATTCTCAAAGGGTCAGGCAGGCCTGGGATTTGCCATCAGACCGAATGACGGCAGAGTGTATGCTCCGTTTGATGCAACGGTCCGCCAGGTATTTTCGACAAGACATGCAGTCGGCATTGTTGCCGACAACGGCATGGCACTTCTGATTCACGTCGGACTTGGCACCGTTGCTCTCAAGGGCACGGGATTCGTAACCTATGTCGAAGAGGGACAGAGGATAAGTCAAGGCGATGAGATTCTGGAATTCTGGGATGATACAATCAGAAAGGCCGGTCTTGACGATACCGTAATCGTGACGGTGACGAACTCCGATAATTTTGAGGACTTCACGCTGAAGCAGAAGAGCGGAGCTGAAATCAAGGCAATGGATGATGCAATGGAACTGAGAGTGAAGAAAGGTGAAGCAAAATGAATGACTTAATTGAATTTGACAGCAAACGGCAGGTCTTCCACCTGCACAACAGGAACATCTCGTACATCTTCTCGGTGGTGGCCGGCGGAACGCTCTGTCATCTTTACTTCGGCAGACGCGTGCAGAAATATCACGGCGAATTGAAGTATCCAAGGGTTGACCGCGGCTTTTCGGGCAATCTTCCCGGATCGCTTGACCGGACGTTCTCCCGTGACACACTGCCGAAAGAGTACAGCGGAGCGGGTGAGATGGACTATCATACACCTGCAACGATTGTTCGTCAGGAAAACGGATCGAATTCCCTGATGTTGAAATATAAAAATTACAAAATTGAAGACGGAAAGCCAAAGTTGGAAGGACTCCCGGCAGCCTGCGTTGAAAATGAAAAAGAGGCACAGACGCTGACGATTACGCTTGACGATGAGTTGACGGGACTTGAGTACGATTTGCTTTATACTGTTTATCGTGACGTTTCCATCATCACCCGTTCCGTTAAGGTGAGAAATACAGGGAAGGAAACTGTTTTCCTGGAAAAGGTCGCCTCGCTTCAGCTTGATTTTGTCGACAGGGATTTCGATTCAATCTGCCTGCCCGGTGCTCATGCAAACGAACGCCATCTTGAGCGGTCATCGGTCGGATACGGCATTCAGAAATTCGGCAGCATCCGCGGCACGTCAAGTCATCAGATGAACCCGTTTTTGGCCCTGGCTGACAGGAAAACGGACGAATTTTCCGGAGACGTTTACGGATTTGCATTTGCATATTCCGGCAATCACTCGTTTGAAGTCGAGAAGGATCAGATTGATCAAACGCACCTGGTAATCGGAATCAACGATTATAATTTTTCCTGGAAACTGGATGCCGGCTCTGAATTTCAAACACCGGAAGTCCTCATGACTTATTCAGACCAGGGGTTGAACAAGATGAGCCAGGCCTTTCATGAAATCATCAGAGAGCGTATCGTCCGGTCGAAATTCAAGCATGCTGATCGTCCAATCCTTGTCAACAACTGGGAGGCAACTTACTTTGATTTCAACGAAGAAAAGCTTAAAACGATCGTTGACGAGGCTGAAAATCTCGGCATTGAAATGTTCGTTTTAGACGACGGGTGGTTCGGACACCGCAATGACGACAATTCATCTCTTGGTGACTGGACGGTTTACAAGAAGAAGTTTCCTTCAGGACTCGGGCATTTTGCAGATTACGTGCATGAAAAGGGGCTGAAGTTCGGTCTTTGGTTTGAACCGGAAATGATTTCCTACGATTCAAAACTTTACAGAAAGCATCCCGAATATCTGATGCAGGTTCCGGGACGCAGGCCAAGCCCTTCGAGAAACCAGTACGTGCTTGACTTGACACGAAAGGAAGTCATTGATGATCTTTTCGGACAGATCAGCAAGGTTCTCAAAGAAGGCAGCGTGGATTACGTCAAGTGGGATATGAATCGTCATCTGTCAGACGTCTATTCGGCAAGTCTTCCGAAAGACAGGCAGGGGGAGGTTTACCATCGCTATGTTTTAGGGTTATACGAACTGATGGAACGAATTACAAGTACCTTTCCTGATGTTTTGTTTGAAGGATGCTCAGGTGGAGGCGGGCGCTTCGATGCCGGCTTTGCCTATTATATGCCGCAGATCTGGACGAGTGACAACACGGATGCCGTTTCCCGGCTGACGATTCAATACGGCACGAGTCTTGTGTATCCGATTTCCATGACGACCGCGCACGTTTCGGCAATTCCTAATCACCAGACTGGACGCAAAACGTCATTTGAAACGCGCGGCAATGCTGCAATGAGCGCAGTCTTCGGATACGAGCTTGATTTGACCAAGATGAGTCAAGAAGATAAGGATCATGTCAAAGAACAGGTAGCTTGCTACAAGGAGATCCGAAAACTCATACAATACGGCAATTTTTACCGTTTGAAGTCGCCGGTTGAAACAAATCAGGCAGCTTGGATGTTTGTTTCGGATGATAAGCGCGACGTCTGCGTCATGACTTTCCAGGTTCTCGCATTTGCGCAGCCTTGTTTGACAAAGACAAAATTATTCGGGCTTGATCCTGAGCTTGAATACGAAAATCTTGAAACGCATGAAATCTTTGGCGGTGATGAGCTGATGGAACTTGGATTCTATGATCCGATTGTCCACCAGGACTACACATCAAAGATGTATCGGTTCAAGGGAATCTGACTTTGATAAACCCCCGGGGCATTTTGGCTCGGGGGTTTTGTTTTGTCAGATGCAGTGCGCATGGCGGTAATCGTGGCGGGGCAGAAGGTCGGATGGCAGTGGTTAAATTCCGATGCGGATTACGGTCAAAACGCTGCTTTTTGGTATTTGCCCGTAAAACCCAGTTCTTGATTACGGGCAAAATGCCGCTTTTTGAGATTTGCCCGTAAAA